>JBBDYG010000024.1:0-46374 GCA_040901765.1 Pirellulales bacterium
TGAACGACTGCCAAGAGCATACCATCCATCAGAATAAGAGTGACAGAGCACTAGTTGGAATGAGCCCTTGCCGGTAGACAGCTGGCGAGCGCAAGCGCGAAGGCCAGCGCTGCCAGGACCACGCTACCCGGCTCGGGAACGACCGAAACGGTCAAGTTGTCGATCGCTCCGCCGAAGCGGCCGCTCTGAAAATTCGACGGACCGACGCGCACCCGGACATCCCCACTGCCGTCGCCGACATAGGTAAAGCCCGCCGGCAACAAGTCGATCGCTCCTGCCCAATCCCCCGGCATCACGGTGTGACTGGCCAATACGCTGTCGTTGCCGCGAAGCACCTCGACGAGCAGTCCATCTGCGGCCGTGGTCGCCTGGACGGCCGCCTGATAAACGGCGGGGCTGGCATCAAAATCGACTTGATAGACTTGGCCGGCTGTGTTCGACCCCGCGATCGGAACGTTGAGGGTAATCACGTTGTCCGCCCAAACCAGGACCGCGAAGTCTTGCACGCCGGTGGCGGGACCGCCGGGCTGACCGAACGCCACATGCGCAGCGCCCTCGCCCGACTCCGTCCAGCCGTCGATGTTGCCGTTAAAGCCCAAGTCTCTCCCCGATTGGAATTGCGCAGCAAATTGAACCGTCACGGCGGGCATGTTAGAGAAATCTTCGGCGAAGATCTGGCCGCCATTGGTGATCGTAATGTCATCGATTGCCCCTTCGAATCGGCCGGAATTCAAGGGACCGTTCGGGCCGACGCGGAGACGGATGTCGCCGCTGCCATCGCCCTGATATTGAAAGCTGTCGGGCACAAAGCTCATGTCGCCCGCCCAAGCACCGGGTTCGTAGACGTGGCTGGCGAGCACCGAGTCGTCCCCGCGGAGCATTTCGATCAGCAGTTCATCCCCCGCCTGCGTTGCCTGGCCGGCGACGCCATACGCCGCGGGGCTTGCCACAAAATTGACCGTGTAAGTGGCGCCGCTGATGTTAGAGCCCGCTGCCGCCGTATCGAGGGTGATGACGTTGTTTTGCCAAAACATGATGGAGGGGTCGGAGGGCGGGAGAAAAAGATTTGCGTGATCCACGATGTGCACGGCGCCGCCGCCTGCTTTTGCCCAGTCGGGTAGGTCGCCGCTGAACGCTACCGGGTGAGTAGAATCTAATTGACCGCCGTTGAAATTCCCTGCCGGGGCGGTAAAGCCGTTGAAATCTTCCGAAAAAATCTCCATCGCGAAAGCCGCGGTGTCCCAGCCGCCAATCGCGGCGACCGCAAACAGCACAAAGCTCAATGCACCGAGTCGATGTCTAGGTTGCTTGGTCATGAGACCCATTCCTCTCCAAGGCAAGAGTTTCCGAATCGACAAGAAAATGAGACTATTCAGCAGACGTTGCGTTACACGCGATGAAGCAGATAACGAGAACCCCCCATGCATGGACAGGACGCTGAAACGCGCTACTCCCGCAAGCCGTGAAATCCCAAGACTAGCAATACAATGCGCCCCCTGGTGCCGTCGTGATTATCATCAGTAAAATACTGATTGTCCATAGGTATATGAAAAAAACTGGAATATTTTATCGCCATGGCGTCTGGAGTTGCCGTCGTGTGCCGAGGTATTTCGGCAGAGTCTTCCCCAGTGGTTATCAGTGTGTTGGTTGACAAAGCCGTCTGATAATCATAAAATAACGCCAGTCACGGTACGTCGGACGTATGTCGTGGCTTGCAGGATCTCGGTCTGGAGCAGCCGGATGCTCGAACGAAATGCACGCGGAGAAAATTGAATGACAGCGGCCACTTTGACAATAGTTCCCTGTAGCGCCGCCGACGTTGTGGATTTAGTCGGCCAATTCATCGTGGCCAACAGCTTGCGCCCGGGAGAACGGTTACCGCCGATTCGGGAACTGGCTGTGCGATTCGGCGTCAAGACCGGAACCGTCCGCGACGCACTGCTTGATGCTCAAGGTAAAGGCCTGGTGAAAGTGCTTCCTCGCGTGGGAGCGATCGTGCAATCGCCTGGCGATGCTCAGCCGCAGGCAGTCGCAAAGCACATGAGCAAGAACTTGAGGGAACTTATGGCTGCGCAGGATCAGAACCTATTTCACGTTTTGGATATGCGCGAAGTCCTGGAGTTGAGCACGATCGCACGAGCATCTCGGCGGCGGGAATTGCCCGACCTTTTTCGTCTTCGCCAGATCCTCGAGGAAATGGCGGCTATTCCGGTAACGGAGCAGGCTCCCGAGACAGAATATGTCGATTTGGACATCCAATTCCATCTGGAAATCGGCAGGCTATCCGGTAATACGGTGATGACGTCCATGCTGCGGGTATTGTTAGAAGAACTAATTCCTCACTTGGGCCGAATCCGGTGGTCGGCGCAACGTCGTGAAGAGACGAACGCGTCTCACGCGAGAATGTATAGGACACTTGTCGCCGGTGACGTGGAGGCGGCGCAGGACGAAATGCGAGCCCATATCCGCACGGCATACAGCAGTCTGCTGGAAGAGCTTCGCGAACCGCCTTCGATGAATTAGCGCCGCAGCGAAAGTACCACGTTCGGATGAGCTTCAACCGACTATCTAATTGGGCTGGTCATATGGTCGTAGGGGCATGCGCGCTGGTGGTTCTTGCAGGGGCGGTAGCCTCGACGGCCGAAGACCAAACCCAGTCCCCGACGATTGATCCAAAAGGGATTGATTTTTTTGAGCGACAGATTCGTCCAGTCTTGGTTGAGCGGTGCTACAAATGCCATTCGATAGCCGCCGAGACAATCCAAGGGGGCTTACGGCTCGATGATCGCCGGGCGACCCAGGCGGGGGGCGACTCGGGGCCGGCCGTTCAGCCAGGAAATGCCGACGAAAGCTACTTGCTTCAGGCAATTAACTATACGGGCGAGTTTTATGACATGCCGCCGGACGGCAAGTTACCGGACGATGTAATCGCCGATTTTCGCCGCTGGATCGAAATGGGCGCTCCCGATCCACGCGAGGCGCCCGAAGACGACGCGGCCCCGCGCGAAACACCAACGGCGGCCGGGCGCGAGGAGCTATGGGTTCTTCAACCGCTTCAGCGCCCCGACATTCCGCCGGAGAAGAATTCGACCTGGCCGCGGGGCGTGGTCGACCAATTCGTTCTTGCGAAGCTTGAGACGGCCGGGCTTGCGCCGGCCGGCGCCGCCGACCGTTATACGCTGCTGAGGCGAGTGACGTACGACTTGACCGGCCTGCCTCCGACACCGGGAGAGATCGACGCATTCGTCGCCGATTCCTCGGCGGGCGCCTACGAAAAAGTGGTCGATCGCTTGCTCGCGTCGCCTGCATTCGGCGAGCATTGGGCGCGGCATTGGTTCGATCTGAGCTGCTATGCAGATTTGGCGGACGTTCAGGGCGACGTGGTCGTACATAGCGCCTGGAGGTACCGCGACTACGTCATCGATGCGTTCAACAACGATAAGCCTTTTGACCGGTTTATCCTGGAACAGATTGCCGGCGACCTGCTTCCATATGATTCGGTGCTCCAACAGCGAGAACAGATGATCGCCACGGGTTATCTTTCGATCGGGCCTTGGGCGCTACAGAACTACGTCAAGCAGCAGCTCGATGCCGACGTGGTGGACCATCAAATTGATAAGATCGGACGCACGTTTCTGGGGATGTCGATACGCTGCGCTCGCTGCCACGATCATAAATTTGATCCGATCCCGACCCGCGACTATTACGCGCTGGCCGGCATTTTTCATAGCACGCTGACCACGCGTTACGACGGCCCCGGCGTGTGGAGCCAGATCGTAACGCGACCGCTTCCCAATCTGCCGAGTGATGATCAGCAAGCGACAAAGTACGAGAATACATTGGCCGATCTGAAGGCGCAGCGCACGGAACTTGAGGCGAAACGGCGAGCACTCGGAGACGACAATGCCTCGGGGCAGCCCGTCGAGAAAGTGGTGAGCAACTCGGGGAATGCGATTACGCTCGAGACGCCGATTGCGGCGAACTTGGCGGGGCGTCGATACCGAGTGTCGTTCGCCGCGGGACCAACGGTGTGGAGCGTGCCGTCGCAGGCGACGACGCAGGATGATGGAATCCTCGTTCAGGTACTGCGTAAGGATGGAACGTTACTCGTCAATCACGTCTGCCACCCAGGGGAGTGGTTGGGTCGGCCGAATGCACAAGAGCTGCACGAACAGTCATTTGAGTACGACGGCGATGGAACGGGAGATGTGACGATTCACGTGGTTGCTTATCCGTTGGGGACCGCCCGGTTTGGGGGCGCCTTCGACAATTTGAAAGTGACCGACGCAAAGAGCAACGAGGAAGTGTTCGGCGAGGACTTCAACTCCTATCAAGGCGGCAGCGCAATAGGATCTCAGGCGCACACCCAACTTCGCGTGCATGGGGCCGGGGTTTTTCCGGGCTGGCGCGGCGGCGGGATCAACAACTCCCACGCGGTCGAGATGAAAAAGGGCGGTGGCGAAACGAATTTTTCCGTCCAACTGTACAGCGGCGATCGAGCGACTTCCGACAACCCCCGCGTGCGCGAACTCGACGAGCAATTGACCGACCTGGTCACCCGGCTGCAGTTGCTGGAGTACGATCGGCCGACCTTTACGCAGGCCATGTCGGTGCAAGACGTGGCGGAGCCGCACGATGCCCCGATTTACGTCCGGGGCAACTTCAAAACGCCTGGCGAAATGGTGCCGCGCGGATTTCTCTCGGCAATTTGCGAGGAATCGAGCCCTCCGATTGCCGAGGGAGCGAGTGGCCGAATCGAGTTAGCCCAGTGGCTTACTAGTGAACAGAATCCGGTGACGCCGCGAGTGTTGGCGAACCGGGTTTGGCAGCATATTTTCGGCGCCGGACTGGTGCGGTCGGTCGACTATTTTGGCGTGCATGGCGAGAAGCCGAGTCACCCGGAGTTGCTGGATTATCTGGCGATTCGATTTAGGAATGATTTGAAGTGGTCGCTCAAGGGGCTGATTCGTGAGCTGGTTCTTTCGAGCGTCTACCAGATGGCGAGCAGCAACAACTCGGCGGCTACAACCGTTGACCCCGACAATCGGTTGCTGTGGCGAATGAATCGACGTCGATTGACCGCGGAATCGATTCGCGACGGCATGCTAGCGATCAGCGGCAGGCTGGATCACGGCCGAGGCGGACCATCGCTGGGGCTGGAGATTCCCGGCAACGTGAACGGCATCGGCGACAACGTAAATCTTCCGACGTATTCCGGGCGTAAGATTCCAGATCGCGTGGTACGTCGGCGTGCGATCTACTTGCCGTTCTTTCGAAAGCCGCCCGGTGGCGAGTTGGAAGTTTTAAACGTATTCGATTTTCCCCACCCGAGCGAAATCACCGGGCAGCGTGCCGAAAGAACGATCGCCACACAGGCTCTCTTCCTGCTGAATTCGCCCTTCGTCCGCGAGCAGAGCAAGTACATGGCGGAACGATTGCTGTCGCTGCGCACGTCGGGCGAGCCGGTGAAGAACAAGGCGCTGCTACATGACCTGTACTTGCTGGTGCTCAACCGCCCGCCGGACGCGTCGGAAGCGGGGCAAGGAATTGGCTACCTGGGCGAGTATCGCGAGGCGCGAAGCGCCATGCCGGATCCCCCCGTCGATCTTGAGCTCGAGGCGTGGGCGGACTTCTGCCGTGCGTTGTTCGCATCGAACGAATTCCTGTTTAACGAATGAACGGAGCGGAGATGTTCACACGCCGGCAGATGCTGCAAAGATGCGGTTGTGGTTTTGGCTCGATAGCATTGAGCGCGATGTTCAATGACATGTCGAGAGCGGCCGCTCCGCTCGCCAGCAGGAGTCCGCACTTTCGGCCGCGCGCCAAGCGCGTGATCTTTTTGTTCATGGCCGGCGGGCCTTCGCAGATCGACATGTTCGATTACAAGCCGCGGCTCAGGAGCGAAAATGGCCAGCCGCTCCCGTTCTCTCTGCCGGACACCGAGGCCAGCGTCGGCCTGAACAACACGCGGCTGCTGGGGCCCGTGACAACGTTTAGTCATCAAGGAGAGGCGGGTCTGTTCATGACCGACCTGTGGCCCCACATGGCACGCCACGCCGATACGCTGTGCCTTCTGCGAGCCGTGGAGTCGGACAGTCTCAATCACCCGCTGGCGACGAACCTGCTGCACAACGGATCGCTCAACGACCCGGTGCCCGCGATGGGCGCTTGGTTGTCTTATGGCCTGGGAACCGAGAACCAGCAGCTTCCTTCCTACATCACGATTGTTCCGACCGGGACGGAACGAAACTATGGAAGCGGCTTCTTGCCGGCGATCCACCAGGGAACGCCGATCCAAGAAGTGAGCAGCGATCCGAACCGACCGGCGATACGGAATTTAATCGACGCCGGGACATCGCCGTCATTGCAGCGGCGGCGATTGGATCTGATTCAGGCGATGAACCGGCACAAGTTGGCACGTCTCGAGCATGATCAGCAAATGGAAGGCGTCATCGAATCGTTCGAGCTGGCGTTTCGCATGCAGACGCAAACGCCGAAGCTCGTCGATTTGTCGACGGAATCAAAATCGGTGATGGAGCTTTATGGAATTGGCGAGGAGCCGACCGATCGATTCGGTCGCCAGTGTCTGCTGGCGCGGCGATTTGCGGAGGCGGGAGTCCGTTTTGTGCAGGTCTCGCTCGACGGCTGGGATCACCACGGCGGGATTGCGACGGGTCTGCCCAGTATGTTGAAGATTTCCGATAAGCCGATTGCCGGCCTGCTAACCGACTTAAATTCGCGCGGCTTGCTGGAGGACACGCTCGTGTTGTGGTCGGGCGAATTCGGCCGCACACCGTTCAGCCAGGACAATAGCGGCGGAGGGGATGTAGGCCGCGATCACAATGACAAGGGATTCACCGTATGGATGGCTGGGGGCGGGACCAAGGCGGGCCTGGTTCACGGCACAACCGACGAATTTGGCTTCCGCGCCGTGGACGGCAGAGTCCATGTACACGATTTGCACGCAACGATTCTGCACCTCTTGGGAATCGATCACAAACGCTTGACTTATCGCCACATTGGCCGCGATTTTCGATTGACGGATGTGTTCGGCAACGTGGCGCATGAGATCATCGCGTGACGGCGACGACACCATTTCAGACAAGGCACACTCTGATGCGGCTCCATTTTTACGCCGTCTTGTGGATAGTCACCAACCTGTTCGCCGCCACGGCGCGGTGTACTGAGCCGATCCTACTGCGCGCGGGACCGGTGACGATGGCGTTCGACGTCGAGAATGCGGCGCTGCGATACATCAAAGTCGGCTCGGACGAAGTGCTGCGGGGCATCACCGCACCAATTCGCAACGAAACCTGGGGAACGGTGCGCCCCCAAGTATCGAATGTGCGCCTGGAGGACGGGAAGGACCACTTCACGCTGACGTTTGAAACGGTGTGCCGAGAAGGCGACGTCGATTTCCGCTGGCAGGGCCGGATTGTTGGCACTCGGACGGGCGATGTGGAATTCGCGTTTGACGGCGTAGCGCACTCCACGTTCCTTCGCAATCGCATCGGCTTTTGCGTGCTGCATGCTGCATCGGCGGCGGGCAAGCCGTGGAGAATCGAGCATGTGGATGGGGCGGAGTCAGTGGGACATTTTCCGGTGCAAGTTTCACCGCACCAACCAGCAAAGAACCTGCGATCAATAGCACACGAAGTGAAGCCGGGCCTGATGGCCATTGTGGAGTTCGAAGGCGACGTCTTCGAGATGGAAGACCAGCGCAATTGGACCGACGCGTCGTTCAAAACCTATTGCACGCCGCTGGAGCTGCCGTACCCCGTGGAAGTGAAAGAAGGGGCAAGTATCTCGCAACGGATTCGCATTCGTGTGGAGGGAGCAGTCCCAGGCGAAACCGCTGATGATGGCCCGGTCGTTCTCAGTCGGGGCGAAAAGCAGTGGCCTGTTCCGCGCCTGGGGTTACAGATATCGAGTGAGAGCGACGATCTCAATGAACGGCAACTGCAACTACTGAAGGCATTGCGACTGGACCATCTCTATGTGAGCGTCGCACCCTCGGAACATGCGTTCGACGACAAGCTGCGGCGGGCCGTCCGTGAAGCGAATGCGCTCGGCGTCCCGCTGCACGTGGCGATTCGCTTGGGTGAACATCCTGATGTGGAAATGAAATACCTGGTGCGTGAGTTGAAAGGCGCCGCGGCCAACGTTGTCGTTTACTTGATCAACACGCTAGATTCAGCGACCTTTGAACTGGCTCGCGAAATGCTGAAACCTGTTGCTGGCAGGGCTTTGATCGGGGTGGGTTGCGACACGAACTTTGTCGACTTGAATCGCAATCGACCGACGGCCCAGATGGACGTTGTTTCGTATGCGATCAATCCGCAGATCCACGCCTTTGACAATGCGTCGATGGTCGAGACGCTGCCGATTCATGCAGAAACGGCCCGCACCGCGCGAGAGTTTGTGGGCAAGAGTCCACTGGTGATCGGTCCAATCACGTTGCGGCCACAACAGCTAAGTCCGAAGGCCTCAGGGTCGCTTGCGGCCGATGTCGACGTGCGCCAGCCGACTTTATTTGCGGCGGGGTGGACGATGGGGAGCATCAAGTATTTGGCCGAGGCCGAGGTGGCCGGCGCGACATATTTCGAGACGGTCGGTTGGAAAGGCGTCATGGAACTGGATCAGCCTACGAATCGAGCGGCTGAGTTTTCGTCGACGCCGGGCAAGGTCCATCCGGTGTATTTCGTGTTGCGTGAACTGGCCGATTTTGAAGGCGGACACGTACGGCAGTTTGATTCGTCTGCCCCGCTCTCGATCGTGGGGCTTGCACTGGAAAAGGATGGCCAGACCCGAATACTGATTGCTAATCTGACCGGGCGACCGCAATCGGTTGCTGTGCGCGGCGGCCTCGAACCGCGCACTATCTCGGTTCTCGACGAAGAGTCGGTTTCCGCTGCAAACGCGAATGCCGATGGATTCGGCAGCCGGCCTACATCGCCTGTTTCGAATGATTCGCCCCTCGTCGTTCCGCCATACGCAATCGCCCGAATTGATGGGGGCACAAATTGACGGACATGGCAAGCAATCTGAAAGCAAGTGACGGCACGGGGCCTTTCGCCGACATCGAAACTCCATTGCCGCCGACTACGACGGAAAGCACGCGATGGATTCATCGAGCGGCCCTACTTATCTCTGCCGCGCTTTCGATCGCGCTGATTGCTATTTGGAGTGCTGGTAAAACGGAATGGATTCCACCGGTGCTCAGCGGCTCATTTCTGGCGCTCGTGCTGGGCGCGAACGGCCATCCAGGGCTACGAAGGTGGTCCTTCACGATCTGGATTGCAACCGCCATCGCGGAAGCGAACCTGGCCTTATCGGTGACACTCACTGCGATTTCGACCTTAACAGCGCCAATCGTTACGCCACTGATGATGAAGCTACTCGCGGGTGAAATGATTGAGATCGACGCGATCGACATGATGTGGGATCTGGTGAAGATGGTGCTGATTCCGGTCGTTGTCGGGCTGGCATTTCATCGCACGCTGGGGCGGATCGCTATGTGGAACCGGATCATGCCGGTGATTTCCATGATTGGCATCATTGTGATGACGCTGCTGACGATTTCCATGGGCCGCGACAACCTGCTGCGGCTTGGTGCATTGCTGATTCCCGCTTGCTTTCTGCACAGCACGATTGGATATGTTTTGGCTTATGGTGTGTGCAAGATTCTGCGACGCGAGGAGAACAATTGCCGCACGATTGCTTTCGAGGTGGGCATGCAGAATTCGGGCATGGCGGCCGGCTTGGCGGCGCAACTGAACCGAGTGGCAACACTCGGGCTTGCGCCGATCGTATTTGGGCCTGTAATGAACATTACGGCGTCTATATTGGCCAACTGGTGGCGTACGCACCCGGCTCCGGCGATTGTCGAGGAAACTTGGTGAAGACTCGCGCCCTCCAACACTTTCGCGCCAAGCTTGCCGAGCATCGTCCCGTCCTCGGTATTTGGGTAACGCTGGAATCGGCCTCGATTACCGAGATGGCCGTTGCACTGGGACTCGATTGGGTGGTCATCGATGCCGAGCACGGGCACCTTGATTGGAAGGAGATCAACGAGCACGTTCGCGCCGGCTTGCGGAGCGACACCGTCGTGCTTGTTCGAATTGCCGAGCGCAGTACGGTGCTTACGAAACGGGCGCTTGATCTGGGAGCCGACGGAATCGTCATTCCCGGTATTGAATCGGTGGCCGCAGTCGAAGAGGCAGTGAAGGATTGCCTCTATCCGCCGGAAGGACGGCGCGGAATTGGGGCCGAGCGGGCGACGGCATGGGGACAGTGCCTGGCCGAGCACACGGCGGAGGCCAACGATCACGTGCTCCTGATACCAATGATCGAGAGCGTTGCGGCGATTCCACACGTGGCGGGAATGTGCCGAGTGCCAGAGGTGGACGCGATATTTTTCGGGCCAGCCGACTGGTCTGCCTCGGCCGGGCATCGTGGGCAATGGCAAGGCCCCGAAGTGGCCGAGCAAATACTGCAAATGAAGGACGAAATCTGTCGCGCCGGCAAGCACTGTGGAGTGCTTTCGACGAACCTGGAAAACTTGCTCGAGCGGTGCGATCAGGGATTCAGAATGGTGGGGATCGGTTCGGATTGCGGGTTGCTGCTGCGGTCGATGCACCAGGCCCTCCAATCGATGGGTCGCGACCGAGCAGCGGCGCCCAGCCTCGATCCGGCGGACGGACGCGCTGTACAATTGCCGCTTTCGCGTGTGCCCGCCCATTTTCAGCCCAATCGCAACGAGGTGATCACGCGACGGGGCAGCGGCAAGACTATCGAGCTTCAGCAGGGCGTCGTTTTTGAGGCGATGGTGGGAGATTTCAACTCGGCGCGCAATTTGACGACCGGGGTTGTTTTGCTTCAGCCCGAGTCGCGCCTCGATTGCCACACGCACCCGTGCAGCGAATCAATTACGGTGTTGGCGGGGGAAGTGGAAGTTTGCGTGGAAGGCCGCGCCTACCGCCTGGGTCCGCTCGACAATATTGCGATTCCGCGCTGGTTGCCACATGCTGCGCGGAACCCGAATACAGACTGCTCGGCACAATTGCACGTGGCATTGGCCGCGAGCCTTCCGGAGCGCGAACTGGTGACATTTGCATTTCCACGCCGCGAAATGCCATCGGATTCGAGAGGCGTGCCGGGATGTGAGCGGGTGACACGCTTTCGATCCGCGAAACGTGCGTTTGGCGTTGGGCCCGGCGCCGAGTTTATCGACTACTTTAACGCTCAACTTATGCCGGGAATCGAAATGAGCGGCGGCTTTGGCCGATTTGCGACGGGAGGGCGCCTGCCGGCGCATATCCACGACTTCGACGAATCAATTTGCATTGTCGACTCAGACGCAACCTGCGTCGTCGAGGGCCGTCAATATCTGCTGAGCGACTGCGCCACGGCGCTCGTGCCGCGCGGCCTCGTGCATTACTTCGAAAACCGGTCTTCCCATGCAATGGACATGATTTGGGTGTATGCCGGCCCGATGCCGGAGCGAATTGTTGTTGAATGCGACTTCCAGCGCGATGAGCCAAGTTGCGATTAACGCCGTCTCGACGGAATGCCGGAAGTAACACCAGATTCAAACGCCGTGCAACATTGAGAAGTGAATCGAATCGAGTAGTGCAGACAACGGAAATCGAACAACAGGAATCAAATGAGGCACAGCTTTCGAGTATCGTTTACCGCGGATTTTTATGACGAGGGCGGCAAGCCGAGATATCGCGATTACGGGGCGACCCTGCTTGTCAACGCGCACCAAATGGAAGTGTGTCGGATTGAAGCGCATCGCGCAGAGATTGCGCCGGAACAGATTGAAGATGTTCAAGGAGTTATTGTGCTCTCGCCTCGCGTCACCGCGCGGACGTTGTCCGACAGCCAGAACCTGCTGGTAGTAAGTCGATTCGGGGTGGGATATGACGGAGTCGACGTCGTCGCCTGCACAGAGGCTGATGTGCTGCTGACGATTGCTCGGGGAGCGGTAGATCGTTCGGTCGCCGAGGCCACGGTCGGCTGGATGATTGCACTTACCCATCACATGCTCGTCAAAGATCGGCTCGTCCGTGAAGGACGTTGGGCTGATCGTTCATTTTATATGGGATCGGAGTTGCGAGATCGTACTCTCGGCGTGATTGGGTTTGGCGGCATTGGCCGAGCTTTGGTGCGGCTGCTTTCGGGTTTTAGTATGAAGACACCTCTGGTGTTCGACCCACACGTCGACCACGACACGGCGGCTTCGCAAGGCGTTCAGCGTGTCGACCTGGAATCATTGCTCGCCGAGGCCGACTTTGTTTCGGTCAACTGTCCGCTCACCAACGAGACGATAAACCTGATCGGCTCCGCAGAGCTTGGATCGATGAAGCCATCCGCATTTCTGATCAACACAGCCCGCGGCGGCATCGTCGACGAAGACGCCTTGTTTAACAAATTGTCGGCAAGAGCAATCGCCGGGGCGGCCATCGATTGCTTCGACGGTGAGCCGCTCGTGGCACCGCATCGGTTCGGCGCGCTCGATAATGTGCTATTGGCGCCACACTCGATCGCCTGGACGCATGAAATGTTTCGCGATATTGGTCGGGTAGCTTGTCAGGGCATGCTTGACGTTGCATGCGGTCGACGCCCTCACGGCGTCATAAATCCAGAGGTCTTCGACCGACCGCGATTCCGCGATAAATGGAACCGACTGAGAATTGCCGACGTGGAACGGCACGCTCAGCATGTCTGATCGCTACTCAGAACAAATCAGTGTCGCGACATAGAGTGTGCGTGTGGCAAGATTCCACGTATTCTCAATTCGTATCCTCATCCCGTTCAATAGATGCAAACCGCAAATCATCAGCGTGAACCGACAGCACGAGGGTTTCGTTTCCTTCTCCGGCATCCCAATCACTAGCAAACGGCACCTGTCAGACCGTGTGCTAATTCCATGTTACCCAACTCCGCAAGCCCGCCTCATACCTCCCCCACCGCGGCGGCTTATCGGGGCACACCTCACCTGCAAGCGCCAGCTTATTAAGCCATTTCTTCTGGCTCGGCCCGCTGCAACAGGCACAGAGCCTGCTTTGAGGAGTGGCGACTTCGCATAGCGGACATACCTTCTAGTTTCCACGGCACGCGCGCTTACCGCCGACCTTCGCCCACGTCGCGCTCAGGCGCGATCTTTGGCCAACTTCGCCCCCTCGTCCGCTCCCCGCGGGGCCGCGACACGGGCGAACGTCGTGGTCCACGGGGCCTTGGAAAAAAGCTGCTAAATCTCGGCAAAACGATGCTTTTTCTGGCTTGAGCTTCTGGCGAACTCCTGGCTCATGTGTCACACGCGGGGCGACGATCGCCCCGCCAAACACTAAACGCGGAGCCCCACGATGAACGCCAGCGAGATTTCTTTTGGGATTGAATTCGAAACGACGCTTCCCAATCGGGACGACACGCCGATCGGCCCGTACCACAGCGGATACCAAGTCCCCTGGCTGCCGACGGGCTTGAAAGCAGAAAAAGATTCCAGCATCAAACCGACCACGCCTACTCGCAAGGGTTGCGAATTCGTCAGCCCGAAACTTCGCGGCGAAGCGGGGGTCGCCGAAGTCGAAGCGGCGCTCGACGCGTTGAGCGCCCACGGCGCGAAAGTGAATTCCAGCACTGGACTCCACGTAACTGTGGAATGGAACGGCGACGCGGCCGCCTTGGCGCGACTCATATCGCTGGTCGGCAACCACGAGAAGGCCATCTTCGCCAGCACCGGAACCAGGCGCCGCGAAGAGACGACCTACACGAAGCAGATCAAACAATACGCCAACAAAGACCAGGCCAAACAGCGGTGCGAAGCGGATCGCTACCACCTCCTCAATCTCACGCACCTCGCCCGCGGAAAGAACCGCATTGAATTCCGCGCGTTCGCCGGCACGCTCAACAAGACGAAGGTGCTCGGCTACCTGATGCTCTGCCTGGGGCTCGTAGAACTCGCGCTCAATACGACCCGCTGCTCCGACTGGGATTACACGAAGCGGGAAGGGACCAAGAGCTGCTGGGATCGACCCGGCGCGGGCCACGGCGAAACGGAACTCAACCGCCTCTTCTACCGCTTGGGGTGGACCAAAGGCTGGTACAAGAGCGCGCTTCGCAACAAGACCTTCGGGCAGATCGGAACGCCCGACATGCGGGCCATCAAGGCCAAGCTTCTGAAACTCGCCCGCAAGTACGACGGGGCGGCACGGGTGGCCGCCTAATGCGGAGTGGATCGATCGGGCACGTAAACGAACTGCTGTCCGAGATCGTGACCTTTCTCGGCGGCAATAACGACTAACCCCAACCCATAGGAGCACGAACGATGACCCTCGACGAACTGATCGACCGCCTCGAAGAGTACCGCGACGCGATGGGCGGCGACGCCGAAGTGCGGCTCATGACCCAATCGAACTACCCCTCCCCGTACACAACCCTCCTCGTGAATATACGCGCGAGAGCGCTTTTCGGAAGTGGAGAGAGGGCAGGGACTTAGGGATTCCGAGTCCCTTTCGGTGGGTCTGATCGAACGCAACCGTTTACGAACTTTGCGATCTCAGCTTAACAGAAGCCGCGCTCTCGCGCGAGCGCCGAGAGAGCGCTGGCTGGAACTCGCAAGGGCCGGAATTGGTCGGCCAACAGGTTTACAGCGGGGAATTGCGCTGTACAAAAAGGTTCACACCTCGTCGAGAAGCACTGATCAGCCAGGATCTTACCGCCATGGAACGGCTTTTCCAGCCCCTGCTCTACCTGATTCCCCGCTGCAGCCGGAACGAACTCTTGCGGCAGATCGAATTCCTCCAGGCTGAGAACCAGCTCCTGCGAGGCCGGGTTCCCAAGAAGACAATTATATTGAAGCCCGAGGAGCGAAAGCGGCTGCTGGAATTGGGGAAGGCTGTTGGCCCGGCGCTGCGGCACCTGATCACGATCGTCAGTTATGGAACGTTCCTCAAATGGCGGCGCGACGAGAGGAACCAGGCTCCGGCCAAGGCGATTGGCCGCCGAAAGACGGCGGCCGAGATCGAGCAACTCGTATTAAAACTCGCTCGCGAAACGGGCTGGGGCTATACCCGCATCTTGGGAGAACTCCGGAAACTCGGCATCCAGAAGATTTCGCGGCAGACGGTCGTCAACATCCTCAAGCGGGCCGAACTGGAACCTGGCCCCCGGCGCGGACCGGGCACCTGGGACGGATTCCTGAAGATGCACGCGGAGACGCTCTGGCAGTGCGACTTCTTCTCGAAGCGCGTGATCACCAGATTCGGCCTGCGGCAAGTGTTTGCCCTGGTGTTCATTCACGTGGGAACCCGTCGAGTCTTCGTGACACCGTCCACCTGCAAGCCGGATGCCCAGTGGGTCCAAGACCAAACGCGGGCGTTCTTTCGACATGGGGAGGAAACCGGGCTTTCTGCCAAGCTGATCATGCGGGACCGCGACTGCAAGTATTCGAACGGCTTTGACGACGTGGCAAAGTCTCACGGAGCCGAAGTGCGGCTGACGGCGTTTCGCTCGCCCAATGAAAACGCCTTCGTGGAACGGTTCGTACAGTCGATCAAGTTCGAATGCCTCGACCACTTCTTGGTCTTCGGCGAAATGCACTTCGATTATCTCTGTCGCGAGTTCGTCGACTACTATCACGCCAACCGGCCGCATCAAGGGCTCGACAATCGGCTGATAATTCAGCGGCCGCCGCCAAGCGAAACAGCACCGACTGTGCCGGTCAGCCAAATCGAATGCCGGAAGCGCCTCGGCGGACTGCTTAAGAGCTACCACCGCGCCGCGGCCTGAGCATTTCAGTTAACCAGCCGCGGTCGTTGCTGCGCTGGTTTTGGAATCAGCCTCGCGCTGGACCGGCAAAGCTTCACCGGTTGCCGCAGTTTGCCAGTGTAGCGGTTGCGATTCTTGCGATGCGAAACCGCATTGAAGGTTTGATTGTCAAAGAACTTACGTCGCGATTACTTGTTGTACAGGACGGTGGGGATTCGCTGCGGGAGTTCTGGAAGCGGCTGCGCGCCAGCGGGGCGAGGATCGATGCGGTGGCCACCGACATGTCGCCGGTCTACATCGACGCGGTGACCACCCATCTGCCCCGGGCCACGCTCGTGTTCGATCGCTTTCACGTGATGAAGCTCTTTAACGACAAGCTGTCGAACTTTCGCCGGGAATTGCACCGCGAAGCGACCGACCTGCTCCACAAACAGGCGCTCAAAGGGACCCGCTGGCTGCTGCTCAAACGACCGGAGAACCTGGACGAAAAACGCAACGAACCGCAGCGGCTGGCCGAGGCCTTGAAGCTCAACGAGCCGTTGGCCACGGCTTACTATCTCAAGGAAGACTTGGCGGAGGTGTGGGAGCAGGAGGACGAGCAAACGGCCCAAGCCTTCCTCCTGGACTGGATCGCTCAGGCCGAGTCGAGCGGCATTGGGATGTTCAATCAGTTCGCCAGAACGCTCCGCCTGCACGCGATCGGGATCCTCGCCTGGTACGACTACCCGATCTCCACCGGCCCGCTGGAAGGCGCCAACAACAAAATCAAAACCATGAAACGACAAGCCTACGGATTCCGTGACCCCGATTTCCTCCAACTCAAAATCCTCGGCATCCACGAAACAAAATACGCTTTAGTCGGATGAACCTGAATTCAACGGTCTCGTCCTGATTCCACACCCCATATGGATGCACGGTCACATTGTCAGGTATCTGCAAACGTAACAGATTACCGCAGACGGAGCACTTCGCGCTCGTAGTTTCGCACCGTCTCGAGCCAGGCCGCCCCGACGGGCGCTTCCTTATGCAGGCAGTAATAATCCCACACGGCTCCCGCCGGCATCGTCTTCAATTCTTCCAGCATCGCCAACCGGCCCGTGTAATCGCCATTGTATTCCAACTCGCGCAGTTTGGCCGTTGGCTCGACGAGCGCCAAGAGCAACGCCTTAATTATCGCCCGCGTGCCGATGACCCACGCTGCAACGCGATTGATGCTTGCGTCGAAATAGTCGAGCCCAATGTGGACGCGTCTCAAATAATCGCCTCGCACAAGCTCCTGCGCGATCGCTTCCAACTCATCGGACAAAACCGCCACGTGATCGCTGTCCCAGCGAATGCCGCGGCTCACGTGCAGTAAGATTTCCTCCAACCAGGTAAACACCGCCGAAAGTTTATCAGAGACCGTTTCGGTCGGATGAAAATGGCCTGTGTCAAGACACAGCAGCTTGTTGTGCCGCACCGCGTAGCCCAAATAGAACTCGTGCGAACCGACCACGTAGCTCTCCGACCCGATGCCGAACAACTTGGACTCGACCGCATCCAAATTATAACGTGGATCGATCGCTTCCGAAAATATGGCATCGAGCGATGCAGCGAGTCTTTCTCGCGGACCCTTGCGATCGATGGTTAGATCCTTGAATCCATCCGGAATCCACACGTTGGTAACACACGGCGTCCCCAAAGCTTGGCCTATCGCGGCCGCTATCTGTCGGCAGGCGATGCCGTGTTCAACCCAAAATTGACGAATCGACGGATCAAGGTGGGCGAGCGTGAAGCCGTCGTCTGCCATGGGATGCGAAAAGTACGTCGGGTTAAAGTCCATCCCGATGCCTCGGGCCCTCGCCCAATCGATCCAGCCACGAAAATGCTCGGGAACGATTTCGTTTCGTTCAACTCGACGTCCGTGAGTCTCAGCATAGAAAGCGTGTAAATTAAAGCGATGCTGGCCGGGGATCAGCGACAATGCCATCTCGAAGTCGGACCGCAACTCATCCGGCGTGCGGGCCTTGCCAGGGTAGTTGCCCGTCACGGCCAACCCACCGCCCAGCCCCGTATCCGTATTTTCGAAGCCGCCGACATCGTCCCCCTGCCAGCAGTGAAGAGAGATGGGTATTCGCGCTAATCGCGCTAGTGCTGATTCCGTATCGACGCCAAGCACCGCATAGCGCTCCCGTGCCACTGCGTAGGCCCTTTCGATCGCTTGGCCATTGGTTCCCATGGCTGCTCACCTCTTTATGGGGTATTGCCAATCGTGAAACGCTAACAAATCTGGTTGACTTCCAAGCAGCGCCCCGAGCTTTTGAATTTTCCGGAAAATGTGTCCAACGCCCACGGCACAATGATGCGCCGGACCAAAGCCGTTCCAGCCTGCCACAAAGCGGCGCGCTCCGATGAGAACGTGTGGTGCCGACTCGCTCCCCATCCGCTGTCACCAGTGAGGTCGGTTCGCCAATCGATGCGGACCGGCGGCCATCCAAAGTGATTTGTTTTGCGCAATCAGGTGGCCATCCGATCAATAGCCGAGCCCGATGTCAGCATTCATCAACTCGGAACAGTCAAGAGTTGCGAGGAAATATCTGGTGTCAAAAGCATAACAGGCACCCGCCTGCCGTTGCCTTTTCAATCATTCTTCGCCAAGCAGCCTCAGCGCGCTCTAACCTGATCTTTCTGTCATTCAGAGCATAGTCGATCCTGACAATATCGGGGGCGGAACCGCATCACATGCTGGTCGAATCGTGCCGCTCCACGTTCGGCATCCTCTCCGCCAACGGCGGTAACGATCACGTTGATGATCGCGCACGGAAATCGCTTCTTCAGTTTCACATGCAGCAAATTGGGATAGCTATCGAAGATGCACACATCCGGGATTTGAAAACAGCCCGCCAGCGCACTATGACCATGCCAAACGATGTTGACGATCCGATTGTCAGGCCACGGCGTCCGTAACTGGTCGATCACATGTTGCAGATTGACCGCCGATGGCGGCGTGGCGTGAGATGCGTCACCGTCGCTGGGTTTTGCCGCCATGGTAATTCCGCATGATGTGTCCAGAGAAACGACGACGGGCGATTCGGGGCCAGCCGCGTGCCGTCGACCGCCGTAGTCGAGGGTTGCCGCGTCACCACATTTAGGATATTATGTCTGACATATCACGTAAAGCAATACCGGATCAGCGAGTTTTCTTCGAGATTTATCGACATCGATGGCGGTAATCGCGGTGCCTGCTGAAATATGTATGACAACAATTGGGGCAGCGATGCTTGCTGATGACTTGACCGGGGCGTGCGATGCGGCCGCCCCGTTTGCAGTGCATGGGCTGCGAACTTGGGTCGCGTGGGATGCGGCGAATTTCGGCGAGCCTGGCGCAGAGCTAGTCTCGGCCTGCACCAATAGCCGGCCGGACGACGCCAAATTGGCCGCGGATAAGACGCGACATGCGGCGCGGTGCCTATGGACCCTGGGAGCAACACGGGTCTTCAAGAAGATCGACTCGACCCTCAAGGGCAATTGGGTTCCGGAAATGCTGGCCATATTGGACGAATTGCGACTCAAGGCGGCGGTAATCGCTCCCGCCTTCCCAGCGATGGGACGACGCATTATCGACGGCCAATTGCATCTAAGCGGCGAGCCCTACGTCGACCCACCTTCGCTGCTGACGAACTTGAGAGATCAATGTCCGACTTCGACCTACCACGTCTCCCTCCGCGAGTTGCGCAAGGGACCTATAAATTTAGTCAATCTCATTGTCCAGAGTCGCGGCGAAGAACGTCTGTTCGTCGTGGACGGCGACCTCGATGCGGACCTCGACATCGTCGCGGAATCGGTCGAGCTGCTGGGCGAATCCGTGTTGCCGACTGGCTCAGGGGGATTGGGGGCGTCCATCGCGCGCCGTGCGAATAGTGCTTCGCACGCGCCGGCTACATCCGTCAACCAGAGCAAATTGGCGCCCGCTGCCGCGTGCCCTGACTGGACACCGCGGCCGATTATGGTCTTTGTTGGATCATCTAATCCTCGGACGCAATCTCAGGTGAAAGTTCTGATGGAATCAAGGACAGCCTGCGAAATCGAACTTGAAGACACAACTTCTTGGCGGATCGCAGAATGCCTGAAGAGCGGGATTCATGTTGTCGTCCATGTGCGATGGGGGGAAAAGTCGGCGGACGCCATGGACCATTTGTTAGAGGCTTGCCAATGCGGCGACGTGAACGGTCTCGTTCTCACGGGCGGCGATACGGCACAATTTGTTTGCGGCCGCTGCGACACGCGTGGTATTTGGATGGAAGGCGAGATTTTGCGGGGCATGCCCTGGGGACGGTTTAGCGGCGGACCGTTCGACGGTGTGCATGTGGCGACGAAGGCCGGCGGCTTCGGCGGTCCGGATTCGCTGAGTCGCAGCGTGGGTTTCCTTGAGAATACGGCGATTCGCCGCACACCGACATCATCCGCCGACCATCGATCACCGTATTGACATTTTCATATCGGACGCATCCTTCCACCGCAATAACAAAAATGATTCACGTTGCCGATCTGCCGACGATTGCAGTCTCGATGGGCGATCCTACAGGGGTCGGCCCTGAAGTGACCATCAAAGCGCTCACGGACGCGGCCGTATTCGCCGCGGCCCGCTGGATACTTGTGGGCGAAGCGTGGATCATCGAAGAGCTGGAACAACAGCTCGAACCAATCCCTCACCGAACGGTTGGATGCGTCGACGAACTCGACACAGAGGCGCGGTGCGCGGTGCTCAGCGCCGGAAAGCTCGATCGGTCGCAGCGCACGTTCGGCCAAGTGTCGGCCGCATGCGGACGAGCTGGCCTCGAGTACGTGCGGCTGGCCGCGGGACTTTGCCTAGCCGGTCACGCCGATGCGATGGTTACCGCGCCGCTCAATAAAGAAGCCGTCGTGTTGACCGGCCAGAAGTTTTGCGGACATACCGAGTTCATCGCCGAGCTGTGTGGAGTCGCCGAATCGCGAATGCTGCTGGTGAACGACCGGCTGTGCGTCGTTCACGTTTCGACCCACATCAGCCTGGCCGAGGCGGCACGGCTGGATTTGGCGCGAATCGAAAAAACGATTGATCTGGCGGACGATGCGTACCGGCGACTCCGCGGCAAGCGACCGAGTATCGCGGTCTGCGGCCTCAACCCGCACGCCGGCGAACATGGATTGTTTGGCGATCAGGAGTCGACGATCATTTCACCCGCCGTCGAGGCGGCACGGAGGCGCGGCATCGATTGCACGGGGCCCCATCCCGCCGATACGCTTTTTCTGCAAGCCTTTCGCGGCGGTTACGACGTTGTCGTGGCCATGTACCATGACCAAGGGCATATCCCGATGAAGCTCATGGACTTTGAGCACACCGTCAACGTGACGCTTGGATTGCCGATCATTCGCACGTCGGTGGATCACGGCACGGCGTTTGACATCGCCGGAAAAAACCTGGCCTCGGCCGACGACATGAAAAGCGCCATGCTTCTGGCGATTCAAATGGTTCGCGGCCGAACTGGTTCGTCGACGTGAGGATTAGGCTGTCAGGTCCGCGACGAGGGGAAACAATTCCCCTTCCAGGGCTTGGCCGGACGTCAGGCGAAGTGGGTTCGTCACGACGTGGCGCGCGCCTGTGTAGGTGGTGTTGGCGTCGATATAAATGACGGCGTGAGCGATCCGCTGTTCGTTGGTGCGATTCGGCCCCGCGTAATGTGCCGTCCGGCCGTGATGGAACGTGCAATCGCCGGCGCGCAAGGGAACGGTCACGCGCGGCAGCCAGCGCAATTCCGGCGCGAGATCGAACAAGCCTTGCTCGTGCTCAAGTTCGTGGCGGGGGACGTCGGTCAAACTGTGAGTGCCAGGCAGGAAGCTCATGCAGCCGCGCTCGACCGGCACGTCGACGAGCGCGATCCAGGCGGTCAGCGACGATGAGGACGCGCCGTGCGGCCAGTAGGGCTGATCCTGATGGAACTCCGTGGCGGCGCTCTCACTAGCCGGCTTCACCAAAAGCTGATCGTGCCACAAACGCAAAGGAACGCCGGCCAATCGCTGGGCAATCGCCCCGACGCGCGGGTTGAGCGTCAACTCCCGGAGGATCGTTTGCTGCCGCCACACGTTGACGCGTTGATCAAGGACTGCATCTTTCCGGTAGCTGGCCGTTTGCTCCATGAGCTCGAGCGCAGCCCCGTAGTACTTCTCAACATCCTCCGGCGACAGGACGCCCTTGATTCTGACAAAACCGTTCTCGCGATACCAATCGACCGTGCGCTGGTCAATGTATTCTGCATCAATGCCGCATGCCCACCGCGGACCGGAATGATTAATTACACCCATCACGTCCTGATCCTATTCCGACGAAATCCACACGAATACTGGTTTTTGAACGGATGTGCCGGCAAAAGACATTACTCGAATTGCAGCGCGTAGAGCTTTGCCCGTTGCATGCGAAACAGCAATCGCACCGGCTTGCCCGCCAACTCGCTCAAATCACCGTGCGATTTCCAGGTCACCTGGTAGCCGGTGGAATCGGCATGAATGGTCTCACAGTCGTCGGGCGAGAATCCTGGCAGCGATGTGCCATTGCCGTCGAGGATTGCCACCTGCAGAGCGCCCGCGTCTTCCACGGCCACGTTGAGCGTCAATGTGTCGCCGGCGAATGTGAACGGCTTCGTGATAAATTGCCCACCCTTCACCCCTGCATCGAGCGACACAAACCCGTCCAGTCGTTGGGTGAGGCGCACACGCCAACCCGGCTTCGAACTATCGTGTCGGCCAGTGCTGTAGTCCGCGTACTGCCAGATTTGATCACCGCGACGAACCATGCCGTCGACGCTTGTGACTTCGTGGATTTGCTGGTCCTGGTAGGCAAACTCGGCCGGCATGTACCAATTGTCGCCAAAGTGCTTCCAACGTTTCCCGTCGCGGCTCACGGCCAGCTCGACCTGGCGGGCTTTTGTCTTGGTGTCGAAGCGCCACAAGAAAGCCAAATACACGTCCGGTGCCCACGGATACTTGATACCGCGTGAACGATAGACTTCGCCGAGCTCCTTATCCGGCGCGAACCGCGACGGCATGTATCCGAGCGGCGTGGCGAGGTCTTTCAACGCGTCGCCATCCGCAGCCAGCGGCCACGGCTCGAAGCACTTCCGAGTCGAGGCTTCGACCGATTGTCGGCCGCCAGGGCCATGGTCCCATTTGAGAAGGTAGCGGTACTCGCCAGTCTGATCGTCCCAGTACCAGTGCGATTCACCGCCTGTGCCGACTTGTAGCATAATGGTTTCGTTGCGCCGCCAGTGAATCGCGTCGGGCGACACTAATAGATAGATGCCACGATGCGGCACGCCCGCCGTGTATTTGAAGCGGGCCCATTTCGGCGTGTCCGGGTTCTCATCGATCGCCATGCGGCCCCACGCCGGAACGTCGGTCATGATTGGCCGGGGCACTTTCGATCCACCTTCAGGAGCGAGAGCATCGTGCAATCGAAAGTGCAAGCCGTCCTTTGCCACCCAAAGGTAAGCGAAATCGTCCTTACCTTCGTATCCCGCCGGAGCGAACAAGGCTACGTTGCCATCCAAGTCGAAGAATGAATGATCGCCGTGTGGCAACTCGGGCTCGAGCGATTGCGGATCCTGCGGCCGATTGACGACGAACTGTATTCCTGCCGATTGGTCGATGAGCGCATCATCAATGAAGACATGCTTCCGCGAACCGAGTGGCAATGAGTTGGCGCCGTCCTTTCCGCTGAACAGCAGCGGCGGACCGGTCGGCTGCGTGGCCGGCGGCGGATCGGGGCCATAATTGAGCGAATGCGTCGTCGGCGTGAAGTCGCTTGCATAACGCGCGATGCTGGAGATGCGTAACTCATCGAGCCAACCGTCGAGCGCGTCTGCGCCGCTGCGGTTACTACCGAGCGCAAGGTTGAAGCGGGTTTTCATCAAGGCAGCCGGCGTAAAACCTCCGCCTTCGTCGTCGTCCGCATTGCGAACGTCTTGGTCGGTATGCACCCACGCTGTGTCAGGTATCGGGTGCTTCGAACTGCCCTGCCAGCTCCAATACAGTCGCTGCTCGGAAAATGGTAAATCAGCTTCGCCGTGCTGCATTTCGATGAACACGGGGTATAGTTCGCCCTCTTTCATCCGCACCGTTCCCCAACGCGGTGAGCGTCGGTAAATTGCGGCACGCCCGAACCAGCCGTACGTCAACGGGCGGTGGTTCACGTCGACATGCAGGCCGCTCGTGGCGTCCGTTTCAAACCGAACTTCTCCGCTCGCCGGCGCCTTCACCCAGCCTCGCAGCCGAATCGATTTGGCGTTTGCGCCCATCGACGCGAGGCTTGGCCCCGCACCGGCCGCCGTGAAAACGGACTGCGGACGATCAAAATCGAGCTCGCCGAATGTGCGGGCGACCAAGTCAGGCTTTGTGGTGCCAATCGACTCGGGCGACGCCTGCTCAAATTCGGTGGTTGATACACGCCGGCCATCGACAAAAGCTTCCATCTCCGACCGTCCGGTCGGTTTGAGCAGGGCCAAGTGATGCCATTGACCGTCCCCAAGTTTCGCTTGCGCGACGTCACACACGACAGCGCCTTTGGCGGCAGGGACAGTGAGCCGGCATGCCGCGCCCGAATCGATCAGCTCCACACGGAGAGCCGTTTGCGCTCCCTGACCGGCATCGATAAGACAGACCGCGTCACTAGGTCTCTTGCTCAAGCGGAGCCATAACTCAATGGTCCATTGATCGCCGCTCAGCGATTCAACAACGCGGTCCGGCTGGACGGTATACCAGAAGAAGTTCGCGATGCTGTCTTGTTCTTTGGGCGAGCTCGGCACAAATTCATGATCGGCGGGGAGGAACACGCCGTATACGCGCGGCTCGCTGGCGAAATTGGCGGCAAGCTGCATGCCCGGTCCAATTGCAGTGCCGCGGATCCGAAGCGCTCGACCAAACCGGCCCGCTTCGATGGCTCCGCCATGTAGCCGATGAAGATCATAATAATTGCGGCTGGCATCGGTGAGGGTCTGAGTATAATACCACGGTGTCACGGCTGGCGGCGGCGAGGCGGGTGGATCAAGAGGCTCATCAAACAGCCATAACGCGGCGGTTGCCGCGTCGCTGTATCCTGGAAACAACGCGGTTTGCTTTTCCGCATGGCAGGAACCGTTCGCGACGACGCTCAAGAGCACGAGACTGACTGCTTGGCATATTCGTTGTCGCATCTTCCCCTCGCCTCGGAAACCGATTATGTGTGACATAATTCACCAACTCGGACGATTCGTGTTATTCTTTGCAAATGCCGTCCGCGAGCGCTTACCGCTGCTCAGTAAGAAAAACTGCCTCGGGAAGAGAAATCGCCGACTTGCAGAAACGGATATTATGTCATACATTATCAGAATGTCCAGTGGCGCACGCTGAATCCACAAAGGATCGGGCGATTTTGCTCCCGGCCCCCAACTTCCCATCACAGGCGGATGGTTCCTCATGAATGGTTTGGCCATTATCGACTACTTGGTCATCGCGAGCTACTTCGGGGCCCTGATCGGCGTCGCTGTGTACTTCTCACGAAAGCAAACGACCACGGAAGTCTATTTTGTCGGCGGCCGGTCGGTACCGTGGTGGGCGATGGGAATCTCACTGATGGCGACGCTGATCAGCAGCATCACCTTCGTTGCGTATCCCGGCGATGCCTACGAAAGGAATTGGTCCGGATTGGTGCCCGGTTTGATGGTGCCGATCGTCTTGCTCTTGATGGCCGCGGTGGTGATCCCGTTTTATCGCCAGGCCGTCGGACTCAGTGCCTACGAGTACTTCGAAAAGCGGTTCGGATATGGAGCGCGGCTCTATAGTTCGTTGGCCTTTCTGTTGATGCAATTTGGCAAGATGTCGCTCGTGCTGTGGTTGATCTCGCTCGCGGTGAGCAGCATGGCCGACTGGAATATCTATATCGTGCTGGTCGTTCTGGAAGCCATCACCATTACATATGTGGTAGTGGGCGGCATCGAGGCCGTCATCTGGACTGCCGTGCTGCAAGGGATCGTGTTGGCGGCGGGGGGCTTGGCTTGCCTGGCCGTACTCCTGTTCCGGCCCGAAGGTGGGCCGGAAGCGGTCCTCGGCCTAGCGTGGCAGAACAATAAATTCTCACTGGGAGGATTTGGGTTCGATCTGCATCAACCGACGTTCCTGGTGCTCGCGCTGTACGGGATATCGGTCTACATTCAGAAATATGCCACCGATCAAGCGGTCGTGCAGCGATACCTCGTCGCCAAGACGAACCGCGAAGCGCTGCGAGGGACGCTGCTCGGAGCACTGCTGTGCATTCCCGTGTGGGCCATGTTTCTGTTGATTGGCTCCTGCTTGTGGTCCTACTGCCAGATTACCGGCATGTCGTTCCCGCCACACATCGACCGACCGGATGAGATTTTTCCGTATTTCATCGTGCAGGAACTTCCCGTGGGGGTGACCGGTTTGGTTCTCGCCGCGCTCGTTGCCGCCGCGATCGACGCCGATTTGAATTCCATGTCGGTCGTGATCGTGGAAGATTATTATCGGCGTCTCAAGCCGAATGCGACCGACGCGGAGCGACTATTCATGGGCAAGTTAATGGTGCTGGCAACGGGCATCGGCACGATCGGCATGGCAGCGCTGCTCGCGCGGACCGAAGGCACCGCATTGTCGACGGCCTTTTTGATTGCGTCGATCGTGTCGGGCGGCGTCAGCGGCCTATTTGGGTTGGCGTTTCTATGCCCGCGCGCGACCGCCGGTGGGGCGTATACAGGTATCATCGCCGGCGTCTTGTTCACAGCCTGGGCCACACTGACGAACAAAGGGCTAATGGATTTCGGCGGCTTTCGCTACACGTTGCACCCGTACCTGATCGGCGTCTTTACGACCTTATTGCTGTTTACCGTCGGATATGTGACCAGTCCATTATTCCGCGGCGCGGCCGACGCGCGGTCGCTCACGATTTGGGGTTGGCTCAGCAAACGGCGGGCACAGTTGGCCGCTGTCAAAGGCTAACGATCGCAATTCGGTGAATTTACAGCTGTCTTTCGACGTAATAGTGCCGCTTGGCGGCTCGTGTGTAGAATTGCGACCCGGAGGTTTCTATGTGTCCTCGTCAGCGGAAACATTTCCTAGTGCTACTGTTTTGGTCGCTGGCCGTTGCTCCGGCAACCGCTGTATATGCACTGGCAGCGTCAAGGGACGACGGTGCGCCGACCGATTGCCAGACCGTAGCACTTTGGCTATTTGACGAGCAGATCGGATTATATCCCAGCTCGCTGCTGACAGACGCCGGGCCGCACGATTATTCGCTCGTTCTCGGGCGCGGTGGCCGGATTGTAGACGGCAAATTCGGACATGCGCTGCAACCCGCCGCACCGTCGAAGCTTGAAATCACGAACCATTGGCTGGAGGAGCAGCAGACCCTGTTCGGACTGCGGCCTACACCCCGCTCTGAGGGCCGCACAGTGGACCCCATGTCATGGGAGAGCGCCGTGTTTTGCGCGCTATGGACGTGCGGCGAAAAGCACCTCCGCCACATGGAGTTTGCCAACCCGACGGAAACCGGCCTGAATTTGGGGGACTTCGACTGGACCGTGGAATTTTGGTTCCAGCGGTCCGGCCCGACAGAACAGGATAGCGTCGTGTTCGAAATCGGCAGCGGGCCACGCGGCGAAAACGAGGTTGTTACTCGGCTGACGCTCGGCGGTGACGCACATCAATTCACGCTGACTAACCAGGCCGCCAGCGCGGTGGTCCAAATTCCCACCGCGGGAGAGCATCTCAACGACGGCGCGTGGCATCACGTGGCGTTCGTGTATTCAGCGGGCGACAACCGGCTGCAACACTGGTTGGACGGACAGCTGCAGGCCGCTCCCGCGCCCGTGGAACTCGCGAGTTTGCCGCGCGGTAACGAAGCGTACATGAGCGTCGGCCGCGACGGTGTGTGGCAGCGTCCGCTCGCTGGAAAACTTGACGAATTGCGATTTTCGCGTGGAAAACGATATACGAGCAACTTCAATCCACCCGCCAGCTTTTCAGTTACCTACGGACGTGAACGCGCGCCGCTGAAACTGCTGGCCGGGCCGCCGTTGCTCTTTGGGACGCCCCTGTGTGCCGACGCAGCAATTGATCTGGGAAGTCGCAAGTATTTATTTCTTGACGACTCGCTAATTGCCGAAGCAGAAGGCGTCGAATGGACGGTGAACCCGCCGCAGCTCAAGGAACTTATTCTGACAGAATTCGGCGGCCATCTGTCGGTGATCCAAGATGAGCAAGGTACGATACGCCTGTATGGGTCCGGCCCGATGGACTCGTTGGTCGTGCTCACCTCCACCGACGGGATCCATTTCGAAGCGCCCGACCTGGGCGGCGAGGCATTCCACGGGCAGAAGAATAACGTCATTCGCGACGCCGTGGGCACGGGCGAAGTGTTCATCGATCCGAACGCGCCGCCGGACGAGCGATGGAAGTATGTCAGCGGCGTGCGGAACCGGGGCATGTTTGTGTACTCATCGCCAGACGGCTATCGCTTCCAGCGGCATGAGACAGCCGCTCTGCCTTTTGGAGCGGGATCGCAGTCCAATGTGTTTTATGACGACCAGCGGCAGTTGTATGTTGGTTATCATCGTTCGGACTACGGTGCCAGCTCGACAACCGGACATGAAAGTGAGCGAAGGTTTGTGTTGACGGAGGTACAGGATCTGCTGAAGTCATGGCCTTTTGAGCCGGTGACGCACGAGAAGACCGTAGAAACCGCCCGGAAAATGCGGATCAAGTCGCATTTGCTGGACCCGTGGTATTTGGACAACGGCCCGCTGGCGCCGGGCGGCTTTGGGATCGAGTTTCCTGTCGTATTTGGTCCCGACGAACGAACCGATCCTTCATATACCGATATTTACGTTCCGAAGGCAGGCAAGTATGCATTCGCGCCCGATACCTATCTGGCGTTCCCCCACTTCTATTTTCACTATTGGGACGTGGATGCGAAGGGCCGTCGGGAGTTGGGAGTCGAACAACGAAATCGAGGATCGGGCACGATTGAAGTTCAGACGATGACAAGCCGCGATGGCTTACACTGGAAGCGCTATCCACGGCCCGTGTACATCCCACCCGGAAAGCATGGCGAATATGGTACGTTTCACATGGTCGGCATGGTGCAGGGCATGGTCCGTCGCGGTGACGAAATCTGGCAGTATTTTACCAGCTCTCCGGACTATCATTCGGCGTGGAATCAAGACTCCAGCGGTGGGCGGAAGGGAGTGTATCGTACCGTGCAGCGGCTCGACGGGTTTGTATCCGCCGACTTCGATTACCAGGGCGGGCAACTGGTGACGAAGCCGTTACGATTCACCGGCAATCAATTGCGGCTGAACGTCAACACTCTGGCCACAGGCTACGCGCAGGTGGCAATACTCGACAAGGCTTTCAAGCCGATTCCAGGATTTACGGCTGACGACTGCGTCTATTTGAACGGCGACTTCATCGACGAGGCTGTCGAATGGCTGGACAAGGGAACCGATCTTTCGCAACTCGCCGGCCGCGAGATTCGAGTCTTGGTGCGCGGTAGAGGCTGCAAGCTCTACGCCATGCAGTTTACTTCTGCAGACCGGCTCGCTGCCGAGAATCGCGATCCGCAATAAACCACCGGCCAGAAAGCTCGCGCGTCACCCACGAGGGCCGAATTCAATCGATCTCGGAAGGATTCACGACGGTCGACGCGCGCGTCACCCACTCGGCGGGAAGATGCGGACCACGCAGCGCCTTGTCGCTCGGCTCGTTTACCCGCTTGGAAATTAGCGAGACCAACTCGCTCGGAGAACTCAGGAGACTGAGTTGGTCGAGCATCTCATCCAGGCGCCGAACGTCTTCGGCATCGACATCGCGCGCCCCCTTCATTCGTGAAATCGCGTTCATCGGAATCCCGCGTTTCTGGAGTACGTACTTCATCGTGGCGGGATAGTGTCGCTGCGTGATGCAGGACAAGGCGTACGATAGAACCTCGTGCAAGGCCGTGCGACCCACCGATGACAGCGAGTCGGCATTGCAGAACGCGTCGGCCAGTTCTGGAAAGACATTGGCAATAATGCCGCAGAATCCCGGACAGCCGTCGTCCAATGACCGCGGCAATTGTCCCCAATTTGCTTGATATAGCTTCAACGGCGAGTCCTGTGTGGCAAGCAGCTTCGCGCGATACAACTGACGATCGCGACTGGTCTCCTTCATGAACACAAACTGGCCGGTGGCGGCGAGGGTTGCCACGTCTTCGGCCGAGAGAAGGCGATGCTCCGGCACCGGACACTCGTAGACACCCAGCGGGGCATCCACATGGCTCGCGATATGTAGAAGATCGTCCACCATTTGTGTGCGATCGGGCAGCGTCGAAAGGAAAATGATCGTCGCATCGGGGCCATAATCTGTGATTCGGTTCAGTTGATCGATCTGACTGTTCAGATCGCCGCCGAAATTACCGGCCACTACGATGCGGAGTCGGCCCGCGGTCTGCTCGACGACGCGCCGACAAACAGCGAGCTGTTCCTCGGCGCTCAGCTCAAAGGCCTCGCCCGAATAGGCGAGAATGAATAATCCATCAACGCCGGCATTGACGTAGAATTCGACCAATTTGTCGATCGCCCGCTCATCGACCCGATTGTCGCGGGTGAATGGGACCGGCGGGACGGGCCAAATCTCGCGGTGAGTTGGCTGTCCGGCAGCCCATAACGAGGGCTGACCAAAGACCCATGATTTAAGGTTCGAGCTTTCCCGATGACTCACAAAATGCCTCTCTGTCGCGGCGGAACTTGAATCCGAACTCGAAAACAAATACCAGAAGACAACGTCTGCGTTGCTCTAATGGTCGCTCTCCCAACTATCGGCCGTCAGCTTGTGGAGGTGGTGCTCGCGCATTGCGTGGTCGAACCGATACGGATCTTTCTTGGCCAGGGCCTCGACGATGTGTCGATGGCGTTCCAAAATCTCCGGGGCCACCGGATAGGTTGGCGGCGCATACGCCCGAAAAAATGGTTCCAGCAATTGGTGAAACCACTGGGCCAGTTGATTGCCGGAAATGCTCACCAACTTCAAATGAAACTGACAATCCAGATGCGGCCAGACCTCGGGATCGCCAGCTTTGCGGACCATTTGTTCATAAATCTGACGCAGCTCCTGGATGTCGGCCGGATGACAGCGGCGAAAAACTTCCGGAGCGATCCCTAACTCGACCGCGCTACGAAATCCTTTGACGTGGGCTTTCAAGTTGTCGGGCAACTCGCTGCTGCCGAGCAGGCGGACGAGATCAAGCAGAGCGACCGAGCGCGTCAACCGCATTCCCCGCTTCCGCTTCGTGTCGATCACACCCAATGCCCGCAGACGCGTGAGCCCTTCGCGGACGCTTGTGCGACTGAGCTGTGTCTCACGCACGATTTCCTCTTCGGTCGGCAAGGGATCGCCGATGGAAATCTTTTGGTCGTGGATATAGTGCTCAATCCAATCGACGACGTTATCGACCGATGGTTCGCTGTGCGGCGAACCGTTTTCGGCGTTCGATCGTCGTTTCTTGTTGTTGGAAGTCGCCATGGTTCATTTCCCACAGTCGTGTGATGAGCCGGATTTCAAACCGGTGGCAACGATTACCACACGGTCAAAGCGTTGGTGAAGACAAAATAAAAATGGTGAGAACGATCCCCTCGCAGCAACTTTTCCCACCGGTCCCGAGCCACTCCCTGAGAGCAGGATTACCTACCGTTGTATGACATAAAGGCGCCTTGCCCGCCCAACGCCCCTTGTTCGATATCGCGAAAACGTCGCAAAACAGAAAGCTACCCTTGCCCGATGTGATAATATATCATACATATCACGCATCATATAAAAAAGAGCCGTGGTGTGGAATAGAGGCACAATCTTTTATGCGATATCGTCGTCTGGGACGAACGGGGCTGGCTGTGTCGCCGATTGGGCTTGGCACGATGGGCTTCGGTCCACCAACGTTCGAGGCTGACGCCGGCCGACTCGTCCATGCCGCGGTCGAGTTGGGAATTAACCTTCTTGACACAGCAAACTGCTACGACGGACCACAACGCGGTGATGTTGTTGCCGGGCACGCGGAAACCATGCTCGGCCAGATCCTCACACCGACCCTCCGCGACGAGTTCGTGCTGGTCAGCAAGGTCGGTGTACCAATGCGGCCCGGGCCCCAGGATCGAGGACTCTCGTCGACGCATATCCTCCGCGAGCTGGAAAACAGCCTGCGCCGGCTGAAGACCGACTTCCTCGACGTCTACATGATCCATTGGCCGGACTCGCACTCCCATGTCGAGGAAGTCATGCGTGCCGTGGACTGTGCCGTGACTGCGGGGAAAGTTCGTTACTTTGGCATTTCGAATCATCAGGCGTGGCAAGTATGCGAGTATTTGTGGATCGCCGACCGGCGGAACTGGCCGGCCGTGTCGGTGGGCGAGATTCCCAGGAGCATGCTTGATCGTCGGTACGAAAACGACCTGCCTTTCTACGAACGACACGAAATCGGCGTTCTGGCATATCAGGCGCTGAAGGGCGGCATGTTGACGGACCGTCGGGTACACGGTCAATCGTCCACAGACCAAGGGGACAGCTCGAAGATTGCCGGCTGGCAATTGTCCGAGTCGACTGAAGTACAACCGCTCCTGGGCGAGCTAAGCAGACTCGCGGCCAAACTGAGTCTTTCGCTTTCGGAGCTCGCGATCGCTTGGGCAGCGTCTCATCCTGCAGTCTCAGCCGTCGTGCTGGGCGCCCGCTCGGTCGAACAGTTGGCGAGCGGGCTGCAGGCGACGGAGTTTCAATTGACTACGGAGATGTACGAGCAAATTGACCGTCTATGCCCGCCTCCGCCCCGCCCGCAACCTCGTTTTGCGCGCTGATCGCGGCGAACAGACTTGCGGCACGATGACAAACTGTTCTCGATGGTGACCGACCTGTGAGTCATTTGCCGCAAGCTCATTCCGAATATCGACCGGTTCCATTGTGGTCGTGGAATGATCGCATGGAACCGGCGAGGTGCGCGGAACTAATTCAACAGATCGCCGCGGCCGGGTATGGCGGAGCCTATCTGCACGCCCGCCTGGGAATGTTGATTCCCTACATGAGCGAGGCCTATGTGGAAGCGATCGCGGCCAGCGTTACGGCGGCTTCAGACTGCGGAATTCATGCTCATCTCTACGACGAGGACCGCTGGCCCTCGGGTTGGGCAGGAGGCGCTGTGCCGCGGACGGACGCCTCTTTTCGCGTCAAAGCACTCGTTCAGCGGCGGAAAGAAATGGTGGACGACAGTTATCGTCTGATCGCCATAGCCGGTGGCCTGCACTACTACGTGGCCACGATGCCTCTCGGACACCCGAAATTCAACGGCGCGTGTTACACGGACCTGACGAACCCAGAGGCAATACGATGCTTCCTTCAGCGCGCTTATGAGCCGTTGCAAACGCGCCTGGGAGATTCGTTCGGCCGCGCGACGCCGACCATTTTCACGGATGAACCGGCGCTGACGTACCTCTACACATGGCCGGAGGGGGGGCTGCATTGGAGCGATCGGTTGCCACCACGCTTCTTCGATGCTACTGGAATAGAATTGACGGAGGTTCTTGGAGCGTTATTCAACGACCAGCCCGATTCCGCACCGGTTCGCATCCATTTCTATCGAATTCTGGCTGAACTCTTCACGGAATCGTTCATGCGTCAGATTTCCGACTGGTGTCGCCAGCACGGCATCCGCTGGACCGGCCATTTCATGTATGAGCACAGCCTGCCGCTGCATTTCTCCTGGTCGGCCAACGGTCATTCATCCTATCGTTATTTCGACTGGCCTGGCGTGGATCATCTGGGGCGTCAAGTCGGCGAAGTGGTCACAGCGCTCGGCTGCCGCTCATCCGTGCACCAATTCGCGAAAGAGCGGATGATGACCGAACTTTACGGCGCCAGCGGACAGCATTTGAGCTTTGCCGATCGCAAATGGATCGGCGAACAGCAGATTGTCCTGGGGGCGAACCACCTTGTGCCCCATTTGATGAGCACGACGATCCGCGGCGCCAGAAAGCGCGACTATCCGCCCACGTTGTCACCCCACCAACCCTGGTGGCCACTCAACCATGTAGTGGAAGATCACGTCGCGCGACTATGCGAATTGCTTAGCCGCGGACATGCCCAGACCGATTTGCTGATCATCCATCCCCAAGAATCGGCCTATGCGCTCAGTCGCGGGCCGGTGGCTGTCGGCGACGCGGATACTTGGACCGGTCGATTCTTCCACCCGGCGGACGACGCCCGGCTGGAGAGCATGGACCAACTGTGGAAACGATTGTGCCACCGCTTGCTGGACGCCGGCTACATGTTTGATTTCGGCGACGAAGCTGTGCTCGCCGATTGCGGCAGCGTCGACAAACAGCTCGTCGACGAGCAAAGAGTGGAGCCCCGCCTGCGCGTCGGCGCTGCGACCTATCGCGCCGTAATCGTGCCGCCGCAGGTGACGATTCGCCTGTCCACCGTTCGGTTGCTCACCGCGTTTGCCGAGGCCGGTGGAATCGTGGCTCAACTCGGCGATCGCCCACAGTTGGTCGACGGCTCCGCCGCCGCCCAAGTCATAGCTGCTCTCGATGCACTGTCCCAGAAAGTCGCGATTCACGCCGCCTCGCAGGATGAGCTCGTGGAGCGGCTCTTGGAAACGTCCCCGCCAGAAATCCAAATTGACTCATCACCCGGCGGCCAAAAGGTATGGCGATACACCAAATCCGCAGACATTTGTCAAACCACGCTGCTGGTCAACCTCGATCGGCTCCATGAGAGGAGTGTACGCGTTAAGTGGCGCCATTCGCGCAGCCGGACGCTCACAGTCTGGCACACGCACTTGGCCGACAGCCATCGAATGGCAGCCGATGCCGGTCGGCTCTTATTCACATTGCCGCCGAGCGGATCGTGTGTCGTTATCGAAGGTGAACGTCCGCGCCTTGTTCCACCGTCCGCGGACATCCATCCGCCTGCCGACACTGTTGACGCGGCAGCGTTGGCTTGGCAAGTAACTCGTCTCGACGAGAACGCGCTCGTGATCGACCGTGCGGAATTCTGCCTGGGCGATGGCATGTGGCGCGGTCCCTATCCGGTGCTCGCTATCAAGGAGTGGCTCGATTGCCGCCGCTATTCTGGACCGCTTTCGCTGCGCTTCGCATTCTCCATGAATCTACAGAATTGGTCGCCGACACCGTTGAAGCTCATCGTCGAGAACATCGAACGACCGGATGTGCACGTACGCGTCAACGGGCATGCGTTCGACGCCACGAACATCACGCGACAATTCTGGTGCGATCCTCACTGGCATCCATGTTCTATAACGCCCAAGGACCTGCAGTCCTCGAATTGCATCGAGGTGGCCCTCGAGCAATATCAATTCGCTGACCCCGGCGCATCCGCCCCGGAGCGAAGGCTCGGCACGGAATTGGAGTCGATCATCGTGCTTGGCGACTTCGCCGTGGAAGGCACGCCGACCTCCGGTCCGCAAGGCTGGCGAGGACAAATCGAATTTCACACCGGCACCCCGCTCGCCGATTGGCTTCCTACGCAGAAAATGCGCTACCTGGCTTCTCCACTGGCCGTGCATCCGCCGCGCAAGTTGACGACAGGCGACGTCGTTTGCCAGGGGTTGCCCTTCTACGCAGGAAGACTGCGCTACGATGCAGAAATATTCAGGTCGAATTCGCCTGACGCCGCCGTGCTATTTCGACTGGATGCGTTAATGGCGCCGGTCGCGGCCCTTGATGTCAACGGCAAGCAAGCCGGCTGCCTCGCTTGGGCGCCATACGAAGTCGACATCGGCCCCCTTTTGACTCCCGGCACGAATCACATTTCCCTCACGCTCTACCACAGCCTGAGAAACCTGCAAGGGCCTCACCACCACCCGCATGGCGAGCCCGTTTACGTGACCCCAGGTTCATTTCGACCGGAACGATGCACCAACTGGCTGGAGACACTTCTCGCAGGCCAATCCGCTCCAGATTGGGCGGATTCGTACTCCTTTGTTGAATTTGGACTCTTTGCCGGAGCTTTCGATGCCGAGTTTTCGGCGTAATGGCGAGCGCGAGTGGAGGGCCGGCCCCCGGGCGAAAATCGGCGGCAATCAGAACCAATATCTAACCCGGCGGAAATCCCAATTATGTCATACATAATTTGCTTCAGATTCCATAGAAGTCGCCAAACCGGCCCGATAATATTTTTTTGTATGACATATTGACAGTTTTGTAGACCAGCATTAGGATGAAAACGGCGGCACGGGTGGGCGCCGAACGAATTGGTTGCGGAATTCGCGCGGCGTGAAGTATTTCTCTTTCAAGTTGGCGGCTCCTAATTCGAGTTGCCACTCACTGATCATGACCGGCGCGGCATTTGAGGCGGAGCACCTGGGACCGGCTGCACGAGAGCGGCGTGGCTTTACCCTCGTCGAGCTGTTGGTCGTCATTGCCATCATTGGCATTTTGATCGGCTTGCTTTTGCCTGCCGTGCAGGCCGCGCGCGAAGCGGCTCGGCGAACCCAATGTACGAATAACCTCAAGCAACTCGGGCTTGCGCTGCAAAACTTTCACGATGCGCACGGCGTCGTGCCGTGCGCTCGTTGGAACGGCGGGTCTCCAAGCTGGATGGCCCTGTTAATGCCCTACATGGAAGGCGGCAATGAATACGATCTCTGGGACTTTACCAAACCGTATCGCGATCCTGCCAACAAGTTCGCGCGTGAAGTGACATCCCCGGTATTCGCTTGTCCGACTCGACGGTCCCCCGGCTCGCTGTCTCGGGATCACTTCATCAATGCTCCCCAGGTCAATCCGCCCGGCGCGCTCGGCGATTACGCCGCATGCCACGGCGATTCCAAGGGCGCTTCACAATACGATCCCAATGCCAGGGGTGTGATCATCACCTCGAAGGGTTGGGGCAAGGTCAATTGGAGCAGCAACATCTCGTTCAATCGTATCACCGACGGGCTCAGCAAGACGATCTTTTGCGGGGAGAAGCACGTCGTTGAACCGGAGTTTGGTTTTCGTTTCGGCGATCAGTCGATCTACAACGGGAACGAGTGGCAGTCGTACTGCCGATCCGTGGGGCCCGATTTCCGGCTCTCGAACGGGCCGGACGACGGCCGTAAGGAATTCGAGCTATTTCTCCTTAGCTCCGGCGGCAACGACAAGTACCAAGGCCTCTGGGTCTGGATTTTCGGAAGCTGGCATCCAGGCGTGTGCCAGTTTGCTATGTGCGACGGCAGCGTGCATGCCGTATCGACCTCGATTGACTTGGAAATGTATCGGCGGCTGGGCGTCCGCGACGATGGCGAAGTGATTTCCGACAATGTCTTGCAATGATCTTTTTAACTCAGGTTCCGGTGCCACCAACACGGCCAGCACCCAGGGGGAGTAACTATGACGCGAAGAGATGCTTTTTCCGGTTCCTTTCTAACACGAACGGTGTGCCTTCAAGCGCTCGTGGCTTGTGTGGTCCTCTTTTCGTGGAGCGCAGTACGCGCGCAAATCAACGTGACGGAAACGTTTGACGTGGGAGTCGGCACCCGTTTCAACCTGTTTGTCGACAACGTCGTCCTGCGGCCCAAGCCAGGCACCCTGGTTCCGGCCGAAAATCCAGATGATACCGAACTCATTGACGACGCTTTTGGCGGCCAAAGAATGTTCGTGGAAAATGGAAACATTCTCACGAATCATTTCGGCCTCACCAACACTCAAAATGCTGGTGGAGCGGGCGCCGGCGAATTCGGCGGCGAATTCAATTGGTTCAACGAAGGCGGCGTTGCTGACACGACCCTTGGCGGTGTGCTGAATCACTCCAATGAGGTCGTCATTAGGGCCAAAATGCGGCTCGACGACATCGGCTTCGACAACGACCAGCGCGCGGTGCTCGGGTATTTCAATCTGCCCGACACGCCGGTCGGGGCGGACTTCGATCGTGGAAAAATTTCTGCGGGCATCGCCTTTGTTGGTGGAGCGCGCTTCCTGCTGCAAATCAACGGCAATAATAGCGGCGCGATCGGCATTCCCGGCGGTTACGATGAGGACACCGGGTTCACCAATCCATTCGACGTCGATTTGACTTTGAAATTTGACAGCGGCTTGGGACAAGCTTGGTTTGAGGGAAACGTTGCCGGAATTCCCATTAACCAGTTCACCTTTTCTCAGGCCGCGGACGCCGACCATCCGTTTGACTCCTTCGCCATTACCCAGAGCTATCTGCGAGAAGCGCAAGACGCATTTCGTCGCGGCGTAGTCTGGATCGATGATCTTACTTACAGCGTCGTCAGCGACTTGGGAATCGACAATCCAAATCCGACGCGGATCGGCCCCGATCCGTCCGCTGGCAACGGTGGCGACTACAACGGCGATGGAACCGTCAACGCGGCCGATTATGCTGTCTGGCGTGACAATCTCGGAGCCTCAGGTACGCCCGGCTCCGTATTCGGCGACGGCACCAGCGACGATTTGTTAGGCACGCCGGACGGCGATGTCGATCAATTTGATTACGGTTTTTGGATGTCGCGTTTTGGCACGGAGGTCATGGGGAGCGGAAGCAGCAGCGTCACGGCAGTCGTGCCGGAGCCGGCGATGGCAACGCTCTTGCTGGCCGTGATGCTCTTTCTGCCGGCGTTAATACGGTTTCGGTCTTAAGGGGTAGAGCGACGTACGGGGCATTTGTTGGAACACGCAAGAGGTGCATCTTTACTTCGTGTCCTTGTGCCGAGTTCAACTGATCACGACTTCAGTGACATTTCCAAAATTCGGCCATCCAAGCGGGAGAGACGGCTCATGAATCGACTTACAAATGTGGTTTGGTTACTTCTGGTGATCGCAGCTCCGGCCGGCGCCGGCGTCATTAACGGAGTGGCCAGCATTACGACCGGCCTCAACAATACGACGCCCGGATTGGGGCGAACCGTGCTGGCGAATACCGGCACCGTTCTCGACGGTCTCTATGGCACTGAAAATCTGGCTTATCTTGTCGACGACTTTCCGGGGTCGCTCGGCTACGACGGATTGATCATCAAGGCGACGGCGGTTGTAAACGACGAAGGCACCGTAAGCGGCGCCGACAACAGTGCCATCCTGGGCTATAGCAATCCGGCCATCGGTCATCGCAGCGAAACGAATTTTGGAATTTCGCTCTACCATCCCGGCGACGGGCGGATATTTATCATGGCCGGCGGAAATCTCTTTGGTTCCGTCGGCAACTGGGCCGATGTTTTCGGACGGAACAATCCGTTCGATATCGATTTGGTCGCGTCTCTCGCCGGCAATACGCTGACGGTCACCGGCTCACTAACCGACGCCGACGCACCTGCGACGCAAATACTTGTCAATCAGATGATTACCGTCGATCCCGCGACGCAAAGCAGCGCCTTTGGCACGAGTAGCGGTTTTGAACAGGTTGGTGTCCAGCGCAATTATGGCGTCGATTTCAGCAATGTGATGTATTCGAGCACGGTTGTCATCCCTGAACCTGCGACGATGTCGCTGGCGCTAGTTGCGGTACTCGCCACCGTGCGACGCCGGCGGCCGGGCGCCAGCAGAGTAAGAATCACGTAGCCGGTTCGGACGTTTGGTTCGATCGGGGCAGGAGCCGGCTACAGCCCACGCGTCCCCTGCCGCGAATGCGCGGCAGGGGATGGCGGGACCCCACCCGGAAACGACTCAAATCGACACGTAACTTCCGGGGCGATTCCGCGCGCCGGCAGTTCATTGAGCCTCGCGCATGCGAACAGGCCGTTTGCGCGTTCGTGCGTTTGATTTGTCGAACGCAGGTTGTCGAATCGGAACCGCGGAAACTCGAAAGTCGGTTGACCCCAGACCGCCAATCGAACTGTCAATCGCATCGGTCAACGGGAAACAGCATGTGTGATCAATCCAAACTTCGAGTGGGACTGTTCGGCATCGGCTTGGATGCTTATTGGCCCCAATTCGACGGCTTGGCGGAACGCCTGTGTGGATACTTGAACGTGACTCACGAGCGGCTCGCGCGTCCGCAGGTTGAGGTGATTGATCTGGGACTGATCGACACGCCGGAGAAGGCCGCCCACGCCGGCCATCAATTTCGTCAGGCAGATGTCGACATCATCTTCGTGCACGTCACTACGTACGCACTTTCTTCGACCGTGCTGCCCGTCGTGCGGCGGGCCAAGGTGCCGGTCATTGTTCTCAATTTACAACCTGGCGCAGCCATCGACTATGCCAGTTTCAATCGGCTTGGCGACCGCACGAAAATGACTGGCGAATGGCTGGCGTTCTGCGGTGCCTGCCCCGTGCCGGAAATTGCTAACGTGTTCAACCGGACTCGCATCCCATTTTTTCAGATCACGGGGATGCTCGAAGACGATCCGCGCGTCTGGGAGGACGTCGACGGTTGGATCGAGGCGGCACGCGTGGCGCACGTCATGGAGCACAATCGCCTAGGCGTCATGGGACATTACTATGGCGGCATGCTCGATATTTACTCTGACCTGACGCAGCAGTGCGCGTATTTCGGCGGCCATGTGGAAATGGTCGAGGTCGATGATTTGGCCAGTCGTCGCCGCGAAGTCGGCGAAAGTGAAATCGCCGAGCGCGTCGCCTATTTCCGCGATGCGTTCGACGTGCAGCCAGATTGCTCTTACGAGGAACTACAGCGGGCGGCCCGCACCTCCGTCGCGCTCGATCGCCTGGTTCATGTCAAACGGCTCGGTTCGATGGCCTACTACTACATGGGCACCGGCAACGCCGAAAACGAAGATGCCATCAGCTCAATCATCCTCGGCACTTCGCTGCTCACGGCTCGCGGCATCCCGGTCGCCGGCGAACTGGAGATCAAGAACGTCCAGGCCATGAAGATCATGGACAGTTTCGGCGCGGGCGGTTCCTTCACCGAATTCTACGCGATGGATTATAACGACGACGTTGTTTTGATGGGCCACGACGGGCCGGGGCACATCGCAATCGCGCAAGGCAAAACAAAAGTCCGGCCGCTCCCGGTCTATCACGGCAAAGTCGGCCGCGGCCTGTCGGTCGAGATGGCCGTCAAGCAGGGGCCAGTCACGCTGCTCTCCGTGGTGCAAACCGTGGACGGCGCATTGAAACTGCTAGTGGCCGAAGGGGAGTCGGTGCCCGGACCAATTCTGGAAATCGGCAACACCAATAGCCGCTATCGGTTCGCCATCGGAGTGCGAAGCTTTACGGAGAATTGGAACCGACAAGGCCCGGCGCATCATTGCGCCGTCGGCGTCGGCCATATCGCCGACAAGATCGGCAAATTGGCTGCGCTGTTGAATATGGCGGTAGAGCGAGTTTGTTAAGCGGTGCGGCTGTGAGATCGACACCGGAGTGTTCTGCGCGAGGAGGCATCTGTGATTCGATGTTATCTTAGAACTGTTGGCTTTCTCGGCATGTTAGTCGCTGCGTCGGCGAATGCGCTTGACTCGGTGACGGAGAACTTCGACGACGATCCGTTTTGGTCGCCGCTCAACAATACAGCCGTAAACGACAACTACGGTTACTCGCTCAACACAAATCATGCGGGCGGTGAAATCGGCGAAGCGGGTGGGCTGTTCGGCCGTCACGACGCCTTCGACAGTTTCTATGCCGACACCGACCTTGGCGGCACGCTGTCAGCCAAGGATGTGCTTCATTCGAGCGGCAGGATCTCCATCGACTCCTCACTCAGCCCTCAGTTTCCGATGAACATCTCGTTCTTCGATCAAGCGAATCCCAGCAAAGGCGGTAATGCGCTGCGGATCAACATTATTGACGGCGGACGGTTCATGTTGTGGCTGCGGCTGGAAATCGCCAAGAACCTGCAGAGTCCGATCCAAACGGGTCTCGTATCGGGCGACTACGACTGGACGATGGATTGGAATCCCACCGGCAACGGCGGACTCGGTTCGGGAACGGTCACTTTCTTCGGCCTGACACCCGGCACCCCCGCCTCGCGCAGCGTCACTTTGGATATTCCCCTCCGCAATGAGCCGGGCAAGCCGGAGTGGCTCCAGGAACCGATCTTTTTCAACGCATTTGGCCTGCAAAACTACGATGGAGAAGCGACTACGTCGGGCCAGTACCGCGTGTTTATCGACGATGCGACGTACACGGTCGCCAATCTGCCCGCGACCACGTCCGCCTGGAAATTGCCCGGCAGTGGTTCGTGGGCCGTCAGCCGCAATTGGAACCCCGGCGAAGTGCCCTACGGCGACAATCGCACCGCCCTCTTCGGCTCCGCCGTGACGCAGAATTCCACGGTGCTCATCGATCGTGATATCACGGTTAAGTCGATTCAGTTCGACAACGCTGCCTTCAGCTACGCCGTTGCCGGAACCGGAACCATGAAGCTGAAGGCGAACAGCGGCACGGCTTCGATCAACGTGCTGCAAGGAACGCATGAGATCCAAGCCAACTTGGAATTGCAAAGTGCCACCAATGTGTCGACCGCGGCGGCAGGCTCTTTGGAATTCGACGGCGTGGTTTCTTTCGGCGGGCAAACGATGAATATCGCCGCTCTCAGCAACGTCAGATTTCAGAACGTCGGAGATCACCCCACCAGCGGCATTCTGAACAACGCCGGCGCACTCGGCGGCGTCGGGCGGATTAACGGCAATCTCAACAACCAATTGGGCGGCGTCATTGCGCCTGGCAACGGCGTTGGCACGTTGCGTGTTGATGGCTCATTGACTCAAGCCGCCGGTTCAACTTTGGCGATCGAGGTGGGTGGTGCTGCGCCAGGACAGTTTGATGTGTTAGCCGCCAGCGGGACGGCCTCGCTCAGTGGCACGTTGGCCGTTTCGCTCGTCAATGGATTCTCCCCAAGCATCGGTGACTCGTTTACGGTGCTGACTGCGGCCGGTGGCATCGTCGACAACGGACTTGCGCTCGGTGGGCCAAACGGCGGATCGTTCTACTTCAATGTCGTTGGCAACAACCTCGTGCTCAACGCCGGATTGTTAGGCGACTACAACGGCAACGGCACCGTGGACGCGGCCGATTACGTGGTCTGGCGCAACACGCTCGGTTCGACGACCGATCTCCAGGCTGATGGAAACGGCAATCATATCGTTGATGCTGATGATTACGCCTCATGGAAGGCCAATTTTGGCAAGATTGCGACCAGCGGCACGTCAGCAACGCAGCTCTCCTCCGTTCCCGAGCCGACAAGTTGTTTGCTCATTGCGTTGGCCGCACTGGCCGGTGCCTTGGTCCGCGGCCGCCGACGGCCTGCAGGTAAGACCATTTTACAGTTCGAGCCGCGTGGATGGGCGTTCTTAATCGCCGCCCTCTTTGCAGTCGCATCACACCGCGTGGCGGATGCCGAATTGATTGGCAATAGCTTCAACATCGACCCGCTCTGGCAAGGCAACGATAACATTCTTCCGCAAGGCAACCCAAGCAAAGCTCGCGATGACTTCAACAACTACGGCTTTAGTCCATTCACAAGCAATGCGTTTGGCTCGCCGGGCGAGATTGGCGGCTACCTGGGCATGAACACCTTCGATTCCTACTACGCCGATACGACCCTCGGCGGCAGCCTGGGTGGATCGTTTCCCCTGCAGCAAACGCTGCACGCCGGTGGGAAACTGATGGTCAACAGCGACCATGGTCCCACATGGAACATGAACATCGGCTTCTTCGACGCCACCGACTACAGCTCGTCGATGGTCGGATTACAGGAAAGCGGCAGCGGCGACGCCGTTCGTTTCGCGATTATCGAGCAGTCGCCCGACTATCGCCTGCGCCTGGAAATCCGTCAGCAAGGCAACGCCTATATCGGCCCACTTCTGACGCTCGGCAACGGGTTGCTCGACGGCATGTACACCTGGTCGATGGATTACAGGCCAACGGCCGGCATCGGCGGCAACGGCCGCTTGTCGCTGGAAATGCGCGGGCCGACCGTCATATCCACTTTTGTAGACGTCGATGCAGCCGGGAAGAACATCCCGATGAATTTGAATGCCTTTGGACTCACGAACTACAATTCGAACGCGAGCCGACCAGATTTCAATAAGCACTACACCTTTCTCGACGACCTCACTTACACGACCAATGAGACGGCCGATACAGTCCAAAAGTGGGCCGGCCCAGGTCATGGAAGCTGGACGGCCGCCCCAAGCTGGCAAAGTGCGTCACGTACCGATGGCGCTGGCTTCGTTCCCAACGACAACAATCGCAAGGCAATCTTCGGCGGCGGCATCAGCCAAAATGCGTTGGTAAGCGTCGACCAGGCAGTGACAGTCCGCGAGATCGAGTTCAATAACGCGACGCGGAGCTACGCCATCATCGGCACGGGCAGCGTAACATTCGACCACAATACGGGCGGCGATGCGGAGATCGACGTCACCGCCGGCAGCCATCAATTCCAGGCCAAGGTCTCGCTTGCCACCGACGCAGTCGTCGACGCGCTGGCGGGCACGCGGCTCGATTTTAACAATGTCTTGGATCTCGACGGCCACACACTGACGCTCATCGGCCCGGGCCAGGTGAATATAAACAACGCGCTCGTTACCGGCGCCGGCGGCATGGTCACCAACCTGGGTAGTCTCGGCGGCTCCGGGACGATCATCGGCGATTTGACGTCAACCGGCACGCTGGCCTCAATGCTCGGACCCGAGTCAACAAGCGCGGGACTTACGGTGGATGGGTACGCCGAGCTGTCCGGCATCCTCGATCTGCTACCTTCCGAACAGGCCGACGTTTCTCCCGGCAGCACATTTACCGTTTTGACGGCGCGGAACATAACCGACCAGGGTCTGCACCTTTCACATGAGGATAGCCGAAATTTTCGGCTCACCGTGGGCCCGACGCGGGTGGTCGTGGAGGCAATCATCCCGGAACCCGCCAGCGTGATTTTGGCCGTGATGTCGTTCGCCGCGTTCGCCGGTTTGTTGATCGGGCAAAGCCATCAGCCGGCGCGAGGGAGAAGCTTCAACGCCGTCGCAAGGCGCCAATTCAATAGCATGTCGATCGAAGGATCTGCTCAATGAAGGAGCTCAGCGCGACGTTGCCGAATCATGCCGTTGACGACTCGATATACCAGCGCTTACCGCGACGGATACCTCGTAATGCAAAGTTTGGCCCACGAGAAGGCAGGATTAATCTAAGTTCATCCATTGGGTAGGAAGCCTGAGAACGCGGCGGCTTATCTCATTGGCCGCGTCGAAGAGTCTCGATTCGACGCGGTGCGTTACACGTAGTTGATCGACGTTGCTATGCCATCAGCGAGAGGCATTATGCGCTAGCAGGGATGGCTCGCTGTGACGTTCGAGGAAGCAGTACGTGTGTTTGGAGGCTCAATGACTGAGGCCGCCAAATGGGCTAGTAGGACTTGAGGAGCGAGTGCGCGGTGAAAGGCGTGGTTGACGCGGCGCAACGAGAAATACCGCGTCAGCGGTTGTCATTATTCGACGAGCCGCGGCGAGCCTGATGGTAGCTGGATCGCTACTCTGCGGCAACACAGCAAGTGCCGATTGGCCTACCTCGCCAGTCAGGTGGTATCAAGATTTGCGACATGGCGACCGCGCAGCGGAAGAACTTCGCCTCACTCGCCATCGCATCGAGTTGGAACGGAAGACAGCAGAACTGCACCCGGGAGTACGCTGCGTATAACGCTGCGGTCTCTGCGCACCTTCACTATAATTCTCGCGAGCCAAACACCGGATTGTTTCTACCGGAGTCATTTGTATCGACTCCGAATGACACCGGTAGCGCGTATGGGTTCCCGCAAGGAAATACCCATAGCGTGATCGTGTTGCCCACGAACCCCTACTCTGTTCAGTACCCGCAGACGCCCTATCCGCCATACCAGCCGGCGCAGCAGACACCGCAACCGGAACGATACTCCCCCTCGTATCCGCGCGACCCAGGGTTCAACGGCCAGCAGGTTCCCTTGGCTCCGAACTGGCGTCCCTAACACTCGGTTATGAGACGAGTGTTTCACGCGAGTCCACAATTTGGTTTCTCCACGGCGAGGGGCACCATTAGCCCCTCGCCGTTTTAGAAGATCGATCCCTCCGTGGTCGATTTCACTTGATGATTCCATGTATACGTTTCCAATCGTAGTTTCGCTTCCTGCGAAGCCGCGTGTACTGTTTGACTCTCGATCGCGCTTTCTTCACCCGCCGAGATCGCAGCTTACGTCTGCGATAGATGAATAGGTGATCGTGGATCGCACAATGTTGAGGGATTCGGAGAACCTCGACGAGTGCATATTCGAGGTCTATAAACCAGTGGAACAAATCATCGCCGGTACATCCACCCTCTCCCTCACCAACGTAAGCCACAAACTTCCCGCGGAATTTAACGAGACACTTCCACGGCCATTCTCCCTGATATGACGGCCAGCAAAGAAAGAGACTATGGCCAGGGTAGAGCTTCAGGACCACCAAGATGAACTGGAAAGAAGGTGTGATCGCCCTCCTTGATTGATTGTGTCAAAACGTCTCGTAAGGGCCGCGTCTCGAGCGCCGTCTTAGCCATCCTGGCCAAATTTGCCTGGTGAGTTTTTCGAAGGGGCCGTGGAAGTTCGTCCTCAAATAGATGGTTCTTCAGGAAATTTAGTGGGTGATTTCAGGAGTCAGGTGGAGCTTGCCGC
>JBBDYG010000025.1:0-7642 GCA_040901765.1 Pirellulales bacterium
TGATGATCTTTATCGCAACGGTGCGCTGCAGCGGCTTGGTCTGCTCGGCCATGAAGACGACGCCCATGCCGCCTTCGCCGATTTGTTGCAGAAGTTTGTAAGGCCCAATGACCGTGCCGACCCTTTCGCTGTGAGGCAATTCCAGCGTCGCGTCGAGTGCCACGAGTGGGGTATCGAGAATAAAGCTCTCTTGGCGGTCGTGCTCGGCGAGCAATCGCTCGACGCGGCCGCGCAGATCCGCGTCCGCCTTACACGCATCGTCGAGCAGTGCCGTCCGCTCCGACGGATTGCCCCTTTCGAGAGCTTCGATAAAGATGTCGCGTTCGCGCATGACTATTGCCTCGCGTGAGCATCTGCGCGAGCCTCCGATGGTCAGTGCGACGAATCGCGCCGGATCGCGCAAAGAAACTCGAAACATGTGGCTCCGCAGTCCATTATTGAGGACGAACGGGTATCTGAGCTATCGGCTACCGGCTACCGGCTAGAAGTTGGCCCTCAGATTTCAGGCCGATAGCCAACGGCCGACAGCCAATAGCCGCACGAGACTTAACTCGCCTCAATCTCGCGCCGCAGCCAGGCTCGGGCGAATGACCAGATGAAATCGGCCTTACGCGGCGACACGCCCAAGATTTCCGCAGCCTGCGGAATGGTCAAACCCGCGAAGTAGCGGAGTTTTACCAATTCAGCCGACTGCGCGTCATGCTCTGCGAGCCGCTCCAAGGCTTCGTCGAGGGCTATCAACTCGTCGGACGCTTTGGGACCGGCGATTTGCGACGGCTGCAACTCCTCCCGATCGCGGTCGCCGCCATGCTTGAGCCGCGCGCGATGGCGGGCATTTTCGACCAGAATCCGCCGCATGGCTTCCGCCGCGGCTCCAAAGAAATGACCGCGGCTATTCCATTGCGCCTCATCTTCCACATCGACTAAGCGAACATACGCTTCGTGTACCAGCGCCGTCGCCTGCAGAGTTTGCCCGGGCTTCTCGTGAGCCAGCTTCTGTTCCGCCAATTTGCGAAGTTCATCGTAAAGCAGCGGCAGGAGCTGCTCGGCAGCACACGGGTCGCCCTGCTCGATCTGCGATAAAATTTGAGTCACATTGGTCATGCGAAGCCGCCTCGAAGCGCTCGGCTAATTCGCATGATTGTAGCAGTTTCGTATCGGAATCGCAGGCGGCTCCGCGAGGTCCGCGTCCGGAGGGTCAATTGCGGTGACCGGGGTGTTTAGTCCCGCCGGTATTCAGCTCCTAGCGCCGCACCGAGAAGTGCGACAACCCCGCAGAAAAATTCCCACCGCTGCCATCATCATTAGCACGCCCGTCGCCGGTTCCGGAACCGCCGCGCCGGTGCCCGACCCGGCCTGCGTTCCGAAGTTCTGCTTCCATACATCGTAATCGCCGACATCGATCGCGCTGTTGCCGTTGCCATCGGCGGTGAGGTTCGTCGTGTCGCCGAGCGTGTCGCGCCACACGGTGTAGTCGGCGGCATCGACGATGCCGTTGCCGTTGTAGTCGCCGGGGAGCGCGGGCAAGGCGGCGAGCGTCACTTCGCCGGTGGTGTAGAGCTGCGTCAGGTTCCAGGTGTAGGGGCTGGAGACGGTGAACGCGCCGGTGGGCGTGACGCCGGTCCAATCGAACAGGTCGATCGTCCGGCCGCTTTGGGTGGCGACGTTTACGCTAGGATCGAAAGTCAACTCCAGCGTGCCGCCGAGCGCCACGGGAATGCCCGGTGCGAACGAGATCGTCGAGTCCCAAGGATCGGCGTCGAACTCCAGCCGCACCGCGCCGGTGGCGTCCATTGCCAGGTGTTGGTCCACGACGATCGGCAGCGGGCCGGTCGGCGGAGTCGCCCCAGAATTCCCGTCATAGTCGCGGACAACCAGCAACGCGCCGGCAGTTAGGTCGAGGCCCGCAATGTGCCCATCAGACTGAATCAGATTGCGGGTGTTCGCTCCGGTGAGCGTGGCGTATTCAAGGAGCGCACCTCGGGCGTCGGCCCCACTGAGGTTCGCGTCGGAGAGGTCAGCGCCGGGGTTGATGAACGCACCACCGAATCCATCATCAATTAAAATACCGGAAAAATTCGCATTCATGAGGTTAGCCTGGCCCAGGTTCGCGCCCCTCAAATCGACGCCAACGTAATCGTAAGAATTAGAGAAGTTCGCATTCGTGAGGTTGGCTTGGCTGAGATTGGCATTGGCGAGCCTGGCACGATGGAAATCCGCATTCGTCAAATTCGCCTGACTGAAATTGGCATTGATCAGCGCGGCGGAAGTGAAGTTCGCATTGGTGAGGTTTTGGCCGGCGAGGTGCACACCCGTCAGATTGTGATCGTACAAGCGGATTCCCGTCAAATCGTGTGCCTGATAGCTAGCCGTCGAATAGAGTTGGGCCGCCGTGATATTCCCAAAGGACGCCCCGCGCACCTCGGCCCCGGTCAGATTGGCGCCGGTGACCGAACCGAGGGCCGCGTTAGTAAGGTTGGCTTGGCTGAAATTGCCATTGGTCAGCGCGGCGCCTGTAAGGTTCGCATCCGTGAGGTTTTGACCAGTGAAGTTCGCGCCGGTCAGAATGTTGTTCTCCAATCGGATTCCGGTCAAATCGTGGGCCGCGTAACTGGCTGTTGAATAAAGTTGCGCCGGCGTAAGTCCCGTGGCATAAAAGCTATTTTTAGCGAAGTCTGTCCCCCGCACTTCGGCCCCCGTGAAGTCCGCGCCGGTCAGCGCGGCGTCATGAAAGCTCGCATTCGTGAGGTTGGACTGACTGAAGTTCCCTCCGGTCAGAACATTGCCGCCGCCGAGGTCCGCATTCGTGAGGTTCAATCCGGCGAAGTTGACGCCGGCCAGGTTACTGCCGAAGCCATATAGGCGTACTCCAGTCAGATCGCGGGCCGCGTAACTGGCTGTTGAATAAAGTTGCGCCGGTGTGATGCCGGTATCACTGAAGTTCGCTCCGCGTACTTCGGCGCCGCTCAAGTTCGCGCCGCCGAGGTCAGTGCCGTAGTCGCCGCCAGGAGAGAAATCCGCACCCGTGAGGTTCGCCTGACTGAAGTCGGCATTGGTCAACGTGGCGGAACGGAAGTCCACATTCGTGAGGTTCGCCTGTCTGAAATCGGCATTGGCGAACATGGCGCCGCCGAGGCTCGCATTGGAAAGGTTCTGGCCGGCGAGGTTCACGCTGGGCAGATTGTTGCCGGAGAGCGCGATTCCCGTAAGGTCGTGGGCTTGGTAGCTAGCCGTCGAGTAGAGCTGGGCCTCGGTAAGACCACTGCCGTCGCCATAAACGGAGAAGGAGTTGAAGTTCGCCCCGCGCACTTCAGCGCCGGACAGGTTTGCGCCAGTCAGCGTGGCGCTAAGGAGATTCGCATTCGCCAGGTTGGCTTGGCTGAGATTGGCGCCAGTCAACTTGGCGGCGGTAAGGTTTGCACTTGCGAGGTTCGCCTGACTGAAATCGGCATTGATCAGCATGGCCGCCAGGTTAGCATTGGTTAGGTTCTGGCCGGCAAGGTTCACGCTGGCAAGGTTGCTGCCACTCAAGCCAATTCCGGTCAAATCCTGGGTCACGTAACTGGCCGTTGAGTAAAGTTGCGCCGGCGTGATGCCCGTGGATCCGAGATTCGAGCCGCGCACTTCAGCCCCGGTCAAGTTGGCGCCCGCCAGCGTGGCGCTATAGAAGTTCGCATTCGTGAGGTTAGCCTGGCTCAGATTCGCATTGGTCAGGTCGGCGGCAGCGAGGAAAATCCAATTCGCGGACGGATCGATGTAGTATTCGCCGCTAAGGTTGGCATCAGTGAGATCGGCTTGGCTTAGATTCGTGCCAGTCAGGTTCGCGCCACTGTTGCTAATTATATAGCCTTGATCGTAGACGATATAAGCAGTGAGGTTCGCGCCAATCAGGTAAGCCATCGTCAGGTTGCGGTTCGTCAGGTTCGCGCCGGGCACGGCGTTCACGCTTGCGCCATCGGGAGCGAGCGTCGTGCTCTGCTGCTTCCCCTGGCTGGGATCGGCGGGGTTAATGTACTCCCATTGAAAAATGTCGGCGCGAGCGAGCGGCGTCGGAGCAAAAAGCGCGAGCAGCGTGGTCAGCGACGCCGTGACAAGGACCGTCCAGTGTTTCTTCATGGGTTTCTTCTTTCGTTTTTGCGGAGCGAGTTCCGCCACGCGAATAGCGGCAGACCAAGAGCCAACAGCGCTAGGCTCGCCGGCTCGGGGACGGCCACGACGTTGGAGACGAAGATGCCTGAACCGCCGTTGAAACTCGCCCAGAAAGCAAGCTGGCCCAGGTTGTTGAAGCCGCTGGGGCGGCCATCACTGTTGCCGGTGCCAGCGCCAGCAAGGCTCAACTCTCGAATCGTGCGGAAGTCGCCCGGCGCCACCTCCAACAGGTCGCCTATGCGGGCGATGAGTTGCAACTCGCCACTCCGGTTGGTCGCCCAGATGCCGCTATCGTTCTGGAAGGGCGCCCCCACGCCGCTTCCGGCAAGAAAGGCCGCGAATGCAGACTGGCCCGCCTCGTTCAACTGCAGCGCCCCATGCGAGGGGAAGAAGCTGCTGAAGTTCACGCCGCTGGGCGTGCCGGGGGCTTGGCTTCCCGTGCGGGCCACCAGCGCCAGGCTGTCGGCGGCTCCCGACCAGATCCCTTCGTTATTGGTTGAATCCACGCCGGGGCCCGAGATGAAGCCCCGAAATGCGATCCCGTCGTTGTCGTTCAGCTTCGGACTGTCGAATGTGAGTAGTGCTTCGTTGCCGAAGTTAACGCCGTTGGGCGTACCGGGCGCCTGGCTGCCGCGGCGCGCCACCAGCGCCAGGCTGCCGGAACTTTCCGACCAAATCCCATCGTTGTACGGGCCGCCCGCGCCGCTGCCCTCGAGGTAACCCCAAAATGCGGTGTGGCCGGCGTTGTTCAGATCTGGATCCGAGAAGCCGGCATAGTTCACGCCGCTGAGCATGCCGGGGGCTTGGCTTCCGCTGCGCGCGACCAGCGCCAGGCTGCCGGAACCCTCCGACCAGATGCCTTGGTCGTTGGCGAAATCCATCCCGCTGCCGGTGAGGAAGCCAAAAAATGCGGTCTGGCCGGCGTCGTTCAATACCGGCAAACTGAGGCCGGCATGGTTCACGCCACTGGGCGTGCCGCGGGCTTGACTTCCCGTGCGGGCCACCAGCGCCAGGCTGCCGGAGCCTTCCGACCAAATCCCCTCGTTGTTAGTGTCATCGACACCGCTGCCGGTGAGGCCAGCCCGAAACGCGGTCTGGCCGGCGTCATTCAACAGGGCGCCACCGAAGCCAGTGAAATTCACGCCGTTGGGCATGCCCGGGGCCAGGCTCGCATCGCGGGCCACCAGCGCGAGGCTGCCCGTTCCTGCCGACCAGATTCCCTGGCCGTTCGGGACATAGGTACTGTCGATAAGGCCGGCGCCAAAGAGCGTCTGGCCGGCGTTGTTCAGCACGGGCGAATAGAAGTTGAAAAAGTTCACGCCGCTGGGCGCGCCGGGGGCGTGGCTTCCCTTGCGGGCCACCAGCGCCAAGCTGCCGGAGCCTTCGGACCAAATCCCCTCGTTGTTGAGGCCATCCACGCCGCCACCGGTGATAAAGCCAACAAACGCAACTTGGCCAGCGTCGTTCAGCACGAAGTAAGCTGCATTGAAGTCGCGATAGTTGACGCCGCTGGGCGTGCCCGGGGCCGAGTGGTCGCTGAGGGCAACCGAGCGAACCGTGGCGGCCTGAGCGTGCTGGACCGCAGCGCTCAAAGACAGAGCAACAACCATGCTGAGCCGGCGTGCGAAGCGGGGTATGCGAGTACCTCGTTGGTTGATGAGGCGTCGAGATGATTTCATGAGTTTTCTCCCGGATTTGTTGGTCAGGTGTGGTTTAGAGCGTCGTTTTGTGTCGAATGCAATCTGCGGTACAATAAAAAAGTCATCGCCGCGAGCGCGCAAACCGAGCGCCGCGAGAGATGCCGGGCCGGTGAGGAGCTTGCTTGGCAGTAAGGCCTCACCGGCCGCTTTTGTTTCTTCACTTCGATTCCGGTTCCGTTGTCGGTTTCTCGCCAGTGATCTTCAGCAGCTCCTCCACCTCGGCGCGGATGCGCATCAACTGCTCGCTGTTCGGTAGATGATTCTTTTCCATCCAGACGACGCCTTTCTCGTAGTACTGCCGCGCCTCTTCCGTCTGTCCCAATTGCTGGTGACACATCGCGAGGAAGAACCAATCGATGGCTTCCTCCCAACTTAATGCTCCGTCCAAGAAATCCGTTCCGAGTTGCAGGGACTTATCAAAAGCGGCATGCGCTTCTTGCCACTGACCCTCCCGATAGCGCGCGATGCCGAGGGCGGTCCAGTGATTGCTGAATTTCGGTTCGATCTCGAGGGCTTTCTTTGCCAGCTCCGCCGCCCGGCGAGCGTTGCGGTGGTGTGCGTCCGGACGGTTGCTGTGGATCATCGATAATTCTGAATACGCCTCGGTGTAATCGCGACGAAGTTTGATAGTTTCCTCAAAGGCGGCGATCGCCTCGTCGTGCGCGCCTTTTCGGCTGAGTACTATGCCGAGATTGGTGTAGCAAGCTTCGTAGTGCGGGCTAAGCTCGATCGCCTTCCGGTAGCAGGCAATGGCATCGTCGTGCTGACCCAGAAACGCGTAACCGTTGCCGAGGTTCATCACCGCATGTTCGCTCTGCGGTCGAAGAGCGACGGCCGCCCGCACGTACCCGATCCCCTCCTCGACGTGATGCGGCAACTGCAACCAGATCAAGTTCGTACCCAGGCGATGGTTGATCCAGTAGTCGGCCGGGTATTTCCATTGAGCGCGCCGGAGAACCACGATCCCAAGGAGATGTTTCGCATTCGCTGAAAGCGCCGCATATAGAAAGCTCAAGGTGGCCGCCGGCTGACGGTCAATGTCCGTCGACCTCGCCAGATTCTCCAAAGCCGGCCAATCCTTGCGAATCAGGGCGTCCCGCATCCGCTGCCGCCACGGGTCGGGATCTGCCGCGTGGAGCACGTCGATCAGGCGGCGAGTTGCGGTTTCGTCGTTGCCGACGCTTCGTGCGGCGACCCAGTCATCGAGGGCCGGGAGAAGTGCTGCCGCAATTGACCGGCGGGCTGTGATCCGATCAACCGTCTCTTTCAGCGGTAGTGCGTCGACGTCGATGCCGACTTGACGGAGTGCAGCCGCGTATTCCTGGTCCGCCTTCGCGGCCCTGGGGATGCGTGTGGGACCATTCACCCAAATTGTTCCACTCTGGGCACGGATTTCGTCAAGCCGTCGGACAAGCTCCAAGTCGGCCAATGTTTGCCGGACGCGCTCCTGGATGCGCGGCGGCGCCTCACCAGTGGCGAGCGCCGGCTCCGCCCGCCGGGCCGACGCCAGCGCCTCGGACCACTTCTCCGCCTCTTCGAGCCGCGCCACCTCGTCCAGGATCAGCTCAAGCTGCCCCGATACTCTTGCCTGCCGTGCGGAGCGGTCGCGCACAGTCCATCCCACGCTACCCCCTAGCATTGCGAGGAAGAACAGAACCAGCGCGGCAATCGCCAATGCCGATTTGTTTCGTCGGGCAAACTTGCGAAAGCGGTACGCCGCTGACGGCGGGCCTGCCTCCACCGGCTCGTCGTGCAGATGGCGCTCGATGTCGGCGGCGAAGCCGCTGGCCGTC
>JBBDYG010000026.1:0-7615 GCA_040901765.1 Pirellulales bacterium
AATCCCGTGGACATATGGTAAGCGGCTTGGAGAGAATTTCAACGGGCTGCTAGAGTACTTAGTGAAAACGGATGGATGATTAGTTCTTTGTTCTCAAAAATGGATCGGGCCAACAGGACGCTGAACACCGTTTGAATCACCCAGAAGATTCGCTGGGATTGTTCTTCGCGAACCTGTTCAGAAGTCTTCATGGATAGTTCTCACTGCGAACAAAGTCGAGGCCAACTGTTTCGTGTCCCGATTCGATATCAACTGCGATATCGTCGCGCTTTCGCTTCCGCGCTGATAGGCGTTACGAGTGTACTAGGCTTCACGCTGAATGCAACCGTAGTGCAACCCCCCGCTCCGCCGGAGCAAGCACGGCGGGGACGGCTGCTACTCCAACCACACTCCGTTTGCGTCATTCAAAACGCGGGCACGAGTCGAAGCTGCACTTCCAGATGGAGCGCTTCGGCGATTCGTTCGAGCATAGCGAGCGATTGGCCTTCGTAATCGGCGTTGGGGGGATCGGCGCCCCAGGGTAGCTCGCTGGCGCGAGCAAGGGCTGGGCCAAGTTGTGGAACCGCTTCGCGGTAAACATGCGCCGGGGAGTACGCGTTCCCACTTGTTAGGGTTGCCTGAGCGAGGGCGAACGTCACTTGCCGAGCAGTTTGACGCCGAGCTTCTTGGCCGCGTTGCGGCGTGGCTCGTCGAGGATGGCGAGGGAGAAGGGAAGTCGGGGACATCCATCAAAGGGGAAACCGGGGGCATCCATCTAGCGATGAGCGTGATGCATGGGTCGGCAGTTCAATTCCAACGAGGGTCTCTCGGGGAATTCCATCTAGCGCGATGTACTTGGCGAGCCAGGTCATTGCTAACGGGAATTGCCGCGTTAGAGCGGATGCCTTAGCCCGCGAACCCCCTCCCCTAGCCCGTCCGCGGCGGGGGAGGGGAAGTTAGAATTATGTTTCGCCCCATAGCGTAAGCACCACTTGCCGTTGGCCGGCCCGGTTGCGATGCTCGCACAAATAAATGCCCTGCCAGGTGCCTAGCACGAGCCGACCCTCGCTCACCGGGATCGTGAGGCTGCTTCCCAGGAGCGACGCCTTCACGTGGGCCGGCATGTCGTCGGGGCCTTCGCACGTGTGGGCGTAGGGGAACGACTCCGGCGCGATGGCATGGAACGAGCGTTCGAGATCGGCCGGCACGTCGGGGTCGGCGTTCTCGTTGATCGAAAGCGAAGCGGAAGTGTGCTGAATAAAGACATGCAGCAATCCCACTCGAATCTCAGGCAGCTCAGACAAGGCATGGCAGATCTCGTCCGTGACCAGATGAAAACCCCGCGTCCGGGGAGCGAGCGAAATTATCCGTTGGTACCAGGGCATGAAATCAGATTCCTGTCTGAGGGGTCAGGGGTCACGGGTCAGGGAAAGACCTGAGGCGATGAAGCTGTGTTCATTGACCCCCTACATCCCCAGTTCTTCCTATTCTTCCAGATCGATTCCGCGGAGAACCGCACCCAACCGCTTCTGAGTGGGAATCGACTGCGGGTAAAACCTTTCCCCACCCGCAGGGTTTCTATATGGGCTTGACAAAGATCGAAAACGAGCAGGTTTTCACGCGAAAAAATTGTTGACTTTTGAGCAATTTCAGCAATAATCGGTCATTCACGCGTCAGCGGCGTGAAACAATCTTAGTTGACCGGCATTGACGAACATCCCACCGCTGCGGCCGGTCTTGAATGGAATCAACGACGTTTACGGTAAGGACTGCGTTCATGACACGGACATTGGAGTCCGTTTCAAGCATACTTTCCAGGCTTTCGTTTCGCGAAGTAGGTAAATTGACCCATGCCCGATCCCACTCTCCAAAATGTGTTCGAAGCCATTCTCAAGTACGGTCACGACGAGGACTTCTCGCCGCGCGTCGACGAGGAGTTCACCCCGACCACGGCTCCGGCCGGATCGCGGGAGAAGTTAGAAATTCTCGCCCAACGCGTAAAAGCGGGGTATCCCCTGTGGCATGAAGAAGACCGCATGGACTACAGCGGCCTGACCGGTGCGGTCCGTCCCCGCGACTAGGCAGTTATCCAAATCGAGGGCGATTTTCAAGATGCAAGCCGCTGCGCTCATGCGAGCGCGGCGGCTTTTTGTGCGCCATAACCATTCTCCGAAACCGGCCGCTTCGCGACCAATCAGTTCGGCGGCAGCGGTTCAACTTCGTCATCCAGTTCCGGCAGGGGCGGGACGGCCGGCAGCGGCGGCGCGTCGGCGGGCGGTGCGCCATCTGGTTGCGACGGGACTTGCGATGGCGGCATGGGCGCCGGTTCGATCGCGGGCTTGGAAGCTTCCACGACACGCTCTTCCTCCATCGGCTCCGCATCAATTTCGCGCGGGTCGCGGCCCGTATCGAACAACACAAAGCCCGACCAGAAAAACGGGTGGTCCGCCGTCGGCATGTCGCCCGCCTCTTCGGTGATGCGAAAACGCGGCTCCTGGGCCGGATCGAGTGGCATCGCGCGGGCCAGGCGAACGCTTCGTTGCCATGCTTCGCCGGCCGGCACGCGGCTCATCTCGCTGGCGAACTCGCGCGTCAGCGCTTCCTGCACCGCGCCGCCGGTTTGCCATCGTGTGAGAAGCAGCGTCCGCGCACCGGTCGAGAACAATCCACAGGCCGCCTGAAATAGCTCCTCGCCGTCGCGCGCAGTGGGGGCGCGAGTTGCCGAACTCCGCCGGCGGCTCCGTTGGCCCAGGTCCAAGGTCATTCGCACGCCGGTCAGCAGCATCCGCTCGGGCGCTTCATACGGCAAACCTATCCAACGCGCGAGCGCGCCCGCATTACCACCGCGGTCCAGCGGCAAGGGAGACCACGTGCCCGCGTCGTCCGATAGATCGCTGTCAACGAGCACCAGAAGTTGGTCGAACAGCTTGCCAACGAGCGGCGAATCGACCGTGAGCGGGCCGCTGATCCGCACCGGATGCTCGACCGCAGCGGCAAGCCGCTGCCACATCTCATCGATTCCCGGCGAGGACGCGGTCGCCGCCGGCAGTGCGATGCCCGTTGCCCGCACCGGCCGCAGCGGCGTGGCGTCGCCGACCGCCAGTCCGGCCGTCGGCGCATAGCGGACCGGCGCCGCATCGACCAGCAAGGTCTCGCCAGACGACGAGGCCATCGGGAGCGCCTCAAACGGAACGAACCACAAGGGGCCGTCGGGCACGATGGCCAACTCGGTCGTGGCGGTCAAGTCGAGCTTCGACATCGCGAATAGAACTTCCGAAAGCTCGGCGGCCTGCGCGCGCCACTCGTCGCCGGTCAACTCGGGGGACGAAAGCGTGCGCTGATTGTTGAAGTTAGCAATCTCGCGATGGAGTTTGCCGATTCGCGTTTTGAGCGGCCCGCTCTTGGGAAGCTGCCAGGCGTTGGTGCCGCCGCTAGTCACCAGAAACGCGAACATCGTGTCGCCCGGCTGATGGAACACCAGCAGCGCTTGGCCCGGCTTCAATAGCTTCTGAACATCCGCAGTCGTGCGGGCGGGCGGAAAGGCCATTTCAACCACTTCTCGCCGCAGTGCCATCTGCTTCAGGAGCGCTTCGCGGCGCAGGGCATTGGCGGACCAATCGGCGACCCTCTTCGCAACTTGTACATCGAGCGTTCCCGTGGCGTCGAATTGTGGTGCCGCGTCCAGATCCCGCCGCATGGCGCGGGCATCCGTTGCGAGTTGTGCGTATTCCGGGAATCGCTGGAGCAGGCCCTTGCGCTGCAAAATTGCCTCGCGGCTAAGGACCGACTCGGGCGACTCGAGCACATGCCTCAGCGCGACCAACCGCCCGCCGAGTGGCTGGTTCGCGAAGAATCTACGGCGTTTGGCCAGGTCGGAAATCTCCACCGCCCGGTCGATCTCCTTGCGATCGAGCGACGCCAAAAACCAGCGATCAAAGGCGCCTTGATGGTCGGTCCCCAGCACCGCGATCATTTCGAGCGGGCGAAATGTCCAATCTCCTGGGGTGGGATCGTGAAGCAACGCGGCAAACACACCCACGGCGATTCGCGACGTGTATGTGCCGGCATCGACAAGCTCGATTGTCCTAAAGATTTGAAAATTGCGGATGGAGGCGTCCATTTGTCGCGCGAGCGCTTGCGCGAGTGTATTCTGGCCGATTTCGTCCTGCCCGGCGATGAACGCCAACAGCGATTGCAGATGCGCTTGCCGAATGCCGACGATGCCCAACTGTAATTCGCGCCGGCGGGGTGCGACTTGCGCAATCGAATTGGCATTGCCGATGTCGCCCTTCAGCAGAAGTCCCTCGGCCAAAGCAACGCGGAAGCTGAGCGTGAGCAGGTCCATGCCGGAGCGGTTAGCCCAAGTGGCGGCGGCTTCCAGCGGGGCATATGGCCCTTGGCCGCCGGATGCCACGTGAACCTGGTGACCTTGCCACAGCGCTTCGCCCACGACGTCCCAATCTTCATAGGCATAGGCCGCGAGACTTGCTTCGTTGAACAGACTGAGAGCGATTTCCAAATTGCCTGCCTCTTTGGCCAGCAGGCCTTGCGCAAGCAGAGCGGCACCGGTTAACGGATGGTCGTAGCGGCCATCGATGAGCACCGCCCGGCCAAGATGCGTGAGCGCTTCCTGGGGGTTGTCCATGCCGGCTTGGGCCAGGCCCAATTGCAGTTCCACGAGCGATCCGGACCAGTGATTAGCCGGCGCGATGCCGCCTTTCGCTAGCGTATTGACCAAATCGCGCGACAATCGGTCGTGCTTGGTCAATGGGCCGAGGATTTCATTTCGGCGACGGATCGCCAGCGACGTTGTCCGCACCAGTTCGAATACGTTGAGCTTCCAGAATTGGGCCTGCTGCACCACGCCGCCCTGACGCACCTGCTGGGAGTTGTCGATGCGGCCCATCGCGACCAACATCGTGTCGGAGAAGTAGCCGTAAGTTATCTGCCGGTCGCTCTGGCCCCATGGCGCGATGAATCGAGCGCGATTCGTGTCGGGCCGCGGCGCTTGCTGGAACTTCACCCGCAGCAGCCAATCGGGATATGCAAGGTAGAACTCGATTGCCTGATCGAACTCGGCCAGTGCTTCACGGTTGCGGCCGAGTTGGTAGTAAACCTCGCCCAGCATGGCGTGGTAGCAAATCGAATCGATCCAGCGGGCCTGGACGGTCTTGATCGCCCCGTTCACCTCGCTCGTAAAGCTTCGTTGGGCGCGATTGAATTCGCCGCGGTAGAGTAGCTCGATGGCACCGTGATAGCTGGGCGAGGGAATCGCTCCCGAACTAAGGCCTTGAGCCTGGGCCACGATGGCGCAAGCGGCAGTTATTGCTAGCGCCAGCAACAAGAGGTTCAGTATCCCTCCGCGCGGGCGTTGCCGTGGAGAATTATGCATGCGTCGGTGACCTAGAGGCGGAAGGCAAGCCGCTGCGATAGCGTCCGGAGCTAACTCTTTCCATTCTACCAAGGTGCGGCAATTTATTGTCGAAATGCCCGTAGGTCAGGCTTTCCAGCCTGACAACCGCTGCAAATGACAGCAGTTACTGAGGGTCAAATGTCGGGCAAGTAAGCCCGACCTACGGCTATTTTCCAACTTTGTCAAACTTTGCTGGTTCTGCTGCCGATAACGATTGTACGGATTATTAGTCCCGCAGCAGCAACCGCTACATTGCGCCCGGCCAACCACGGGCGATGCAGGGAGGTCGAACGATGGAAAAGGCAGCAGAGAAATCGCGATCCATTCAATCGTGGTGTGCTGGACTCTTGGTACTGGCATCGGCTGCCACGACGGGCTGCCAAGTCGATGTCGCCGGTCAGACACTCCCTAGCCCGTATTACCTTTCCGACGACGTGCAGTACTTCCCCGCGGGGCCGGAATTCAAGCTGTCGCGTGAAGCGGCGGCCATGAAAGAACAGAAGGCCCAGCAAATCGGCGAAGGCGCATCGGGCTACTGTCCGTAGTAGTGCGGTTGCGAAGCTCTCTTGGGTGGCACTGGCTCTGCCATTGATTACGCACGGCACCCCGCCGACTTGGCACTTGGCCAGCGATTGCGCAAGATGGGTTAGATAACCCACCCTGCCCTTTGCATTTTGGTCGCCATGCCCGCCGATTTCACGCTCGCTATCGAGCAGATTCACGCCTCGGGCAAACCTCTGGTGATTGCCGTCACGGGCGGTGGCAGCGGTGCAATCTCCACCTTGCTGAGCGTTCCAGGAGCTTCGCGCACGGTGCTCGAAGCAATCGTGCCCTACGAGCGGCAGGCACTTGAGGAATGGGTCGGCGGCCATGTCGAGCAGGCTTGCTCCTCCGCCACGGCCCGCGGCATGGCGATGGCCGCGTTTCAGAGAGCGAACCGGCTCTCTGAGGGCGAGCATTGCTCGCAGGTTCGGGGTATCGGCTGCACAGCCAGCCTTGCGACCGATCGCCCCAAACGCGGTCCCCATCGGGCTTACGTCGCGTGGCAATCGGCCGATCGAACGGTCGTGTTGTCGATCGACTTTGAAAAAGGCGTACGCACGCGCGCCGAGGAGGAGTTGCTCAGTAGCCACCTGGTGCTATGCGCCGTCGCCGAAGCTTGCGAAATCGATTTCCCACCGCTCTCCAATTTAGGCCCGAGCGAAGACGTGAAGCGTCAGGAATGCCAAGCTCCGCGGCCCTGGACCGAAATGCTGTTGAACAAGCGGGCGACGGTGTTCGTCTCGCCGCAGGGCACGCGATCAACGGAGTCGCCGCGGCTGCTCTTCCCGGGCGCTTTCAATCCGTTGCATGCCGGGCATTTGAAAATGGCCCGGTTCGCCGAAGCTAAGATTGGCCGGCCCGTGACCTTTGAGCTGTCAATTACGAACGTCGATAAACCACCACTCGACTTCGTTGAAATCCGCGACCGGTTGGCTCAGTTCACCGACCGAGACCTGCTCCTTACGAGAGCACCCACATTCATCGAAAAAGCGGCGATCGCGCCCGGCGTCACGTTCGTTGTGGGCACCGACACCATCGAGCGAATTGCCGATGCCGCATACTATGGCAACGACCGAGAGCAACGAGATGCCGCAATCGAACGGCTGGGCCGCGCGGCGTGTCGGTTTCTGGTGTTTGGCCGCGAAGATGCAAGCGGTTTTCGCACCCTCGCTGCGCTCGACATTCCAAACGAACTGCGCAAGTTATGCGACGGCGTGTCGGAATCAGAATTTCGCGCAGATCTGTCGAGCACTCAGTTGCGCGCGGCAGATGTCGATTGACAACGGCTTGTCTTCTAGATTTTCCACTCGAACTCGTCTTCATGGCCAGCGGTCAGGCCAAACGACAAGCGATCGGCGATCTTGCGGACGGTTGTCTTCGGGACGCATTCCTTGGGATTGGAATGGAATTGGCGGGTTTTGCTACTCGTGTCGCCCGATACACCGCGAAACCGCAGCGTGCCGATATCGAGTCCGTTTTTTCTTACGTGAACCGTTTGCATGGACTGGCTCCTATCATCTGAGAACGAAAAAGGGCCGCCCTGATAGGCGGCCCGTGTCGGCTAAGAGAGTGTGTCTGCGGCGCGGCAGAGTAACATAAGTATAGTTCAAAGCACTGGTATATACTAGCAGCCCGTTGAACAAGTGTCGTTTTCTAGGCGACGAGCGTGAGGGCTGGTTC
>JBBDYG010000027.1:0-37431 GCA_040901765.1 Pirellulales bacterium
CAAGCTTTCGCTGCTGCTCAAGGCGCTCGAAGGGGAGACGAAGGAATCGATCGACGCGATTCTGTTCCACAAAGAACGGGCCTTGCCCGATCTGGCGAAGAACATTCGCTGTGGGAATTCAATTATTGGACGTGACTTTTACAACGGCCAACAACGGAGCCTATTGGACGACAAGGAACAGCATCGCATCAATGTCTTCGACTGGCGCGGCGAAAAAGGATTTCCCGAAATCATGGCCGCGGGTGGGTTCGATGCGATCATCGGCAACCCACCCTACATCCGCATGGAGACCTTCAAGGAACTCAAAAACTATCTCCGGTTGAAGTACAAGGTTCACGACGAACGCGCCGATCTCTACGCTTATTTTATCGAGCGCGAGCACCAATTGCTGCGCGAAGGAGGCATGTTCGGGATGATCGTCTCGAACAAGTTCTTGCGGGCGAATTACGGGCGGAATGTTCGCGACCTGATTGTGCAGGTCGCACAGCCGCTCCGCATTGTTGACCTCGCTGGGCTGCCGGTATTCCGTGGCGCAACCGTCCGCACAATTATTCTGATCACGGAACGGAGCAACCGCCGAGTTCGGACCCGCTATTCGCCTCCCCCCGACCGCGAGACTTTCCAGGCAATCCAGGCGGAAACAACAACTCTTGCCGAAGCGACCGACCCAACTTCCTATGCTCTCCCCGCACAAGCTGTGAAGGGAGCCGTGTGGAATCTCGTGCGCCCCAACGTGACCGCACTCATGCGGAAGATGGAGCAGGATGCGGTAATGCTCAGCGAGTTTGTAGACGGCAATATTTGCATGGGAATCAAATCCGGTCTCATTGAAGCCTTTGTGATTTCCGGCGATCAAATGCGGCGGATCGTCAAGAAGAATGCCAAAGCGAAGAAGTTAATTCACCCATTCCTTCAAGGGCGATGTATTGATCGTTACAAATTGGAACCCGCGGACGAGTATTTAATTTACACGCCGCACGGCATTGATATGTCGCCTTATCCCGCGGTGCTCGACCATTTGAGCCAATATCGCAAGAGCTTGGAGCAACGGGCAACGAATCAAGAATGGTATGAATTGCAACAGCCGCAATTCGCCTACAAGAAGTGGATGGAATCACCGAAAATCGTGTTTCCGGACATAGCTACTTCGGTTCGATTTGCAATTGATCGGAACGGCTACTTCGGCGCCAACACGGTCTATTTTATTCCCACTGACAATCTGATGTTGCTCGGGTTACTCAATAGTCGTGCTGCCGCGTTCTACTTCAAGCAAGTTTGCGCTGCGCTCGAAGGGCCGGGAGAGGCCTACTTGAGGTTCTTCGGACAGTATCTAGAGAGTTTCCCGGTTAAACTTCCTAAATCAGAGCAAGAAAATGCACGCCTGATTCGACACGTAGAGGAAATCTTCAAATTGCAGAAGGAATCCGAAGCCGCTCGCATTGAGCACTCGCGAGCTGTGTATGAGCGGATTCTCGATCATACCAATCAGCAGATCGATGCCTTGGTCTACGAACTCTACGGCCTGACGCCGGAAGAGATCGCGCTGGTCGAGGAGGCGACGAAGTAGCACCGGTCTCGCGACCGGCTGCGATTCCTTTCCAAACCCCAGGGGTGCCTGGGGTCGAAGGTCAGGCCCCAGCGAACCCTGTATCGAACGTCACTTCCTATCAACGAGCGGCTTCAGTCCGCGCTTCCGCTGGGGGCTTCGCTGCGCTACGACCCCAGCCACCCGGCCGATAGAGACACCCAAACCCGTAGCATGGCTCCTTGAGCCGTGCGTGAAAAATCTCTCCATCCTCTCGCACGGCTCAAGGAGCCATGCTACGGGCAAGAACATTCTCCCCAAGTTTCTTGCTTGCAAAGAGCCACCCCTTCTGGTATGGTGTACGTCTGAACAAACTCCCGAATCAGGAGCACGCCGCCATGCGCTTCCACAACCGTCCCCCGCCCCATTCACCCCTCCCCTAACCCCTCCCCATCAAGGGGAGGGGGACCAGCGCGCATTCCGCACTCCGCGTTCGGACGCTGCTCGCGGTGCGCGCTTCCGCCGAGCGTGTCGCGCCGCGCTAGCGGCATCGCTCGCGGTGCGCGCGGAGGGCACGCCCGCAAGCGTTCTGGAGGGCAATTATTTCGCACCCGCGAAACAACGAGCGAATCAACTCCGCCGAGAAAGCCACGCCATGAAACACGTAACCATTTATCACACAACGCCTTACCACCGCGCACACCGCCATGCGGAATCCCGAATTGATTCGCAAACATCAGGAAGAGTTGTTCGGCGCCCGCGAAACAACGAAGCAATTCGCCCCCACTCGTCGTTCATCGCTCATCGCTCATCGCTTCCGTCCCGCCTACGACAACAGATTGAACTCGTTATCGCTCGGCCAAGGCCCGAAGTCGAACGGCGACTCGTCTTCGGTTGGCTCGAACTCGAACGCTTCGTCGTTCCAAGGAATGTCGAGATCAAACCGCTCGCAAGTACGCGGAAGAGCAGCGCACGCTTTGCGACGCTCGTGGCGGACTTCGTCTTGCAGTTTATGAACCAGCGAGGCAATGTAGGGATCGGCCCAGGGAAGAAGCTGGCTCGGCCGGAACCGGGCGCGAGTGCGGGGCGACATAGCGGCCATTTCAGCCGGGACTTCGATTACCAGACAACGAATCTTGCGAGGAGCAATCATCGGAGCGCTTCCTTTCGGTCGAATGCGAAGAGAGTGTTTTTGATAAGTGCCCGGCCACTGATAATCGAACAGTTTGCCGAGCCGTTACGACCGGCCCTCCCAGGACAGGTCGGCCAAGATGAGATGCATAGCGCGTGCCGAAGTCGCTAATCGACCACGAAACTTATTGGCGGATTGCGAATTTGCCGTTGTTTTCCGCCGAACAGCAGCATTCAGTTTCGCTCGCAAAGACCGCTAGCGTGGAACGGATTGCAATCCGCAACAATCGTGAAGCGATTGCAGAATTGTCTAAAGTTTAGCGGTCGGCGCGGGAAAAGCGCATCGCACGCCGATCGTCGGATTATGAATCCGCCAGATCCAACGTCGCCCAGCAACTCGGATCTTCGTCGTAGGGAAAGCCCACGCCACTGGCAAAGGTTTGCAGGCCCCGTTCACGATCGAAGACCGCGTAGGTGAACCCGAGTCGCTTGTGTTGCTCGGGGTCATAACCGGCGAGGGTGACGGCGGGGAGAAACGCCGCAAGGTGGTAGCCGTCCTTGCGGACGGTGCTAACCGCTTGTAATTCGCGGGGTCGGACAGGACGCGCGTTCTCCCGCGCGCGATTGATCAAGAGTTGATCGGCCAGTGGCTCAGCGGCTTGTCGGCCCCCCCCGGTGGGAAGGAACACGAACCGGTGGCAATACTTGCTCGCACGGTGGATATTGTGGGTGGCACGGGTGTCGATCCAAAGCTGAATGCCGTCGCTGTCCTCGGGCCGCGAGTCGCGGCACCATACCGGCTGCGCCTTGTTCGTAACGTCGAGCGTCACGAGCAGACCCTGCTTGCTCCACGCCATCCGCACATCGGCAAACTGCCGTTCGGAAACAGGCGTCTCCGCATCGAGCGCCGCCAGATCGGGCAGCCGATACGATTCATCCAGCGAAACGCCGGTGGCCTTCCAAATCGGCTCGCGCTGCCGCACGGGCACCGCAAACCGAAACAAAAACCGCGGCGCAAGCAAAGCATTCAGGTCGTTTACAACTTCAGCCATAATCTACTAACAACGAATAGAGTCCACAAAGAAGTCAGTTGAGCCACGGATGAAACACGGATTGAACACGGATAAGAATGGAAATTTCAACCGCTAATTAACGCTAATGTACACTGATGAAATGAATGATTTTTTCCATTAGCGCTGATTAGCGTCGATTAGCGGTTTCTGTCTTTCCTCATCCGTGTTCAATTCGTGTTCAATCCGTGGCTCCTTTCTGCGTCTCTGGTTCAATCATCCCACGCCTGCTGCCAACACGGCATCGAGATGCTCGCGGAGGAAGTCGGCCAAATCGCCGCGGTCGAGGTCGTCGGTTGTTACAAAACGAAACTTCACCTGGTCTCGTTCGGAGTCGTCGGTCGTCAGCGTCCGGTCGGCCCCCAATTCGGCTATGCGGCCCAAAGCGAACGCGCCTTTCGGGCCGTTGAGCATCAAGTCGATGCCCGCCAGACGCTTGGTGAACACGCTCGCCCACGGTTCCCGGCGGCCGGGGGCCATGAAGTGAACCACCTGTTGATTGTTCCACAGGAACTGCCCCTTCGGCGCGGCGTCGCCAAGCATTTCCAATAGATCTTCAAGCACTTCAATTGTCCACGCGACCTTTTTCCCGGGCGGAAAGCCCTTCCGCGCGAGATGCCATTTTTGACCGAGCACTTTCCAGGGCATCACGTCCTCGGGCCGCTGCTCGGTCCGTTCGGCAAACTTGCGAAAGCCGGCAACCGCGTTATCGACAAAGCCCCAGAACGCCGGCGTGTCGATCTCCTCCCAGGAATGGGCGTCGATCTGTACCTCCTGCCACGGACCGCGTAGCGTTTTGCATCGCACCCGCGGCCGGCGGCCGTAAGCCTCGATGTCGTCGATGTCATCCAGCGGCAGCAGGCCCAGCTCTTCGACCAGCGTCTCGCGGTTGAATGTCTTCTTGGCAGTGCGAAACTTTAGCTTCACCAGCCACTTTTCGCCTGTGAGGGCGTGGAAGAACCAGCCGTCGATTTTTCGCTGGCCCGTGATTTCGACGATCGTCCGCGTGTTCCAGTTCGTGGGAAGGAAGTCGCCGACCTTTTGAATACGCTCCTCGACCGCGTCAAGTATCCGCCCGTCCCACTGACACGCTTCCCCCGTGCGTGAGACGCGATCGCGGGTGTGCCATTTCCGCCCGTCCACTTCCCACGGCATTTTCGTATCGCGGCCGACTTCGCTAATCTCTACGTCCGCTTTACGCTTCGCATCAAGCGCCGCGGGATCGAACGGCTTGCGCTCCACCAGCGGCCCGGCAGCCAGAACCGGGGCCAGGGCGGCGGCGGTGTGGGAGACGATTTGGGATTTGGCAGACTTGCGGCCTTTGGAAGTGCCGACTTGCTTAACGATCTCCTCGGGCGTTCCCGCGGCAACGACGTAGCCGCCATCGGCGCCTGCTTCGGGGCCGATATCGATGATCCAGTCGGCTGTTTTGATCACGTCGAGATTATGCTCGATTACTACCACGGTATTTCCCAAGTCCACCAAGCGATTCAGCACTTCCAAGAGCTTCGCCAGGTCGTCGAAGTGGAGGCCCGTGGTTGGCTCGTCGAGCAGATAGAGCGTTTGCCCCGTGTCGGGCCGGGCGAGTTCGGCGGCCAGTTTTACGCGCTGGGCTTCTCCGCCCGACAGGGTTGGCGCGCTTTGACCAAGCGTGATGTAATCCAGCCCCACATCGCACAACGTCTGCAAGATGCGGCGAATCTTGGGAATGTTCGCGAACAGCTCCAGTGCCTCGCTGCAAGGCAGGTCGAGCACTTCCGCGATGCTCTTGCCGCGATAACGCACGGCGAGCGTGTCGGGGTTATAGCGCTGGCCTTGGCACGTGTCGCACTTGACCCACACATCGGGCAGAAAGTGCATCTCGACGCACAATTCGCCGGCGCCTTCGCAGGCGTCGCACCGGCCGCCTGGCACGTTGAAGCTAAACCGCCGAGCGGTGTATCCGCGGAGCTTGGCTTCCGGTAATTGCGAGAAGAGATCGCGAATCAAATCGAACACGCCAGTATACGTGGCGGGATTCGACGTGGGAGTGTTTCCGAGCGACTGCTGATCGACGCGAATTACCTTGTTAATCTGCTCGACGCCTCGAATTTCGTCATACGCGCCGGGAGTGGTGCTTGCGCGATGAAGCGTCCGCGCGAGTTGGTTGAACAGAATATCTTCCACCAGCGAGCTTTTCCCACTGCCGCTCACGCCCGTGACCGCCGTCAGCGTGCCGAGCGGAATTTCGACGTTGATGTTTTTGAGGTTGTTGTGGCGAGCGCCAATGACCGCGAGGCGCGGGATTTGGGATTTGCGATTTGCGATTTGCGATTTAGTACCTTTAGCGTCCTTCTTATTGCAATCTGAAATCCCAAATCCAAAATCTGAAATCCTTCGTTTTTTCGGTACTCCAATCGCTTTCTTGCCCGACAAATACGGCCCGGTCACGCTGCCGCGTCGTTTGGCGACCTGCTCGGGCGTGCCGGAGGCGACGATTTGGCCGCCAAACTTGCCGGCGGCCGGGCCGAAATCGAGAATTTGGTCAGCGCCGGTCACTACTTCGCAGTCGTGCTCCACGATCAATAGCGTGTTTCCCAGATCGCGCAGCTTTTTAAGCGCCGCGATCAATCGCGTATTGTCGCGCGGATGGAGACCGATGGTCGGTTCGTCGAGCACGTACAGCACGCCACACAAGCCGCTGCCAACTTGGCTCGCCAATCGAATGCGCTGCGACTCGCCGCCTGAAAGTGTCGGCGCGGAGCGGCCGAGTGTGAGGTAGGGGAGGCCCACGTCGACCAGGAACGTCAGTCGATTCTCGATCTCGCGGTTGAGGTCGCCCGCCACTTTCTTTTCGCGTGGCTCCAGCTTCCAGGCCTGCACTTCGGCAAGCAACTCGCCAAGTGGCGTGCGGCAGATGTCGTCGATCGTCCGCTGGCGGAACCGCACCGCGCCAGCGTCATCGCGCAGCCGGCTGCCGCCGCATTCGCTGCACTCGATCTCATCGACCAAGTGCTCGAGCCGCGTTCGCAGGGTGGGCGACAGTTTTGCAGCTTCCTCGAGCGCGGGGTAGAGGCCTTTGAACTGGAAGCGAAGCGAGGGGTGAGGAGCGAGGAGCGAGGAGCGAGGAGCGGGCGGTTCTGCCTTTCCCTGACCTCCGACTTCTGGCGTCTGGCCTCTCACTTCAATCCATTCGTCGCCCGTTCCATAAAGCAACACTCGCCGTTGCCGCGCGGAAAGCCGTTGGTACGGTACGCCCAGCGGAATGCCGCTCGCACGGCTGAGCGCGGCGAGCATCTGCTCGGCAAGTGGTTTTGACAAGTTGGGCCACAAGAGCATGGCCCCTTCGGCGAGCGTGAGCTTCGGATCGCGAAACAGCGCCGTGGGATTCGCGCCGGTTTGAGTACCCAATCCCTGGCACGCCTCGCACCAACCGAGGCCGCTGTTAAACGAAAAGTTGTGCGGCGAGAGCGAATCGAAACTCCGGCCACATTGCTCGCACGCCAAGTGCTGACTGTGAATCCGCACCGGCCAGCGCGTTTCGGCCACGTTGTCGTCCGGCTGCGTGACGTGCAGCACGCCTTTGCCGACGGCGAGCGCATTTTCAACGCTCTCGGCAAGTCGCCCACGCCCGTTCGCGCGAACCGTGATCCGGTCGATGATCACCTCAATCGCATGTTTTCGGCGGCGATCGATCCGCGGCGCGGTTTCCAGCCCGTGCGTCTCGCCATCAATCCGCACCCGCAAATAGCCCGAACCTTTGAGCGAGTCCCACAACGTTTCGTAAGCTTCGCCCACCTGAATCTCAACGGGGGCCATCAAGTAGAGCTTCGTCCCCTCCGGCTCTTCGAGAATCTTGTCCACGATCTGGTCGGACGTTTGCGTGCCGATCGGCAGTTCGCAATCGGGACAGTGCGGCTGGCCGAGCCGGGCGTACAGCACGCGGAAGTAATCGTAGATTTCGGTGACCGTGCCGACGGTGGAACGCGGGGTATGGCCCGTGTTGCGCTGCTCGATGGCAATGGCCGGCGAAAGGCCTTCGATGTGGTCCACCAACGGCTTTTGCATCTGGCCGACGAATTGCCGGGCGTAGCTGCTCAGGCTCTCGACGTAGCGCCGTTGACCCTCGGCGTAGATCGTGTCCATCGCCAGCGATGTTTTTCCCGAGCCACTCGGCCCACAGAAAACGGTCATCTGATCGCGCGGAATTTTAAGGTCCAGCCCCTGCAAGTTGTGTTGTCGCGCGCCGCGAATCTCGATGTGCGTGATCTCCTTGGCGATGGCACGAGGCTTCTTGGGCTTCCCGTTTCGCGAAGACGCCAAGCGGCCGTTCCGTGCGGTGGCGAGAATCGGGGCGAGTGCCTCGCCAGTGTGGGAGCGGAATGACGAATGACGAATGACGAATGACGAATGATTCGCATTCTTCCATTCGTCATTCGTCATTCGTGCTTCGTCATTTTGCATCGCAAACGCGACCACATCTTCGGGGGTGCCGGCCGCCACCAATTCACCGCCCTTTTGTCCGCCTTCGGGGCCAATATCAATCACCCAATCGGCCGTCTTGATCACATCGAGGTTATGCTCGACCACGAGCACCGTGTTGCCCGCGTCGACGAAATCGTGCAGCACCTTGAGCAACAACTCGATGTCGGCAAAGTGGAGACCGGTCGTTGGTTCATCGAGAACGTACAGTGTTCGTCCCGTCGACTTCTTTACGAGCTCGCGGGCGAGTTTGATCCGCTGCGCCTCGCCGCCCGACAGCGTCGGGGAGGGCTGCCCGAGCTTGATGTAGTCGAGACCGACCGCGTGGAGCGTCGAAAGTTTATGGTGAATTCCCGGCACGTTCTGGAAGTGCTCCATCGCTTGCTGGACGTCCATTTCCAGCACGTCGGCAATGTTCTTCCCTTTGAACATCACTTGCAGCGATTCGCGGTTAAAGCGATGCCCCTTGCAAACGGGGCAGGTGACCCACACGTCCGCGAGAAAGTCCATCTCCAGTCGGTTCGAGCCGTTGCCATCGCATGCTTCGCAACGACCGCCGGGAACGTTGAAGCTGAACCGCCCCGGTTTGTAACCCCGCCGCTTCGCTTCCGGAAGCTGCGTGTAGAGCGTGCGTATGTCGTCGAACACCTTGATATAAGTTCCGGGGTTCGAGCGCGGCGTGCGACCGATCGGCGATTGGTCGATGGCGATCACTTTGTCGAGATGCTCGACCCCCTCGATTGCGTCGTGCTCGCCAGGTTCGCCGACGCCTTTCATTAAATCGCGCCTTAGCGATTCCATCAAAATGTCGTTTACGAGCGAGCTTTTGCCCGAACCCGACACCCCAGTCACGCACACAAACGCCCCGAGCGGAATCTCGACGTCGATGTTCTTGAGGTTATTGTGGCGAGCGCCGCGGACGGTGAGGAAGCGGATTTCTGATTTCTGATTGATGATTGCTGATTGAGTATATGTTGCGTCTAGCTTCTTACAATCATCAATCATCAATCCTAAATCATCAATTCTTCGTTTAGCTGGCACCTCAATTTTCCGCTTGCCAGAAAGATACGCTCCCGTAATGCTTTTCGGCTCCTCCGCGACTGCGGCTGCGTCTCCGATGGCGACAATGTGGCCGCCGCGTATTCCTGGGCCTGGGCCGAAGTCAATGATGTGATCCGCGGCGAGCATCGTGTCTTCGTCGTGCTCGACGACAACCACCGTGTTGCCGAGGTCGCGCAATTGCTCGAGGGTTGCGAGCAACCGTTCGTTGTCGCGGGGGTGGAGGCCGATCGAAGGCTCGTCGAGAATGTAGAGCACGCCGACCAGCCCGCAGCCAATCTGGCCGGCCAGCCGAATGCGTTGCGACTCGCCGCCCGAGAGAGTCGGCGCGGTGCGGGCCAGTGTCAGATACTCCAGACCCACATTCGTCAAGAAACCGAGCCGGCCGCGAATCTCCTTGAGCACCTCGGTGGCGATGAATTGCTGAGTCTTGTCGAGCGTGAGCGCTTGAAAAAACTCGACGGCGTCGGCAATCGGCAGCCCACAGACTTGCGGCAGGCTGAGAGACGCCGCATCGGTGAAGCGCTGGCTCGTCGTCGTAAGCAGCACGGACCGCGCCTGCGGGTTGAGCCGCTCGCCGCCGCAGTCGGGGCAGCCGATGATCCGCATGTACTTTTCCAGTTGGCGGATTTGCATCTGGCTCTGGCTGGTACGGTATTTTTCGAGTAGTTCGGGAATCAGCCCCGCGAAATGGCCGCCGTATTTCTGCGTCGTGCGGCCAGTCCGCCAAGTGAACGTGATATGCTCCTCGCCCGTCCCCCACAGCCAAATGTGGCGCAGCTCTTCGGATAGATCGCACCACGGCGTTTCGAGCAATGTGCCGGACGGCAGCTCGCGCTTCCGCTCCATCGTTTCGGCCACGCCGTGATAGATATGCCGCTTCCATCGGCCGAGGTCTTTCCATTTACCGATGAGCTCGAAGCAGCCGTCGTTAAACGATTTGCTTGCATCGGCCACCAACCGCTCGGAATCGAAGCTATAAAACTCGCCCAGCCCATCGCAGGTAAGGCACATTCCCTGCGGACTATTGAAACTAAAGAGCTGCGGCGACGGCGGTGCAAAACTCAGCCCGCACGTCGTGCAAGCAAACTGCGCGCTCAGCGCAAGATCGCCCCGCCGCGCTCCACGCCGCACCTTCCCCTGCCGCTTGCGGCTTGGCGCGCCCGCCTCCCCATTCTCTTCCACCGGCGCCGCCGCAACCGCATCCTCCGCCTCGACCGCCACGATCAAATTCCCGTCGCCCAATCTCAACGCCGTCTCGACGGCCTCGGCGAGTCGCCCACGAATACTCGGTCCCGCCACGAGCCGATCGACCACGACCTCGATGTCGTGTCGCATCTGCCGGTCGAGCGACAGTTGATCGCTCATGGCGATCATGGTTCCGTCAACTCGCGCGCGGACGAAGCCCTGCTTCACGAGGTCTTCAAACAAATCGCGATACTCGCCCTTCTGCTGACGAATTACCGGCGCAAGGATGCTGAATTTCGCCTTGGCCGGCAGAGCCAAGATGCGGGCGATGATCTGCTCGCGGCTTTGCGCCGAGATCGGCCGCTGGCATTGCGGGCAATGCCCTTGCCCAACGCGGGCATAGAGCACCCGCAGAAAATCGTAAATCTCGGTAATCGTGCCGACGGTCGAACGCGGATTATTGCCCGACGATTTTTGCGAGATCGAGATCGACGGGCTTAACCCGCTGATGTGGTCCACCTCGGGTTTGGGCATCTGCCCCAGAAATTGCCGCGCAAAAGTCGAAAGACTCTCGACGTACCGCCGCTGCCCTTCGGCAAACAGCGTATCAAACGCCAGCGAGCTTTTGCCCGATCCGGAAACGCCGGTGAGGCATATTAGCTTGTTCCGCGGCAATACCACGTCGACGCTGCGGAGGTTGTGCTCCCGAGCGCCGCGGATAACGATATCAGAAGCGGGCATGGCTTGGACTTATGGATAACCGCAGGACGCGGAGGGCATGGAGACAACATGTGTAGCCACGGATGAAACACGGATTGAACGCGAGAACAAATGGATTGAACCGCTAATGGACGCTAATAGACGCTGATGAAACGGCGATTTTTTCTCTATATTAGCGCTAATTAGCGTCCATCAGCGGTTCCTGCTTTCTTCTTCCGTGTCTCTTTCCCGCGATCTGCGACTTTGCGGCAAAAATGGATCGATATGGCGAACCAAGCATTTTACGTGAGGCTGCACTTCGCGGAAAGGTCACGGGAATGAGAATCATGCGTACAGAACGTGCGGCGGGCAAAAACATGCTGCTGGCAAGCATGTTTGCAGTCGTATGTGTGCTGGCATGGCTAGACAATCCGGCGCTGGGGGTCGAACCAAGTCGGGCGGAGGCCGATCGTTTCGCGCGATGGGAAGCGGCAATGCAGGAGTTTGAGCAACAGGATGTCGCTCGGCCGCCATCGCCGGGAGGAATCGTTTTTGTCGGCAGTTCCAGCATCCGCTTGTGGAATCTCAACAAATGGTTCCACGACCTCGCCCCGCCGCCGGTGAATCGAGGTTTCGGCGGATCGCAAATCGCCGATGCGACCCATTTTGCCGACCGATTGGTTCTCGAACACAAGCCGCGGACCGTCGTGTTCTATTCGGGAGACAACGACATTGCCGCCGGCAGGTCGCCGGAGCAAGTCGCCGACGATTTCGCGCAGTTTTGCGAAGTCGTCCACCGGACGCTGCCGGAAACTCGGGTTGTGTTCATCTCGATCAAACCCAGTCCTTCGCGATGGAAGCTGGCAAAAGAAGCCCAAACCGCGAACGACCGCATCCGCGATCTGTGCAAAGGGAATGAGCGGCTCGTTTACGTCGATGTCTGGGCTGCCATGTTGGGCGAAGATGGCCAGCCGCGTGCGGAGTTGTTTGAGAAAGACATGCTTCACCTGAATGCAGTGGGCTATGAATTATGGACGAAGCTGGTCCGACCGACGCTCGGCAATTGAGGAAACCTGAATGTCATCTGCAGCTACCGCACGTTCGCTGACAATCGTCGGCCTGGGTGAATCGCTTTTCGATTGCTTTCCCGATCAAGCCATCATGGGCGGCGCGCCGCTGAATCTAGCGGTCCACGCGGACCAAATTCTTCGGCCGCTGGGCGGCCGCGGCGTAGTTGCCACCAGCGTCGGTCGCGACGACCTCGGCCAACAGATTCTCGACGAGCTTCACGACCGCAATATGGAAGTCTCGCACGTGCAAGTCGATGGCGTGCATCCAACCGGCACGGTGCGGGTGACGGTCGACGACAACGGCAATGCCGCCTACGTGTTCGCGCCGAATGTCGCCTGGGATCATTTGACGTTGACGCCGGGTTGGCAAGCGCTGGCCAGCACGTGCGACGCGGTTTGCTTTGGCACGTTGGCGCAGCGCTCGCCCGAAAGCCGACTCGCAATCGAGAAATATCTAGAGCATGCACCGCAAGCCCTGCGGCTGTTCGACGTGAACTTGCGGCTCGATTTCTATTCGTCCGAGATTATCGAGCGCAGCCTGCAACTCGCATCCGCGGTAAAGCTGAACGACGGCGAACTGCCGGAAGTCGCCAAAGCGCTCGGCCTACAGAACCTAGAAGGGGACGAAGATACCTTAGCGCAACAGATTATCGAGCGGTTCAACCTCGACTGGCTGGCGCTGACCCGCGGGCCGCTGGGGACCGTGATTTACGCGAAGGGAGCAATGTACGTCGGTGAAACATTCCGATTTCCACCAGCCGATCGCGCTGACACCGTCGGCGCCGGCGATGCCTGTGGAGCAGGTCTGGTGGTTGGCTTTCTGCTGGGTTGGCCAATGCAGCACACGGTCAATCTCGCCAACCGGCTCGGGGCGTACCTTGCTTCGCAACCGGGCGCGACGCCGACGTTGCCGCGGGAATTGCTCCCGTAGGTCAGGCTGTGCCTGACGTTCGAGAGTGTACCAAGTTCGTCAGGCACAGCCTGACCTACGCAACGATCTCGCCAATCACCGAACCATGCACGTCGGTCAGCCGGCGATCGATGCCGTTGTGTCGGTACGTGAGTTGCGTGTGGTCGATTCCCAGCAGGTGCAGCACCGTGGCGTGCAGGTCGTAGCAATAGGTGGGGTTCTCCGCGGCCTTGTACGACCACTCGTCACTGGCGCCGTAGGTCACGCCGCCGCGAACACCGCCGCCGGCGAGCCACGTGGTGAAGGTGTAAGGGTTGTGATCGCGGCCCTTCGCGCCTTGGCTGCACGGCATGCGGCCGAACTCGGTGGTCCACATCACGATCGTGTCTTCTAGTAGCCCGCGCTGTTTAAGATCGCCTAGCAGCGCCGCTGCGGGGCGGTCCATGCTGAGCGCCATGTCGGCGTGATCCTTCGCCAAGTCTTCGTGCGAATCCCAATTCCGCCGCGGATGACCGTTATCGGCGCCGCTCCACAGTTGCACGAACCGCACGCCTCGCTCCAGCAACCGCCGTGCGACCAGGCAGTTGCGGCCGAAATCGGCCGTCGCCGGCTCATGCGTACCGTACATTCGCAGCGTCGTCTCACTCTCACCCGACAAATCGAGCACCTCCGGCGCGGTCGTTTGCAATCGCGCGGCGAGTTCGTACGATGCGATGCGGGCCTCGAGCTGCGAATCGCCCGGCCGTTCCGCCAGATGCTGCGCGTTTAGCTCGGCGAGCAGGCCCCGCGCGTCGCGTTCGCTGGCTTCCGTCACGAAGCGGGCCGACTCAGGCGGGAACAGATCGGCAATTGGTGCCAGGGCGCTCGGGCGGATCAGCGTTCCCTGATGCATGGCGGGCAAGAAGCCCGACGACCAGTTGGACGGCCCGTTCGGGGCGAAGCCGCGCGAATCGGGCAACACCACGAACGTTGGCAAGTTGTCGTTGAGCGTGCCCAGGCCATAGCTGAGCCACGCGCCCATCGCCGGAAAGCCCGGCTGGACGAAACCACTGCTTTGCATGAACGTCGCAGGACCGTGGACGTTCGACTTCGAAACCATCGAGTGAATGAACGCGATGTCGTCCGCGCACTGGGCAATATGAGGAACCAGGTCGCTGATCCATTTACCGCACTGGCCGTACTGCCGCCACCGCCACGGGCTTTGCATGCACGCGCCGGGATCGCTCTGAAACAACTCCACCTTCTCGCCCGGGTCGAACGGCATGCCGTGCCGTTTGATAAGCTCCGGCTTGTAGTCGAAAGTGTCGCACTGGCTCGCGGCACCCGACATGAAGAACTGCACCACACGCTTGGCCCGCGCCGGATGATGCGAGCCCCGCCGCAACTCCCCGCCGGTCGCGGCCAGCAGACCCTCTTCTCCCAACAAGTGCGCGAGCGCAATCCCGCCCAACCCGCCGCCGAGCCGCCACAATACTTCGCGCCGCGATGGAGAAACAGTGTTGCTCATGTAATGAAACTAGACCACGGATTGCTCGGATTTCACGGAGAATAATTTCTTAACCGCAAAGGCAAAGGACACAAAGGTAAAGCTTTAAGAGCAAAGTTCGTAACACGTACAGAGTTTCGTCGTGGTATTCTTCTATCCGTGCCATCCGCGTAATCCGTGGTTAACTTTTTCAATCGACAAATACGAACTCGTTGCTATTGAATATCACTCGGCCCGCTCCAGCCAAACCGTGCTGTTCGATGTATTTCATAAGGGACGATCGCTCCGCATCCGTCGCGTCCCGTCCGTATGCCAACTGAAACGCGTGATTAATTTGCTCGTGCGGATCGTCGCTAAGCTCGGCGAGCCGATGTGCGAATCGTTCGGACAGATGCAAGACGAGCTTGTTGTTGAGCATGGCTAGCGCTTGCAGGGCGGTAAGCGTCGTGTTGCGCTTGGCTACCAGTTGCGAAGAGTCGGCGCAATCGAGGCAGTCCATGAACGGATCGGGCACGCTGCGGACCAGGAAGCGATAGACGCTGCGGCGACGGTTGGCAACGTCGTCGGCCGCGAAGCCGGCATAGTCGTACACCGGCGAATGATCGTCTTTGAACACAAACTGCTGAACCGATGGTCCCCCCATCGTCAGGTCGAGCTGGCCGCTCACCGCGAGCATCGCGTCGCGTACCGCTTCGGCATCGAGCCGCCGCCGCGGAAATCGCCACAGGTACTGCGCCGAGGCGTCGATTGCCTCCCGCTCCGGGTCGGCGGTTGACTCTTGCCGGTAGACGGCACTGGCGACGATGAGCTTGTGCAACCTTTTGAGCGACTCGCCCGTGTCGGAAAACTCCGCGGCCAGCCAATCCAACAACTCCGGGTGCGTCGGCACCGCGCCCATGCGGCCAAAATCGTTGGGCGTCGCACACAAGCCTTGGCCAAAGTGATAATGCCACACGCGGTTCACAATCGACCGCCGAAGCAATCCATTCCGCGGATCGGTAAGCCAACGAGCGAACGCCGCGCGACGGCGCCCTTCGTTGTTGGGGTCGTCAACCGCCAGTTCCGGCGGAAGTCCTTGCACGCACTCGACCGCCCGCGGCGGCATTAGTTCGTGTGGGCTGGTGACTTCTCCGCGAACAAGCAAGTGAACTGGCCGCGGCGCGATCGACTTCACCGCGTACACCTGTTGCTCCGCGGCGTCGCCGTTTGTTCCGGCAATCGGGCGGTCGCCACGCTCGACCCCGGCGAACACGGCTTGCAAGTGATAATAATCGCGCTGGCGGATCGGGTCGAACTTGTGGTCGTGGCACCGCGCGCAGTGAACGGTGAGGCTCAAGAACGTCGACATGGTGGTCATCAGCATGTCGTCGCGATCGAGGGACCGCGTAATCGCCTTGGCGACAGTATCCTCGCGCAGCTCGACGTGCCCGACGAAATCCCACGGTCCCGCGACGACGAATCCCGTGGCAACTGCCGCCTGCGGGTTGTCCGGCCACAACACGTCCCCAGCGATCTGCTCCTGGACGAAACGCGAATAGGGCTTATCGTCGTTGAGCGCGTGGATTACATAATCCCGGTACGGCCAGGCGTTCGGGCGTGTCTTGTCCTTGTCGTATCCGTGGCTCTCGCCGAAGTGGACCACATCCAGCCAGTGCCGGCCCCACCGCTCGCCGTAGCGCGGCGAGGCAAGGAGCCGATCGACCAGCCGTTCGTAAGCATCGAGATTCGTATCCGCGACAAAGTCGGCAACCTCCTCGGGCGTCGGCGGCAGCCCCCACAGGTCGAACGTGAGCCGGCGGATCAGCGTCCGTCGATCCGCCTCGGGCGAAGGCGTTAGCTTGAGCTCGTGCATCTTCTGCAGCGCGAATTGATCAACCGGCGTGCGCGGCCAATCGGAATCGATCTCGGGCACCGCCGGACGCTGCAAAGGTTTGAGCGACCACCACTCGCTGCCGTCAAACCGGCGGTCCACTAAAACGCGATCCTCGGGCCACGGCGCGCCGCTCTGAATCCAAGCCCCCAGCACGGCGACTTCGTCGGCCGTCAAAGGCTCGCCGTCTTCCGGCATCTGGGGCTTTTCCCCCGACACGTATTCGATCAACAGGCTGCCGTCAGCATCGCCAAGCCCTAGGACCGGCCCCGAGTCGCCGCCGACGAGCGCTTGTCGCCGCGTTTCGAGCGACAGTCCCCCTTTCGGTTCGGTGCCCGCATGACATTGAATGCAGCGCCGCTCGAAGATCGCCGCGACCGTTGTGGGCAACTCGCCCCCCCGCGCGGCGGTGGTCACGCAGAAGAACCACAACAGGCAATAGAAAGTTCTCGCCATGCGTGGACTGTGGTCAATGAGGAAGCCGGGCAAATGGGTACGCGTCGATTCAGTTTAGATGCGGCGGGCGTTGCATGCAATTCGCGCAGTTACTTCGCCACCGCCACATCCAAACACACCAATCGGTTCGCCCCGCGTAAGTAAAGCCGCCCGTTGGCGACCACCGGAGCAACCCACACCGGTTCGCGTAGCAGTTTGTGACCCGCTTTATCGCGGAGCGACACGACCTTCACCTCATCGTATTTCTCCGGAGTGGGCCGCAGCACGCGCAGCGTGCCGTCTTCGCTGAGGCACAGCAGGCGGTCGTCCACAAAAACAAGCGACGACCAGCGCAGGCCCGGTTCGCTCCACATCACGCGGCCCGATTTCCACTCGACGCACCGCAGTTCCGCTTGACCGGTGTGCCGTCCGCTGGAGCCGTATAGGTATCCGTTGTGTACCACGGGCGTATTCCAGTGCAGCATCATGGACTGATCGCGCCGCTTGTCGCGGTCGGTCCAGACTTCGTCAAATCCTCCAGGTCGAACGCGCAACAGCGCGCCGCCGATACCGTACGACTCGGAGATAAACACCTCATTGCCCTCCACGACGGGCGTTGCCGCGTTCACGCTTTCCAGCAACCGCGCCCGCCAAGGGAATTGAAACTCTACGTTGCCGGTGCGCGGATCGAGCGACACGAGACCGCCGCGAGCGAACACAAAGCACCACGGCCGACCGTCGATTGTGGCAATCACCGGGCTGGCATAACTGGCCAACTCGTCGGTGGCTTGCCAACGGACTTCGCCAGTGAGTTTGTCAAACGCCGCCACGCCGCTGCCGTTGCCTTGCACGTTGCCCGAGTAAACATCGGGCGGACTATCCGGCGGGCTACCGCCGATGTTGGCGATTATGAAATCCTCAAACACCACGGGCGTGCCGCCGACTCCAAAGAAATTCTGCACAACGCCGAACTTTAGCCGCGTATCGACTTGCCACTCGCGCTGGCCGTCAGCGAAATTGGCGCATTGCAAGATGCCCTCGGCACTCATCGTGTAGACGTGGTCGCCATCGACCAGCGGCGTGCATCGCGGCCCGTTGTTGTAGCCGAGCAAATCGTCGTACTGGGTCGGATGATCGAGCGTCCACAACTCTTCACCCGTTAATGCGTCGCGGCAAGTGAGCCGCGCTACGTCGCCGTAGCGGTCGAAATGAATCAGCCGGCCGCGACTCACCGTCGGCTGGCTGTAACCGATCCCGAGGGGTGCCTGCCACACGATCGGCGGGCCGTCCGTGGGCCAGTCCCAATTCAAGCCGGTTTCCGTCGATTTCGCGTTGCGATGCGGTCCGAGGAAGTCGGGCCAATCGTACGCGGCCGGTTCCACGCCGGATGCCATGCTCGACGCGACCAGAAGCACGGCGACGATCAACCGCGATTGCGTGGCAGATTTCATGAACGCGCCGCCTCAGTAGTTCGCGGATTGGCGAGAACCATCCCAATTGCCGCGGAAACAATTGCTCCCAGCGCGTTGAAAGCCATGTCCTTCTGCGGATCCCAAATATCGCCCTGCTGGCCGTTGTACGCCTCCGCTTGCTCGGGCGACATCCAAACGGCCACTTGCCATTCCACTATCTCGTACATCCCGCCCAACGTCATCACGATACAGAAGGCCAGCCCCATTGCAAGCGGTTTGGGAATCTCGGTCGAACGCCGCAGAATCTCAACCAGCGGCGGCACGGCCAACACGCCGAATCCGAAATGAACGAAGCGGTCGTAGTGATTGCGGCTCCAACCGAATCGATCCGAGGCGTGGTGCCCCGTAATTGCTTCCAGCCAATCGTCATACGGCACGTAGGAGTAAATCCACCGCGCGCCAAAAATGTGCAACCACCAGAACGCGAGAATGCAATAGAATGAGGTGTCGCTGAGCAACCGTCGGCGAGCGGCCCATGCCAGCGCGATGAGTGCGACAAGAGTCGGAACGTGTTGCAGCCGTTGCTCGAACGGATACGGGCCGCCGATCAACGAAACCAGCATCGCCAGCAGCGTCACGGCGACCGCCAGAAACTGGCCGTTGTGAAGCATGGGGCGGATCGCTCGGCTCACTTCCCTTCGCGGAGTTTATTGAAATACTCCTCGGCATGTTCGCGGCGGGAGCGTGGGAGCCGCTCGCTCGTGAGGGGATCGGCCGGCTCGGCCGCTTCGGTGGTCATCTCGGCCTTGATCTGCTCGGCTGCAACGCCGGCAATGTTCGGGCCGTCCACCAATCCGCCAAACGTCATCGCGCCCTTCTGCGCGTTCTGCCGCACCTGCGAATCGCGGAAGCCCGTCTTCTCCAAATCTTCAGGCATCCGCCCGGGACCGGAGCCTTTGCCGATGCCCGGTCCGTTTTCGCCCCCTTGCTTGTCGCCTTGGCCGGCCTTGCTGCTGGCCAGTTTACCCTGGCACGCCTGGCATCCAGCGCCCTGGCACTGGGCACAAGCCATCGACTGCTTGGCCATCTCGATCTGCTGCATCGCTTCGTCGAGCATCGCCATCTCGTCGGCGTTCATTTGCATTTGCTGCATCTGCTGGGCGAGCCCGTCGAGCGCCTGCTGCGCGCCTTGCTGATCGCCCGCCTTCATGCAGGCCTGGCACTCGCCCATCTGTTGAGCAAGCTGCTCCAGGTGCTTCATCTGCGGTTGCTGCTGAGCTAATTGGTCGAGCTTTTGCTGGAGCTTCGCCGCTTGCTCTTGATTGCCCTGCTGCCGCTGCTGATCGACTTGCTTCTGCAATTGCTCGATCGCCTGTTGGTGGGCTTTGGCGGATTCGGCGAGTTTCTGCTGCATCTTCGAAAGCTGCTCGCCGAGTTGCTTCTGGGCGGCGGGATCGAGACCCCCCTTGGTCAATTCCTGTTGCAGCTTCTCAAGCTCTTGCTGGGCTTTCTGCCAATCGCCTTGCTTCATCGCCTCGGCCAGCTTCTCGCCCGGGCCTTTGCCGAAGTCCTTGTTGCCGAGTTGCTTTTCGAGCGTCTCGCGGCTGCCGAGTTGCGATCGGCGTTGTTCGAGCTGCTTCGCCAGGTCGTTGAGCTTTACGGCCGCATCCTTTTGATCGACGCTTGCCTTGTTCGCGAGATCTTTCGTGCCCTTTTCGATTTCCTTGAGCAGGTGCGTGGCGTCCTTGAGGTCTTTCTTTTCCGCTTCCTTCGCCCGCTCGGCGATCTTCTTGCGCAGCTCTTCCGCCGATTTCTTCACTTGCTTCGCGACGATCTGCGTCTGCTGCGCGGGCACGTTGCTGTTGGCCTCACGATTGCCGACAAACGAGGCCAGACAAAACGCCAACGTCGCCGGCACCAGCGGCAACCACGCGCGGCGGTCAATGCCAATGCCGAACTTGTCGCGCACTTCGATGCGACTAATCGCTCGGACCGCATCGCTCACAAGGGCTTGGCCTGCCTCGCTCTCGCGGTCGTCGGCGTCAAGCGACAGACTGCTGGCAACGCGCTCGCGCAGCTCGAATCGACGATCGATCTCCATCGCCGCATCGAGCGAAGTCCGCCGCGCGGCGAGAGTCCACACACCCGCCGCGATCACACCAGCCGCGGCTGCGCTGCCCAGCCAAGCGTTGGCCCACCATGCGGGAAGGTTTTCGAGTACAATCACCTTCGGCACGGCAATCGCCACCGCCGCCACCAAGAGCGTGCCGAACAGGCACCCCACGAGCCGCGACAGGAATTGCTCCAGCACGAGCCGCTGGCGAGCGCGTCGTACCTGACTTAAGAGCTTGTCCATGGCGATGCTCCAGACAATTGTGAATGTTTACTCCCCTCGGAAGGCACCCGCGGGCGTCACTGAAGTATATCGGCCCCAGGCCGCCACGTCACGCAGGCAGGCTCGATTATGTTATGATTTGACGCGGCTGTTGTCCGGTTACTCCGTTCGCGTTGTGGACTTGCCGTTCTTACCCCAAGGCCGAAATGTCGTTTCCGACGACCCGATATTTCGACTTCGTTCGCCAACGGTCGGATCGAGCTATGATCCTCGATGCCTGGATCGAGCAGGCGATTCAGCATCCGATACGCGAAGAAACTCAATCGGATGGACGAATTCGCCGTTGGGCCTGCATCGCGGAATTTGACGACCGAGTGCTGCGAGTTATCCTGTTGGAAGATGGTCAGACGGTTCACAATGCCTTTTTCGACCGCGGGTTTGAGGAATGAACATCAAATACTTTGAAGATACAGACACGGCTCTGCTGGAGTTCTCCGCCGCTCCACCTGTCGAAACGCGTGAGATTTCCGAGGATATTTACATCGACCTCGATGGCACCGGCGCGCTCGTGAGCATGACCATCGAGCACGCCGCCAGCCGAGCTTCGTTGGACCGCGTTAGCTATGAACGCGTCCCTGGTGGGAATGGCAGCATCGCTATGCCGCACTAGCACGGACATACTGCAAGCTTTGAGCCACTACTCCTTCAGGTAGACTTGCCCATGCCGCAACTCATCGAACAGCCGACCGTTATCCAGGCCGCCGGCAACAAACCGAAGCGGATTGAGGAGTTCATCGGCCGCGTGAACACCGGCCACGAAGCGCTGAGCATCGCCCGCATGGTCTCGCCCGGCGGCTGGATCGAACCGGGCCAACGGCCCGAGTTTCATGAGTTCACCCTCGTCGTGCGCGGCACGCTGCACGTCGATCACGAAGGCGGCAATCTCGAAGTCCGCGCAGGCCAGGCACTCGTCACCGAACCCGGCGAATGGGTCCGCTACAGCACACCCGATCCCAACGGCGCGGAGTACGTCGCCGTTTGCCTGCCGGCATTCTCGCCCGCGGCGGTGCATCGCGACGCGGAGTGAATCACATTTTCCAATGGACCGAGACGAAACACTCGCGGTAGATGGCTTGCAGCGCACGGTAGAGTTCCCACCGCTGCGGGTTCATCATTTCTTGTTGTGGACGGTGGTAGCGGCTGTCTGGTTTACCATGAGCCGACATGAGTTTGATGATGGACAATTACATGCTTCCGGTGACCGCGCTTATGTCGCCGCTGAGCATATTGGCATGAAGATTGTCGAAACGCTCGCAATCACGGTTTGCATCATCGGCCTTCTCGGCCAGCGGAAAGGTTTTCGATTTCCTTCACAACCTGGACACTGGATCGCTCTAGCAATCGCAACATTCGCCGTACCGACGACTTTCTTTGGACGGATGGCTGAGTTCTTCGGCAACGACTGGCGCAGGTGGTCCGACGACTATATCCTCCCTCTATTGTTCGCCGTTTGGACCGTAGTTTTCTTCCTTTTGGCCATGAGAAAGCCTGATACACCAAGTTGGCGAACGGTATATTTCTTGCTCGGCCTGCTATTGGCCTGCATGGTGACAATGGCACTCTTGTGGGCGTTTTACTCGTACTTACCGTCTATCGATCCGGCATTTACAGCAGTGAGCATGCTTAGTGGGATCGTTCTAACCGTCCTCGCCGTAACCGCCTTGATTGCCATGGCAACCGACCGACTTTTTCTCATTCGACGTGACTGGGGGCATTGGGCGAGTGTGCTATCCCTCTTCGGCATGGGGACAGGGATGGCCTGCTGGGCGATTGCATTGCAGTTGTTTGCCCGGCTGGGCGGCTGATTCGACTACCAGCTTGCTTTTGACAGCAATTGAATTGGATGATATCATTATGATATCACCGCCCGACTGCCGGAGGTCCACGATGCCCGACATCCTCGTCCGTAATCTCGACGCCCAAACCGTCAAACGCCTCAAGGCCCGCGCGAAACATAACGGCCGTTCGCTGCAGAGCGAAGCCAAGCTAGCGCTAGAGCAAGCGGCCGGCATGGGGCCGGAGGAGATCAGGGAGATGATTGGTCGCTGGCAGGAACACTTCAAAGGACGCAAGATGACACCAACCGCGGATCTAATCCGCGAGGACCGTGAACGATGAAAACGTGCGTCGTCGATGCCAGCGTGATTGGAGCCGCTCATCTACGGGAAGACTACACCGATGTTGCCAAGGAGTTGCTGGCCGTCACAGCCAACCTGTACGCGCCGGATATCATCGACGCCGAGTTCGCCAATGCATTGTGGAAGCGCCATCGGAGGGGCGAAATGGAGGCGAACGAAGCCCAGCAACTTCTAAAGGAAGTTGCATTCCTGCCATTGAGAATTGTTTCCTGCCTCGAACTGGCTTCCGAAGCTCTTGAAATCGCCATCGATACCGGCCGCACCGTCTACGACTCGCTCTATTTGGCCTTGGCGATCCAGCAGAAAGTGAAACTCATCACCGCCGACAAGCGGTTCGTCAACGCGCTGGCGAAAAGCCCTTATGCCAAGCACATCGAGTGGCTGGGCAGTCTCTGAGCGCCCGTAGGTCAGGCTCCGCCTGACGAATCAAACTCCCGCCACGAGGGGAGTGGAGCGGAGAACCTCCAAGGGGGTTCAGAAAAATCTGCCGTTTGCCGCTTGCCGCGACCCTCCCTGGCCAGCTTTGCCACCAGCGTGGCCACCCCCGCTGGACGTGGCAATGTGGCAATCCTCTACAAAAACAGGGGTTTTGCGCCGACACGTGGCAAAGCTGATGCTCCCCGAGGCAGACCCGATCCGTGACTCCTCAGGAACGAAAGCCTGAAATCACGGGCATGTCAGGCAAAGCCTGACCTACGGGGGCGACGTGGATTGCCGAGGTTTGAACAGGCCTTCCAGGGCACGGTTGATCTCGTTGCCGACCGCTTGCTGGGCGGCGCCTTGCAGCATTTGGCGGGTGAGTCCCGCCAGCGCGCTGCGGTCAATCTGCGGGCGCTTGAACGTGCCAACGACCGGAATTTGCAGCGACTGGCCACGCAGACCCACGAGGAGCGGCCGGCCTTCCAGCCAGCGGTCTTGCAGGGGTAAGTTGAGCATCAGTTCGAGCGTCTCGTCGAGTCCCACCGAGCCGCGCGAGCGAACGATCACGTCGCCAACTTCAAATGCGAATCCTTCCGAGTGAACGCGACCGTCGACCAGACGAAATTTTACGCGGCGATCGGTGATCGACACGAGTGTCGTCGGCGAGCGATTGAGCAGCCCCGAGGGATCGCCGCTCTTGGCGAGCGACTCGACTTCCCGCGCGATCTGCGTCCACTGCGTGACCATCGGCCCCGGTTGCACTTGGGCCGAATGGATGTGCAGTTCACCCGCGATGTCGGCCCGCGCCGCGTCGCCGAGCGGCACGGATGTTTGGTCAAGCTTCAGCGAGAACAGCCCTTCGCTGCGCGTCGCGTCGGCCAGCGCGGGAGCGATGTACTTGAGCAGCGTGTCGCTGACCTCTGGCGTGATGCGGACATTCGTGATCACTTGCCCTGGTGCAAGCGTGGCGAGCGCGGGCGGTGGATCGAGCCGCAGCAGCGGCGACGCTTGCAGGCGGCCCTCGCCAACGGGGGCGTCGATCGGCGTGAACGTGGCGACCCCTTCGATCAGCACTCCAACGAGTTTGCCGGGTCCGACATTCAGTCCGTATAGCGTTGCGCCGGTCCAGGGAAGGTCGAAGCGGCCCTGCCAGCGCTGCGACCAGTGCCGCGAAGTCGCAAGCGAAGGGTCTGATAGTTGGCCGCGGAGTTCGAGCCGGCCCTGATGCCGACCTGTGAGTGCCACACCTCGACCGACGAAGGGGGCGAGCAACGGAGTGATTTGGGCCAGGTCGTAATCGACGGATGAAACAAGCTGCGCGCGGCCGATGGTGGAGAACTCCTCAACCGCGCCGGTCGTTGCCAGCCGCAACATGTTCGATGTGACTTGAAGATTTTCAAGCCCGAGTCGATCGGTTGTCGGGTCGTAGGCCGCATGACCGGCGACGGTAATCTTCGGTTCCTGCCAGACGACGCGCGGCGGCGCCCCTGCCGCGGGGGCGAGGTCCTGTAGTTGGAGGTTATCTCCGGTGAGATCGAGGTCGGCGACCACGCGCGATCCGTCGCGTTGGATACGAGCACTGCCGATCACACGGCCGGCGAGGCTCCATGAGCCGGGGTTTTGTGCTTTGGTCCGCCACGCGGAGAGCCGCGCCAAATCGGCCCGCAGCGCCACGTTGCCCGCGGCGGCGGCCGCGGTCGATGCGCCGGTCGGCCAACGCAATTCGGCCACGCGGCCGGAAATCGTGCTGCTGACGAACTGCGCGTCGGGCACTTCGATCAAACCGCTCGAGCGATCACAACTTCCCGAACCCAATAATTCGATCCGCGGTTCGACGATCAACCACTCAGGTGAACTGGCTCGGAGATTCGTAAGTTTCACTTCGCTCTGGCTCACGCGGACGCCGACTGGGCCAACATCGGCGCCGAGCTGCGCCGCGATCGTGCCTTCGACAGTCCACTGGCTGCTGTCGATCCAAGGTTGCATACGCAACAACCAGTTCGCCACGTTTCCCGAGAGGCTCGCATTGATCGGGCAACTCCAGTTCGCAACGGTCAGATCCACCGGTGCCACCAGCGAAGCTTGTAATTGGTCCGAATCGGTACGGAGTGTGAATTCGCCGCTGGCGAGCCGCGTCGGCCAGGGACTTTCCGCGGTGCAGTCGCCGATCGCCGTCCCTTCGAGACGGAGACTCGGCTCGCGAAGAATGTCGCGACCGGCGTGCGCGACTTGTACTTTCGTTAGATCGCCATTGAGCGTGGCAGTGAATTGGCCGGGAGCCGTGCTGCCCCAATTGAAGTCCGCCGCACCGGTGCCAGCTAATGTCCACGCGTCGAGATCGATGAATTCGCCAAGTTGCTGGAACAATCGGCCGAGATCGAAGCCAAGCTTTCCGCGCAAGCCGCCTGCATTGCCGGAGGAGTCGAGCTGCAAGAACTCCGAATCGCAGCGGAGCGATTCGAGTTCAAACCGCTCGGCCGGATCGCGGAGTACAAAGCTGGCGTGGATCGGCTGGTTCCAACGGACCGCAGCGCCGCCGCGGGTGGCCACGAGATCGGCCGCCTGCAGGTCGCCGGTGAGGACATGGGTTTGCCCCTCCAATTGGCTTCGCAGGGTCAGTGCCGCACGCCCCGAAGTAATCGCCGTGTCCGCGCGGACTTGCAGCAGTTGCGGCAGCATCGTTGCCACGCCGGCAAGATCCATACTCGACTGCAGTTCGAAGTTCTTGAGTTGTAAGAAATCCGTCGCCGCAAAAGTTTGCAATTCCTCGCGACTGATCGTGCCTTGTGCGAAAACCAAGCCAATCGGAGTGCGGATTTGCAATTCATCGATGATGAGGGAACCGTCATGACTGGCCAGTCGCCACGGGAGTTCGACGCTCGTCAGCGTGACGCGATCGCCGGCGAGCGCCGCGGCGGAAACCGAGACGTCGTCGGCCACAAAGCGACCACTGGTGCTCCACTGGGCCGCGCGAATTTGCTGCACGAGGTTCGGTTGTGGCTGATCGTCCGCCGGTTTTCCGATCGTCGGCGGTGTCCACGTCGCGGAGCCTTCGCCGGTGAGCGAACCAGCGACTTGCAGCGCGGCGTCAAATCGGCGGCACCACGGCTCGATGGCCGCCAGCGGCAATGCCGCGGTGCGCAGCCGCACTTGTTGACGATGATCGTCTACAGGTTCCAAGGCCACCTGAAACGAGCCGGGCTGCTCAGGGCCGAGGGGCACAGTGGCGGCACCAGCCACGGTTGGAGGCCCGATGTGCCCGGATGCCGTACACTCGATCACTGCAACTTCCGCGGCGGAGCGGTCGAGCGTGATATTCACGCCACTTACGAGCCACTTGTTGCCGGTGGCAACGTCGGTCGTTTCCACAACGCCATCGATCAGCTCCAAACGAAATCGCGTGGGGCGCTCCGTGTCGGGGTCATCTCGCGGGAATTTTTCCTCCAGCGCTTTCGCCAGCCGAGCGGCGAGGTCTTCCACGTTGCTGCCGTCCGATCGCACGGCGACATGCAGCCGCGGCCGGTCAACGCGAATCGTGCCCAGACTGCGGCTGGCGAGCATCAAGTCCACCAGCGACCGCGAGATTTGCAACCGCTCGATTTCAAGCACCTTTTCGCCTGTCGGCTCGCTGAGCGTCAGGCCGTGAATGTCGATTGGCGTCACCCAGCCGAGCGAGAGCTTTGCGATATCGAGCTTCCCTGCCTCCGCGGGCACGAGGCGACCGGCGACCACCCGCCAAAGCGGAGTGACGCAAATGATCGTCGGCGCGAGAGCGACAAGGGCGACCAGCAGCAGCGATGTCACGACCAAGCGCCGCCGCCATCGGGGCCGGAGTCGCAAACCAGACTTCGCAACCTCGTCGTCCAAATCGAGCGGCTTAAGCCGCGTGCGGCGAGACATGGGACCAGACTCCGGCGAGGCAGATATCGGCGCAAGAGAAGCGGATACTACCGAAAATGCGCTCGTGAACCTAGAGCGCCGGGAATGCTAGCAGCTTGGCCCGATGCGACGCCGTCAGTCACGACGCCTGCATTACCGCCTCGGCCTCTTTCGGAAGTTCGACCGCGGCAAATCGACCAGCCGGAAACAGATAGTCTTCGCCGGTTTCGTCGATCACGCGGGGCATGCCGTGGTTCTCCGCCTCCGCATCCAGCAGGCACACGTACACCTTCCGCACGTCCAGCGATGCCTCGTAGCCCGAGTTTTCGAGGCACAGCACAAAGCGTCGGTTGTTTGCAAGTGAAACCATGCTAGTCACTGAGTATTCGTTTGATCTTCAATTCCCGTTTGCCGAGTCCATGAGCCTCGTACCAATGCAGTTCCGCGCGGGTCACCACTCCGTCCGGAAGCCGTACTGTGGCAGTTCCCTTAAGTTTTCGCCATCGGCCGGCGCCGTAAACCTTACGGAGCCGACCCAGGGCTCGGACGGACTTGCCGAAGCGATTGCTTCTATATCAGTAATTTCGCCAAGTACCCCTCAAAGTCCAGCATACATCCTGAGTCTGACGGCTGGCGCGAAGTCGGGTCAACCCCGGCGGCAAAAAAGATGGTTGACAATCGCCCCGGCCACCGGTATTTTTGACTAATCAAAAATTATTTTGATCGCTCAAACACACGGGAGGCTGTCATGAAATGTCGCGGTTTCACATTAGTCGAACTTTTGGTGGTCATCGCCATCGTGGGAATCCTGGTCGCCCTGCTCCTGCCGGCGGTGCAGATGGCCCGCGAAGCGGCGGCCCGCACTCAGTGCCAGAACCACCTCAAGCAGTTGGGCTTGGCAATGCAAGCCCATCACGACGCGCTGGGGGCGACTCCCCGCGGCGTACATTGGCGACTTCAACCATCCCGAACGCGACCCGGACACTTGGGACGGACCACCCGGCTGGGCATGGGGAGCGCTGCTGTTACCGTACTTGGAAGAGCAAACTCTTGCCGACCGATTGCGGTTCGATCTGCCCTGCTGGGATGCCGCCAACGCTGGATTGGTGACAACGACGTTGCCTGTGTTCTTGAATCCAGCAGCGCCAGAGGTAACGGGGCCAATGACAGTGACCGGTAGCGGTGGCGAAAAACTGGCGCAATTCGGCCGCACGCACTTCGTGGCGAACGTAGGCCACGATGAGCCGTGGGGCTATGCCATCGGCGACCATGCGAAGATCGCCAACGGACCGTTCTACCGCAACTCGCGAGTTCATTTCAAGCAGATCACCGATGGTCTAAGCAAGACCGTGTTTTTGGGCGAGCACGCGATCATCAGCGAGAAGACCTGGGTCGGCGTCGTGCCCGGAGCCACCGTGTGTCCGACCGACCCCGGTCGTCATCCATTCTCGACTTGCGATAGCGCGGCGACTTTGGTGTTGGCCCATAGCGGCCCCGCGGCGGGTGAGCTCGATGTCATCCATCCACCAAATTTCCCCACTTGTCACGTTTGCCAGATGTATTCGCCGTACACCTACGGCGCTTACGTGCTGCTGGGCGATGGCAGCGTGCGAATGATTGAGCCGATGATTCAAATTGATGCTTGGGCCGCGCTGTGCAGCATCAACGGCAACGAAGTGATTGAGGAGTAAGTTCATGAACCGAACATCGCAACAGTATACTCGCGGTAAGCCATTGGCCGTTTGGGCGGGAGTCTCCGCCATCCTGCTCGCCCTATTAATCGGCGGAGTATGGTGGCTCACGAGATTGCAGTACCCGGAGGTCACTAGCGCCGAGAGCCTCAACCTCGTGCGGGCACTCTATACGGCTTGCTCGTCGCAGAACCCGCAACGGCTCGACAAAGTCGAACAGAAAGTGGCGCAGACGCATCAAACGGGGAACTTGACCCAGTCGGAACTCGCATCGTTCCAATCGATCATCGCCCAGGCCCGCGATGGTCGCTGGGAAGAGGCTGCGCAGTCGAGCTATCAATTTGCGGAGGATCAGGTGCGCTAAGCGGGTGGACGGCAGCCGGGATGCCCCCTTGAGATTCAGCATTCAGGTACTTTAGCCCGCGCTGCATGAGCAACTCGACTTCTTCCGCCGAGAGGCGCATTCCCCGCTTTTCCTTCCACGCTCGAAGAAGTCGCTTTTCGATCGGATTCATACACTCACAACTCGAAGTTGAAGGTCCGCAAGATGTACGTCCATAACCGTTCGCCAATCGTGCGCGGGGCGATGTGGATCTTGGCCCGACCTACCAGTCCCACCCGTAGGATGCCCCGGCCATCATCTCGCGGCAGCGGCACCAGGGCATCGAAATGGGGAGTGAGCGGCCGGGGGGCTTCGGAGCCGTCGGCCATTGTGGGAATGTCGCCGCCTGACTGGCTGCTGAGCCGTTGCGGGCTGGCTTTCATCGCCTCGTCCGATTTTTTTTCGATGTGACTCAAATAAACATAGTCGGCCGACTGATTGAGCATCACCTCAACATCCTGTCCTTCATGCACCAGCTCTACGTTCGCTTGGTCGATCGCCAGTCGGGCCTCCAGGTCCGTGGGATCGCCGATTTGGCATAGCTTGGTTCCCTTCTCAAGTACCGCTCCGATGTTTTCGCGATCGAGTGGCGTTCCTGTCCACGTCTTAAGTTCCTGCTCGCTCGATGTACGGTCCTCAGTCAAGGTGGCGGGAATCACGGTGCCGGCCCGTGGGGCGACGATTGTTAACCGTTCTGCATCGCGGCGCTGTTCGGCAAGCTGCCCTTGGGCGGCGGCGATTTCTTCTTCAATCTCCGCCATCCGAGCCGCGGCCCGGTCGTCGCTGAGGCTCACGACCCGAAGTCCGGCGACCTGTTCCCGATAAACGGCGATTTGCCCTTCGAGCTTGCGAATCGCAAGTTGAATATCAATGTTTTCCAGCCGCGCCAGCTCGTCATTCGGCTGCACTTTGGTGCCCGATTCAATGGACCACTCGAGCGTGCCGGGAACCTTCACATAGACCGAGTCGGCGTCGTGTGGCTGCACCTCCAGACTACAGATCACCGTGGCGGGGAGCGGAATGAGCAGCACGGCCGCCACCGCCGCTGCCAGAAGCCCGATCGTCGTATACATTCGCAATCGCTTCACTTTGCTCAATCTCCCAGGGACGCGAAAGAATTTAAACACTTTGACTAGGGGCGCGATCAGTAGTCCATAAATCGCACCCAGGGCGATCAACTGCCCAAGAATCTTTAATCCGTACGGCTCGAATACTTTGTTGAGAAAGAACAGAATCGAGAATACCACGACCCAGCGGTAAATCGCAGCCGCAACGGTGTAGAGCGCGAACAACCCTTGGTGCCGTTTCGGCAGAAAAGGGTCTTCCGGTTCTTCAAGCCCGAGAAACCACTTGCCGAGTTTGCGGTTAAGGATCGAGCTTGCCTTCTGCCGCAGATTGGGGATTTCCAGGATGTCGCTCAGGATGTAGTAGCCGTCGTACCGCAGCAGGGGGTTGGCGTTAAACAGAATCGTACTGACGGAGCTGACGAACATTACGTTGAGGCAAATGTAGTTCAGCAGCCCCGGTTCGGTGAACCACCAAATGAAAGTGCAGATCGACGCCAGCACCAACTCGACGTACATTCCCGCGGCGCCGATCGCCGCGCGATGCCAACGATTAGGCAACATCCACGAGTCGGAGACGTTGCAGTAGAGGCAAGGCGTGAGCACGAGCAGCATGACACCCATTTCATGGCATTCGCCGCCAAACCGTTTGCACGACAGTCCGTGGCCGAACTCATGAATGACTTTGGTGATTGCGAGGGTGCCCCCCAGGAGCAACCAGTTTTGTGCCGAGAAAAACGTCTGGAACGACGGCAGCCGCGAGTGGAATACGTCGAATTGCACCAGCAGCAGCGTCAGTGCCGCCGTTCCCATCAACGAAAAGAACACCAGTGCCGGGCGGGTGAAAAACCACCATGTATAGGGTAACAGGAAGTTAAGAACGCGATCGGGGTCAAAGCCCTTAAAGCGGATCGACAGGATGTTGCCCAAGAGCGCTACACGCTCTTTGAACTTCTTTTCATCGCGGCGCTTGCGAAGCTGAACGCCTTGCCCTGCCGCGTCGGTCAGCACCAGTCCGCTGCGGTGCAACATGCCGATAAATTGTTGCAGCTCTTCGGTGCGGATCGTCTGCGGTGGAAACTCGGCCGCGAATCGCTCGGCGATTTCTTCCAAGCTCGATTCGCCGTCGAGCATCTGCATGATGGCGAACTCTTCTTCCTCAAAGCGAAAGTACTGCAGCGCTACCGGATCTTTGACCACCCAGTATTGGCGGCCCTGATACCGCTGCCGCCGGGCCTTGAGATCCGGCCGCACCCGGATTGGCAGCTTCCGCGAGCTACTAGAAACCAGACTTTCCGCAAGAGTAGCCACAAAGAATGTGAGATGTCGGATGTGAGAAGGCAGAAGTAAGGCGGAGTTAGCTTAGCCACGGATGAAACACGGATTGAACACGGAATGAATCGCTATTAGCCATTAGCTGTCAGCCGTCAGCCGTCTGTCTGCTGAGGGCCGAGAGCTAATCGCTATTTCATCCGTGTTCAATCCGTGTCCATCCGTGGCTAAACTTTTAACTCATTTATCTCGCGAGCTAACCGCCGGTGTGGCGGTGCCGAGGCGGATCGTCATGGTCGCTTGCTGGCCGGGGTACACGAGCCACTGGCCGTTTTCCGAGCGGTTGGTGATTTCCGCCCGGACCACGAACTGTTGGCGCTCGCCATACCGCAACTCTGGATTTACATAGACAATTCGGCCCGGCACATGCACGACTTCGCCGCGTCCCGCGGGCACTTCGACCGAAACTTCGCAACCCTGGATATCTCGCGGATTGTATTCGTCGATGTAAACCACCCCGTCCACATATAGCGTGTCGAGCCGGATCACTCGCAAGATGGGATCACCCGCAGTGACCCACTCGTTCTGGTGCCGGTAGACCTCCGCCACTTGGCCGTTAAAGGGTGACCGCACGGTGCGCAGTTCGAGACCTAAGTCCGCCGCATCAAGTTCGGCCTTCTTCGTCCAATAGTCCATCACGGCGAGGCTCATGTCGTGCTGGGCTTTTTCGATTGCCAGTTCCGCTCGATCCCACTCGAGCTTGGCGCCGCGAACTTCGTTCTGTGAGACGACGTTCTCAATCTTTCCAGAATTGGCCTCCACATAGTCTTCGTAGTTGGCCTTGGCAACCGCTGCCGCGGCTTTGGAGTGCCGAACTTCGACATCGACCGTCGCTCGTTGATTCGCGGCACGCAGGCCGTACTTGGCTGCCGCGCGGGCGATTATCGCTTGACGGTCGTCGATTTTGGCGATCTCGGCCCCTTCGGTCACCTGAACGCCTTCTTTCACACCTAAATACGTGAGCACACCGTTTTCACTGGCTGGTATCTCAATGTCGTTGTCGTCCACCAGCATGACCTTGCATCGCTCGATCACCGGATTGACCGCGGGACCAGTTTGCGCGCGAGCAGCGCCGCATGAGACCAGCAGAACAATGCTAAGCAGAGTTTGATTAAGTTTCATGTGTGTTTCGAGAGGCGAGAAGGCTCATCTAACCAGGCGGTCGGTGGTAGCGTAGTTAGAATCGAAATAGAATTTTGGCGCGGACGAAATCGATCAGATCATGCAAATAAACGTAGCCGATCGAAGCGGTGCCGCAGTGGACCTTCGCAATGGCCTCGGCTCCGACTTTCGGATTGCCGGCAAAAAGCTCGCGCAAGCGATGTTGGTCGTCAAACGCCACGCGGAGCTTGACCGTATTGCCCTGATCGCCGCGAACCTCCGCCGTGCTCCCCTGCTCGATCACGCGGCCAATGAACGGCTCTCCGGGATGGGTCGCTAGAATGAACTCGACTTTGAGTGGCTCCTCGGATTCGGCCGCCGCCTCGGCAATGTGGCCCATTCGCGCCTCGGGCATCATCACTTCCAGCAACCAGGGGCTGTCGGTGTTGGCAATTTCCATCAGGATTTGCTCTTTTCCGACAGGGCGATCGAGCAGACTCTCATCGACTTTCCAAGTAATCACGCGGCCCGCGATCGGACTGCGGACTTCCAGCTTTTTCTTGTTCACTTCCTGCAGTTGCATTTGCGCATCGATGCTCACAAGGTCCGACCGAAGTTGGCCAATGCGGGCTTCTTTCTGTTGCTCCTCCGCAGGGGTCAGCCGGCGGCGATCGAATAAATCGCTGTTGATGGCGTTGATCTCCCCGAGGGCCGCGGCCTTCTGCCCTCTTAGGGCTTCGATTTCCTGGCCGATGACCGTGCTCTGCAAACGAACCACCACATCGCCGGCGGCAACGTGCTGATCGTCTTTGACCAACACTTCGTCTACGTCGCCATCGATTCCGGCGAAGACGTTACGAAGTACTTCGGGACGCAAGCGACCACGCCCTTCGAGCGTGAAATCGGCGGGGACGAGAACTGCCGCGGCCACCAAGCCCAGAATCAATGCTATGACGGCCAACGTCTTGGGAAGCGTGCGACCGCGTACCAGCCACGTCGCTTTGCCCAGCGCCTTCCACAATGGCATGAGAAACAGGCTCTCGTGCTCCAAAGCGTTGGCAAGCGCCGTGGCGCTGTGCGTGCGTACCACATCGATTCGCTGTCGGAAGCCTTCCGGCTCTTGGCTATCGACCATCTGCTCGACGATCAGCGCCCCCAACACACGCTGTGGTCGTACCTTTTCGCCGGGCGTGGGCGCCTCTTCTGCTTCCGCCGGCGGCACCAGCGGCAAAATGGCCATCGACTTGGTATGCGATTCATCGACGTAGGCTTCGAGCGCTTTCTCCACCTGCGGGGCCATGTCCACCGTGTCGCCCGAATACCAGACGTCCTCGCCGGTGCGAGTCACCGCCCTTGCCAGCTTCGTGAGCAGCGTCGCTACATTCGAGCGTTTGTCGAAGGTGTCTTGGCCGCTGATGGACTCGATGATCACTCGGCTGCCGCGCTGAACGGCGACGGTAACGCGGTCGCAACCAATCAGCCGCCGACCCTCGTTGGCGACGGTGTAGGCCGTCTGGCGCACGTCGAGCTTTTCGTGTGCCGTGCGGGTAAAGGTTTCGAGCTGTTCCCACAGCGTTTGCTTCTGCGAGAGATAACGCAACCGCGAGTTGCGAAGATAAAGCCCCGCCAGTTCGCACGTCTGGAGCAGGAATTGCAGATAACCGCGCTGAACTTTTGACGACGAGCCGGGCCGCTGAAACACCTCGATCACGCCCTGCGGGCCTTGATCGTTGCACAGCGGAGCTAAAACCAGCAGGTAGTCGGTGGGATTCGCCGGCGCATGCTCATCGTCCGCGTCGGTTCCCCCGCCGAAGCCCGAATGAGGCTGTACGAGCGCGCCTTCGGAACTGGTCAGCACGGATTGCAGCAAGCGGCCATGCTGGGCTTGGCCGATCGGATTCTCGATCAGTCCGGTTGCCCGCAGGTTGATTTGGTAGGTGAGCGAAACAATCCCGGCGTCCGATGTGGTCCAAACGGCTCCTCCAACCGCCGCCAAGGCCGCCACGACCTTGTTCAGGTACTCATCGTAAAACCGGTCCGATTCGGTGTTGGATTGCGCAAGGTCGGCAATCTGCTGGACAATCCCTTGGATTTCCCGCTTGGCGCGCTGGACTTCGTCCGGATCCACGGTGGACATGGCTGGGCGGGATTCAGGCTCGTTGGAGTATTGGCTGGTGCTCACAGATAGTTAATCGTATCGCAAATTGGACCGTTCGCGGAGATGAACGTCCTGAAAATCGCCGGCCGGCGGAATAATCCGTGGAATTGGAAGAATCGCCCTAGCGGGGCGCTTGAATCACTGGACTGCGGGCTGGTCGGGATGGTAGTATTTGTGGAAGTTCCAGCTATTTCTTTAGTCACGCCGGCAATTGACGGTACGTTCGCACAGCGAGTCAGCCTATGGCAAAGCAAAAAGAGGAAGCCCTCGAAGTGGAGGGAGTCGTAACCCAAGCCCTGGCCAACACGCGGTTTCGCGTGGAAATTGAAGGCGGCCACGTCGTCACCGCCCATGTTGCGGGAAGGATGCGCAAAAACTTCATCCGTATTGTTCCCGGCGACAAGGTCCGAGTCGAGCTTTCACCCTACGATTTGACCAAGGGTCGGATAACCTACCGCGAGCGGTAGGGGGTGGGAGTTTGAAGTCTTGAGGCGATCAAACGGCGGCCCGGCGAGCTTTCTGTCGTTCGCAGAGCGGTCGCCCGCCCTTGCCGTGGGCGATGAAAATGCGCAATCTTTGTTAAAACCGGCAACTTAGTCGCCGGGTATCTTGTCAGGCGGACCAATGCGCTCGTCGTGAGCGAGCCGCGATACTATAGCCGCCCTACAATTTTTCGTTATGGTCAGCGAATAGGTGGACGCCGGGTGCCAAAGTTGAACAACGTTGGCTCAAGCACGGTTTATCCGCCAATGCACGCGACATTTACTTTTTCCTTGGAGATCGACACGTGACCCAATTCTTGCACCGTTTTCGAACTGCGCTCCTACTGGCCCTAGCCGTTGGACTGACGATTACCCCGACTTCGTTGCGCGCTCAGGAGGATAAATCGGACGCTCCCGGCGAGCTTAAAACCATCGCGGTGGTGGCCCTCTCCGGTTACGACAACGTGATGGAAAACGTGGGTTACTTCGGCGGACTGGTGGGCCAGCCCGAAGCCGCACAAACCATCGAAGGGATGCTTAATCTGTTCACGCAGAACAAAGGACTGGTGGGCGTGGACAAGACACGGCCGTGGGGAATGGTGCTTCAGACCGATGGCATGCAATTCGTCCCCGTCGGCTGCTTGCCGGTGACAAGTTTGGATGAACTGTTGGAGCTTGCCGTGGGTTTCGGCGTGATGGCCGAAGACGCCGGGGATGGCGTCCAAGAATTGGCAATGGAGGATCGCTCGCTATTCGTCAAGCAGGTGGGTGACTGGGCGTTCTTGAGCCAATCGGCGGAGGCGCTAGCCTCCGCGCCGACCGACCCGATGGCGCTTCTGAAACCTCTGGTAGAGCAGTACACAGTCGGGGCGCATGTGAAAGTGCGGAATGTGCCAGAGATGTACCGCCAGATAGCGATCCAACAGATGCGGCAAGGCATGGAGCAGGGTCTGCAACGCCTGCCGGACGAATCGGACGAAGAATTTGATGCCCGTCGGGAGATGACGGAAACGCAGCTCGAGAACATCGTTCAGATGATCGAGGAGATCGATGAACTGACGGTGGGCTGGGCCGTCTCGCCGGACGAGAAAAAGACGTCTATCGAGTTCGCTCTGACGGCCGTGCCGGATACGAAGACGGCCCGGCAACTGACCGCCGCTAGCGGCTCAAAAACAAACTTCGCCGGATTTATACAGCCCGACGCGGCAGCCACGCTGCTAATTGCTCAGCAAGTGCCGTCGGAGATGATCGAAGAGCAGGCCGAGCAGATGAAGGCCATGATGAAAACCTTCCGCTTGCAGGCGGCAAAGGCCATCGAAGAAGAGAGCGAGCTTCCCAATCAGGAGGCCAAGGACACCATGAATTCGGCAATTGATGACTTCATGTCGGCCGTGGAAGCGACGATCCTGACGGGCAAAACGGACGCCGGAGCGGTGCTTCACATCGCCCCCGATTCCTTTACCCTCGTCGCGGGCGGGCATGTCGTGGAGACGGACAAAATTGAAAGCGGCCTGAAAAAGGTCATGTCGTTGGCCGAGCAGGAACCCGACTTTCCCGGAGTTAAGTGGAACGCCGAGAGCTATGGCGGCCTGAGCTTCCATACTGTGGACGTTCCGATTCCGGCCGATGAGGAAGAGGCCCGGCAAATGTTCGGCGAACAATTGAATGTGGCCGTAGGTTTAGGGGCCGACACTGCAATCCTGGCAGTGGGAAAAGACTACATGGCCGCAGTGAAAAAGGTTCTCGACGATTCCAAAGCCCAGGGCGGCAAGGAAGTGAAACCCGCGGTTATGTCCGTCTCGGTGGGCGCGATCATGAAGGTGGCCGCCGCGTTCGTCGATGAAGAACAGGCCCCACAAGTGCAGATGATGGCCGACATGCTCGAAACCAACAGCGAGGGACTCGATCACATCCGAATCGAAGCCGACCTCATACCCAATGGCCTGAAATATCGGTTTGAGGCTGAAGAGGGCGTGATCAAGGCGATCGGCGCCGGTGTTGGCTATGCTCAGCAAAGCGAGTTCTAAGCCAGCCCAGACTGAAAACAATCTCGGCGGGGGGGGGGGGGGGGGG
>JBBDYG010000027.1:37441-44806 GCA_040901765.1 Pirellulales bacterium
GCGGCGTTCGGAACGAACGCCGCCGCCTTTTTCGTTGTCCTGAGGCGCGTTACGCTTGCAATTCAGATCGGTGCAGCAAGTTCGAGCGATCGGTCGACGCTAACCCGCCCACCCCAGAATTAAATCCTTCATGCCGCTTCCCACCACGCTTCACGAAATCGCCGGCCATTCGATCTTGGAACTGGCCAAAGAGTTCGGTACGCCGGTCTATGTTTACGACTCGGCGCCGATTATTCGGCGCATTAGCGAGCTGCGGGCGTTTGACGTGATCCGTTATGCCCAAAAAGCGTGCTCCAATTTGGCGATTCTGGACCTGATGCGGAGGCACGGAGTGCTCGTGGATGCAGTCAGCGCTGGCGAAGTGCAACGGGCAATCGCTGTGGGTTATCAGCCCGGATTTAATCTTCCGCCGGAGATCGTCTACACGGCAGACATCTTCGATCGCGACTCGCTCGACGTGGTGCTGAAACACGACATCCCGGTCAACTGCGGTTCGCCCGACATGATCGACCAGTACGGCGAGCGTGCGCCGGGCCGTGGAATTACGCTACGGATCAATCCGGGCTTCGGCCATGGCCATAGCCAGAAGACGAACACGGGCGGCGAGCAGTCGAAGCACGGCATTTGGCATGAGCAAATTGGCCAATGTGTTCGGCGGGCCGCGAAATACAACCTGTCGATCACGGGCATTCACATGCACATCGGCTCTGGCAGCGATATGCAGCATCTCGGCCAGGTGTGCGAGGCGCTTGAGCGCATCGCAATCGAGGTGGGTCCGAGCGTGAATTCCATCAGCGCCGGCGGTGGTTTGCCGATCTCCTACCAAGAGGACGAGCCACCCGCCGATATGGGAGCTTATTTCAAGCTATGGGACGCCACGCGCCGACGGCTTGCCGAGCAATTCCGCCACCCTGTGAGTCTTGAAATCGAGCCTGGCCGGTACCTCGTCGCCGAAAGCGGTTACTTGCTGACGGAAATTCGCGCCGTAAAGAAAATGGGGCAGAACTGTTTTTACTTAGTTGACGCGGGATTCAACAATCTCGCGCGACCGATTCTATACGGTGCGTATCACCCAATGGCGATTTGCCCCGCCCCGAGTGAACCGAGTAGCCTCCGACCTCGGCCACTTCAACCCGTGGTCGTCGGCGGCCCGCTGTGCGAGTCGGGCGATATCTTCACGCAGGAAGAAGGGGGTTACGTTGCGACCCGTGAACTTCCGGAGGCAAGTGTCGGAGATTTTCTGGTGATCGGCTACGCCGGTGCCTACGGCTACGTGATGGGAAGCAACTACAACTCAAAGCCGCTAGCGGCCGAGGTACTCATCGAGCAAGGCAAGGTCAATTTAGTGCGGAAGCGGCAGACGTTTGAGGATTTGGTGAGTGGGGAGATGGTGCCGGGCCAATATCCCTTATTGGCGGCACAATTGAATTAGCTGGCATTGTGATCGACGCCCGCCATCAACCCTGCAATCGATAAGTCTTCATCCACATCTGGCCAGTGGAGACTTACTCCTCCGCCGCTAATTTCATAGTTTGCACGTTGCTCAGGTGTGGCGTCACGCAGAAGCGGAAACCAATTCAAAGGCACACTTAAAATACGACCATCTGAAAAGGTCACATGCATCGTCGCGGCGTCGCACTCCACGTGTTTCGCAAGTGCGGTTGTGGGCACAAAAGCGCGTTGAAAACGGGCTTTTGCTTTAATCGAAGTGTTCATGCCACGTTTCATTTCAAGCTGTCACATCCAGATATCCAACACGACTGGACGCCTCCGGCACATCCAGCCCGTCTTCGCGCATCCCTGCCAAATGGACTTCAATCGCTTCGCGCAGTAGGCGTTCGGCCTCGTCCGCAGTGTCTCCCGTGGCGACGCATCCGGGCAGATCTGGAACGTATGCTGCGTAATTTGAGTTCGCGCGTTCAACAACTACGGCGTAGCGCATGGTTAGTCCTCGGTTTTCAGGCCCGACCGCTTAAGAATGCTGTTCAAAGTACCGGGCGCAAGATCGTGGCTCATTTTGCCTGAGACGGTAACGCGCCCACGTTTGACGGCGCGCTGTCGATGGCCGCCTTTTGCTGGCACACGATACCAGCCGTCATCCTGCAAAATTCGGATCATAGCTCGGACCTTCATTACTCAATCATATCTCTCCCCACTCCGCGATTCGAGGTCGTTGTCACGAATGCGAATATTGCCCCGATCCTCTTGGCTCAGTCATGGCCACAGGCTAAGATTGTGATAGATTTCACAAACTCCCTTCGTTGGCCCCACCTCCGCCTTGCGGCACGTGGTGCCGCGGCTGAAATACTCGAGCATTACCCCAATGGCCAAGCAAGGTCCACGCAAGAAGGTTCCCAAGGAGCTGGCCGTCATCAACGCCGACAACTGCACCGGGTGCGAATCGTGCCTGGAAGTTTGCCCGGTCGATTGCATCAATCTGTTGACAATTGATCGCGGCATCGTGAAGGGCGTTCAGCAGTGGTGCGAGATCGACCTTGAGCGTTGCGTGGGCTGCGAGGTGTGCGTTCACATCCCGGGCAAGAAGAGCAATCCGTACGATCTCAAAGTCTGCCCTTGGGACGCGATCGAGATGGTTCCCACTGAGATGGTCGCTCAATACGTGGCGCAAATCGGGGGGCCGCCCGAGTATATCGAAGCGAATTGGGACCGGTTGGTCGGGACGGCGCAGCATCTGGCGGAGCTCCGAGCTTCGAGCGCTTAATCGCACTCATCTTCGACGTACTGCTGTGTTTGCACAAAAATTGCAGCGCGCTATAATAGCAATGGCTTTGCATTTCATTGCCGGAGTATTGACATGATTCAAATTGCTGTTAACGACGTCGAGGCATTTGCGATTACGGAGTCGTCAACGCCCGTTGTAATCGTCGATTCACATGGAAAGGCGCTTGGGCAAATCGCGCCTGTCGATCCGGAGATCGCGGCACAACCTGGTATCTCCGCTGAGCGATGGGGCGAGATCAAGCGTCGGATGCAGGAACCGGGTGAATACGTCACGTACCAAGAGATAAGAGAGTGCCTGAACCGACTTGAGGCGGTATGATTCGATACACCGTGTTATGGCGACGCGATGTGGAGAACGAACTTGTCACCATCTGGTGCGATTCGACGGATCGGCAAGGAATCGCGAAAGCATCAGACCGTATTGATTCAGAACTCAAGGTCGATGCGCACCTCAAGGGAACCGAGTTTCCGGACGGCCTGCGAGTATTCGTCGTCGCTCCACTTGTCGCATACTTCCGATTCGACGAGGCCGATCGGAAAGTATTTGTCGAAGCAATTCAAGTCAGCGACCTAAACTAGCCCTCATGGTTGCTTTATGCATCCATCTTTCGCATGTACTCCATGCTCCGCCGGGCGATCTCTTCCGGGCTTGGCTCGTAAATAAACACCTCGACGCTCACCCAGCCGTCATAGTTGATTCCTCTGAGCGCCGCGAAGATCGGGCCGAAGTCCACGTCGCCCATGCCGGGACCGAGTTTGTTCGGGTCGTTCGCGTGAAAGTGGACCATCCATTCGCGGCTGTCGCGAATGATGTCCGGAATCGGCTTCGCTTCACTCGCCATGGCCTTCACGTCGAGATGCAGTTTGCAGCTCGGCGAATCGACGAGCTTCGCGAGTCGAATTCCCGCTTCGGCCGTAAGAAGAAAATCTCCCTCGGTGGGGCCAAGCGGTTCCACCGCAATCGTCACTCCGGTGTCTGCGCAAGCGGGCATCGCGGCCCGCAGTACCTCGGCGGCATATTGTTCCGCGTCGACGTAACTCACACCCGGCAGCAGGTTTCGCTGTAGCGGCGAACCGAGGACCATCAGCGTGCCGCCCAGGTCGCCGCAGAGCTGCGCGAGCGCTTTGAAGTACTCTGCGGTCCGCTGTCGCACAGGCGCATCGGAGCTGGTCAGATAGAAACCCGTCGTTTTCGCCAATAGCCAGTGAAGCCCGACAATCTCCAGCCCTGCATCGGAAGCTTGCTGGCGCACCTCTCGGCGACGATCCGCGCTCACTTCACGCACGTCAATCGCGATGCCCTCGGCTTGAAGCGTAAAGGGGGCGATTTCAATACCGGTGTAGCCAAGCCGGCTAGCTGTGGAAAACGCGTCGGCAAACGGCTGCGTACCGAAGGTTTCGTTGCAGATAGCGAATTTCATGACGAGATGGATTATTTGGCACCAGAGTTCGCAATGTCTGCATCGCCCAGCAAAGCAAACATGCATGGATTCTAAGCGAGGCGGGCAAAAAGTACAACGCTTGCGATCATTCGCTTAGGGCGCTAAGCTAAATGTTTCTACCGTACCATACGTTAATCCAACCCACCTATGACAACAGCCGCTTTACCACTTTCGCCAAATACGATCCACGCCGGCGATTGCCTGTCCCTCTTCTCTCAGTTGGAATCCGGCACGGTCGATCTCGTTTTCGCCGATCCACCGTTCAACATTGGTTACGAGTACGACGAGTATCACGACCGCCATAGCGACGACGACTACCTCGCTTGGTGCAAGGAGTGGATGGGCGAAACCCACCGTGTCCTCAAAGAGGACGGTACTTTCTGGCTCGCGATCGGTGACGAGTACGCGGCCGACCTGAAGGTGGCCGCCGAGCGAGAACTGGGTTTTACTACCCGCAGTTGGGTCGTGTGGTATTACACATTTGGGGTCAACTGTACGCGGAAATTTTCTCGCTCGCACGCGCATCTGTTTCACTTTGTAAAAGACCCCAAGCGGTTCACGTTCAATGCCGAGGATCCATTCGTGCGAGTGCCTTCTGCCCGTGCCTTGGTATACGGTGATAAGAGAGCGAACCCCACCGGACGACTGCCCGACGATACGTGGATCTTGCGACCGCAAGATTTGCCTGAAGGTTTTCAATCAATGGACAGCACGTGGTACTTCGCTCGCGTCGCTGGCACTTTCAAAGAACGGCAAGGTTTCCACGGCTGCCAGATGCCGGAACAATTGCTGGGGCGAATTATCCGAGTCAGTAGCAACCCCGGAGAAGTGGTTCTTGACCCATTCACTGGCAGCGGCACGACACTCGCTTCGGCCAAGAAACTTGGCCGTCGTTGGCTCGGCTTCGAGCTTTCCAGCGACTACGTCAAATACTCTACCGAGCGATTGGCAAGCGTAAAGAACGGTGATACGCTCGACGGTCCCATGGATGCCATCGAGAGCGCACCCTCTACAGCTAACGGCCGGCGACTTCAAGATCACCCGATGCTGCCGGTATGCAATTCTGGCGTAGTCGATGAACCAGCCAAAGCGCAGAGACTCGAGTGTTCAACCGATCCTCGGATCGGAACCGGAATTGCTATTGCTCGATCGGAACATCTCTCTCATATCGCAAAGCCACAGCTTCGCGAGGTGCTGAGGCAAGCAATCATCGAAGCCTTTTTTGCGGCACATGATGGGTACTCAATCGACTGGCTGCTCGCAAACCCAGACCTGCAGACTGCCTTTCATATCGCCTGCCGCGAAGCAGGACTCATTGGTAGACCGCTTGATTGGAATCGCGAGTTGCTGCGATTGCGAAAGTCGACGAAGTTTCCAAAGCGTGGCAAACCTAAGAGAGTTAAGCTGTCATCAGAACAAATGGAACCATATGCATTTGCCGCAGAAATCGCATGGAGACTTACTAGCGATAGATTTGGTGATGTGTCCCTTGACGAAATTATTTGCGACGAAGACAAGTCGCAAGTGTTTGACCGCACAGCATATCGTTTCGCTCCAGGCTATAATCCAGTCGACTACCGCTGGGCTGCACTGCACTTACGGAAGGCGAGTTGCGATTTGGTAACTGAAATGAACAAGTATCAATACGTATATCGCACTAGGGAATTCCAGCGGACTTTGCTATTGGATCGCTGCGACCTAGAGCGTTACATCGGGCGTCCCGGTATCTATTCGCTATTGACCGTCGACAAAACGCACTTATTCGTTGATCAATCGCGTGATCTTGGAAAGAGATTGCTTCAGCATTTGTCATGCAATACACTCCGGAAGAGTATTCGGTATTTATCGTTTATCTTCCCAGGGGACTTGCCAAGTGAGGACTATCAAGGCGGATTAAAATTGGCTCTTGTTCGCCGACATCAACCTCAATTCAATTTTCCTCTTGCTGGACTATAGGAATGTATGATTGACGATAGGCAAATCGTCTTCCAAGTATTTGCTGATACTAATGGCGCCTTCTCGGTTGACCGTATCATCGCCGATCCATTGTTGAATTCGGAATTCATTCAGCAATGCAGGGCGCGTGGGGCTTCGACCGCCATCGTAGATTTGAATCTTCGTCTCCTGAATTTGAGAAAAGCTGGACTACTCAAAGGGCTTCCTCGGCCAGTAAGAACATCATTCAAGAACAACGAAAGCTATCGCCACGCAAGCGAAATCGCAGTGCGATATCTCGAAAAACGAGATTCAACAACACTTGACCTTATTATCTGCGATCCGGTTTTTGCATTAGAATTCGATCGAATTGCTTTCGACATCGCTCCGGGGTTCTCTTCTCTAGAGTATCGTTGGGCGGCGCTTAATCTCCGAAAGGCGCGGTCTCTGCGCCCTGAGTTACTGTCACGAGTTGCGCGACCAACGAGCGTAGCGCTCGGGTCACTTGACGGCCTACGAGTTGACGATGTGCCTGGTCAGCAAGGGCTCTATATCTTTTACGGGCTCACTGAAACTCTGTACGTTGGCGAGGGATCAAACCTTCGGAAGAGGATAGGAAAGCATCTTGAGCATTCTGATAACAAGAACCTAGCAAGGTGGTTTTGGGAAAACGGCTTCAACAATGTTCACCTTGAATTGCAAATACTTTGCGATGGTACAACTACTAAGGTGCGACGAGCGCTTGAGGCAGAGTTGATATCATCTCGCCGTAACCGTTCACGGGTCGGGCATAGATGGGGTTGGAGAAAAACGGAAGAGCAGTTCCCCCGCTGGTTTACGACCTCCACAAAAAATAATCTTGCGCATATGCCCAAAAATAGTACCGCTTGTCTGCCAATTCATTCGCGCGACAATCGAACCATAAAAAAACACCTTGTTTTGCAGGTTTTCCACCCCGTGAACGGTTACCATCTCGCCACCCAGTTTTTAATGTGCAGCGGTTACGCGTCGATATGACCTAGAATTACTGGGTAGCAAAGCGGTGCCTCGAAGTCTCCCGATTCTCCCTTCTCACCAACTGCCCGCACGCCGCGGCAATATCCGCCCCCAGTGAATATCGTATCGTTGTCGGCAATCCCGCAGACTTGAGCACGCTAGCAAACGCATCCCGTCCCGCGCGATCGGTGCCCATTAGCAGCCCGTTGAACAAGTGTCGTTTTCTAGGCGACGAGCGTGAGGGCTGGTT
>JBBDYG010000028.1:0-44707 GCA_040901765.1 Pirellulales bacterium
GTCGACATTATCGAATCCCTCCATTATCGGCCGCCGGTGCACTACTCACGTTATACGCGATTGCCGGCCGGACGGGGACGTTTCGGAGTCGAGCCCGGCAAAATGGTTACGCATTTAGAACCGTTGCCGTGCAGCCCACAGCGACTCTTGCCTCGTCCCGCCCGCTATCGCGTCGCAACCCCCGTAGTGGGCGGTCCAACCCTTCAATCGTCGAGAACCGCCGCTCGTGTCAAAAAACGGTGGTTTAATGACACACTCCGACCGTGTCGTAGATGCAGACTATTCATTCAAGTGCCAGCCCCCTCGGAAAGCGAATTTGCTCGTCAGAAGTTTATAGATTAGAGTCGAGAGTTGTGCGCGGCTGGCCTACTCATGTGGGTGCCATATTGTTTTCAATGCGGCCTAATTTGCTGTGAAGGGATTCCCCGAATTGAAGCCAATCCGGCCTTATAGTCAGATAACCCCAAGAAAGCCGAATGCCGCCTTCGACGTTCTCGAGCGGCAATCCCATCGCAGCTAATACATGACTTGCGGTGCTGCAAATCGACGTGCAAGCTGCTCCATCGGAAGCCGCCAAGATGGGTGATAGCGCATCGATGGCTTGATCGGCGTCGAGCCCGGGAAATGAAAGATTCACGACGTGAGGCAGCGACCGGCCTGCATCGCCATGAATAACGGCCCGGAGCGGGCGAAGTGTTGAAAGCAATTCTTGACGGAACGCTGCGCAGCTTCGGCGACGCTCGTCAGCTTCTTTGATGGCGAGCTCGGCCGCCAGGCCGAATCCCGCGATGAGGGCGACGGGTAGCGTTCCGGGGCGCAGGCCAAACTCCTGGCCGCCGCCAAAACATAGAGGCTTCAATGGCGGCAGTTTTCGATTCCGCCGTCGCGCAATCAATGCGCCGATTCCCTGCGGTCCGAAAATCTTGTGACCGCTGACGCTGATCAAGTCGATCCGCTGGTGGCGAAGTGGAGCCAGGTTCTTGCCGAATCCTTGGGCCGCATCCACATGGAAAAAGACAGCACGTCCCCGCAGCAAATCGGCTAACTCCTCGATTGGCTGGAGGATGCCAGTCTCGTTGTTGGCGTGCATCACCGAGACGAGCAGAGTGTCGTCGCGCACCGCATCGGCGACGGCGCTGGCCTCCACCCAGCCGCCTGTCGTGGGTTGCACGTGCGTCACTTCAAAGCCGCGGCGCGCTAGCTCCGCAAGCGGTTCGAGCACTGCTTTGTGCTCGATCTGGGTGCTGACGAGATGTCGCCGCCCGGTCTGCTCGCCATACGCTGCCAATCCCAACAAGGCCAAGTTATTGGCCTCGGTAGCTCCACTAGTAAAGATAACTTCGTGGCGGCGTGCGTCCACAACGCGGGCAACCTGTCGGCGAGCATGTTCCACGTGCCGCTTGGCTCGCAGGCCATATTCGTGCGAAGAGCTTCCGGCGTTGCCCACTTCCGATTGAAAGATGCGCATCATCAGCTTGGCGACGCGCGGATCGACCGGCGTCGTGGCGTTGTAGTCTAAATACAGCGGTGCAGAACTCATGCTTTCACGGGAGGGCATTGCCAGTGTTTGCCACTGAAACGACAAGCGGAACCCCACTAGCCGGTGTGTTATCTTGGTTTTCGTGAAGCGCGATTTTTAACCGACGAAGTGCCGCAACCGAAAAGATCAGCGGATAGAGCTTTTCATCGTACCAGAGCTTTGCGAAATACAAACCTATCGGCGACGACTTGAAGCTCCGTCCCTGATCTGTCGCTTCGCAAAGCCAGGCCGCTCCACGGTGCAGCGCACGTTCCCATATCTCCTCACCAATGCCGGCGACGTTCTTCTGATTCGTACTTCGCGGCGAACGACCGCCCGCCCTTTCACACGATACCATACTACTGAGCGCTTCGAGCGATAGCGATGTTTCCTCAACGGAGGACGGCGTGTTAAGATCGCCGCCCCAGCCACCATCTTGGTTTTGGGCTTCCAGGATCCAACGGCAACCGCGCTCGACCGCGGCACGCCACTGTGGTTCGTCGACTTGTGCAGGCACAGCCTCCGCAGCCCGCAGGACGCGGCTGGTGCCGTAAGTCAAGTTTTCTTTCGCAGGAGAATGTTGATTGCCGAACCACAGCGGCGACCATGCCCCATCGCTACGTTGCGCGGCCACCAGATACCGCAGCATGCGGAAAATCGCTTTGTCGCAGCGCCGCTGTAAATCGGAGTTTAGTTTCATCCGCCACACAGAGAGAGCCCGCACAGCATGAGCCGTAATATCCGGGCTGCTTCGATCAAACGGAAGCCGGCCCCAACCGGGGCAGAACGTTGGGATGCCGCCATCTCGATTCTGCAAATCGACTAGCCATGCAACCCCCTTGGCGGCGGTCTGAGTCGTTTCCTGCGCATCGGCTAAAACGTGCAAGGCCAGCAGCGCGCCGGCAGTGTCGTCGGCATCGGGCACACCGCCAGGCAGATCGGTCCAGGCCCATCCGCCCGGCGCGGCATGCGTATAGGGATGTTCGGACTGATATTGCTGATGGAGCAGCCATGTGAGTATGCGGTTGCACTCGGGCTCACCGAGTCCCTCAAGTGCGTCGCCGCCAGATCTGAGCGCGTTCACTGCCAGGGTCGTCACCCACGTGGCGAGGTTGGTGTCGACGGGCCAACTTCCGTCGCCACGTTGCGATCGCAGTAAGAACTCGACGCCCCGATCGACAATGCGATTACTTGCTTCACCGCTACTAGCGAGGCTCATCACGACAAAGCTCGTCAGTGGCGTCGCTTCGAGAAAGCCGCCGCTTGTGGGCTGAATCATTTCCAATTTTCGCAGCACCCGCCGCGCGACCAGGTTCCGCACTGCCGAAGTGGCTGGATTGCGGCTGGACATCCGCCGGTGTCGAAGGTAGCCTAGCCCGATCAGTGCAGGCAGTGCGTAGCTTACTACGGGCAGCCGCAGCCACTTGAACCAGTTGTGCGGGCAGGCAGCCAGTTCGAACGGCAATTGTGGCACGAGCCGCCAACTCCTCCGCTCGTTTCCCAAACATCCGGCCAACGCGAGCATGCTCAGAATCGGCACGGAGAACGTCCGGTCCTTGCCATAGCGATTGACAATCGCCTCGGACAGTCGCTCAGGGGCCAGGGAGCCGGCCGCTTGCCGCAACCAAGGCTCGGCACGTTCGCGCGATGGACTCCCCTTGCAGTCGCGATCGACATAGACAAACGCCCCCCATGCCAAGGCCGTGGTGCTGATATTGCTGCGGCTTGCGGGCGTATCGCCCCAGCCGCCGTCGTCGTTCTGCACTGCGGCGAGCCATGCCAGTCCACGCTGGACTGCTTCTTGATGCCGGCCAGCGCCGTTCTGATCCACGGTGCGCAACGCGAAAATCGCAGTCGCAGTCGCCAGCGCACTGGACGATAGTTCGCCTTCCCAGCCCCCATTCGGAGCGCGCTGCGCAAAGAGCCGCTTCTGCGCATTGCGGAGCATGCGATCGATAATCGCTGAATCGATTTGCATAGCTACAAGCTCAAGTGTCCCAGCGCAAGAAGGCCGTAGTACGTGTACTCGCAGTCCAGCTCGTCATCTTCCCAGTGGCCATGAAAACCGCCACGGCTGTTCCAAAGCGAGTCGATAAAGTCGAGGCATGGCTCTTGATTCTTCTTTAGTTCGACGTGGAGTCCACTCAGCGCGTGTAGTGCCGTGGCGGTCGACAGCAAGTCGGGCATGGGAGCATCCGGCACCGCCAGGAAACCGCCCTGTTCGTGACAGCGGGCCAGCAACCACTCGGCCACGCAGCGATCCACCGGTTGACCAAGGTTCCTCAATAGCGTCGCGGCCGCAGCGGTCGCCGGCGTCAATCCCACCGGCGCACCATGGTGATTGGCATAGCTCCCGTCAGCGGCGCGCAGCGACTGGATGCATTCGAGCATTCGCTCCGCATTAGGCATTTCGCCGCGCAGATCCTGATAAGCTCCGAGCACCAGGAAGCAACCGTAAACCGTTCCGTATCCTGCTGCCGGCTCCGCATCGTAACCGCCATCGCGACTGCGAAACTCCTCCAAGCGGCCGAGCAGCGCTGCGCGCGGCGCCTCGTCGCGCAGCGGCGATGGCATCGCGGACCAGCAGCGGGCCAGACAGGTCAGATGCACGAAATCCAGCTCCGCCCCGTCACGGAAGCTGCGGAGATAGGCTGCTGAGCGGCTGGCCGGCAAATCCGCCTGGAGCGCAAGTAGACCCTCCAGACCAAACACAGTGTAATAGAGATCGCTCATTCCGTCTCGACCGCCAAAACCGCCGTCGTCATTCATCTGGCCGCGCAGGAAGCCAGCGACCAACTCGGTCGAATCACCCAACAGCTTTGGCGCCAGACGGGCGACCTGGAGCATTTCGAGCCTCAAACTCACTGCACCAGCCTTGAAGTTGAATTTTGAAAATCTTGCCGATCACCCGGCGCAACAATCCCTTCAGGCTGGCGTTCTCCAAATCGGCCAACGCGCGAATCGCTTCCTCCTTATACGACTCAAGCAACATGCGGCAACGGGCCTCGATATCGAGCTCCTTTAGCACCTGTCGTACCTGCTCGCGCTCGCAGTCCGTTGCCGTGCGGCGCCACACGGCGTCCAGCAGCTTGCGCGCATCTCCCTGCGCACGCTCATGGGCCAGCGCCAGCGGCAGCGACGGGCGAAGCGCGGTCAAATCATCCGGATCGCTCTCGCCCGATAGGTCGTCGAGATCGTCCTGAATCTGATAGGCGATTCCCAAGGCGTCGCTGTACCGTTTAAGCACGTCGGCCAGTTGTCCGCCCTGGCCTGCGTACGCAGCTCCAATTTGCAGTGCCACGTTGAAGGCCGGTGCCGTCTTGCGGCGAAAGATCTCCAGCACCTCGAGCGAACCGAGCGGCCGCGGCGAACGGGCCCAAAGCAGCTCGGCCCCTTGACCCAGACAGAGCAGACGATGTCCCGCGGCGGCCGCGCTCAGCATCGCCGCGCGCCGCTCTGGCGACTCGTGACTATCGGCAAGCAGCCGGTATCCTTCGCCCAAAAGAAGGTCGCCGATATTGAGTGCGACGGGCGTGCCGTAGCGTGTGTGCAATGCGTCTTTGCCATACCGCTGGGCATCGTCATCTTCGATGTCGTCATGCACCAGCGACGCCTTGTGGAAACACTCCACGGCGATCGCAGCACGCCGGAATTCCTCTGGCACCGGCGCCTCCGGATCGCCCTGCAGCGCCTTATAAACGCAGACGCTGAGGAAAGGACGCCAACGCTTTCCTTCCTGCGCCAACCAGCTTCGCGCCAGCCGATCCGTCTCGCCGTCCGCCAGTCCGAGCGCACGATCAAGTGCATCGCACGAAAACCAACTGCTCACCTCTTGTCGCACGGCGTCCAAGTCCAACCGAGACGTGCGATCTTCGCTCGCGAGATGAATGACGTCCCAAATCCAATCCAGGTCGACCGTCGTATCCTTACAATCGTCCTGCAACAAAGGGATCGCAATTCCGGGAATTGCAGCGGCCTCCATAAATGGAAAAGCCTTTTCCAGCACTGACAGGCAGCTCACGCCCACAATGGCCTCGATTTTGCCCGTCTGGATCATCGCCATGACAAGCGCCGAACCTTCGGCCACGAGCACGGCGTACCCCAGCCGCTCCGCCTCGTTTTGCAGATCCTGGATCGAGCACAGCCCGCACTGCTTGCACAGCAGACCGAACTCATCAAACGGAGCGGGGCAGCGGTCCTCGATCCGCAGGCATTTCGGCAACAACAGCAGCCGCCGTTCGAAGGGGACCGCCGCCAACGCCTCGCGCCATACTTCGTTATTCAACAGCACGCCGACAAAGTCACGGAAATTAGGGTCCAGTTCCAGCCGCTCGATGAAGGCGTCGGCGTGTTGCCGCAACTCCTCGAACGACAACGGTGGCGTGGGCTGCGTTTCGGCGACATAATCCTGCAGGAATCGTTTGATGTGCTCCCGTTCTTCGATCGCATCCGGTATGTTCGCTTGAGCGCGGCGGTAGCGCTGAAGCGGCACGGGGCGAGGCAGTGTCACGACGGGTAGCTGCATCAGTGAATCTCCTAGGTGTAGGCCCCAAAACCAAAGAACCAGTGCTTCTTGGCAAATCGATACGCCCAATGCTCCTCCGGCACCTCTTGACCCGGTAAGTGCTGACTCGTGCGCGGTTGCATCGAATCGAGTTCAAGTAACGCTGTGCCGCGCTGCGTCGTGTCGCGGGCTCCGTGCCTGGCGACGAGCTCTCTGACGAGGTCCGGCCGCTCGAGCACGATGCAGCCCCGAGTCGTCCGGGCCGCCGTCTCGCGAAAATCCTTCAGGAAGCTCGACTTGGTCATGGTCTCATAAATGCTCTCGTGATCGCGGATTGATTCGGTGGCGAATTGAATGATCGGGCACGGCTCCACGTGCCCCGAGGGGCCGATGTGATGGCTCACCCCCGTGGCCATTGGGCACAGGGCCTCGCCTTGATCGTCCCAATAGGCGTCGACAATCGCAATGGGCAGCTGCTTCCGCATTGCCACCATGAAGCGCCGTACGCGAACGATCTCGTCGGGGCTGAGCGCCAGCTCGGGTGCGGCATGCGGGCCGACCGGCCGGTAGGTATGGAACCACGCGTACATCACGCCCATGTCGATCAGTCGCCGCAGCCACGATTCGTTGACCAAATCCTCGAGGTTCGATCGGCACACGCTCGTGGCGACGCCGGTGATCAATCGCGCCTTAAGGCAGTTCTCCAGCCCCACCATCGTCTTGCTGAGGACGTTTAAGCGACCGCGGCGTGTGTCGCTCACCAGCTCGGTGCCTTCGATGCTCACTAGGGGCGTCGCATTGCCGACGCGCCGCAGGCGCTCCGCAACTTCTTCGGTGATCAACTGCCCGTTCGTGAAGATCTGGAAATAGCAGTCAGGATGCGCCTCGAGAATCTCGAATAGCTGCGGATGCAGGAAAGGCTCGCCCCCCAAAATCCCGAAGTAGCTGTTGCCGTGCTGCTTGGCGTCATTGATCAGTCGATTCATATCCTCCAGGCTGATCATTTGCCTGGGCGACTCGACGTCGACCCAGCAGCCTTGGCAGCGAAGCTGACAGCTATTGATTATCGAGATGAACAGAAACGGCGGAAAGTGAACTCCCTGCTTTAACCGGCGCTTGTAAAGCTGCACCGAGCGCATGCCCTTGTAGCCGAAGTTGTAAGCCAACTTCCACAATAACCGTGGCTCGGAGTGCTTCACCATTCGCCAAGCAAGTCGGCTGATCATGGAAGTAGTCTCGCGCGCATTGTTCGGTCACAAATCGCCGTGAGGATGGGAATGGTCGGCCGCCGCTTGCAGGGCCTGAGCGGCCCGAGCGCGGGCCTCCTCGGCTTTCCTCTGAATCTCCGTCGCCGTGGGGAGCGTGGCGAGCACCTCGAGAGGAATGTCCATCTGCTCCTGCAGCTTTGCGAGGCATCGCTGCCGCTCCTTTAGAGCGCGCTCATCGTCACGCTCCTTGGAGAACCGCGATTTCGCCTTCGCACTGCGATCGCGAAGCATGGAGTAAATGTCGCCGCCCAACAGAGCCGAGATATCGACCTTCATCGCCTCGCGGCGCAAGTCCTCGGCATCGATCTCCGCGCCGTTGATTGGCCCCGCCTTGTACTTCGGGAATAGGATCGCCACTTCCGGACAGACGCGCGAACAGGCAGGGCAATCGGTCTTGCAGTTCGATTGATTCCGCACTTGAATCTTGGCGTCTGCCGACACACCGTACACGTCGAACAGGCAGAAGCTCAGGCACTGCATGCAATTGGTGCAGCGGTCGTAATCAATCACCGGAAACCACGGCTTCCAGGCTGGCCGCGCCGGCGCCGCGAGCTCCGCCACGGCCGATTCGACCAACTCGACGATTTGCTCCGCGTCGAGATTATCGATCGCGCGAACGGTTACGCCGGTGTCGCCGGCAACTTCCAAACTTGACGACAACTCAGCGAATCGTCCAAGGACGAGTTGATGCTGCCGGCCGTGCTGTGCGATGCGTCCACTCCCGCGCACGCGCGTGATTTGGTAGCCCATTCCCAGCAGTTGGCGGATGAGCTCGAAGCGGATTTCGCCGTCGAGCGGCTCGCTGCTTGCCCCCTCGTACAGAATGATTCGCGGCCGCGCGGAGATCGTGACCATTATCGGCTCGCCTCCGCGGACTCCGCCACACCGAGTTGCACCAAAACCTCTTCAGCGGTTTCAGTCCGCATGTTCGCTACAGTCACTCCATCCTTCGGCAATGGCGATCCGGCGGCGTGAAACAACCACTTAACTGCCCGCGGATAACACGCGGCGATGCGCAAAGGCCCGTTGGCCGCCAGCCCAGCCAACGCCGGATCGCGCGCCGCCGACATCTCGCAAAGGTCCGCGACCGCATCGAAAGCCACCTCCGACGCCGTCAGTTGTCGCAGCACTTCATGCTTGACGTCGTCCGGCACCACCTTGGCGTAGGCGCAATGGCAATACAAGATGCGCGGAATATCGCTCATCGATCCATTACTCAGTTGGCGAATCTCAGCCGGGGAAAAAGGGACGACGGCTATACGCCCGCCAACCGATGCGTGGGAATCGGCCGCCCCGGACGAAAACTTTCCAGGTGTTTCAATTGAACCCTAAGTGTACTTTGCTCGGCCTGGATTGCAAACACTCGCTCCGTCAACTCGCGAAGCACCTCCGGTGGTCCTTGAGCACGCAGATTCAGCGTCAATTCTCCTTTGCTCAGGGGGGCGTCGAGGCTATGCGAAAGTTCGGGTTCCTGGCCGCTATGAACCAAATTGACGACGGCCAGATCACCGCCCTCGTCCGGAACGAGCGTCATTTTGAGATGCGCCGTTTCGATGGCGGCATCTTGTAGCGCCGCACTCAGCCGCGTGGCTAGCTGGACAACGAAACGATTGCCGTCGAAATCGGTTTCCGCCACCAGTTGAAATTGAGCATTAAGCCATCCAAGCAGCGCCTCTCCTTCTGCGTATAGGTCATAATCAACCTTCATCGCACCCGTTGTCTTGGCCACTCCGCGCGCCAGTGCCGCCAGCCAGTCACTGATTCCGGTTCCGTGTCGCGCAGAGATTGCATGGATACCAACGCCGGGGAATCGCTGCGATAAGGCGTGCTCGAGTTCAACGCGCTCGTCGTCGCTCACGAGGTCGATCTTGTTGATGATAATGAGATCAGCCTCTTCCAGTTGCTTGCCGTAGATATAGAGAACCTTTTCCGAAAACGACTTATCTATTCGCAGGCCCAACACGCGTGCAGCGCGAATCGGATCAACCAGCACGCTGTACGGCGCCACGGAGTACGCGTCTCCGTACAGCCGGCGCAGCGGATAATCCACGGTGGCCTTCAAATCCGTGCAGCTTCCAACGGGCTCGGCTAAGAACACTTCCGGCGCATGAGTGGACGAGAGCCTTTCCGCCGCCTCGACCAAGGAATTAAACCGGCAGCAAAAACATCCGCCCGTGATCTCCTCGACTGCGAGGTCGCGCGCAGAAAGCATCTGCGTGTCGACCAGCCCAATGCTCTGATCGTTCGTGATAAGCCCCACGCGCTTCCCTGCAAACGTCAGCCGCTGGGCCAACTGCAGCATGGCGGTCGTTTTTCCGGCGCCCAGGAATCCGCCGATCATGATGTACCGGGGACAGGACATGCTGCGCCTCCCTCGTTAGTCTGACTGAGCATGCGATCGATGGTTGCATCCAGCAAGTTTACGTAGCCATTCACGTCAAGGCGGTCAGGCTCCGGTTCGCCGCGCACCTCGTATAGCCAGCCCGCATCATACGGATCATTGTCGACGAGTGTTGTGTCGCGCTCAAGCGCCGGATTGGGTCGCACGAATTCCCCTGTTACGGCGCAAAAAATGTCCGATACGGCCTTAAACCCCTCGATCCATCCAATGTTCTGGCCGACTTCGACCCCATCGCCGGCCTGGCGATCAAAGCTGTACTCCACAAGATCCCCGAGCATGCGAGTTGCAAATCGCGTCAGGCCGACGCGCCATAAGCCCACTTCTCTTTCTTCGAGCCAATAATGTGCGCGGACGTAAAAGCGAGCACGAGGAAGGCGGGTGGAGAAGCGTGCCCGGCGATAATACACGGTTTCCGCAGGATCGATTGGCATTTGTGTCAGTATATTCCATCTGCGGACTAGCAACTGGATTCGCTCTTTTCGCGCCTCGCTTCAGCCGCTTCGTGTCCCGGGCGCGATTGAGAGTGATTCGCCGCATCACCTCGGCGGCCGCGGCAAAGAAGTGCCACCGATTGTCCCACTGTTGGGGCGGCTCGCTGCCGACCAGCCGCAAGTACGCTTCGTGGACCAGCGCCGTCGCCTGAAGCGTTTGGCCGGGCTTCTCCTGCGCAAGTTTGGAGGCAGCGAGTTTGCGAAGTTCGTCGTAGACCAACGGCAAAAGCTGGCCGGCGGCATCCGGGACGCCATGCTCGATTTGCGATAAGATCTGCGTGACGTCAGTCATAACGCCGATTGTACCGCGGCGACCTTCCGCCATCACTGTCCACAGAAAACTGGTTACGCTTCAGCCGAATACGGGTCCGAAATACGTTCGTTTGCCGGCACTTGTCGCCGCAAGTCCTGTGGTGGCGAACACTTCGGGCGGCGACGCGTCTAAACTTATGTCATCTAACAAAACGCCGAGTAGCCGTCAGGACGTGCTGCTCGGCCCGGCGCGTCTGTATGAGTCGTTGCGCGAACAGGTTGTCGGTGATGCGAAGGAGGAGTGATTCAAGCGAGTCGATGAGTATGCCAAGAATCTGGCCGTAGCCAAGAAGGGTCCGGGGCCAATTCCGCTGGCCATCGTCCGTGCAGCTCAACCACACCCGCTGTGTTCATCTGTGCCTTCACGTCCGCGTATATTTGCGGCTTTGTGGATATTTGCCCCTCTTAACTCCTGTTGATCTGCTAGGATAAGTTGATGATGCCAGCGCGTTCGGCCGGTGCATACTGGATCACTTCAGCTTTCGGAGCAACATGACCTTTATCGAGCCGGTCGCGATCATCCCACAATTCGTGCGGAACATTTGTCCGATTTGTGGAAAAGCTACCTATTCGCGCGGCGGCATTCACCCTCAGTGTGCAATGCAAAAGGCTGACGAACCCCGGATGATTCGACTTCGAGCCGCGAGAAGGGCGGAAGTCAAATTGGAGAAACCGCGGCAACGGTCCTGGAACAAGAAGTGCCCCAAATGCGCGGCCCAAATCCACGTGCGACGGGAAGGCTGCGATTGTGGGTTCAAGTTCGGTAGCCGCTGACCGCCCCGCTTCGCATCACCCGCTCCGATTTCCCTTTTCCGGATCTGGCGTGCCCTCCGGTCAGCTCAAATAATCGCCGGCGTCATATTGCGGCAGGGTCACGACAAAGCTCGTACCGTGCTCGAGACGGTGATTCGCATTCCCGATACTATCTGACGGATGGCTGTTCGTCCCGTTCAAGCGTCACGGCCATGACGACCGGCGAGCCGCGCTGCTTGTCGAGAGACGTGTCCAGCCAGGTAGCTTTCCAGATGGGAACGCTGGGTCCGCGCAGACCTCCATCATGGCCGTCGCCGCGCATTCCCGGGCCGCCGCCACACGCAACTTGCGTGGCCGCGGCAATCCGGGGCTCGCGGTGTTCCAGCCTTCGAAGTCGGGATCCTTCAGCGCCCGATGCCAATCCCGGTCGATTACCAAGTCCCCCACCCTTACTTTTGCAACCTGTGCATCACCGACCAGACCTCGTGCAGCGAACGCTCATAGGCCACTCCAGCCCGCCCCTGATGGTGGGCGACTTTCGACTTGAAGTTGTCGTAGTCGGTTTCCTCGGCCAGTCCCGCCAGCATCTGCATCCAGGCGGACTTGGGACCGAATAGCCGATAGGCGTAATCAGTCCCGGTAAACTCTTGAATTTCGCAGTCCCCGAAAAGTTCGGGGAATCGCTCCTTCAAAGCTTCGAGATGGCTTCGTACTCGGGCTCGGACCATGATGCGGTCGGGATCGACGGGTTGGCCATGCTCCCCGTCACCTTGCCGAGCGCAAACCGCACTGAAGATCCCGTGTTTGGTGAAAATCCACATGGGTTGATCCCTTTATCTCGATCTTTTGAACTCAGCAACCTGCGCCGCGCCGATGCCGATCATGGCGGGTTCGACGGCACCCGATCCTGCCACCGATTCCAAGGATGGGCCGTACTGGCGCGCCAAGGCCCGAATCTACTGCAAGATAGGTTCTAGCCACATTCCCATCCGATATACTAAGCGGCATTCCGAGCCTCCTCCGATATCGGGGTCAGTCCAATTGGAGAATTTCCGTTTGCTTTCATTGGCCCAGCCTGTGAATGACATCCCAAGTGGTGCTGGTGACCCATGTAAAGAGTGATATCGGCCCCTGCGACCTTCGCTGGAGATGCGCCATGAGCCGTGACGAGCGACGCGAATTCTTGAAAGTTTCCGCCGCCGGAATGTTGGGGGCGACGAGCATCGGACACTGGGCCGCGCGGACCGGCGACTCGACTCCCACGGCCGCCGGTACCGAGTCGGCCGAACTGCCCCCGCACCGCGCGATCGTCAACCCCGGCTTGCACGCGTACGCCGAACGGAGCGTGATCGCCGGAGACACGATGCAATTTCGCGTAAGCAGCACGGAACCTTATCGACTTGTCATCTGCCGACTGGGCCACGACCCGGCCAACCCCGCGGCCGACGAACAACTGCATGCCTTCGCGGCCTCGCCAGCGGCCACGCAATCGATTCATCCCGGCTCGTATGTCCATATTGCCCACGGGATCGCGGCCGATGAGCCTCTGACTGCTCTATCGCTGGAATGCTGGGTTCGCCCGTGGCGAATCGATGCCCGTCAGGGACTGGTCACGCAACTCGACGTAGAGGGCTCCGCGGGATTCGGCCTGGGAATCGATGAACAAGGCCATGCCGTTTTCTACCTGGGCGACGGTGGTCGCTTCGATGATGCCAAACTCCACCGCGGACCGAAGCTCGCGCTACGCACATGGGCCCACGTGGTCGGCACTTGGGACGGCATGCGAAAGTCGTTGTGGGTCAATGGTCAGCTCGCGGGCACTTGGGACTACCATGGTCCCGTGCAAGGTGGAAGTGCCGCGCTGCGGCTGGGCGCTGCTGCCATTGACGGCCGTGGCGATCTGTTGCTCGATGGCGATCTGGCAATGCCGGTCATCTACGGCCGCGCTTTGGGCGCCGAAGAAGTCGGCCTGCGCTATCGCGGGCAGGGTCGCGAGGCTCCGTCGGCCGAAAAGCTCTTGGCCTGCTGGCCGCTGGATGAGGAGCGCGGCCAGCAGGTGCGTGACATCAGCCGATACAACCGAGTGGGACAAATCGTCAATCGCGGCACTTGGATGGTCGGTGGACCAAGCTTTGACGCCGCATCCGTTCCGCGGTTTGGCGACTACAACCCGATCGCCGATCCACGCCGCGGTCACGCGCTGCGACTGGCGGCCGACGACCTGTACGATTGCCGTTGGGCAACGAGCCATTCATGGACGGTACCCCTCGACGCGCGCTCGGGCATCCATGTCGGTCGCTTTTACTTCGAGCGCAAGGGAATGCCGCAGGTGTATGACGTGACGTTCGTTGTCCGGAAGGCACGGCAGCGTCCGCAGGCGCCGATCGTCGTACTCTGTTCCAGCAATACTTGGCAGGCCTACAGCGCCACGCCGTTCGCCGTCGATCGCACGGGCGAACAACTGTGGGGCACGAGCGGCTTCGAGAACGGCCACCCCCTAGCCCCAGCCTATTGCTGCTATCGAGATCACGCCGCGGATCAGCCGAGTTATCAGGTCGGCTTGCGGATGCCCTGGCCGGTCGCGTCGCCCAGTGTGGTCTACAGCCCTCTCGGCGTAGGTTACAGCCATCTCATGCGTGCCGAACGCCACGCGCACATCTGGCTCGAAAAGAACGGATACGACTACGACGTAGTCACGGACCTTGACCTGCATCGCGATCCGGACCTATTTAACGGCTATCAAGTGCTAGTGATCAACGGTCACAGCGAATACTGGTCGATCGAGGCCTATGAGGGGGTGGATCGCTTCCTGACGGGCGGCGGAAGCGCGGTCGTCCTGTCGGGCAACACGATGTTCTGGCGTGTGGCCTTCGACGACGACGCCACCGTAATGGAATGCCGGAAGTTCGATCCGATGATCGGAGGCGCCAAGTTCGCCCCGATCGGCGAAATGTGGTACAGCCACGACGGGCGTCGCGGCAGCCTGATGCGCGAGTGCGGCTACCCAGCCTGGAAGGTGATCGGGCTGGAATGCCTCGGCTGGTGGGACACCGCGGCCGGGAGCTTTGGCACCTACCGCGTCGCTACACCGGACCATCCGTTGTTCCATCAGCCGCGCGAAGTCGGACTGGCGGCCGGCGACAGCTTTGGCCACGCTCCTGGCGGTGGCGAACCGCGCGCCGTCGGTCACGAGGCCGACGCGCGCTTGGCAACGCTGGCACGCATGACTCAAGGGCCCTATCCCGAGTACGCCACGATGCCGGAAGAGCCGCCGGGGATCGTCACCTTGGCGCGCGGCGTTCGGTCCCAATCGGACGCCATGGTTCTCGATTACTTCGCGCGGAAGACCGAGTCCATCGAGGGCGTGGTGTGCGAGATGGTCTACTGGGAGCGTCCTCAAGGAGGGCGTGTGTTTCACGCGGGCGCGATCGCCGCTGGCTGGTCCCTCTCGGCCGACGAACGACTCGCCACCCTGATGCAAAACGTGTTGTCGCATTTCGGTGTCGAGCCGCGCAAAGCGTAAGGCCGCAAGTTATGTAGTCAAGAGTTTGGAAGCAGCCCTGTGGGCCTTTCACGATGCAAGAGATTTTAGGGAGGCGGTCCTCAAGGCCGTCAATCTTGGCCACGACGCGGACACCACGGGCGCGATCTGCGGGCAGCTGGCCGGGGGCTGCTGGGGAGAAGTCGGAATCCCCAAGGACTGGCTTGATGATCTGGCGCGGAGGGACATTGACGGGGCTGCTGCAGGGGAGGTTGCAGGGATAAATGAGGAAAACTCCCAAGCCAGGATGCCCATGTCGATGATGCATTCCAGGCTCCGCGTCTCCCGGGGCGCCGCTCCACGCAACTTGCGTGGCCGCGGCACTCCGGGGCTCGCGATGTTTCGGCCGAGTTACAGGCATCCTTCAGCGACCGATATCAAATCCGGTCGATTACCAAGTCCGCCCACCCCTTGTTCCTGCAACCTGTGCACCATCGACCGACCTGGTGCAGCGACCGTGTCGTTGAGTGGGATGGGAACTTTCGCTCCGATGGCGTGTTGACGTCGACCTGCTGTGAACGCGACGCAAGTGTCGTAGAATATCGCCAGGTTCTCTAAGGCATATCGCCCACTGCAGGAGGACGGCGTGATGAAGCGTGCATTCTTGATTCTGACGACGTTGTACGCTATGTCCGGGTGCTCCCTGACCTGGGCGCAAGAGAGCAATGATCCGAGCCAGTCATCCCGGGCGAACGGCAAAACAGACTCCACAGTCAACTGGCCGCAATTCCGTGGACCGGGTTCACGAGGCGTGGCAGGAGGCGCGAACCTGCCCGACCGCTGGTCGGCCACGGAAAACGTTGCTTGGAAGACCGACGTCCCCGGTCGCGGCTGGTCGTCGCCGATCGTCTGGGGCGATCGCATCTTCCTCACGACAGTCATCACCTCTGGCACCTCCGATGAGCCGAAGAAGGGGCTCTACTTCGGCGGCGACCGCCCGCAGCCGCCCGAAGCCGTTCACCAGTGGAAGGTCATGTGTCTCGACCTGAACACCGCAAACATCCTCTGGGAGCGGTTGGTCCACGAGGGGAAACCGGAAAGCTCCATTCACCTCAAGAGTAGCTACGCATCCGAGACGCCGGTCACCGACGGCGAGCGCGTCTATTGCTCCTTTGGCAACCTGGGCGTGTATTGTTTCGACATGAAAGGCAAGGAGCTCTGGGATTTTCCGATTTCGCCGCGTGCGATGCGATTCGGCTGGGGCACGGCCGCCTCGCCGGTGCTGCACGGCGATCGGCTGTATCTCGTTAATGACAACGAAGAGGAGTCGCACGTGCTCGCCCTCGATGCCAAGACCGGCTCCGAGGTGTGGCGCACGCCGCGCGATGAGAAAAGCAACTGGGCCACTCCGTTCGTCTGGGAGAACAGCCAGCGCACGGAGATCGTGACGCCCGGGTCGGGACAGGTACGCTCCTATGACCTCGAAGGCCAACTCCTCTGGTCGCTCGAAGGCATGTCCAGCATCACGATTGCGACCCCTTACGAGCACAACGGACTGCTCTATCTCAGTTCAGGCTACGTGCTCGATCTCCAGAAGCCGATCTACGCAATTCGGCCCGGCGCTACCGGGGACATCTCACTCACCGACGGAGCCACGTCGAACGACTTCATTGTCTGGAGCCAGCCGACCGCGGCGCCGTACAACCCGACTTCTCTGGTATTCGACGACCGACTCTGGGTGCTCTATGACCGAGGTCTCATCGCGTGCTTCGACGCCAAGGACGGGAACGAAGTCTTCGGAGTCCAGCGATTGCGAAACGGCCGGGCGTTCACCTCGTCCCCGTGGGCCTACAACGGCAAGGTCTTCTGCCTGAACGAAGACGGCGTCACGTTCGTGCTCAAATCAGGCGATGAGTTCGAAGTGCTGCAAACGAACGCGCTAGCCGAGGATGACATGTGCATGGCAACGCCGGCGATGGCGGGTGATCGGCTGATCATTCGCACGTCGGCGCGGGTCTATTGCATCCAATCCGGAGTTGCTGTTGCTGCCGGCACGTAGCCGACCGCTGCGAGCTTCACGGCACTGGTTGCCCTCCTACAACGAGCGTGGAATAATGCGTTAATCTTTACTGAGGCGAGGAGGGAAATATCCATGCCGATGCTAGCCGTCGAAGACGTGGGCCAGTACGAAGTGCCCGAGGGCAAACGGCTGGTCCTGGCCCTGGAACAAGATGCGGGAATCGACCAGTTGCACGCTTGCGGCGGGAACGCGCGTTGTACGACGTGCCGTGTCGAGTTCCTTGAGGGCGAGCCCGATCGGATGACGGTCGCCGAGCGGGATGTACTGGCGGCGCGGGGCCTATCGGGTGTCCGGCTAAGTTGTCAGATCGTGTGTGATCACGACATGACCGTTCGCGCGATCAGCCGACTGGCGGGCAGCGGTCGCAAGGACGCGGGACACGAGCCGGCCGCCGAAATCCAGCCGCCTCCCGAATGGGTCAACCAGTAAGCCCTTTAGGAATTGATTCCCCACCCCTCAGCTATCGGCCGGATTCACGTTGCGTTCGCCAAAATTGCGGACTAGTGCTTGTATATCTTGTGCTGTGGACGACCAGAGAGTATCTGCTCTTTGCCCCAACTTGTGACGTCTTTGAAGGCTTGGCTGTGAATGAATTCGAGAAAGGCCGGTTCGTCCGACCATTCGCTGGTAATCAAGTAAGAGGCATCGTCGCTGACGTCTTTCCACAGCGTGGAACTACGATGGCCCTCGGCAGCCTGTAGTGCGTTGATCACGGTCGCAAACTTCTCTTCAAAATCCGCTTGTTTGCCCGAGATCACGTGATAATTCATGCCGACGGTAATCATGCTGGATGGTTTTTCCGTTAATGGTTCACAGATGATTTAGTTGGCGTCGATCAGTTCGCCCCACCTGCGTCGGTCGACGCGATGTCGGCCACTTAAGGGACAGGGAACAAAGTCGGTCCGCTTCAATATCGACGAAGGTCCGTGTCACTACAAGCGAGCGAACGACTCGGTTGCCCCTCTCGCGAAAGGTATGGCTTGAATCTCTATCCGCTGGCGCAACCAACGGCCCGTATCGTCGTCCTTAAGAACTGCCGCCAGCAGCCCTTCTAACGTGTAACTTGCCATTGTCGCGCACGCATGGTGACGCGGGCAGCTACCTGTTCTGGGTCGGGGTTACAACAGGGTGACCCCAGCCCGAGCCATTCGGCTGGGCGAACGCTAAACGGCTGGCAGCCTGCTCACTGCACCCGTCCGGGTCGCTGCCGGCAGCGATGCGCAACCGCTCGTCGAGTGTGTGTCTCAAACGGTCGATTGTTGGTCGACCGCTGATCTGCTTAGGGCCGGAATAGTTTACGCCACTGCTCGGCTGCTCGCGATTGATGGACGGCGGCAACGACGGACATATGCATGACATACTGACTGCCGTCAGCGTGTCGCTATCGATGCGACTGCTGATTGAGGGATTTGAACTCTCGAAAGTCACGCAAATTGAATGCTTGCTGTCCGGTGCTTGGGGCTGGCGAGCCGGGCTGAGACAGTAAGGTCACGGAAGTCTCGACCTGGACCCCGTTCTCACATGAAGAACGAGTAACGGGACTGTGTGGTGCGGCTAGAAGATACATAGCGCAAAATGCCCCCGACGTTCCGCGCAGCCGAAAGCGTAATAGGTTCGAGGTTGATCAACTCTGTGCTATTCCAGTTCATTTTCGTCAAGGCGAGTAGCTCAGAGAGCAACCCAATCTCACCTGATTCCGCATGGTCGAGCTGCACGTCGAGTGTGCGCGGTGCATAGAGACCTGGATAACCGCGCGGAACGGGGGCGCGACTCGCCGCGAGCAATTCGTCGAGTGTGCGCGGTGCATAGAGACCTGGATAACAGCGGTAAAAATCGACGCTGCCCTGAGTGTAAAGCAAGCAGCCTTCAGTGTGAATTACAGCTGTTCCTCGCAGTGGAGGATAACTATGGGCTCGGTAAAGCCGCGTGTGTGACGGTCGGAGCGAAAGCAAGTCGTAAGCGTCAATATGAAGTTGCTTTACCGCTGCCGCACCTCCCTCAAGCTCTGCCGCTGTAAAGTAGGAACTCTTGTGAATAACCAATCTTGCAGGTGATGTGCGGTGCTCACGGCGAAATGCGTTGACGGCCTGAGTGAGCAGTTGCTCAGCGTCCTTGGGAGATAAATGCGGAGTGTGGTCGCGGTCATCCAGCACGGCCGGTCCGCCGCGAACCACCATACCCTCGCCACGTTCATTGAATACCTGGGCAACGCTTGTGCGGAGTGTCTCCGACGCAGGGTCGTGATAAAAGCTGATGCCCATGTAACAGGTCATCAGGTCAGTCGACTCTCTGGCCAGTCTCCACGGGATTCCGCCAGCCTTATAGTAGAGCGCGCAGAAGAAGTTCCACGCCCGTGTGGCCTCATCCTGCATTTCGCGCACAACCGAGCCATCGCGGGTGAAGTGATGAACGTTTCCGCCATACGTCGCAGGTCGTACGATCTGCACGGGACGCGCAAGATCGAGCGCCTCGGCTTTGAACGCATCATGCCAGACCACTTCGACATTGCGGTTCCGTTTGTGTCGCGATCGCGGCCCGGTCTCCGGCGTCGCCGGTACATCGATGCGCCGTACAAATTCTTCGGGAAGCAGGCAGAGTACCACGTTGGCGTTGGCCTTCTCTATAAGGTCTGCTGCCCCTTCCCGATATCGCTTGATCGACGCAGTATAAAATTCGTCAATGGCCGCTTCGCCAATGTCGCGAATGTCTGCGCTTGAGATAACGTCGATGAGTCGGTCGTCCACGATGAAGTCACAAAGCGTCTCGCTCCCACCGAAACCGGGAAATCCGACAAAGAGCGTGGTACGCTTGGACGACTTGGCATCCACGCCCGAGCGGCAATGATCAATCCACGCACGGAGCCGCTCCACGTCCTTCGCCGCGCCGACGACACCGGCACGCACGGCCTGTGGCGCGGACGGAAGGCCTCGGTCAAGCGGTCCGTGCTCGGTTAGTCCGTGCCGTATGTCGATGTGGCGGCCCGCGCCTGCAAACTCCAGTTCGGGCTCGTCAATGAAGTGCAGCTTCATTCATTAAGCTCGTCGTCTTGGAATTTGTCAAACAGCATCATCTCACTCGTAATCAAATCATCCTCGGTCAACTCCACTGCCTCTTCCACAGGCTGCGCTGCAGGGTTCTTCCTGTCGTCCTGCGACCACAACTTGTCGTCGATGCCCACGCTTATTTCGGCGTCGAGCAAGTTGCCGAAGCCGAGATGGGGATAGTTATCAGCGAACAAAGATTTGCGATCGCGGAGCCATGTAGCGAACATAACGACGCTACCGCCGACGGCCCCACTACCCTCAATGCTCTTGATTTTCGCGAGATACTCCTGGTTGTACGGGTGCGTGTTCTCGCCGTCGGATGTAAAGAGGTACGTAGGATTGATCTCCAAGCACCATCGTCCGTCAAAGTGGCGGAACCGTGGTTCGAAGCCAACATGACGATAGCAGAAAACCTTCGCTGGGTCCGTCTTTGAACGATACCCACGAAAGACGTCGCGCTCAGTCAAATGCTGCCGGCTGCGATAACGCTTGACCCTTGGAGAGAGGTCGGCCGTCTTCTTGAAGTAGAGCGCCTCATCCTCCTTGCTGTAACGCATTCCGATTTTGCCGGCGAAACTGCGAAGGCATTCGTTCAGCATCCAGACGAAATGGCGTCGCTCAGCCGGGTCTTGTGTAGATGCCCATTTCGTTCCTTCGAGCTGATCAACGGTGTCGATGTCGCATGCGGAAGCCCATGGCTCATCACGCAGGTCATGGACGCTATAGATGAGCTTGTTGTCAAAAAACCACTCTCGTGGCGGATACTGGATCTTCTGCTTTAGCCGCTCTCGGAATTTAGCCGGGTCGCGCAGCGATGTCGTTGCGCGGTAGATAAGCTGCGGAAAACGCGTGACTTCGAGCAAATTGGCGTGCAGACGTTCCCGCTTAGGCGCTGGCCTGAAATACGTCCCGGCCCCTGCTGCCTGCACGAGCTTAAGGAGCTGACCCGTCGAGGCGGCCGTGAGCGCATTGGAATACTTGTCGAAGTGGATCCGCCGCGAATGTTGGCGAGCGGGTTCATCGCAAAAATAATCCTTCACCGAGACCCACCACACCTCATTCCTTTCGGGTCGCGAGACGACCAGTAGGACCGGCATGTTGCCTCGCCGCCAATAGTCGAGGTCGCGGGGCGTGCAAGTGAACTCGAAGGAAGTCTCCGTCTCCTTTTCCAACGTCGTACGCGCCTTGCTCTGCACAGCGATCCACGCATTGGTGGCTTCACCACTCTGCGCGTCGCGAACCTCAACGAAGCCATCGATTCCGGCGTCGAGTGGTGCGTTGGTGGGGTGCCAAGGAAACCCCATGTCAAGAAAACTTCGCCCGATAAACTGAACGGCCGTTTCGCCCAGAATCTGTTCTCGCGTTATCCGCTTGGGGCCATTACGCATTTTCCACCTTGCACCAGTCGCGCACTCTTTCCCTAATCGTGCGATTGGTCGGTGTGTTGCGCCAGATCGAGAATATGGGCGTTGAGAATGATGGAAATATTTGCCTCGGGCGCCGGCGACGCTGCCAAGAGCCACATCCAAGCTCGGTAATCTGGCGAGGTTCCTTCACTGCTACTCCTTGCGCTTCAAGCCCGAATCATTCTCCTTGATGAACTCGCGGATCTCGTCTCCGAAGTTCAACAGCCGCTCCCACTGTTCGAGGTAGAGGGTGACAGGCATGCGTTGCAAGCCATAGATGCTGACCGCTCCCTTTTCGCTAACCTTGCAGTAGAGAGATCCTCGCTTGGGCTGCTCCTGTTCCGCGAGCAGTTTGGATGCTTCCGCGACCTGCAACTCACCGGCCGCCAATTTCGCCAAAATCTCGTCTTTCTTCATTGCTGGAACCTGCTGAATTGAGATGTGACGGAGCTTTCAGTCCTGGAATTCTCCCGGACGTCATTATTGCATTTTTCAAAACCAATGAACAAGCTGACGCCGCTGCGCTGGAGGCGCCTCACCGGCAGCGGCCGCCGATCCCAGCGGCGACAACCACAGCGTGCCACACAACTGATACTCATCAGTCCGGGGCTCGCCCAGTGCGAGCGCCGACGACGACGCGTTTTTGCACATCGGTCTCTAGCACGCCGAAAGCCTGCTCGTGGTGCTGCACTGACATGTGCAGGGCCTGCAGCATCCGCTTGGCCGTGAAATAGTTGGTGACGATTCGCTGCTTGACTTGGACCGGCTCGGTCGGCACACCGAACGGCTGGGCGTTGAGGCCGAAGTCCAGAATGAGCTCCTCGGGCGTGCCGGTGACACGGCAGAAATTCGCGTACAGGCAGACGGCTTCTTTGTCGTTTACTTCGACCCGCTGCGCATGCTGGACTTGCTCCGGAGTGGGTTGATCGCCATTGTCACTGTCGGACGAAGTCTTAGCTTGCTGTTCATGTTCGGCCACGGTTCGTCCCCCTGGGAGTCTTGTGTACGCCAGGCGTTTTAGACTGACAGTTTTGCCAATCGCGTTCAAGAGTCGGGCTAGAAAGCCTGACCTACGGCCATTCTTTCTACGATTTCGGCGCGACGGCGACCATCCCCCGGCGCTTCGTCGCGAGCGCTACTCAGCATTTTCACCCTTCTAACCGCCCCATGCGGAGATGCCTGGGGAAATTGGCGGCTGGGAGGTTTGGAACAGTGCGATCTTGGCTTACGCTCCCGGAGCTCGGCTGGTGTGGAAGCCAGCTCCGAGCCAGCTCGTCACCGCGTCAGAGCTCTCGGCAAGTGCTGAGGAGCACGGGGGGAAGAACGCAAGAATGGTCCAGCTATCGAGCCGTGGGCTCAGCAGCCCTCGCGCCATCGGTCATTTCGGATCCGCGAGGACGGGACACCGTGTCCGGCGTTAGGCGCAAAAATAATAACGCAATTATTTTTAGCCATCAGTTTAGGAGTACGGCTTGCCGCTGATTAGCTGGAGACGCCCTAGAAGCCCGCTTGTGGCCTCGCTGTCCTTTCATTGTCTCCGAAGACCCATGTTTCTTTCAAGAGCGACTGAGAGCCACCCAGAGGCTCTGAGAGGCATCTGCCCTGTGGCGCCTAACGTGCTCGTTCCTCGGATGGCACGACCACGGCGCGGATTGTGCAACAATTGATACGGATTGCAACGGAATGCGACGAGATGATCGTGTTTGCAAAACGGAAGCGAATGGGCTCATGCCGCATGGCGCTGAGCTCAAACCCATTCAGGCCATGGGCGCCGCCAGTTCAGCTCAACTTGCGGCTCCCGTTGGGGGATCTGGGCCTGGGCGGTCCCATAAATAATTGGGCGATCATTTTCCGCGGCCACGACGAACGACGGGCTATGTTTTTGCAGGCACCCCGCACGCGGACGCGGGCGGTATTTCCCCTGGGTCGATTGGTTTTGCTGGGGGCAGTAGTTCCAGAGCCGGTTGTGGCTCCGTATGCTACAACCCGGGAAGCCGGGACACCGTGTCCTGACTGGCCCGCATTCTGGACGGGCGCTGACTGCAGCCCGCAGTCCGATCCCGCAACTTAATGTGAGCTAGCCTGCCGAGCTGACTTATGGCCAAACGACGCACTCTGCCAGCGAAATGGACGATACGCCAGTTTCATGAACTAGGAAAACGCATCAAACAGGAGTGCCATGGTGGACGCATCACGAGAGCCCGGCGCGGTGCTCACCTGGCGTACTCCCGGAAGCACAAGATCAGCTTGACTGCGCTCAACAAGGCCTACACCTTCGCCCAGCAGTATCCCACACAGGCCAAACTCAATTGGATCTGCAACCTGGGCCAGAAGCATGGCACGCCACTGAAGCTTTCGCACGTTTTCTGCCTGGTGACGGTCAAGAATCCTACGCAGCGGGACCGGTTGGCCAAGGCAACGGCGCAGCAGGGCTGGAGCGGCAAGCAATTGACCGCCGAGATCCACAAGATCCAGCCCAAGCGGGCCTACGGCGGCAAGCGCCCTATGGTTGCCTCGGACCCGCGGGTGGCCCTGCACCAATTGCTCCATCGGACCGACCAGTGGCTCCGTCTGGCCGAGGATTGGCGATGCCGCGAAAGTGAGCGAAAGCAGCCCGCGCGTGCGAAACGTGGGCTACTCGCGAAACTGAGTGCGGCTCGGGCAGCAATGCAGCAACTTGACGCGGCGCTTCAGCAGGCGTTCATGAAGATGTAAATGAATGTAGGTGCCGCGATTTTCCATTCTGGGGTCGGGTCGACTTTCTAAGCGGAACCTATCCAGTCCGCTTTCAACAGCCGGAGCGTGGCTAGGCTAGAATTCCATACTGCCTGCTACCAGAATACTTAGTGTGGACTTATGTTAAGTCGTTAACGGTAGATCGCGGTCGGACTATTATGGACTACTAGATCGGCATCGGCCCGGGCGACGAGGCCGACATAAATCAAGTAGATGCGACCGGAAAGCAGACAAAGCCTCACTCACAGTGCCCGGTGGGGCACCGGTATCCTGAATTCTAATCTGATGAAGGAGAACTCCTCAAAATGAAGAACGACAATATCGACAAACGTGGAGAATCAAAACACCGTGGCCGTGAGGCCGCTAGCGAGTGGTTGAGGACAGCTGATCCCGCAGAGACGGTGCGAGTTGCCGGATACGACTTTGACTACGACCTAGATACGCTTACCATTCTACGATCCCAAGGGTTCACAGTACCTCCATCGTCGGACGTTGACTTCTCTTGGGGGTTTTGGAAGAAGGTGAAAGGGCATGTTGTTCATTCGGTGTACACCAAGAGGAGCGGGGGCGACCAGACGTCCTGACCAGCCAAATTCGGAATATGCTCGTCAATCAATGAACATGGACATCCCCGGCGCTCGCGGCGGGGATCGAGACATAGTCGGCTTCTATGCCCGTCGTCACCCTCTAGGGAACAGTCGGGAAAGGTTTGCCACGTCCGGCGCTAGTTTGACATCGGCATCCGCTCCCGTATCGCGAATCGAGGATCACCGACCAGACTTCGTGCAGCGAATGCTCGTAGGCCGCTCCAGCCCGCCCCTGCTGGTGGGCAACGTCCGACTTGAAGCTGTCGTAGTCGGTTTCCTCGGTCAGTCCCGCCAGCACCAGCATCCAGGCGGACTTGGGAACGAACAGCCGGAAGGCGTAATCCGTCCCGGCAGACTCCAGAATTTCGCACTCGCCGAGAAGTTGGGAGAATTGCTCCTTCAGTGCTTCGAGATGGCCTCGTGCTCGAGCCCGGGCCATGATGCGGTCGGGCAAAGGCAGGCCCCGGTACCGCTGGCTGCCGCTGACGGCGATCAGCGACCCCGGAAATCAGCTGTGACGCAGGGGTGCAAGTCACCACACGGTTAACGCCAAGGGGACGCCGCTTGTTACAATCAGCGGTACCGCGAGCCTGGATCGGCTCGAGGCTGAAACTTATTGGAAAACTTCGAATGAGACGTGTATCACCCGCTTCCGTGCCTTGGGCAACGGCCACTGAAGCATGATGAATGCAATGCAAATTTGGCCGCCGGCTTACGTCGTTTTGTTCTCAGCGCTGCAATCCGCGGTTGCGCTCGCTTCCACTGCGATCACTTCAGAGCAATTGACGTTCTTTGAGGCGAAGATTCGTCCGGTGCTGGTCGCGCACTGCTATGAATGTCACAGCGCCGAGGCCCAAGAACTCGAGGGAGGGTTGCAGCTGGATGTGAAGGAGGGTTGGCAGGCCGGCGGCGATTCAGGCGAACCGGCCATCGTGCCCGGTAAACCGGACGAAAGTCGATTGATTCGTGCGATACGCCATGAAGATGGCGACTCCCCAATGCCGCCGGATCAATCCAAGCTTCCCGACCGGGTGATCGCCGATCTGATCGAGTGGGTGAACTTGGGCGCGCCGGATCCTCGGGAAGGGCTGGAGACCCTACGAGAACAGCAGACCTGGGAAACTCTCTATCGCGAACGGCTCCGGTGGTGGAGTTTACAGCCATTGAGCGTAGTCCCTCCCCCGCCGGTTCAGCAGCGAGCCTGGGTTCGCAACGAGGTAGATCAGTTTATTCTTGCCGCTCTGGAAGCGAAGAACGTACCGCCAGCCGCGGAGGCGGATCGCCGCGTGCTCGCTCGCCGGCTCAGTTTCGCGCTGACCGGTTTGCCACCCACCCCAGAGCTCTTGGATCGATTCCTAGCGAATGCGTCGGCGGACGCTGAAGTCGCTTACGTTCAGTCCTTGCTCGACAGCCCCCACTTTGGTGAACGTTGGGCGCGGCATTGGATGGACGTCATGCACTATGCCGACACGCATGGCTACGAATGGGATGTCCCGGCTAAGAACGCTTGGATGTATCGAGATTACCTCATCCGTGCGTTCAATGCAGATGTTCCGTTCCGGCAACTCGTGCTCGAGCACCTCGCCGGCGATTTGATTGAGCCGCGTGTCGATGCAGTCACCGGTCTAAACGAATCGCTGCACGGCCCGATGGCGCTGAGGCTTGGAGAACGTCGGCATGGCGACAGCGCCGCGGCGGAGGGCGTCACGCAAGAGGCGATGGCGAATATCGTCGACACCGTTACCAAAGGCTTTCTGGCCACCACCGTTGCATGCGCGCAGTGCCATGATCATAAACTGGATGCCGTCGCGCAGCGAGATTACTTCGCGCTCGCCGGCGTCTTCATGAGCTCGCGCTGGAGTTCGCGTGGTGTCGATGCAGTTGATCCGAACGAACGCATCATCGACGAACTGCGGTGCATCAAGCAAGACATCCGCGCAGAACTCGCGAACATCTGGCTGGCCTCGAATGAATTCATCGTGTCGCATCTTCAAGCAATTTCAGCCGGCGACGCGGCGACAACGCGATTTCCGGAAAAGCTGGTGGCGTTTTGGCAGCGCATGCAAACCGAGCCGATTGGGAGCGACGAATTCAATCAAGAATGCGCCCGGCGACGCGCCGCGAACGAGGCAAACTTGAAGCTGGTCGCCGACTTCACGCGCGCTGGCGCCCCCGCCGTCTGGCAATGGGACGGATTCGGGATGCGCCACGGATTTGTGGGTGATGGCGAGATCGTCGTGGCGGAGGAGGGCGACGCAGCGCTCGCGCAGGTTCTGCCCGCCGGTCGATGGTCGCACGTCTGGTCGATGCGACTGCCGGGCGCGCTGCGAAGCCCGCTGTATGACGGCACGGCGGCTACGACATTCTCCATCGGCTGCGCCGGCGGCAGACATGCTGCCTATTCCATGATCGTCGATCAGGCGTTGCATTCGGAACGCATGCAGTTCATTGACCAGCCTTCCCCGGTGTGGCTTACACTGACCGCCGGCGAGTTCGATACGCTGGAGGGAAGCGTCGATCGGGCGCGGCGACGAGTCTATCTCGAACTGGCCACAAAGTCGCTCAACAACTATTTCCCACCGCGCACCGGTTACGGCGGCGTCAAGGAAACGGACCTGCCCGATGAGCGTTCGTGGTTCGGCGTCACGCAAGTTTACGAACATCCCCCCGGCAAGCCTCCGCTCGATGAACTCTCTCGCTTTGCACCGCTTTTTGCCGACGAAGCCGACTGGCCGACGCGATTCGCCAATCTGTTGCAGGCAGCGGTCGAGCGCTGGTCTCGCGATGAATACAGTTCCGAGGACGCGCGATTGCTCGATGACGCGCTGCAGGCGAATCTGCTGCCAAACGACGTGCAAGCTACTCCACGGTTGGCGGAGCTGGTGGCCGACTATCGCGCTACCGCGAAGAAGTTGCAGCCTGACCGGACGATCGGATCCTTAGCGGATTGGCACGAAGGGCAAGACGAACGGATCGGCATCCGCGGTTCCTACACCGAATTCGGCGACGAGGTGCCGCGCGGCAACATCAGTTTTCTAGGAGGGGCCGCTGAGCGTCGCGTGCCTTTTTCCAGCGGGCGGTGGGAGCTGGCCCTCGGCATTGCCAGCGATCGGAATCCGCTGACAGCAAGAGTATTCGTCAATCGAGTCTGGCTACACCTGTTCGGCGAAGGACTCGTGCGGACGCCGGACGACTTTGGACATCTGGGCCAGACGCCGTCGCATCCCGAGTTGCTCGATTATCTCGCCGATCGCTTCGTGGCCGAGGGCTGGTCGCTGAAGAAGCTAGTGACGCTGCTCGTCAACTCCGCAACGTGGCGGCAAAGTGGCATAGCCTCGGCCGCTGCGATGGAGGTCGATCCCGAGAATCGTATCTGGCACCACATACCGGTGCGGCGTCTGGAGGCCGAAGCGATTCGCGATTCGATCTTGGCCGTTTCGGGGCGACTTGACCCGACGCTCTACGGTCCGCCGATTGATCCCTATCGCTTGGCAACGGACGCCGCCAAGCGACTGTACTGCGGACCGCTGGATGGCGACGGACGACGCAGCATTTACCTCAAGATGACGCTAATGGAGCCGCCCCGCATGCTCGCAGTGTTCAATCAGCCGATCCCCAAACTGACGACGGGCCGTCGCGACGTGACCAACGTTCCCAATCAGGCGCTCGCCCTGTTGAACGATCCGTTTGTGATCGAGATGGCTCGGCATTGGGGCGAGCAGGTGCTGCAGGACGGCGCGACTTCGCCGGAAGAGCGCGCCGCACGGATGTACTCGACTGCTCTGGCGCGGCCGCCTCAGCCAGAGGAAACAGCACGCCTTGTGAAGCTGGCCGAGCAGTCCGCGAAATTACGGGGTCTCGATGCGAGCCGGCTCATGGATTGCCAGCCTGCCTGGCAGGATGCGGCGCACGCGATCTTTAACCTGAAGGAATTCATCTATGTCCCTTAACGTCGTGCCCCCGAGAATCGAACGGCGAATGACTCGGCTGTGCCCAGGATTCGACGGATTGGCCCGTTCGCGACGCGACTTCCTACGGCGTACGAGTCTAGGCTTTGGCTGGCTGGCGTTCACCGGATTGACGAAGCAAAGCGCGGTGGCGGAAACCCCACGCACGCCGTTCCATTTCGCGCCCCGAGCCAAGCGGGTGATCTTCCTGTTCATGGACGGCGGCGTTTCGCACGTCGATACTTTCGATCCCAAGCCCCAACTTACTGCGCGCCACGGCCAACCGGCGAATTGGAAGGCCGATAAACTGTCCCAATCAGTAAGCGCCAGTCGCAAGTGGCTCGGCAGCCCGTGGAAGTTCCAGCAGCACGGGGAATCAGGTCTATGGGTCAGCGACCTCTTTCCGCATGTCGCCCGCGTGGCGGATGAGTTGTGCGTGATCCGCTCGCTCGTGGGCGAGACGCCGTTGCACGGAGCTCAAGCGTTGCTGCTCCACACCGGGCGCTCGATCGGCGCGGCTCCCAGTCTGGGCTCGTGGTTGTCGTACGGCCTGGGAACGGAGAACGAGCAGCTTCCCGGTTATGTGCTGCTCAACAACGACTGGATCCCCAACGGCGGTTACCAAAACTTCGCCAGCTCGTTCCTGCCGGCCACGCATCAGGCAACGATGTTCCGCGCCAAGGGAACGCCGGTCGACAACATCCTGCCGCACGACCCGTTGGCAGTGCAGCAAGCCAAGCTCGAATTCCTGCGCGTGCAGGACGGCGCTTTTGCCCAGGATGGCGGTGACTTGGAGGCGATCGAATCCGCCATCCGTAACTATGAAACCGCGGCGCGGATGCAAACGCTCGTACCGCAGCTTTGCGACGTGAGTGCCGAAAGTACGGAAACGTTGAGGCTCTACGGCGTGGATCGCGCGAACCAGTATGAACAGTTCTACGCGCTGCAATGCCTGCGCGCGCGGCGGCTCGTTGAGGCAGGCGTGCGATTCGTGGAAGTGACTTGCCCGCTGACGCACAGCAACAACGCCCCCTGGGACCAGCATGGCGATCTGAAACTGCGCCACGCCGAGAACGCCCGCATCACCGACCAGCCAGTGGCCGCGCTGCTTATCGACCTCAAGCGACGCGGCCTGCTAGATAACACGCTCGTCGTGTGGGCCGGCGAAATGGGCCGCACTCCCCACAGTTCCGGGACCGACGGCCGCGACCATCATGTCAGTGGTTACACAATCTGGATGGCCGGCGGCGGAGTCCGCGGTGGCATCACCTATGGGGCCACTGACGAAATGGGCATGAGCGCCGTTGAGAACCCGTTGGACATTCACGACATCCATGCCACCATTCTTCATCAGCTCGGTGTAAATCACGAGAAGCTGACGTTCCGCTACGGCGGCCGCGACGTACGGCTTACTGATGTGCATGGACGAGTGGTCCGAGAGATTCTGGCCTGAATATAACACGCACCGTAAACCCTAGTGCTGGCCAGACGCCCGGATCGCAAAGGTGGAGGAAACCGATGCCCGACTCCGATTTGCTCGCCTGGATTGGGAATTTAGCGTAGGTGTGGATCGGCGGCACGAATAGAGCTTGATTGGCTTGCGCTACGAGCCGCAGCCCAATAAGAACGTGCTTGGCTACTGGACAACGCCGCCGACTGGGCCGACTGGGAATTCGAGGTTGCAACGGCCGGCTGGTACGAAGTTTTAGTCCATCAAGGCTGCGGCAACAGAAGCGGAGGCGCGGAAGTTGCGGTTCAGATCGACAATCAGACACTCACTTTCAAGGTTCAGGAGACGGGCCATTTTCAGCAGTTGATCCAACGAACGGTTGGCCAGGTGGAGCTTGCGGCGGGAAAGAACACGCTTGCGGTAAGCCCCAAACGAAACCCGGGGTTGCCGTGATGGACCCGCGTGGGTTCGTGCTCTGCCCGGCGCCGTAGCTGCGGTCGCATGAATAGCGATCGATCCCGGGGATCCCCTAGATGGCATGAATTTCCATCCCAGGACCCCGAAGGCTGGATTGGATTTGTGGAAGACTTTGAGCGTAGTAGGCACCCAGTGCTGAACGATTCGCGGTGGACCGCCGACGAGCGGCCGTTCCCAAAACGGGTAGAGTCGAGAGGTGGCGCGGTGGTTTAGGTGTAGCCTATCTGTGTCCCGCTCTTTCGTCTGCGGGTGCCTCACTAGCTGCACCATGCTCCGTTTCCACACTCCCGCTCATCGAACCCGGCGTGCGCAATTAACGCACCGGGCTCTCCGACTGGCTTCTCTCACCAGCACACGATGGCTCTGTCTCGCATCGGACGTGACTCCGAAGACATCGCCATCTTCGCTGGCAAGTAAAGTTCTTTCCGTGACCGCCTAGTCATTATTGGAGTTGATAGGCAAAGCCAATCTCCGGACTGTTGGTCTCTTCCAGCAACGCGCCAGAAGTCAGGCCCCTTTCCTCCACCGGCATTACCTGGCTTCAACAGTAGTACGGGCCTGTCCGCCACCCCAAACGGCCGAGCCTGCTCCTCACGGAGTTCTCGTTGAGAGCCACGACCTCTCACCGCTGGGGCTTCCCGTGTTCCGACGATCTCCTCTTCCAGACATGCCGACGCCACTACCCCGGCGGAACCGTTGAATCCTGTCGCTATCTCGTCCCACGGCCACGGCCTTCCCGTTAACCCAGAATGGTCGGCTTCCGCCACAAGTCATTTTCGAGGCCTGCTCGGCGTTCACTCACGTTTCGGCCTGCCTGTTCGCTCGATCACCCTAGGTGACTTTTACGCAGAGTACTTCAACGCATGTCGTTACCTCCTTGCGCCGCTCTGGTTGCTTCCGGCCGAGCGACCGATTGGCCGGGTGGGATTCGCACCCACTGGAGATCGCCGACTTTCACGGCATACTGGGTTGTTGGCGTGTGTCACGCGTTAATGAGTTTTCGGAACTTTGTACGCGCGGCCGCCCTCTCGGAGACAACAGCCCACTGCCGCAACAATCCACAGCATCATGGCAGTCGGCGGTTCGGGCACCGTCGCATTGGACAGAGTGCCGCTGCCGGAACTTTGGCCGAAGTGGGCTTTCCACACGCCGTAGTCCGCGGCCGTCACACTTCCAGGAGTCGTGTCAGCGAAAAGTGTGGCCGCCGAGCCGAGTTTGTCGCGCCACCGCGTGTAATCGGCGAGATCGACGGCGCCGTTGCCATCGTAATCGCCGGGCACGAGAGTGGCCGCGATGGTCGTCCCGGCCTCGTCGGAGACAACAGCCCGCTACAGCAACAATCAACAGCATCACGGTAGTAGCCGGTTCAGGAACGGCCGCTTTCGCGTTGGTGGCCGAGCCATTGCCGCTGGTATATCCAAAGTTTTGGCGCCACACAGTGTAATCACCCACGTCGATTTGATTGTTGCCGTTGCCATCCGCAACGAGATTTGTGGTCGAGCCACGCGTGTTGCGCCACATGGTGTAGTCGGCCGCGTCGACGGCGCCGTTTTGGTTGTAGTCGCCGATGAGACCTGCTGCCGCGAGACTTAGCGCACCGGTGGTGTAAAGCTGCGATGTATTCCACGCCAGGCCGGCCAGCGCGGGCAGGTTGATCGACGCGAACGTTCCGCTGCGAGTGCTCCAGTCGAACAGGTCGTACGTGTGGCCCGCGGCAGGGTTGAAGCCGTCGATGAGCGTCACGTTCAGAGCGCCGCCCAGGCCAAGATTTCCGCTGGCGAGGATGGCGTCGTACTGGCCGCCGCGGCTCGTGCCGCCCAGCTCCATGATCAGCGTGCTGGTGGGAGCCAGCGCGATGCTGCCCACCGTGGTGAACGCCGCCGACAATCCGGGATCGAACGTGCCGGTGAAGTTGACGTGGTTGAACGTGCCGACGCCCTTCACATAGCCGGGAAGCGTGATTCTTTGCGCGACGCTGTTGCCGGTGATGTGGCCATTATTGATCATCGGCTTGGCGACATTGTTGGGCGTACTGACCGCACCAAAGCCGGTGACGTTGCCGCCGAAATCGAGCGTCAGGCCGTTGGCGGCGTTGAGCGTGCCGGGGCTGCCGGCGCTGCCGAGCGTGGCCAGAGCCAGCGAGTCGAAGACCACGTCGTTGGCATCGAGCAGCGTGACGCTGTTGGCGCCGACCTGGAGAGTCCCCTGCGTGCCGAATCCGTTCACCGCCGCAGCGTTGCCGAGGGTGAGATTCCCAGTGGCGGAGATCGTGGAGCCGGCAGCCCCGGTGATTCGCAGCGCCTGCACGCCGCTGGCCCGAAACTCGCCGTTGGTAGGCACCGCCAGATTTGCCAGGCCAGTGATCGTGCCGCCGGTGAGTTCGAGTATTCCGCGGTCGAAATCCAACGCGCCGCCAGCGCCGATGACGAGACTATTGGCTTTGAACGTACCGCCGTCGATCGTCAGCGGTTTCGCGAGCGTGGCGGTCCCTTCGACGGTCAGGCCTTTTCCTGTGGAGATCGCGGGCGCTGCGCCAAAGAGGTCCGCGATGGCCGCATCCGACCCGACGTCGCGATTGCCGGCGAGCTGAATCGTGCCGGAATTGAAATTGAACGTGCCGGAGGCCGCTCGACTATAGTTGTCGAAGCGGAGCGTGCCGCCCGAGAGATTAACTGTTGCTGTCCCTCCGATCTCAAGACCCTCCAAGGCGAGGGCGCCGGCGCCATCTTTGGTCATCATACCCGTGGACAGGCTCAGACTGTTTGGGTAGGTCAGCGTCTTCGTCGCGTCGACCTCGATCGTGCCGCCAAGGAACGAAAACGAGATGCCCCGGGTAGCAGCCATGGTGAAGCTCTGGGTAGCTCGGAGCGTGCCTCCAAAGAACTGGAATTGATAAAGATTAAACGCGCCAGGCGGCGTCCCCAGATTCGCATCCGCACTGATGGCGAGCGTTCCGCTATCGGCGGCGGTGATGCCGCTGTAGGAGTTCGTACCGGAAAGCGTCGTCGTGCCGGGGCCCCACTTGCGTACGCTGCCGATGCCAGTAATCGGCGTGGCAAACGTGAGATCGCCGGTGTGACCGAATTGCAGGCTGCCATTTCCGGGACCGAGCTGCACCCTCAGAGGCTTGCAGCACTCCCGCAGCGCCGCCATTGCCGATAACCAAATAACTTACATAATTGCTGGGGAGCGTGCCGACCTGCAACGGCAGTGTTCCGTTGCCAACGGCCAGCGCGCCGCCGTCGGTCAATGTCAGCACAGCGCTGCCTGCTCGTCCCACCACGAAGCTCGTCGTCGCGTTGACTCTGGACCCGGCGCCGGTGATCAAGAATCTGGACTCGCCGGCGCCGGAGTACCCGACGACCGTCGCGGGGACCGTGACAATGCCGCCAAGCTGGACTGTCGTCGTGGCCACGCCGGAGCCTTCAAAGTTGAGGATTAAGTCCTCGGTGACCGTGAGTCCGCCGCCGTTCACTTCGAGATGTCCGCCCCCTGCGAATACTCCGACTCGCATCCGCCGCACACTCGCGCCGGGCGCGGAGAGTTGGGCCGTGCCGCCGTTTTTGATTTGCGCATCGAAGGTGGTTCCGCTGGCCGAATTTGGCACGCCGAGCGTCCAGTTCCCCGGCGTGTTCCAGTCGCCAGTGCCGGCGGTCCAGATCGTTTGCGCAGAAAGGCTTCCTGCTGCAGCGAAGAGGCAGCCGGATACGAGCACTCGGCAACCAGCGCAAAGTTTGAAATACGTGGAGCGTGATGAATAGTTCACGGGATGCTTTCGGGTTAGGGATTGGAGTTCAAAATTGTGTGTGCGTACGGTGATCGTCTGCGATACGCTGATAGGCACAACGCGGTGGCCAGCGCGATCAGGAGTAGAGCCGTAGTCGCAGGCTCAGGGACGGCGGCACCTTCGTGCGCGCCACTGCCGAGCGTCGCGTCGAAATTAGCTCGCCAAGTGTCATAACCTGTCTGCGTTCCGCCGGTATCGCGCCACACGGTGTAGTCGGCGGCATCAATGACGCCGTTTTGGTTGTAATCGCCTTCCAGCACAGTCGCCCCAGGCACGGGCGCGATCGCAAACAAACTGTTGTGGTTGAGGACGGCCCACACCGTGTTGGACGCCGGGTCGTTCCCATAGTGGCCCAGCGTGAAGACCCCGCTGTGGGCGGCAAGGTAGGCGTCGTAGCTCGAACCCGGGAACGCCACGCCGACGGTGGACGGCGTATTGCCGCGGACGGCGTTTTTCCACGCGTTGTCGGCGGGATCGCGCCATTGGAGGAAGAAGGCGATTTCGTTCGTGATGCCGGCCTTGACCAGGTCGGCGTCGCTGTAGGTGAGTTCGAGGACGAACGCGTCGTTGCCGGCGCCGGCGAAGCTCAACGCGTCGCCGACGGGGCGGCCGCCGTTGATGGCGAACGTGCCGCCCGGTTCGTAGGACAGCTCGAGCTCGCGATCGCCGCCGGCGATGCCGCCGCGCAGGCGCGCGACGGTGTCGCCGCCTTTGGTGCTGCGGACGCGGACGCCGTTGTACCCCGCCCCGCCGTGGATTTTTCGGGTCAGCGTGCCCGGCGAGGCGAGGGCAATACCGCGGACGCCGGCGGCCGTTCGGTAGGCGAATACGATCTCGCCGTTGTCGTTCAACCCGCGCTGGAAGATGAAGGCGGCCAGCGTGGAGTCGAACAGTTCATCGCCGACGCCGATCACCTTGTCGTCGTCCGGGTCCCCGCCGGTGTAGATGCCGCGAATGCTGCCCATGCGGCTGGCGACAAAGGCAAGCGAGCCGTCCGCGTTGATCGCAGGATTCTCGAAAGAGGAGAATACGCTGAAGTCGCCGGTCTCGGCGACCATCGTAACCGGGCTGACGCCGCCCGTGTAGATGGCCGAACCGTTGCCCCCGATCAAGGCGAGGAAGGCGACGACGCCGTTGTCGTTGATCGACGCCCCGCCGCCGAAACCGCTGAAGTCCCCGCCGACCTCGGCGACCGTGGTGCTCGCCCCGCCCGAGCCGGTGAAGACGCCCCGGGCGCCCGATGACAAGCGAGTGGCGGCGAAGGCGACCGTGCCGGTGGCGTTGATCGACGTGCCCTCGGAGATGCCGCCGAACTCGGCGCCCGAGGCCGCAATTGTCGTTGGCGAGCCGCCCACCCCGGCGAAGATGCCGACGCTTTGGGTGGGGCTGCCATCCGGGCCGCGGAGGTTGGCGAAATAGGAGACGACGCCGGTGGCGTTGATCGACGGCTGAGACAGCGAGCCGAATTCCCAGTACGACGAACCGGAGTTGTCGGCGATGGTGATCGTCGAGCCCCCCTTGGTGGAGAAAATCCCGTTGTCCGGGATGATCTTGTCGGGAAAGCTGGCCAGCACGGTGGTCGCCTGGAAGACGACCCGGCCGTTGTCGTTGATCGCCGGGGTGAACAGTTGTTTATACAGATCGCCGGTCTCCGCGACCGTCGTGAGCATTCCGTTGCCCGTGCCGACGTAAATGGCCTCGCCGCCCGCGTCGAGGGTGGCGACGAACACGACGTCCCCGCCGGTATTGATCGACGGAAGGCCGATCAGATTGATCGGCCCAGTGTTGTCGGCGATCTTGGTGAAGGTGTAATCCTCCGCCCGCGCCGCCGCGGGGAGCAAGAGTGCGAGTGTGGTGAGAGGGCCGATAATCCGCCGCTGATGGGCTGTGCGTTGCATAAGGAATCCTGTTTCCGTTGTTGCGGGAAGCGAAGTGGTGAATTGAAACGTCGAAATTATTTGTTCCGCCGGCGCCGGAGCAGGCAGCAAATGCCGGCCGCAACCAACAGGCCGAAGCCCGCCGGCTCGGGCACGACGGCCACGGCCACGGCGAGCCCTTCGACGCCATTGTCGAGGCTGTACTTGAAGGCGATGTCCCCGTTGTCGTTCAGGCCGTTGCGGAACTGAGTGTCGATCACCGTCCCGCCGAACAGCGTCTCGCCGGCGAGGATCACCTTGTCGGCGACCGGGTCGGGCCCGGTGAAGATGCCGCGGCGATTGTCCTCGAGCAACGCGTCGAAGACGACCAGGCCATTGTTGTTGATCGCAGGAGTGGACAAGAATTGCCGGAAACCGTCGGATTCGTCGGCGACGGTCGTCAGCGCGCCGCCGTTACCGGTGAAAATGCCTTGAACCGACCCGTTCCTCGCCACGAAAGCGACCGTTCCACTGTTATTGAGTGAAGTCGTCCCCGGACCGGTGAATCCGTCGGAGGCGTCGACGATGGTCGTGACGCCGCCGCCGGGGGCGACGACGAAGATGCCCGCGAGGACGCCTGGCGCCGTTCCGTCGCCCGAAAAGGCGACCGATCCGCCGGCGTTGATCGCAGGTTGCGAGCTGAGCCCGCTGAAGACTCCACTGGTGCTGTCGGCGACGGTAGTGATGGGGCCGGCGCCGCTGCGGGTGAAGATGCCCTCGCCGCCACCCGCGCTGGCGCGGCGCCGGGCGTAGAAGGCGACGGTCCCGGCGTCGTTGATCGCCTCGATGCCGCCGCTGCTAAACTCGCTGAACGGCGAGCCGATTTCATTCCCTGCGATGAAAGTGAGCGCGCCGCCGGCGCCGGTATAAATCCCCTGGCTGGGACTTTCGAATGGTTTGTTTCCTTGAAAGGCGACGGTACCGCTGGCGTTGATCAAGCCGGCGCTGCCTCCAAAGCCGCCGAAGCCGCCCGTTGCGTCGCTTGCGATCGTAGTGGTCGGCCCGCCGGCGGCTTTGGTGAAAATACCAATGGGACCGGTGTCCAGCCTCGCGCTAATCACGAGCGTGCCTCCGGCGTTGATCTGCGGCGCGGAGAAACGCCCCTCAAACTCCTGGGACGAATCCGTGACGTTGGTGAACGTGTAACGCTGCGCCCCAGCCGGCCCGGTGAGGAGCAGGGCGAGTCCGAGTGCCGCGAGCGCGCCAATCGTCCGCCGCTGACGGGCCGCGGCAACGAGCCAACAGGAAAGCAGCGCTCGGGCGCCGACGCGAATTCTGAAATACTTGGATGGTGACGATGAGTTCATGTGATGACTCCGGGTTAGGGGTTCGAGTTCCAAATGGTGCTCGCGCACGGTGACAGTCTGCGATACCTTGGTAAGTAAAACGCGATGGCCAGCGCGATCAGGAGCAGAGTGGAGGTCGCCGGTTCGGGAATGGCAGCCGCTTCGTTCGCGCCGCTGCCGAGCGTCGCGCCAAAGTTGGCGTGCCACGTGTCGTAGCCGGTCTGCGTGCCGCCGGTATCGCGCCACACGGTGTAGTCGGCGGCATCGACGATGCCGTTTTGGTTGTAGTCGCCGGGCAAGCCGGAGACCTCGACGCTGATCACGCCCGTCGAGAGCTGCGAGGTGTCCCACGCGAGTCCCTCCTGAGTCGGTACAATGACCGATGAAAAAGCGCCGACCAGGCTGCCCCAGCTCAGAATGTCGAACGTTTGGTCGGCGCTGGGCATGAAGCCATCGATGAGCGAGATCTCGAGTGTGCCACCCAGTGCCATGTTGCCGGTGACGGCGAGCCGATCGAAGCTGGTCGGTGACGCCAGTTCGATCTTCAGCGTGCCTTCGGCGTTCTGCGTGTAGTTACCTGTGATGTGCAGCGTGCCGGGCGAATTGCCTGGCGCCACGATTCCGTTATTCGTCACGTTGGCGGCAATCGTGCCGGAACCGCCCAGCGTCGCGCCGTCGTTCACGGTCGTCGCGCTGGTGATGCGGCCATTGACCAACAGCGTGCCCACGTTGACGATTGTCGCGCCGGTATAGCTGTTGTTCCCAGTGAGCGTGAGAGTGCCGCCGCCGAAACCAGAGCCATTTTTCAACAGTCCCCCGACACCAGACACGGTACCGCTGAATAGTGCGGTGCTGCTATCGGTGGTATGCACCAGCAGGAGCCCGCTTGCTTGATTGATGTTATTGCTGAGCGCCTGGTCGCCAGAATAGGTGTAAATTTTACCGCCGAAGCTGGTAATTGGACCGGTGAGCGTGGTGGTGTTGTTCAAGAAGATTTCGCCGCTGCTGTAGAGAGTGATCGCAGCGGCGCTGACGGCGCCTCCATCGGAGATTGTCAAACGGCCATCTCCACCCGCCGCGGCCAGGTTGCCGCCGATTGCCAGTGTGGCGGCCGTGGTCCAGGTTGAACCCAGGCCGCTGACATCTGCGCTCCCGAACGAGCCGGCCGAAAATCCCAGATAGCTGTTCCCGGCGGTGCTGGCCGCGCCCCCATTAAGGATCTCCAAAAAACCATAGCCGCTGTTGCCGATGAAAAACGAGCCGAAAGCGGTCCAGGTCGAGCCGGGGTCGCTGACGGTGATCACGCCGGTCGAGAGAGCGCCGGCGCCGGCGAAGCCACGGACACTGTTGAGCGTGCCGCCGTCGCGGATTTCGAGCGTGCCCGTGCTGCCGGTGCCGTGGCCGACGGAGACCTGGTCGGTGTTGGTCCACGTCGAGCCGACTCCCTGCACCAGCACCGAGCCGAACGTGCTGCTGTTGACGCCGATCGTGCCGAAGCTGTTGGAAACCGTGCCGCCGCCTTGGACAACCATCCGCCCGCTGCTGGTGTTGGCGACGATCAGACTTCCGCGCGAATTTCCAGCGCTGACATGTGCCGCGCCGCCGTCGACGATTAATCCTGCAGTGGTCGACGACCCGTTATTCACTTCGACCGAGCCGACGCTCGACACCTCCAGGTGGGCCGTTTGCACGTAGGCGCCGTTATTGATGCGGAGCGCGCCGGCCTTGACTTGGGCGCCGACGTACACACTTTCGGTATTGTCCCAGATCGAACCCGGCCCGGTGACCGTGACCGTACCGCTGGAGCCTCTGCTAGTAAAGTCGAAGTCGTCGCCTCCGATGGAGGCGCGGTCGCTCAGGACATTGCCTCCATTGGAAATGGTCATCGTCGTCGTTCCGGCAAAAAAATAAGCGGTTTGGCCCACCACCATGTCATTCACCGCCCACGTCGAGCCGGCGCCGGTGACGATGACCGATCCATTGCCGCTGCCGAAACCAGCGATAAGCCCGCTATCGCTACCGACGAGCCCCCCGTTTTCGATCCTCAGCGTGCCGTTGCCTCCGACGAGAATATCCCCGTCGGGGGCGTTCCATTCCGACTGGTTACCGCTGACAGTCACTAACGCGGAATTGCTCCCGGATTCAATTACGGCGTCCTCGAGTTGGAACAGCGTCCCGCTGTTGGTAATCAGGAGACTGGCGTCAAAAATGCCGCCGATGTCCAAGAAATCGGCCTGCGCGCCTCGCGTATTAATCAGCGCGGTTCCCTGCTCGATATAAGCGTGGTGGTCGCACGAGGAGCATGCATAGGGGACGCCGCTACTCCAGTTGCTACCGATGAACCAATCGCCGAGCGTAGGATTGGTCCAGCTCGTGGTTTGTGCCGATGCGGTGCTTTCAGTCAATCCGCAAGCGACCGCCAGACCGATCCAGCAGAGCGCTTGGCGCCAGCCGGAAACGAGGTCGCGGAGTTGGAATTCGGTTTGGTGTTGATATTGATTCGTGGCTGAGCTACCCATTACGGGCCGTCCTTTCGTTTGGAATAAGGTCTGCGATACCCTGCAATGCAGAACGCGCTGGCCCCCGCGATCAGAAGCAGAGCGGAAGTCGCTGGCTCCGGCACGGCCGCGGCTTCGTTCGCGCCACTGCCGAGCGCCCGTCCGAAGTTGGCTTGCCACACGTTCAGGTCGCCGGCATCGACGGCGCCACTGTTATTGCCGTCGGCGGTCAGGTTTGTCATCGAGTCGCGCGTGTCGCGCCACACGGTGTAGTCCGCGGCGTCGACGACGCCGTTCTGGTTGTAATCGCCTGGGGGTAGCACGGCGTCGATGACATGTAGCGTCACTTGATTGACGCCGTACACCAGGTCCAACGTATGGCCGTTGAAGAGGGGGGCGTTCACGGCCGAGAAAACGCCGGTGATGCTTCCGATCGCGCCTTCGAACAGCTCAAAGGTCTGACCGGGCAACGGATTGAAGCCAGCGAGGATCGAGAGGTCGAGCAGTCCGCCTAACGTCACACTGCCGTTGTTCGTCACAACAATGCGATCGCGGACGGCGCCAAGCTCGTACTCGAGCGTCGAGCCGCTCATGAGGTTCAGTCCGGCGACGGTGATCGTGCCGGGCGATGCTCCCGGAGCAAAAACACCGCCCGATTCGACCGTGACACTACCCATCGAGCCGATACCTTTGAGAATTCCGCCGTCCTTTACGACCGCGCCGGCGGCGATCGAGCCGTTGACGACGAGCGTGCCTTCATCGACCGTCGTCAGACCGGTATAGGTGTTCGCGCCGCTGAGAGTCAGCGTTCCGGCGCCAACTTTGGTGAGCTTTCCGCCGGTACCGGCGATGAGGCCGCCAATGTCGGTGATGTTCCCGCTGACCGTGGTGCTGGTGTTAAGATTACCGACGGTCAGCGACGAACCGCCGAGGGAAAACCTTCCCGCACCCTCGATCGATCCGACGGCCGTGCCGCCGTGGAAGGCGTTGTGGCTGAAGTCCGCCGAAGCGCCAGCGTTGACCACGAGGCGCGCGGAATCGCCATTGCCTGCAGACTGAAAACGGATAAGCCCGCCGTTGACGGCGGTGGCGCCGCCGTTGGCGATGAGGGTTGCGGCGCCGGCACGGCCGCCGTTAAGAAAGACAATCCATCCGCCAGGGGCACCGGCGACGGATGAGGGCTGGGCGGTGATGGTGGCGTTGCCCGCGGTGCTATAGGAATCGAAGAGAACCTGACCGGGAACGGTGCCGCCGATATTACCAGGCCTGGTGCTGCCCAGGGCGACGATGGTCGCACTGCCCGCCGTCGAATTGCTGTAGAAGAGTGCCCGACCGCCGTCGCCGCGAACAGTAATGGTGGAGTCGGCGGCGGTGGAGTTTCCAAAGAATTGCGCGAGGTTGGATACATTGGCCGGCTCGAAGGCTATGGGGCCGACGTCAAGGGTGGCGCCGCCGGCACTGGAATTTTCCCAGAACATAACGCGGGAGTCGCCCGCCCCCCGCACGATGATGTTGGCCTCGCCGGCAGTCGAGTTATCGTAGAACCACACGTAGCCGTAGCTGACGGGGCCGCCGTTGGTGAACGTTCCCTGCCCGGCGGTCGAGGAGTCGTTGAAGATGAAGTGTCCATTCGTACCGCCAGAGTTGGATTCATTACTGAAGATCCCATTGCCCGCGGTGGAATTGTCGTGGAAGGTGGTGACCCCCGCCAGCGTTGGATACGCCCCCGACCGGTTGATGATCGTGGCGCTGGCTGCGGTCGAGGTGCCGTAGAAGTCGGTCATGGTGGGCCCGCCGCTCGATGGCAGGTTCGTGATGTTCGCGTTGCCGGCTGAAGCGGAATCTAAAAACACCGTCTTTCCATGGAACGCATAGAGTCCGGACGGGCCGGCGTTAGTGATGGTGGCGAACTCTGCCGACGAGGCGCCGCTGAATCTGGTCTCACCGCCGTAACCCCAAATCGCCGTACCGCCGTTGTTGGTGAAGCTACTGTTGCCGGCGGTGGCATTGCCAGTAAATTGGGTCACGCCGCCGAGGCGATATTGATCGCCACTTCCAATATTCGTGAAAGAGTGGTTAAACGACGTCGTGTCATCGCTAAAGGTTACGCTGCCATACGGGCGAACGATGACCTGGCCGTCCACGTCCAACGTTCCATCGGACTCGACGGTGACTTGGCTGGCGTTCTCGTTTGTGCCGTGGACGTTAAGGTTGCCGCTGACCGTCATCCGTCCGCCGTTTTGGATGGTGAGCCGCCCAAAACCGAAGCCGGTGGGCGTCGACGGACCGACGTCGACGTGACCGTTGACATTCCACGTCGCGTTATTGACGGCGGCGGACATCTGGCCGACGTTCGCGCCGATCGCGACGGACCCGGTGGTCAACAAGCCCTGGTCGGCGACGTTGAGCGATCCGTGGCGGGCGTCGAGCGCGCCGCCGATCCTCCACGATGAGCCGACGCCGCTAATATTGACATTGCCGATACCGCCGGCGCCAAGGAAGTCCGTGCCGATACGTCCCGTGGCACTGGTAAAATCCACCCCATTGTTGATGGCGAGCGTGGAGACGGTATTCACCTCCCCGATGGCCAATTGCTCGGCGATAATCCATCCCGAGATCGGATTTGGATCGAAGACCGGCAACGGCACAGCCGGAAGGGAGAGGAGTGTGTCGTGCCCGATCGTGACGCTGCCGTTGAAGCTGGCCGACGTAGCCGACGACGCACCCCTTGTGAATTGGTTGAACCGAACCAGTGACCCGGCCGTGGTGGTGAATGTGGCGGGGTCGCCGCTGATCGTGTCGGCTTCGATCACTCCTCCTGCACCGACGGAAATTGTAGCGCCGTCAAAATTCAATGTGCCCTCGACAATAAGTTGATGAGTCTGGACGGAGACGCTGCTTCCGCCGTCCACGAGCAGGCGGCGAGCCTGCTGATCGGCGTTCAGCGCAACGGCTCCGCCGTGGCGGATGTAAGCATCCTGAGTGATGTCCGGCACGTTGGCGCCGATCCACTTGCTTGCGTCGCTCCACACACCGCTGGAAATGCTGCCCACGCGTTCGAGGTGGACGGTTGTGATACCCTGGTCCTCAGCGATGACGAGCACATCCGTGGCGGTGGGATAATACCGCCCGCCCGGCGTTGCGCACGTATCGCACATGAGAAACCCCGGCACCATGTCGTCGCCTGCCAGGTGCCCGCTGTCGTTGTCTTCCAACACCAGTACGTTTCCAAGCCCGCCGACGTGATGTGGATAGATGTTGTACTCACCCGGTTCCACTCCGCTGATTCCGAGGATGTGGCCGATTTCGTGGAGGACGACAGTCAGCAAGTCGAATCCGTCATTGGCGTCATATCCTCCCGCCCCCACGCCAGTTGCCAGTCCGTCGCGACGGTACCCCGTTTCCAACGCTCCCGGCGGCGCGGTCCCCGGAAAGAAGTTTGCCTGCTCGGCCCCGGTGAGCTGGCCGAATAGCTTCTGAGTGCCCGTTAACGAGAACTCTTCGGCCTCATTGGGAGTGCGATCGGCGAAGTAGTTGTAGTCGGGATTGATCTCGATGTAGGTGTCAATGCCCTCAGTGGCTAGCCCTAGGCCGTCGATGTCGTTGTCCCAGTGGAAGTCGAATGTGTAATCCTCGTCCCCCGGCAACAGGCGCTCCCAGATTTGCTTGGCAGCCTGGAAATGCGCTTTCAAGTGTACACCGCTTGGATCCCAACTGGGGTTCTCATCGTGCGGTGGCTCGTCGCCCTCATCGGTGTACTCCATGTTGATCGTGATAGCGTCGGCGTGGCGCTGCGTCGCAGCCGCGAACAGCAACGCTCCCATGACGCAGCAGACGGACCAGACATGAAGCTTCGCAAACGCTGTGAAAAGTTGGGCTGCACGCCCGCCAAACGAAAAAAAACGCATGACAAATCTCCTGATTTGCGGATTAGAAATGAACTGATAGTTGTGACTTTGTTAAACCACTAGGGCGGCTCTGGTTCGACCGGGGCCGCAAGCGTCGTGGTGGTGCCGTCTCCCTTTTCGTCGGCGAGCATTCGTTCCGCCTCTTGCCGCAGAAGTTGCAGTGGCAAGATGCTATCCCAACTCTCCGCATAGTTCGGTTGGCCCGGTAACGCTGGTTTGTCGATGACTTGCACAGCCTCAGTCAGCCTTTGTCGCGCCTCCTCGGGTTGCCCCAGCCGCCGGTGAATCATGGCGAGGAACAGTTGGCCGTAGGTGACAACCCGCTCATCGCTCGATCCGCTCGGAGTGGCCTCGATCGCCTCGGCGAACCGCTTGCCTGCCTCGTCGAACCGGCCGGCGCGATAGAGCGCTGCCCCAAGCGTTGCGAGATAACGAGGTTCCTTCGAGTTGCCTTCGCCGGCGCGCTCGACAAGCGTAATCAATAGGTCGGGGTCGCCGAGTGAGTTCGGCCCCAATACACAAGCCCATGCGGTCATATATGCCGAATTGGACTTCGTCGACTGCCCGGCTCGCTTGACGAGCGCACCACACGCCTCGCGGTATCCGGCCAGGTCGTTGCGTGCCATCCTAACCAAGGCGAGGTAATACAAGTAACGCGACTGATTCGGATCCGATTCTCGCTGGGCGGCCTTCGTAAAGGCCGTGTCGGCCTGCTCCCAATCGCTCATCGCGGCGAAAAAACTTCCGCGAAGTTGCCAGCCATCCCACCCCTCCGGTTCCGAGGAGCCGAGTTCGATCGTGGCCCGCAGTGCGTCGAGTGCCGTTTGATCGCCTTGGGCTCTCAAGGTTTGCGCCA
>JBBDYG010000029.1:0-44443 GCA_040901765.1 Pirellulales bacterium
GAATCCCGTGGACATATGGTAAGCGGCTTGGAGAGAATTTCAACGGGCTGCTAGTTCAGAACCGGCACCTTGGTCTCCGAGCACAAAATGCACGCGATGAGGCGTTCCCGAGTCGGGATTTATCCACCAGAGCTCGTTATCCTGCATGACGTAAAGCCGGCCATTCAGCGTCGTCATGGTCTGTAGATCGCGCCACGCGTCGTTCTTGATGAGGTGCGTGGTGCCGCTCGCGGGATTCACCCACGAAACATCACCGTCCGACTCGATCATGTAGAGGCGATCGTTGAGAGGCACCATCGCTTCCACAGTGCTCCAGTTTCCGCTCTTGACGAGGTGTGGCGTACCGCTGCTGGGATTGACCCACCATAATCCGCCGTCTGCAACCATGTAGAACCGATCATTGAGAACTACCATCGCCCGGAGATCTGGCCAATCTCCTGCTTTGACGAGGTGAGTCGTGCCGCTTGCAGGATTTACCCACAATAAGTCCCCGTTGGTTTCCACCATATATAGTCGATCGTTATACGTCACCATCGCTTGTACGGTGCTCCAATCCGCGCTTTTGATAAGATGAGGCGTGCCGCTGCTCGAGCTAACCCACCACAATCCGTCATCAGCGACCATATACAGCCGATCACCGAGAGGCGCCATCGCCCTAAGATTCGGCCAATCATCCAGTTTCAAGACGTCAAACGTTTCGGTCGACGAATCGTAGGACCATAGATCATCGTCAGCAACAAAAAACAGTTTACTGCCGATCGCGACCATCGCCTGCGGATTGCTGATGAAGTCCCTCTCTGGATCGATGTTCCAGCCAATGTCCGCGAGCATGCCTAACTCGTAGGCGCTGAGATGCTCGGTTTCAGTGGAACCGTCCGGACTCATTACCGCGTCGTCATGAATCCAGTCATCTACATGACTTATGCTTGAGCCGGGTATGTAACCAATAGGGCTGTATATCTGAGGGCGCGTTCCGTTGTTGAGCAAACTGCCCAATGGCCCCGTCCAGTACATATCAATTGGAGTAGCTCCATCCATTCCGTCCCGTAAGCCCTGTATATCAGATGTAAGTTGCCTTCCATTGCTCGTAACTATTTGTCGCGTGAATGGCGTTGACCCGATGATGCCGGCGAGATTCGTGTAATGACCATCGAATCCTAACCCATGTGTTACCTCATGAGTAATTGTTCCGCGGAATTCTTGACCGGGTGCCGCCCAGTCCAATCGGATTTTGATCACGATCTCAAATCCGGTTTCATTTCTGCCCGCCATGTGGTTGATAAGTGAAGGAGTAAAATAGGTTCCATTCACTTTGTGGTGAAGCTTTTCACTTGCGGCGACGGTGGTGGGTCGGTCAAATGAGTCTACGAGCGAGAATTGGATATCGATCGTCTCCCCAGCGTAGGAGGCCACTAAGTGGGACGACAAATCCGCAAGCGCCTTCGTGACTTCCGCTCTAAGGACGGGATTCCAGCCGCTGCCTTGGAATTGAGGATTTAAGTCGATCGTACCGAACGACAGGAGATTGAACGGATTCCTAAGAGAGCCTTCAGTGTCGAGATTTGGAATGTACGAAACAATGGTGTCCTGACCCTCTCCAGTAACAATTACATCGTTTAAATTCTCCACGGCACCCTCTTCGTCTTCTCCGACGAGGTAATCATCCCCATCGTTGCCATACAATGTGTCATTGCCGACGTCGCCGTAAAGCGCATCGGCGTTCGGGCCGCCGATTAGCGTATCGTCTCCGGAGTCTCCGAATGCGGTAAGTGACACATTAACTAGATTTTCAAAACGGTCATTGCCTTCGTATCCGCGGAAGTAGATTTGATCGATCGTCGTTGCGTCAAATTCGAAAAGGTCGTGGCCACCGCCTGCTATTTGTACCGTGGCCCGGAGTATACTCGCGAACTGCTCGACGAGCACATTGTCGGGGCCGGTGGTGCCAACAATCACCAGCCCTTGCCTGCCCGGTTCCGACAAGGCCGTTAGAAACAAGGACGAACTCGCACCGAGTACATTGCCGAAGTTCTGATGCCACACGCCCTGGTCAAGCTGAGTGACGACCGCGTCGCCATTGCCATCCGCGGGTAAGCCAGCGCCCGTTTGGGCAATCGAGTCTCGCCAGACCGTGTAGTCCGCGGCGTTAACCAGGCCGTCCTGGTTGTAGTCGCCATTGACGCTTAAGGTCGTAAGGAGATAGCGGTTCTCAAGTTGCTCGAAGCGAAATGTTCGGGTGTGGCGAGTTTTGCGCGGCATGAATCTGTACTCCTGTGAATTTAGAAAAGCTTCGTTGATGTGCCTGTAGCAGCCATCACCTTCAGCCAAATCACCGATGCCTCAGCAATCAAACCTGAGCTTTCGCCCGCTGCTTACAATCACCGTCAAGACTAGCGCGATGGCGCCAAGCACCATGCTGCTCGGCTCGGGAATCGCCACCATCCGAAAACTGGCAGTCGGGGTACTAAAGGCGATGCGTAGCGGAAATGCGGTTGGGTCTTCGGCATCGACGGCGGGAGCGATGCCGCTGACGGTGAATCGCTCGACGCCGTGGCCCAAGAGGGCGACGAAGTCGACCGATTGGTCGGCGGTGAATGTACCCAGTTCTAACCCCTCGGCGCTTACATGAAACGGTTCGTCGAAACCCGGTGGGAATTCCATGATCGACGTAAACAGCGAGTCCGAATCCATGATGTACTCGAAGCCGGGCACAAGTGGCGGATCGAACCACATCCCGCTCGGGACATCAGGGAAGAAGAAATCGCCGGTGCTGACGACCTGCGGTAACAGCGGGTTGAAGGGCGAATTCCCTGGCTCGGAACTGCCAAATGTCGCTGACTGTTCGATACTGTATTCACCTACCTCGCCTAAGAAGTCGCGTCCGATGCCGAAGCCGCCTTCAATACTTAGAGTCGTCGACGACGTGCCATCGGTGACCAGCACCAGGAAGGGAAGATTCTGGCCGACCACTGGCTGCCCCAATCTCGTTCCAACGGCTGCGAACACATCGACGTCGCTATAATCAAGCGGATGCGGGAAATAGATGCCCTCACGGATTGAACTACCAAACCTCGTGGTCAAGAAACCGGGCACGTCCTGGAAGTTCGGCGTACCGACAGCGGAAACGACGCGAGGCCCCAACCCCGTATTACCTAGATATCTTGCTGTAATATTTACGTGTGCTGACAATGCGTGGCCCACGTTTGGGAATGAGAGTATCCATTGAGTATTTCCATCGAGCATCGGAGTCGCCGTAATCGCGAACGGCGCAACGACCGGCGTTACACCTTCGAAATTCATTCCGAATCGAGCCTTCCAAAAATCGTAGTCGCCCACATCGATCACGTAATTTTCGTTGCCGTCGGCCTGCAGATTAGTTGTCGATCCAAAAGTATCGCCCAGAACGCCGTAGTCCGCATGTAACACACGACCGTCGCCGTTGTAGTCGCCAGGTAGATGCAAGGGGGGGCACCCGGGGTCTCCTTCAATTTCACACTGCGCGGCACACGGCCCGACACAAGCAAACAAAAGCAGCACTATCGCACAGAATTGCTGATACATATTCCTGCTCACAAATCGCCTTCCTCGTTGGTTTGAGTGCAGCGGTCAACGGACGTCGGCTGCGACCGATAATCAGCCCAGATACCATCGCTAATCCAACTAGCAGCCAGCCCCTGCAGCCCGGTCACCGAAAATCCGGAAAATAATCCGAAGCTCCCGTTCATGGCCTCCCGTCGGCTACCCCATCGGCCAAAAAACCGCCAAATTGGTCAGAATTCTAGTGACTCCAACATCCTCACCGGCAGCTATATCAGCGGGAAGGCATGAGCATGATCGAAACCCAGCCATCAGACTCTGAACTCCTCCTGCGGGCCGGCGAAGGCGACCGCGAGGCGGGGGCCGATTTGCTGGAGCACTACCGCGACCGCCTGCGGCGGATGATTGGGTTGCGGCTCGATAAGCGGGTGGCGGCGCGGGTGGATGCTTCGGATATTGTGCAGGAGGCGCTCAACAAGGCCCGCGCGCGGCTGCCGCAGTATTTGGCTAGTCCGCCGATGGCGCTCTATCCGTGGCTGCGGCGGATTGCCTGGGACCGGTTGCTGAAGGTGCATCGCGACCACATCGATGTCGCCAAGCGGTCGGTCGAGCGGGAACATGCCTGGCGGCCGCGGCTGAATGACGAATCTGTGGCGGACCTCGCGCATCGGCTGGTGACGAGCACCATCAGTCCCAGCCGGCGGGTGGTGCAGGCGGAGATGCAGGCCCAGATGAAGGAGGCCTTGCTCGCCCTAAAGCCGCCTGACCGGGAGATTCTCGTGCTCAGATATTTGGAGCAATTGAGCGTCGAGGAGATTGCGGACGTGCTGGGGATCAGCCAAACTGCGGTGACCTCGCGTCAATTGCGCGCTTTGCAACGACTCAGGCGGCGGCTCGGGGATGAATTCGGGGCCTGGTAGTCATGTCCGCTTCGCTCGTCACGCCGGACTGTTTGACTGCGGCCACGCTGCGGGCTCGCGGTTCAGGCTTGATCCCAGCCACACCGAGTCCCCCTCCCCTAACCCCTCCCCCGCGAACGGGGGAGGGGAATCTGACGCTCGAGCAGCTCGTGGAAGCGGCGTCGCAGCGGTTGGAGCGAGGGGAGCCGCTGGATGTCGAGGCGCTGTGTGCCGAGCATCCGGAACATGCCGAGGAACTGCGGGAGCTGCTGCCGGCAGTGGCGATGCTTTTTCACATCGGCGCGGAGCCGGTCGATCGCGGAAGCAACGGTGCTTCGGAGGCGTTGCCCTATGCGCGGCTGGGCGACTTTCAGTTGATCCGCGAAGTCGGTCGCGGCGGCATGGGGACCGTCTACGAAGCGGAGCAGATTTCATTGCGCCGCCGGGTGGCGCTTAAGGTGCTGCCGTTCGCCTCGGTGCTCGACAAGCAGCAGTTGGCGCGGTTCCAGAACGAAGCCCGCGCCGCGGCGACGCTCGATCATTCACACATCGTGGCCGTTCATTCGGTCGGTTCCGATCGCGGTGTTCACTTCTACGCGATGCAATTGATTGAGAGTCAGAGCTTGGCGGAGGTGGTGGAGGAAAAGCGGAGAACGGAAAGCGGAAAGCGGCAGCAGGCCCCCTCCCCTAGCCCCTCCCCCGCGGACGGAGGAGGGGGATCCGGCCAATCAGCAATTGGCAATCATAAATCAGCAATCGCGAGCGACAGCACGGGAACACAGGCGTATTATCGCGGCGTGGCGGAACTGGGGATTCAGGCGGCGCGGGCGCTGGAGCATGCCCATGCCAATGGTGTTTTGCATCGCGACGTGAAGCCGGCGAATTTGCTGCTCGATGGCGACGGCAAGCTGTGGGTCACGGACTTTGGGCTGGCGCGAATCTGTAGCGAAGCGGGGCTGACCACGAGCGGCGACCTGCTGGGCACGCTCCGCTACATGAGCCCGGAACAGATCAGTGCCAAGCGCGGAATCGTTGATCATCGGTCGGACATCTATTCGTTGGGAGCCACACTCTACGAATTGCTCGCTTTGACTCCAGCCTTCGGTGGCGATGATCGTCCGGAGTTACTTCGGCAGATTGCCGTGGACGAACCTCTTCGCCTGCGGCAGCGGGATCGGCGGATTCCCATCGATTTGGAGACGATCATCGACAAGGCGATGGAGAAGAACCCTGCCGCGCGTTATGCGACGGGCGGCGAGCTGGCGGACGATTTGCAGCGGTTTGTGGACCAGCAGCCAATACTCGCGCGGCCGGCAACGTACGCGGATCGCGTCGTAAAATGGTCACGGCGGCATCACGGCTTAGTCGCGGCGGCGGCAATCGGGCTGCTTCTGCTGAGCGCGGTGCTATTGTCGGGCATCGGCATGGTGAATCGAGCGCGGCTTGGGACGGTTGCGGCGCTCGATGAAACGGCCGAGCTGCTCTACGTGGCCGACATGGGCGCGGCTTATCAGGCATGGGAGAAGGGCTGGGCGGACGAGGCACATAAGATTCTCGAGCGTCACCGGCCCAAAGAAGGCGAACCGGACCGCTGCGGGTTTGAGTGGCATCTGTTGAACGCGGCAACAGCACAACCTGATTCCGTCGAGCTAGCCGGCCACGAGGGCGCGGTCAACGAGATCGCGGTGTTTCCCGATGGGCGCCGGCTGGCGAGCGTTGGTGACGACGGCACGCTGCGCATCTGGGATTTGCGATCTAATAAACAACAGTTTTCGGCGCAACTCGACGATCAGCCGCTGTACTCGGTCGCTGTTTCGCCCGATACCCGCCACGTGGCAGCAGGCGGCAAGAAGCTCTATCTCGGCGATCTGAATCAGCGAAGCGAATGTACCGAGATTTTTTGCACGGAACACAATCTCGAATCGCTCGCGTTCCACCCCGACGGCGATCGGCTAGCGGCCGGTTCCCGATATCATTCGCTATTTCTGTTGAAGCTTGACGGCGAGATGATTGCCAGCGCCGATTGTGGGTCGCGGGTTCAATCGCTTGAGTTTGTTCCAGACGGTCGTCTGCTAGTCCCCACGCGCAGCCCGGCTTTTTCTGCGAGCCGCAAGGAAACTGCACGAATTTGGTCCGGCGATTTAACGTCTACTGCGATTGAGTTCCCTCCGCAAAAATCGAGTGGAATAGGTGCGGTGAGGGTCGCAAGATTGTCGCCAAGTGGCGAGTTCGTGTTGACTGGCAGCCGCGATTCCACAGCAACGGTCTTTGCCTTCGCGTCGGGATTACGCGTGGCGAGCATGCCGCCGTCACGTGCAAAGATCATGGACATGGCGTTCGCTCCCAACACATCCACATTCGGCATCGCCTACACGAACGGAATTGTCGAAATTCACAGCTTCGACCGCGAGGTTGGAAAAGCTGAACCAAAGATGAGCAATCGCCTGAGCGTGTTTCAAGCGCATCGGGGCGACGCATCTAGCCTGAAGTTCGTAAATGACGACACCCTGGCAACATGCGGTGCCGATGGACTTGTCAAGATTTGGAAGTTAAACGCGAACTCGGCGCGCTCCTATTCGCTCGGTCCTCAAATGATCAGCGTGAAAATTTCCCCCGACGGATCGCTGCTGGCTCACACGCATATACACGGTTGCGACGTCCTCAAAATGAGCAATGCCAAGAAGGTAGGTCACGTTAGCGGCTCGACGCAGTCAGGGGCCGGTTCTGCGTGGTCTCCGTCCGGCGACCGCCAAGCAATCTGCATTGATTCAGCGGATGGTGGCTCGATCAGCATTCTTGATCGCATCGGTGTTCATCTTCATTCGCTGGATGACGTAGGATCGCTGAACTGCGTAGAATTCTCGCCAGATGATCGGACGCTGGCGTCCATCGGAGATCGGCGAAAATTGCGACTCCATGATTCCGAGAATGGCAACGAGATAGAAACTCACACTTTGCCAAGCGTCGGAATGGCCGTCGCCTTCACTCGCGACGGTTCTCGACTGGCTTACAGCATGGAGGCGCATGATCTCGCAATAGTTTCCGTTCCGGAGTTTGCGTCGCCACGCGAGTTCCGTGGCAGTCGAGATGCCGGTTGTTTGGCGTTTAACCTCGACGATTCGCTATTGGCATCCGGCCACGACGACGGCACGATTCGGTTGTGGGATGTTGACTCGGGACGCTTGCTAAACGAATTGACGGGGCACGAGTCAAAACTTCGGGACGTTGCGTTCACCCCAGATGGGAAAACACTACTATCAGCGGCTAACGATGGCACAGTCCGTCTCTGGTCGGTCGAGCATGGCCGTGAATATGGAGTTTTCTTCCGGGCGAGGTCACTAACGACGAACGATCCGGTTGAGTTCGCTTGCCGAGTCTGCTTGGCAAACGATGGCAAACAACTGGTGATTGGTGACGGAAATAGAGAGTCGCGGTTTGATGCCCACATTTGGCAACTTCCAGAAAGAGACTCGCCCCGCGAGTTTTCGGTTCAGTAAGGAAACCTGAAAGCCAGCGAGCGTACCTGATGCACCACATGCTCTTGGTCCTACTTGTCGCCGCCGCGTTGCCGGAAGGCAACGCCCCCGACGCTCTCGTGGCGCGCCACTTCCCCGACGCGCTGCATGCGTTCGTGTGGCGGAATTGGCAGGTGACGCCGGTCGAGCGGATGGCCGCGACGGTGGGCGCGCAGCCGGAGGAGATTCTCGCACTGGGCCGGGCGATGGGGCTGGCGGATCCGCCCGCGATCAGCGACGACCAGTGGCGGCGGTCTTACATCACCGTCATTCGGCGGAACTGGCACTTGCTGCCCTTCGACCAGATGCTCACGCTGCTGGGTTGGACGAGCGAGCAGCTTGAGTTCACGCTGCGCGAAGACGACGTGCTGTTCACGAAACTCGGTTTGCTCAAGCCCAAGTGCGCGCCGATTCGTTATGCTCCGCCGAGCAAAGAGACCCGCGAGCGGGAGCGGCAAATCGCCGCAATCGTTGCGGAGGAATTTCCCGACGGCGTCGGGCCGACGGTCGAGTCGCTGTTTCACTTCGTTCAGGAGTTGTCCACGCCGCCGAAGGGACCGGTGCAGGCAGCGTCGGTCGATGATTCGCAACTTCGATACTGTTATTCTTACTTCGCGACGTTCGGCGATCCGCTCTTTGACGACCGGGTTGATCCTTACCCGGACGGCTATTTAGCTCGGTTGCGGGCGGCGGGTGTCAACGGAATTTGGCTGCAAGGAATCTTGTTCAAGCTCGCGCCGTTTCCGTGGGATCCGGCGGTCAGCGAGGGATATGAGAAGCGGCTTGAGAATCTCAATCGCTTGATCGCGCGGGCCAAGCGGCATGGGATCGGCGTCTATCTGTATCTCAACGAGCCCCGGTCGATGCCGCTGGCGTTCTTCGATTCGCGTCCCGAATTGAAAGGGGTCGTGGAAGGCGATTACGCGGCCCTCTGCACCAGCAATGAGGACGTGCGGAAGTTCGTGCGAGAAGGCGTCGCATCGGTTTGCCGCGCTGCGCCGGATCTGGCCGGCTTCTTTACGATTACGGCTTCGGAGAATCTCACGAATTGTTGGTCGCACTACCAGGGCGCGGCGTGCCCGCGCTGCAGTGCGCGCCCGCCGGCGGAAGTCGTTACCGAAGTGCCCGCGCTGATTAACCAGGGGATGAAAGATGCCGGCCATCAAGGTCGGATGATCGCGTGGGATTGGGGCTGGCAAGACGCATGGGCGATCGATGCGATCAACGCCCTGCCGACCGACGTGGCCCACATGAGCGTCAGCGAATGGAGTCTGCCGATTACCCGCGGCGGGGTCGCCAACACGGTTGGCGAGTATTCGATTTCCGCGGTCGGGCCTGGCCCGCGGGCTACGAAGCACTGGGCGGCCGCCCAAGCGCGGGGCATGAAGACGCTTGCCAAGATTCAGGCCGGCACGACCTGGGAGCTAGGTTCGGTTCCCTACATCCCAGCCCTCGAGCAGGTGGCGGAACATGCCGTAAGACTGCGCGGCACGAAAGTCGATGGCCTGATGCTGGGTTGGACGCTGGGCGGCTATCCGTCGCCCAACTTGGAAGTCGTGGCCCAAGTGGCCAGTGGGAAATCGGCCGATGAAGCGCTCGACGCCGTCGCCGAGCAGCGCTTCGGCGACGGCTCGGCAAAGGCCGTGCGCAGTGCCTGGAAAAAGTTCAGTACGGCGTTTGCGGAATTTCCCTACGATGGCTCCGTCGTCTACAACGCGCCGCATCACGTCGGCCCGGCGAATCTGCTGTGGGGGGAACCGACCGGCTACCGCGCCACGATGGTGGGGATTCCCTACGACGACCTCGACACTTGGCGTGGACCCTATCCAGTGGACGTGTTCGCTGCACAGTTCACAACGATGTCCGATGGCTTTGAACAAGGCGTCACGCTGCTCTCGGACGCCGCCACGCAGGATGTTACGCACCGCGGACCGCTTGAGCGCGAACGCAACGTTGCCGAGGCAATCGCCATCCACTACCGAAGTGTCGCCAACCAAACCCGTTTCGTCTCGGCGCGCAATCGGCTGGCCGCCGCCACCGATCGAGAGCAGGCGGAGCCATTGATGAATGAGATCGAGCAACTTCTCAAGGCGGAAATCGACCTCGCTCGACGGCTGTACGCCATTCAGTCGCGCGATTCGCGAATTGGATTCGAGGCCACCAATCAGTACTTCTATGTGCCGATGGATTTGGCCGAAAAGGTACTCAACTGCCGCGACTTGCTCGACCACTGGTTGCCGGAGCAGCGGATGAAGTTCGGCGCCATTGCTGATGGGAGTTGAGTCGCTGTCGGAAATTTCCGTTACCCTCTGACGATCTCGGTCACGAGCCGGGCTTCGCGGCCCGCAGTGAGCTGTTGCTCGCGGCCGCTGTGCAAGTAGCTCAATTCTTGGTGGTCCAAGCCGAACAGGTGGAACAGCGTCGCTTGGAAATCGTTGGGAGTAACAATATTCGTGACTGCGCGGTGGCCGAATTCGTCGGTCTCGCCGTAGGTCATGCCGGGCTGAAAGCCGCCGCCGGCGACCCACATGCTGAAGCCTTGGCCATTATGGTCGCGGCCGACTTGGGCGGGGTCGCCGTGATTCTCGCTGACCGGCAAGCGGCCGATCTCGCCGCCCCAATGCACGACGGTCGAGTCGAGCAGGCCCCGCTGCTTGAGATCGGTAACGAGCGCCGCGGAGGGTTGATCGATCCGACGACAGACCGCCGGGAGGCCGCCGCGCAGATTACTGTGGGTATCCCACGGCTGCCCCCCGAGGAACAACTGCACGAATCGCACGCCGCGCTCGACCAAGCGACGCGCGATGAGGCACCGCGTGCCATACTCCGTTGTTTCGGGGTTGTCGAGTCCGTAGAGTTTATGCGTGGCGGCGGTCTCGCCGGAGATGTCGAGCGCGTCGGTGGCGGCCGTTTGCATGGCGGCGGCCAGTTCGTAGCTCGCGATGCGGGCTTCCAGATCGGCTTCGCCCGGATGCAGGTCGAGATGCCGACGATTAAGCTCTCCCAAGAATGCGAGGTTCTGCTCTTGCACGGTGCCGCGGAGATACGGCGGCGATTCGAGATTCAGAATCCGCGGCTCTTGGGGACGCAGCACCGTTCCTTGAAACAGCGGCGGCATGAAACCGTTCGACCAGTTACTTACGCCGTCGACCGGATGGCCGCCGGGATCGGTCAACACGAGATACGCTGGCAAGTCCTGGCTTTCGCAACCGAGTCCATAGACGAGCCACGAGCCAAGCGTTGGGCGACCGACGACGCCGGGAATGCCGCCGTGAAAGTAGCGGATGGAGACTTCATGGCCGTTGGCGCCGGTGTGCATCGAGCGAATGAGGCAGACGTCGTCCACGATCTCGGCAAAGTGGGGTAATATTTGCGAGACCTCCGTGCCGCATTCACCGTGCTTAGCAAATTTCCACGGGCTGCCGAGCAACGCCTTGCTGGCTCGATTGACGAAGCTGAACTGCACTTCCCCGGGATATTCGCTCCCGCTCCGTTTGGTCAGCTCGGGCTTGGGGTCGAACAGATCGACGTGCGACGGACCGCCGTGCTGAAAGAGCGAGATCATCGCCGTGGCGCGGGGCGCGAAATGCGGACGCTTTGGCGTCAAGTCGAAGTGCGCCGGTGCTTTGACCTTCGCGGGATTCGCGTGGGCCGTCTGCGCGTTGAGCCATGCGAGCGCGACGGCACCAACACCCATGGCGTTCTCGGCCAAAAATTGACGCCGGGACAGTGGCAAATTATTAGTCCACATACAAGAACTCGTTGGAACTGAGCAGCGCATGACAGAGGTTCGCGAGCGCTTGCGATTCGGGCGATCGGTCCGGGAGCGTATGCTGGCGATGGAGTTGTAAGTAGCTGCGCTGAAGAGTGATGAACTCGCAAGCCGACTGCAGTTCTTCTCGCGTGGGAAGCCGCGAGTACGCCAATTGCCACGCTCGGACGACGCTGGCCAGCTCGACACCCGCCTGCTCGCCGACTGGGCCGTGGAACTGTTCTGCGGAGCGAAAGAACGCGGTGCCCCCTTCGGCCAGTTCGAGCATCAACTCGACGCGCCATGTGAACGAATCGGATGTGACGGGCCCACGACAATCGGTGATGAAGTCGACCGTGTCGCCCGACTGCACCACGATTCTCTCTACGGGCGTTTGCACTTCGCGGTTATGGACCGGCCACTCGCCAGCGACGCCGGTGGAGCTGACCACGACATGGCCGCGGACTCCATCTCCATGCTTACTGGCGTGACCTAGCGCGCCGCGAACGGTGAGCACGCCATCGGCGGGCGCTGTGAAGCGACGGATCGCGGCATATTTCGGATTGTCACCTGGATGCCCGCCATCGGCATGTAAGGACACCCAACCCACGCGCTCGTCGGGTAGTGCCGCGCCTCCTTGCCAAGTCGAACCGGTCCAATGCGCTAGTGGGGTAAACGCCGTCGTTCGGCCCGAAGCGGCGTCGCAGCTTCCATAGCCGAATTGCCAGAGGGGCGGCGTGGCGTCCCACCGCTGCGGTAGATCGGCAGCAAGTTCTGCGGGCACCGCCTGCGCCTGTTCGCGTTGCGCGCGATTCGCCAAGGCAGCCGCTTGGTTTAGCCAGAACTGGCCGTTCATCAACATGAGCGACTGGGTGGCCACCGTGGACGAAGGCCGCACTTCGCAATTTGTCTGCATCACCGGCGCATCGAAGGCCTGCATCAACGCCACCGGCTGGGTGCGCCGCTGCAACAGGTAGAGGCTGCGGCGTTGCACGTCGCCCGCGACAATCACTTGGCCCGTGTCGTCTTCGGCAATGCCCGCGGGCGGCCCGAATTGCGTGCGATCGAGGGTGCCCGTGGCGGCCAGCGCCCTGTCGCGAAGCGCCTCGGCGTCGAGTCGCAGCACGTTTTGCCGCGCGTAGTAGCGGTTGTCGGCGTCGATGGCGATTTGGGCTGGCTCGCGGCGCGATGATTGTCGATACGCGGTCGACAACATGATTGCACGATGCAAATGCTTCAGGCTCCAACCCGAATCGCGTAGCGCGGCGACCAGCCAATCGAGCAGGGCGGGGTGCGATGGTTGAGTCCCCAGTCGGCCAAAATCCGCGGGCGTCGTCACAAGGCCGCGACCGAAATGGTGCATCCATACCCGATTGGCAATCACCCGCGCCGTCAACGGGTTATCCGGACCGGAGAGCCAACGGGCAAACGCGAGACGTCGACCGGTCGTTGGTAACTCGGCGCTCTTTACCGCGAATTCCGTGCGCCCGCTCTCCGGCGAACAGACGGACAGGGCGCCCGGCGCCACCACCTGCATCGGCTGACGATAATCGCCGCGGTGGAACAGCTTGGTCTCGGGAACGTGCCCAACAGGCTCGGTCAAAACTCGCAAGAACTCCTCCGCCGGCTTCGTTGCCCGTGTGGCGGCGATACGCTCGTCAAACTTCTTGAGATCATCGGCGGCGGCTTGGTTGTATTGGTACAGCACGCCCTCGGAAACGTTGACGCTTGGATACTTTTCCAGTAGTTGCTTCTGCGCGTCGCTGCGCTGGTCGGCTGCGGTCGTATAGGCGGCTCGCAACTCAGCACGCGATGGCTCTTCGTACTTCGTCAACTCCTTCTCCAGCGCCTCTGCCATGTAAACGACCAGTTTAGCGGCGCGTTCCACGGATGTTTTTTGCGCCTCGGCTTCGATCTCGGCGGCGCGCTGGCGGTCCGCAGCCGTGTAGAGTGAGACCTGACGCTCTCCAGACGACTTCCACGCCTGCCAATCGAGCGCAGGCTCGAACACCGCCCGCAAGGCATAGTAATCCGTTTGCGGAATCGGATCGTAGCGATGATCGTGGCATTGAGCACAAGCTACGGAGATTCCCAGAAGGGAACTGGTAACGATCTTCAGCGTGTCGGTGACAACCTGGTTGCGGGCCACTGGCGGATCGCTTGCACTGGCCGTGCCGTCGGCCGCCATTCGCAAGAAGCCCGTGGCAGTTAGAAGCTCGATCTGCTCGGCGGTAAGATCGCCGGCGATCGGTCCGGCCAATTCATCACCGGCCAGTTGCTCGTGTACGAACCGATCAAACGGCTTATCGGCGTTAAACGAACGAATCACGTAGTCGCGGTACTTGAAGGCCCAAGTGCGAACAACATCTTGCTCATTTCCGCCGTCGCTATCGGCGTAACCGGCTGCGTCGAGCCAGTGGCGGGCCCAGCGCTCGCCATAATGGGGTGACGCGAGCAACCGATCGATCAACTTCTCGTATGCCTCTGGCGATTCGTCGGCCAGGAATTGCTCTGCCTCTTCAGGCGTCGGCGGCAGTCCAAGTAGATCGAAATAAGCACGCAGCAAAAGAGTCCGCTTGTCGGCGTCGGGCGAGAACGTAAGCTCCTCGGGCATCGCCTCGCGCAGCAGCACGTCGATCGCGATGCGCACGTGCGGATCGGTCGACGGGGTCACTACATCTGGGCGCTCGATCGGCTGGAACGCCCACCACGAGCGCTCCTCCTCAGTGATGCCCAGTCCCGGCGCAATCGATTCCGGCTCAGGCCGCGCGGTCTTGGCGCCGGCGGCGATCCAGCGTTCGATCGTTTCAATTTCCTGGGGCGTTACCTTCGCTTCGCCCGGCGGCATCTCGCCCGCGCTAATTCGGGCCAGCAACAGGCTCGCTTCCGGGTCGCCCGGTGCGATCGCCGGCCCGGAGTCGCCACCGGCAAGTTGAAACCGCACCAGCCGCAAATCAAGATTGCCCTGCTTCTCATCCACGGCCCCATGGCAATCGAAGCAATGGGCACGAAAAATCGGCCGAATGTCCGCTTCGTAAGTCGGCGGCGTCGCTGGATCAGTAGCGGAACTCGTCGCTATCTCAAAGACGGAGACGAGCAGAGCGATTGCCGCGATTCGCAACCATGTAAACATGGCGAGGCCCGTGGGGTGGGACGCACGCTGAAGGTCCGTGCGCAGGAGGGCGTTAATTTGGCAGGTGTTAGTCTGGCGGGTTACGCCCCATTATCGACTCGACCGCACGCGATAAGCAAGCCCAGCCGAAGGCCCCTCCAAACCCACTGGAAATAAATAACGGCGATCGCGAAGATCAGCAGCACGGCGGCTGACGGCTCGGGAACGGCTTGGCGAGCGAGCAAGTTGCTGTCGACGGTGTCGCCGAAATGCGCGCGCCAGAAGCCGTGGTCGGCGGCGTCGATTTGGCCATCCGAATTCCCGTCGGCGGGGAGCCCCGTGCCCGACTGGCCGCGCGTATCTCGCCACACGACGTAGTCTGCGGCATTGACAGCGCCGTCGGTGTTGTAGTCGCCGTCGATGGCAACTGCGATTGGCAAGGTCAACACTTGGCCGAACCAGGTGACGTGTTCTTGCAACATGGCCCAGTGGGTCAGGTAGACGCCGGGTGTTTCCGGAGCAGTCAAATGGAGGTCGAACGTGACGGGACGTCCACGAAAGATGCCGCCGTAGGTCGGAATTTCATGTTGCGAGTCGTCCAGCAGAAAGCGTCCCGGGCCGAAAACCACTTCGCCAGGCAAGAACTCTTGCTGGCCGAAGCGAAACTGCTGGGCCTCGGTCCAGCTCATGTCGCCGTCGTTGCGGACGACCACCTGGAAATCGGCCTCTTCGCCGGGACGCATACGAGTTGGCAAGTTATGCCACAAAATGCGAGCGTCGCGGTCGGGCACGCTGTTGAATGTCCGTGCGCCAGCGGCGGTAGTCTTGATGTACTCCAAGGGATCGTCGGTATCGGACCAGGCGTCGGTTGAGGTGTTGCCGCTGCCCGGATGGATGTACGGTTCGCCCGGGTCGCCTCGATGAATGCCCGAACCTTCGTCGTATTCATTCCAACTTTCAATATTGATGTGGCGCAGAGCGGAGTCGTTATTGGCCGAGCTCCAAGCCGCCTCGTAGTGGGTGCCGCCGTCGCGTGGCAGAATCGAGCCGGGATTGCGAACGTTTTGGTCCCAGTAGCCCGGTTTGAGTTGCGCGCTGCGGTAGGTTCCCGTCTGACTTGGTATGAAGTAGTCGTTAACTTCAAACTGCGTGAGCTTCTCGTCCGAAAAGATTAAAGTTGGAGAAAGAGCAGTCGTCACCATGTGAATGCCATTGTTGAACACAAGAGGGTCCGCGCCGAACGCCGCGACCAATCGGTTTACCACCTCGGCCCGCGGCATCCAACTGGTATTGATCGTGTTGAGGTGAACGTGCCACGTATCGAGTTGCACGCGGCCGTTCATTTGGGCCAGGTAACTGTCCGCCTCGGCATCGGTGTTGACTGAGTAATACTGCTCGAAGAAACGGATGTAATGGCCGACGAATTCATCTCGACCGGCAGCGGTCGCCAGGTTTACCGGTGGCTTCCCGTCCCAGGTAATCGGCGGGTCGAGAAATGGCGCGACCTTCGGCACGTCGTAGCCTTGAGCGCGCATTTGGCTGAGCGCCTCAAATAGATTCACGCGCTGCTGTTCCGACGATGGAATTAGATGCAGATACATGACGTCGATGTTGGCCGACATCATCTGCTTGATCTGATCCTGCCAGAACGCCGACTCGCCGGTCCAAGCGGGGCGGCCTTCGAGAGGCCGCCACGGCCCGGAAAGTTGGCCGCCCGACGACGTGTACCAATGGAACACGGTTGTGCTCACATAGCGGCTGCTGGTTGTGAGCGTTCGCGGCGGCGGCGGAAAAAGGTTTCCCGGCGATTGAGCGGGCGCGGGCGAACCGCGCAACAGCGTCAGGACGATGATCGCCGCAAGCACCGCCCGGTTTGGGTAAATCCAGAGCATAACGATCCCCCGGCAAAGTCGGGGGCTACCGGGATGAAACTAATTCGAGAGATTTCGCCACGATACGTTCTTCCACATCGGCTGCCCACGGCGCGGGCAGGCCGTAGTAGACCATCGCCCCGCCGCCCTCGTAACCACCTTCTTCGAGCACCCGCCGCGAGGGAATGTAGGCCATCACGTCGTTGGAATATCCGGCGACCCAGACGGGTCGCGGAGCTAGCTCGCGTTCGAGACGCAGCGCATAGTCGACCACGACTTCACCGCCTAGGAATATCCATGCGAGGTCGTCGCCAAGTTGCCAGGCCTGGACTGGGTAGGGATAGGTCGCCCGCAATTCTCCTTCGCTCTCCCACTGTGCCAACAGGAGCTTCGCCCGACGGCCAGCATAGTCATCGACTGCGGCTTCGGTCGTAAGTTTTTCCTTCGCGGGAAGCTCGCTGAACGCCAGGTCAATTTCTTCGTAGGACAACTCCATGCGCGGTTCGACTGGCATCATCTGCTGCGCAAGCACCGCATCGACCGCGTCGGCGATCTGCCGGCCATAATCTTGCGCGAGTTCGACCGTGCGTCGGGGAAGTGGGTTCTGGTCGGCACCGCAGCCGGCCCAGAAGAGTGCAACTGCTCCCGGATGACGCCGCTCCAATTCAATCTGCGCAAAGCCGGGCCAATCGCCCGACCAGACGAAATCGGAGAGAACGGTCGCATGGCAAGCGTAGCCGAACACTACCGCCCGCAACGCATCGTCCGCGCCGAAAACTGCGAGCGTCGGAACATCGTGATCGGTTGGCCCGACCAGTTTTCCAGCGGCGCGGCGCTCGACGACTTCATTCTCTGGATTGTTGCGGCGGTTGACTGCGAACGTGGCGCTCCCGGTTCCCCAGGCGAGTCGAGCAGGTTTCAGGTCTTTGAATGCATAGCGCACAACGGCAACCAGTTTGTGTTCTAGTTCCTCGCCATACGCATCGATCAACTGCTGTTGCTCGTCGTCGAGTCCGTACATCGGCGCCAGGTTTCCGCGGACCACCGGCCCGGTGTGGGTGTGCGAAGTCGCGAGCGCAATGGCTGCCCGCGGCAAATGGTGCGTCTCTTCCAATTGCCGGCAAACCTCTTGCGATAGCTCGCGATCGATACCCACGAGGTCGATTGTCACCAGCACGACTTGTTGACCGCGGGAGTCTGTGAGCACCAAGGCCTTGGCCCATAGGTCCGTCAGTTTGCCGTCGGCCGGCCGGTCTCGCGATGCATAACCGGACATCCACATCGGCTGCTGCGGAGTGATATTGACACGCGCGACCCCCGCTTGCCAGCCATCAGCGAGAACTGGAATGGATGACGCGAAGATCAGAATCAAAGCGGAGCTTCCACGACATGCCAGACGAGAGATTGGGTACATCGATAGGTCCGTTCATCAGCGAAGGAGAGTTTTTGGCTAGCCTGATTCTATCTTGCGGCCCGGAGTGTTGGTAGAATCGGACAGGACGTTGAAGTAGTAGCCATGATGGCCATGATTGCGTGGCCGAATCCGCAGTAACATGGAGACCCGTGCGATGACCAAACCCACCCGCAGAAAGTTTCTGGAATCGATTGGCAAGACCGGCGTGGGCGTGACGGTTGGGTTGGCCGCCCTGTCCACGGCCCGGAGCGCTCCGGCAGCGGCAAGCGACCGCCTGCGGTTGGCGATGGTTGGCATCCGCGGTCGGGGGGGTCATTTGGCGAAGTGCTTTGCTGCCCGGCCTGATTGTGAAATCGCGTATTTGTGCGACGTCGATGAATCATTGTTTCCGACGCATGTGAGCGCGGTCGAGCAACTCCAAGGCAAACCGCCGCAAACGGTTAGTGACTTCCGCCGCGCGCTCGACGACAAATCGGTGAATGCGATTGTCGTCGCTACACCCGACCATTGGCACGCCTTGGCGACCGTTTGGGGGTGCCAGGCGGGCAAGGATGTGTATGTCGAAAAACCGGTTAGCCACTCGCCGTGGGAAGGCCGGAAGATGGTCGAGGCGGCAAGGAAATACGACCGCATCGTGCAGGTCGGCACGCAGAATCGCAGCGCCCCGTACAACATCAAGGCAAAGGAGTACATCGACAGCGGCAAGCTGGGCGCCATTCACTTGGTGCGGGTGTACAACCAAAAGTCGTGGCCGAACGTCCCCGCCGCGGAGGATCGCGACACTCCCCCCAGCCTCAACTGGGACATGTGGACCGGCCCGGCGCCGGCGTCGAAGTACAACCCTAACTTCCACGGCGGGTGGAATCATTTCTGGCGTTTTTCCGGCGGCGACATCATCAACGACGGCGTGCATCAAATCGATCTCGCGCGGTGGTTGATCGGAAAATCGTATCCCGAGTCGGTGTACAGTACAGGCGGTCGCTATGCGGAGCCTGGCGCGTTTGAATCGCCCGACACGCAAGTCGCGGTCTTTCAATTCGACGACATGATCATGACGTTCGACTTAACGCTCTACACCCCGTACATGATCAAGAGCGACGCGGAGCTGCGCGACAGCGACATGTACCCTTACTGGCCGCAGAACGCCGAGCGGATCGAAATCTACGGCAGCCAGGGGTTAATGATCGTCGGCCGGCACGGCTGCGGCTGGCAGGTTTACGACCGGCCCAAGGACCGCAAACCGGTGATTGCCGCGCAAGAGAATGGTCCCTTTCCGGACAACGAGCATCAGGAAAACTTCGTCCAGTCGATTCGCAGCCGTAGCGTACCGAATGCAGATATCGAAGAGGGGCACCGCAGCACAATGCTGTGCCAACTCGCGAACATCAGTTATCGGCTCGGTGGGCGGAAGCTGGTAGTGGACCCGCAGACGGAAACTTTGCGCGACGATCCGGAAGCCAACAAAATGCTCAAGCGCGAGTATCGCTCGCCGTGGATTGTTCCAGACGTTGTGTGACAGCGTACGTCGACCCCAGCACCAGAATATCGGTAGAACTCATCGAACCATTCCTCGAGCGTCGATGGGCAGGCGTTCTAACGATCCGTCGGACGCGAGCCACCACGCCTCGTCGGTCAGATTGATCGTCGGGCAGACGTGGTTAGGAATCACCGTAAGCCGATCGCCGACGCGGGGCCGCGCCGCGCAGCGCGACACATCAACTTGGCCGTGCTCTTCGCTCAAGAGCGCGATCTTTGCGTCCGGGAGTTCGACAACGTGTCCGTGACCCGAATCGGGCGCAGGAACGCAGCGATCTGCGGCCAGCGCTTTGCTGCCGGCATCGATTACGATTTGATCGGGGACGGCATTGCTGATGACGGACGTGACGATGCGAACCGCACAATCCGCGAGCTCACAAAACCCGCCGCGAACGGTGTTCATGTCGTTATACACATAGGTGCCGGGGCGAATCTCCGTGAGGCCCGACATCAGGTGCGATTGAAAGGCGGTCGGGGTCGAGCCTCCGGAAACGATTCGCGCGGCCAAACCCTGCTGCCGCCAACCTTCTAAATGCTCGCGGATGATATCGGCAGATTCCTGCAGTGCCTCGGCCTGAGTGCCGGGCGTTTTCCAGATATGACCCGGGTAGCAAAAGATGCCGTCCAGCCGCAGGCGGTTGCTCTGCTCGATTCGCTGCGCTAGCCGCAGACTCTCCGCCACCGATTGGACGCCCGTGCGATGCAATCCGATATCGATGTCGACGAGCACGCCCGGGCGGCGACCTTCGATCGGCACCGCCGACTCCAATCGTTCAATCGCTTCCCCAGAATCGAGCGCGACGAGAATATCGTTCTTGGCCAACGAGTTGCGAACCACTTGCAAACTCGCGGACGTGATCGACGGGTAGGCAATCAGCACTTGCACCCCGAACTGCGACATAACCCCAGCTTCGCCGGGCTTTGCCACGGTCAAACCGACCGCCCCGGCCCGAAGTTGCAGCTCTGCGGTTCTCAGCGACTTGTGCGTCTTTATATGTGGGCGAAGGTGAATGCCGTGCGTGCGACAGTAGTCGGCCATGCGGTTAATATTACGCTCCACCGTGGCGCCATCGATCAGCACGAACGGCGTATCCAAATGAGCGCACGCCGACACCCATTCCGCATTGGAAGCCGGACATTCGGATACTTCACTTGTTATTGCGATAGGCATTGCTTCCCCAATTCAATCGCGGTAAACAACATACGGGCGCGATCAATCCCTCACTCGCGGTAGCCGTTATGAAACTCATCGCCGATAGTCATCTCGATCTGGCTTGGAACGCCATCCAAATGAACCGGGATCTTACGCTTTCGCTTGCGGAACTGAATGCCTTGGAAGCGACGAGCGACGACGCGCCGGGGCGCGGCCGGGCCGCGGTCAGCTTGCCGGCGATGCGGGCCGGCGGCGTCCACTTTTGTGTCGGGACGCTGGTGGCCGGTGCTTCGGCGCACGGCGGTGCGCAGCGATTTAACTTCGCCGGAGTCGATATTGCCAACTCGCTCGCGCTCGCTCAGTGGAACTACTACATGCGGCTTGCCCATCGTGGCGAGATGAGGCCTATTCGCACCGCGGCCGAACTTAGCAGCCACATTGCGATCTGGAGCGCGGCAACGGAAGAGCGGCGCGCGACCTTGCCGGTGGGGATCATTTTGGCCTTTGAGGGCTGCGACGCGATTAGCGAACCCGCGGAGGCTGATGCCTGGTACAACCGGGGCGTCCGCTGCGCAAGCTTGGTTCACTATGGCGAAGGGCGCTACGCAGGCGGCACCGGCACAACGTCGCCAGTGACGCCGCTCGGGCGAGAGCTTCTTGTCGAGTTTACGCGGTTGGGCATCTTGCTCGACGTGACGCACTTGAGCGATCGCGCCTTTGACGAAACGATTGGTATGTTTGCAGGCCCCGTCTTCGCCAGCCATCAGAATTGCCGAGCATTGGTGCCGGGGGGGCGACAATTCACGGATGCTCAGTTGAAAGCGGTGATCGAACGAGGCGGCGTTGTCGGCGTGGCGTGCGACGCCTGGATGCTTACGCCCGACTGGCCAACCCAGTCGTCGGGCAAACCGCGACCTCCGCGGAGTACGGTTCCGATGACGACGCTTGCCGATCACATCGATCGTATCTGTCAACTTGCGGGAAACGCCCATCTCGCCGCGATCGGCAGCGATTTGGATGGTGGCTACGGCACCGAGCAAACTTCCGACGGACTCGATTCCATCGCCGACTTGCAGCAGCTCGACGGCATCCTCGGCCGTCGCGGCTACGCGAACGAGGACATCGACGCGATTCTCGCCGGAAATTGGATTCGATATTTTCAGCAACATCTGCCAAACCCAGGTTAAACTTATCCGCATGATCGTGCTATCGATAGACCGTCAGCGACTAACTCGTCCGGTGTCCAATGACCGTAAGTGGTGATCAGGATGGTACCATCGCGAACGACCTCTACACCAGTCCGACGAGCGCCATGAAGTCGAGCGTGCAGGCCTCCTGGTCCGGCATTGCTACCGCCTGCTCGACGACGAACTTTCGCCGAATCAATCAACTTGACCTCGTCGGGCGATCTGCTGGGTGTTCCAGTATCGCCGCTGAAGCTGCTATCATAAAGGAGGCGCCTGCGCCGCAAGTCGGTCGCGATGGCTCGTGATTGTCTCACGATTGTCAGGTTCACTTTGAAAGAATGCACTTTTGAAATCGCTCCGACAGAGACTTGTGAGCACCCACCCTACACCGTTGCGCAACTTCGCGCGCCTTCGGAGGGTGCTGCGATGCTTTCTATTCTCTTTGGTGTATGCGCACGGCTCCTGGTGCCAGTCGCAAACTCTTTCCGCAACGCTGGCGGGCACGGCGCCGCTCACGATCGACAAACCGCTGGATGAGGTGATGGTGGCTGGCATCAGCCGGTATGCTTTGCGGGCGATCGCGGATTCGCCCCCACAGCGGGAGGCGCGGTGGTCGCGCGATTATCGAAGCGCCGAGGACTATGCCGAGAGTGTGCAGCCGAACCGCGCGCGGCTGCGCACAATCATCGGTGCCGTCGACCAGCGGGACTCGGGTGATGAATTTGAGCTAATCGCGACGCTGGAAAACGACGGAATCGTAGCGCGGTCAAACGAAGCGGTGGTCTACGCCGTGCGTTGGCAGGTGCTCCCCGGAATCACCGCCGAGGGTTTGCTATTGCAGCCCCGCGAACCGCCGGTGGCGCGGGTGGTGGCGCTGCCGGACGCGGACTGGACGCCGGAAATGTTCGCGGGCATCGCGGAAGGCTTGGGAAATCATCATCCTATCGCCCGTCAACTCGCCGCAAACGGCGTGCAAGTGATCGTGCCGACGCTCATCAGCCGCGCCGACGATTATTCCGGAAGCGAGTTGGTAGCTTACACGAATCAGCCGCATCGCGAGTTCGTCTATCGGCAGGCATTCGAACTGGGTCGGCACGTCATTGGCTACGAAGTGCAGAAGATCGAGGCGGCGGTCGATCTGCTGGAAAAAATGAATAGGCGGGAGGACGTGGATTTGCCGATTGGCGTAGCAGGCGTCGGAGAAGGCGGACTTTTGGCGTTGTATGCCGCGGCCGTTGATCCGCGGATCGATACGGCGATGATCTCCGGTTACTTTCAGCCGCGCGAACGAGTTTGGGAAGAACCGATCTATCGAAACGTGTGGTCGCTGCTTACCGAATTTGGGGATGCCGAGATTGTTAGTTTGATCGTGCCGCGGCCACTGGTGATCGAAGCGTGCGCGGTGCCCGAAGTCCAAGGACCGCCAGCACTTCGCGACGGGCGTCGCGGCGGTGCGGCGCCGGGCAGAATTTACAATTCTTCTCTGTACGTAGTGAAGAGCGAGTATCAGCGCGCTAAGAAACACTACGACCAACTAGGTGTCGGTGACCGAATTACGCTGATCGCGAGCGGCGATGGAGCCGGGCCAAGCGGTTCCGAACCGGCGATTAGCGCGTTCCTTTCCGGCTTAGGCGTCAATCCGCGCCAGCCGGCCGCGAACGACGCTTTCGAGATTTCAGCGCGTCAGATTGATCCAGAACAGCGACAGCGTCGACAGGTTGCCGAGCTAGTAGACTTCACCCAACGGTTGCTGAGTCGCAGCGCCAAGGTTCGCGACGAGTTTTGGGCGAAGGCCGATCGTTCGAGCGTGGCGGCTTGGGTTCAGTCCGCTGAGCCGTATCGCGATCACGTGTGGGAGGAAATGATCGGCAAACTGCCGACGCCGTCCATTCCGCCGAATGTGCGTACTCGGCGCGCGCTCGATGACCCCGCATTCACGGGTTATGAAGTGGTCATCGACGTATATCCCGATGTAATAGCGGCTGGCATTCTGCTCTTGCCGACCGATCTTAAGGCCGATGAAAAGCGGCCAGTGGTTGTTTGCCAACATGGGCTGGAGGGCGTGCCGATGGACACCATCACGACCACCGGCGAAGCCTACAAGTACTACAAATCGTTTTCGGCCGAGCTAGCAAAGCGGGGATTCATCGTCTACGCGCCTCAGAATCCGTATCGCGGCGAAGATCGGTTCCGCGTAATTCAACGGCAGTCGAACCCCCTCAAGCGATCGCTGTTCAGCTACATCATCCGCCAGCACGAGCGGACGCTGGAGTGGCTGAGGATTCTGCCGAACGTCGATCCCGAGCGGATCGGTTTCTACGGGCTGTCCTACGGCGGCAAGACCGCGGTGCGCGTGCCGCCGATTCTCTCCGATTTGTACGCCCTTTCCATTTGCTCCGCGGACTTCAACGAATGGGTTCGCAAGAATGCGAGCGTCGACGACAGCTACAGCTACATGTACACCGGGGAGTACGAGATGCCGGAGTGGAACATGGGCCACGTTGCGAACTATGCCGAGCTAGCGAGCCTGATGACGCCGCGGCCGTTCATGGTCGAGCGCGGGCACGACGACGGCGTGGCCCCCGACGAATGGGTGGCCTGGGAATACGCCAAAGTTCGTCGGCACTACAATAAACTGGGGCTGGGCGATCAAACGGAGATCGAGTTCTTCGACGGCCCGCACTCCATTCATGGCGTGAACACTTTTCGCTTTCTTGAGAAACATCTAGATTGGCCCCTGTACCCGAATCGGGAATGATGAATGAATAGCACCACGGGGGCACGGGGGACACGGAGAAAGAGAAGAAGTGAAACCGCTAATGTGCGCTAATGTTTTAAAAAATGCGATTGCCGGATTTCATTAGCGTCAACTAGCGTCCATCAGCGGTTCAAAAATTATTTCTTCTTCTCTGTGTGCTCCGTGCCACTGTGGTGATCACGAGTTCAATTTGAAATAAAACTTTATGCGAATGAAAGCGGTTCAAGTTGTTGCGCGGGGCAGGGCGGAGTTTGTTGACGTTCCGGTGCCCGCCGTTCGCCCCGGTTTCGCACTGATTCGCACGCGGCGGTTGTCGTTGTGCGGCAGCGACATCCGCATGTTGCACTACGCGCCCGCAGATGCCTATCCCTTTCCTCCCGGGACGACGGGCCATGAAATGGTGGGCGTGGTTAGCGAAATCAACGCGCCTGGATCGGAAATAAAGGTTGGCGACACCGTGCTGGCGCTTGCGCCGAGCCATCAGGCAATGGCCGAGTTTTTCCTCGCGCCCGTCGAGCATGTCATTCCGTTGCCAACGGGACTGCCGATTGAACAGCTACTGCAAGCGCAGCAATTGGGCACGGTGCTGTTTGCCTGCCAGCGGCTGCCGAATTTGATCGCCAAGACGGTGGCCGTCATCGGCCAAGGCTCGGCGGGTTTGTTTTTCAATTTCCACCTGCGGCGGATGGGCGCGCGGCGAGTGATTGCGCTCGACACCGAAAGCTGCCGGCTGGAGCAGTCGCTGAAGTTTGGCGCCACCCACGCGATTCACAACGTCGATCGTGATCCCGCCGAAGCGATCCAACAAATCAACGACGGCGAACTGGCCGACGTGGTCGTCGAAGCCGCCGGCGAAGTGGCGTCCATCAATTTAGCAATCGACCTGGTGCGGCAATGCGGCGACATCTTGTATTTCGGGTATCCCCGCGGACAATCGATCCCGTTCAATTTCGAACATCTGTTTCACAAATGTTGCCACGCGCACACCATCGTTGGAGCGACCGTCGAGCCGGATCAGACCTCAACGCGAATCGCCGTCGATCTGGTCGCCAGTGGGCAGATCGACGTAAGCTCGATCATCACGCATCGAATGCCGTTCGCCGAAGTGATGGACGCTTACGAGTTGCACCGCACGCACGGCGACCGATGCGTTAAAATCGTGATTGAAATGCCCGAGTAGGCGAAAGCATGAGCGGACGACTTATCCCGGCGGATTCTCTGCGCCGCTTCGTGCGTCAAGTGTTTGCGCGCATCGGCTATCCGGAAAATCAGTCCGCCGATGCCGCGGACGTGTTACTGTGGGCCAGCTTGCGCGGGGTCGATACTCACGGCATTCGCAATCTCAAGAGCTACTACGTCGATCGCACGCAGGCGGGTTTACTAAATCCGGCGGCTGACATTTGTGTCGAGAGTCAAACGGGGCATGCCGCGTGCATCGACGGCGGCTCGGGACTCGGACTGACCTGCGCGTGCCACGCGATGCGCCTCGCGATCGACACATCGCGGAAGTTGGGTGTGGGCATGGTGAGCGTTCGCAACACGCACCATTTAGGGCCGGCCGGGTATTTTGCTCACTTGGCGGTCGAGCAGGGCATGTTGGGGCTGTGCATGACGGGCCATTTCTTCGGCCAAGGGCATTCCATCGGCATTGCCCCGCTGGGGAGCATCCTACCGATGTTCTCCACAAACCCCCTCAGCTTCGCCGCGCCGTGCGGTCGCCATGCACCGTTTGTGCTCGACATGTCCACCGCCGTAGCGACCGTCAACCGTATCGAAATGTACGGGCAAGCCGGCCGGCCCCTTCCCACCGGATGGGCGTGCGACGCGGGCGGCAAGCCGACGACCGATCCACTCGCGGCACGAGTGCTGCTGCCGCTGGGCGGCACGCCGGAATTAGGCGGATACAAAGGCGCCGGGCTGGCGATGATGGTGTCGATTTTTTCGGGCGTGTTGTCGGGTGCTTGGTCATATATGGAAAACTCGCTGGATGATACTTCGCAGCCCGACCGATACGATCAGCCGACGATGGGTCATTTCTTTGCTGCAATCCGGATTGACTCATTTCAACCGCTCGAACAGTTCCGTTGCGCGATGGACGCCATGATCGATGCGCTCCACGCGGCACCGCCCACCGATCCCAATCAAACGGTGTGTTATCCCGGTGAGATCGAGTCGGCGACCGCTGCGGAGCGGGCTAAACAGGGGATTCCAATCAACGATCGATTATTCGACGAGTTGCGGGGGTTGGCCGAGCATTTGGACGTCGAGATGCCGTAGATATATCTCGAAGCTTACAGGAAGAATAACCACAACGGCACGAAGCACCAAGAATTTGAACAGGAGGAAGCAGAGATAGCAGAGAAAAGTGGCTATGTATTTCTCTCTGTTGCCTCTGTTCTCTCATGTTAAATCCTTCGGCCTTACGACCGCTTTGCCTTTGTGGTTTCAATCATCTCGCGCCGTATCTCCGTTCCGCAAATCTGCCAACCAAGCGACGGCGATGCCCAGGGCCAGTATTCCCGCCAGAATTGCCATCGCCCCCCAGCCGGCGTAGTCCCAATAGCCGCGGAGCGCGACGAAGATGAAGCCGCAGGCGCCGATAAGATTGAGCGCGACTAAGGCGCGGGGCATCCGATGTTGAACGGCCAGGCTGCGATCCATCCACGGGTTAAGCAGGCATATCAGTCCACAGGCAAACACGCCGGTGAATAGATTGACCGGGATCAAAATGGCGGTCAGCCCCGGCGGTTTTTCTTCCCCCACTCGCAACTGATAGATAAAGCTCGCTGCCAACACCAGCAGTGCCACGCCGCCGCACCAACCGATTGCCAGAACGCGCAGGCGTAGTGAATCAGTTCGCGCGAGCCGGTTCCCACCAAGGGCCAACATCGTCTCGCGCAGGACGGTGGGTGCCACTTCCAAGGTGCCGTAAAGCGTGCCCAGCATCGCCAGGAACACGCCGATCACGTAGAGAGGATAGAGCCATGGATGGATGTGGGTAACAAACTGCGCCTGGTGCTCGAGGAATGCGCCGTCGCCGGGAATTTGTTGCGCCGGGCCCAAGATCAACTTTCCCGACGCTACAAAGACCGCGCTGAACAGCAGCACCACGAGAAAACTCAGCGTGCAGTCGATGAGCGGAGCGCGGATCCACAAGCGTAGCGTGCGATCATCCAGCGGTGGTCGCTGGATTGTTTCGGTCGAATCACCGTGTGACGCCGCGGACGCGGCGTTGCCCCACTCTTTGTCGCGTAGAAACGATGCGTAGGCGAGATAATCGTAACTCGCCCCGCCAATCACACCCGCATAGAGCGACAGCTCGACCCACACGGGCCGCGCCGCGATCTGTTGTGCCGTTTGACGGGCGTCGCTGGTGAGCCATTCGGGGTACTCTAAGCGCTGGGGCACGACGAATCCGCGGAGCATTTCGAGCCACTCGGGTCCGAACAACAGCAGCGTGATAATGACGGCCACGAGCATCAGGGCCACGATCACGATTTGCGTTTTTTCGAGTGCCGCGTATCCGCCGGCTAAGGCGAACGCGACAATTGCTATCAACAGACCGGCCCCCCAAAGGTGAATAGTCGCCCCGCCGAGGTGGCGCTTCGTGCCCGTTAGCCCCGCCAGCAGGTCGCCCAGCACACTGGCGTGAAAGCTGACCCACACGGGAATAAACGCCGCCGCGAGCACGAAAAAGAGCAGCGTCAACCAGCCCCGCGGACCGACGGGCAAGTCCATCCACCGTTGAAATGGATGAGCTCCCGAGAGGACCATGTGCCGGGCCGCCGAGTAGGCGAGGGTCCACTTCAGAATGCAGACGAGCAGAAAGGGAAACAGGATCGCGTAGCCAAAGATCACCCCGCCGCGGGAAGAAAAGATCAGTTCGCCGGTTCCGATAGTCAGCGAGGCGATAATCGCCCCGGGTCCGAACACCCGCAACCACTGGAGTGGGTTGCGTGAGACCAGCGCGCGGGGGACCGGTGTAGTCATTGGCGAGGGTGAATTATGACCAAAAAAACCTCTGGTTGCGCCGCGACCAGGTGCCGTTTTCTCGGGGTTTGCCAGCTTTGCCACGCGGTGCGCGCTGCAAAGTTGGCAAAGAGTTGGGACAAGACTCGGGTCGTTACTCCCGCATCTTCAAGCCAAGTGGCACGCATCTGCCTATTGCGGAACGGGCGTCAGCAGCGGGCCTTCGATCGGGGCATTCTGCTCGATCGGGGTGGGCGAGGGGATTTCCTCGCCCTCGATTGCCTCCGCAAGCTCTGCTCGCGTTGGTTGGCGATCGAGCCAACGGTTGAATGACCCGAGCGCATCCCGCGTAGGATGAAACGCCGGCAGTTGCGCTATCACGCGATACTGCGGATCGCTGGCGACATGCTCGAATCGCCCGAGCGCCTCTGCGAGTTGCTCCTTCGCTTCGACCGACTGCAACATCTCGAGCGGTGTGCTGCCGCCTCGGGCATCCAGCGGGAGCTCGAAGTATCGTAGCCAGGTGTTGCCCGTATTCAGCCGCGCAAGTTGCCGGCACAGATCGCGATAGGCGCGCTCCAGGCGAGCCTGGTAATCGCCGCGACGGGCGAGCATCGGACGCGGCCCCGGGGGCGCACCCGCAAACGGATCCCCTGGCTGCGCGGGAAAAACCTCGGGTGGCAGGTAGGCCCGGCGCCCCTTGCGGACATCCTCATAGTAATTCTCCACCTGCTCGTAGTAGTCGGCTAATTGCGGGTCGCGATCCTTGTAGAAGTCTTCCAGGTCATCGTAGTAATCCTCGAGTTCTTTGAGCTGGCGCCGCTCGGGCAATCGACCGCGGCGCTGAACAAAGATCGCGGGCACGCCGTGCCGGGCGACCCCGTCGTGCGTTTTAGTTTCCCATGGAACCGGCGGCTCCGCCTCGGCAGCGAAGGCATTTGGCGGCCCCATGGCGATGCATAGTAGGAAGCCCAGCGAACAGAGCCGCCACGCCACCGACATCCATTTCCCATCCATGTACTTCCCCCCTAATCACGTTAAACCGGCATATATCCGCAGCCGCGACCATTCTAGGTGACATAGACCGCTGAGAGCAATTGAGTGGCGACACTGCACGGGACAACTACCGGGCGTCTCATAGTCTAGCTCAATCGGAACGCTAGGCAGAATATACGGCTAAATATAGCGTACGAGCAGCTCTTCGCAGTGCGATCATTTTGACGGGTGGACTCGAATTATTCCGTCATAGAAAGAAAGTCTGTATCGGCACGGCGGATGCTAAACGGGGGTAAAGAGCTCCACGAAACCTATCCCCGCAAGGAAAGCTGGTGCGAAAACAGCCAAATATGGCCTCAAGCCGCGGACGCTAGGCGTCCACATCGGTTGTTGCGCGATCAGGCATTCCGCACGATAAATCTATGGACCGCAGGGAGTGTGCGTCGGTGCCAAGCTTGTCGCTTTTCGCAATTGGTATTGATACGATCCTAAGGGATCGGCGTTCGCTCGCTGAATGCGATCTTCAGCCCATCAAGCGCATTTCTTAGAACTCACTCAAAGGTTGACCCGAGATTTAAGGATTCTCCTATGTCGATGGTTCAGGACTCGATCGTCAGTGAAGAGGAGCTTGATTCTGAAACCTTACTCGCTGCTCTGACCGCATTGCGGCGGGGCGACTTCTCGGTCCGCCTGCCGACGACTTGGATTGGTCTTAGCGGGAAGGTGGGCGACACCTTCAACGAGGTCATGGACCAGCTCGAAGGAATGACCGACGAGGTGGATCGAATCAGCCGCGCCGTCGGGAAGGACGGAAAGATTAAGGAGCGGGCCTCGTCGGGGGGTCTCAGAGGCTCGTGGGCCGGCACGATCGACTCGGTCAACACGCTGATCAGCGATCTGGTGCATCCCACCAGCGAGATGGCCCGCGTGATCGGCGCTGTGGCAAAAGGGGATCTCTCCAAGTCGATGGCACTCGACATTGATGGACGGCCGCTTGAGGGCGAGTTCCTGCGGACTGCCAAGACGGTCAACCGGATGGTCGATCAATTGGGGTCGTTCGCTTCGGAAGTGACGCGCGTGGCGCGTGAGGTCGGCACCGAGGGCAAGCTCGGCGGCCAGGCCGCGGTAAAGGGCGTTGCCGGAACGTGGAAGGATCTTACGGACAGCGTCAATTCGATGGCCGGAAATCTCACCGGTCAGGTCCGCAACATTGCCGAGGTCACCACGGCGGTCGCCAATGGCGATCTGTCCAAAAAAATCACCGTGGACGTCCGGGGCGAGTTCTTGGAACTCAAAGACACGATCAACACGATGGTGGACCAGTTACGGTCGTTCGCATCGGAAGTCACGCGCGTCGCCCGCGAAGTCGGCACCGAGGGCAAGCTCGGCGGTCAGGCCCGGGTGGAAGGCGTGTCCGGCACGTGGAAGGATTTGACCGACAGCGTCAATTTCATGGCTAGTAACTTGACTTCGCAGGTGCGGAATATCGCCGCAGTCACAACGGCTGTCGCGACAGGTGACCTCTCCAAGAAAATCACGGTCGATGTGAAGGGCGAGATTCTGGAGCTTAAGAACACCATTAACACGATGGTCGATCAACTTAGTTCCTTTGCCGCAGAAGTCACGCGCATGGCCCGCGAGGTGGGTACCGAGGGGATTTTGGGCGGGCAGGCCGACGTGAAAGGCGTCGCCGGCACATGGAAAGACCTCACCGATAGCGTGAACTTCATGGCCAGCAATCTCACCGGCCAAGTGCGGAATATCGACGCCGTCATCGCCGCCGTCGCCAACGGCGACCTGTCGAAGAAGATCACCGTCGACGTGAAAGGCGAGATTCTCAAGCTGAAGAATACCGTCAATACGATGGTCGATCAGCTTAGCTCCTTCGCTTCGGAAGTGACCCGCGTCGCCCGCGAAGTGGGCACCGAAGGCAAGCTCGGTGGGCAGGCCGACGTGAAAGGCGTGGCCGGCACCTGGAAAGATCTGACGGACAACGTGAACTTCATGGCCTCGAACCTCACCGGCCAGGTCCGCAACATTGCCGAGGTCACCACGGCCGTGGCCAATGGCGACTTGTCCAAGAAAATCGAGGTGGACGTTCGCGGCGAGATTCTCGAACTCAAAAACACCATCAATACGATGGTCGATCAATTGCGGGCGTTTGCTTCGGAAGTGACGCGCGTGGCCCGCGAGGTGGGCACCGAAGGCAAACTTGGCGGACAGGCCGACGTACAGGACGTGGCCGGTACGTGGAAGGATCTCACCGACAGCGTCAACTTCATGGCCAGCAACCTGACGGGTCAGGTCCGCAACATTGCCGAAGTGACCAAGGCGGTCGCGAGCGGCGATCTTTCCAAGAAGATTACCGTCGACGTGAAGGGCGAGATTCTCGAACTAAAAAACACCATCAACACGATGGTGGACCAGCTCAGTTCGTTTGCCGACGAAGTGACCCGCGTGGCCCGCGAGGTCGGCACCGAAGGCAAGCTCGGCGGACAGGCCGAGGTGAAAGGCGTCGCCGGAACCTGGAAGGATCTTACGGATAACGTGAACTTCATGGCCGGCAACCTCACTGGCCAAGTGCGCAACATTGCCGAAGTAACCACGGCGGTGGCTCGTGGCGACCTGTCCAAGAAAATTACCGTCGACGTTCGCGGCGAGATCTCGGAGCTTAAGAACACCATCAATACGATGGTCGATCAACTTCGCTCGTTCGCCGCCGAAGTAACGCGCGTGGCGCGCGAAGTGGGCACCGAGGGCAAGCTCGCCGGCCAAGCCGACGTTCGCGGCGTCGAAGGCACGTGGCGCGATCTGACCGACAGCGTCAACTCGATGGCGGGCAATCTTACCGCCCAAGTGCGAAACATTGCCGAGGTGACGACCGCCGTAGCGACCGGCGATCTTTCCAAGAAGATTACGGTCGACGTCCGCGGCGAGATTTTGGAACTCAAGAACACCATCAATACGATGGTCGATCAACTCCGCTCCTTCGCTTCGGAAGTGACCCGCGTGGCCCGCGAGGTCGGCACCGAAGGCAAGCTCGGCGGACAGGCCGAGGTGAAAGGCGTCGCCGGAACCTGGAAGGATCTTACGGATAACGTGAACTTCATGGCCGGCAATCTCACCAGCCAAGTGCGTAACATTGCGGCCGTAACGAAAGCGGTGGCCAGCGGAGACCTTTCCAAGAAAATCACCGTCGACGTCCGCGGCGAGATTTTGGAGCTGAAGGACACCATCAACACGATGGTCGATCAGCTTCGCTCCTTCGCATCGGAAGTGACCCGCGTGGCCCGCGAAGTGGGCACCGAAGGAAAACTTGGCGGCCAAGCGGATGTTCGCGACGTGGCGGGCACCTGGAAGGATCTCACCGACAGCGTTAACTCGATGGCCGGTAATCTGACCGGGCAGGTTCGCAACATTGCCGAAGTGACCAAGGCCGTTGCCAGCGGCGACTTGTCGAAGAAGATCACGGTCGATGTGAAGGGCGAGATTCTCGAACTCAAGAACACCGTCAACACGATGGTCGATCAACTCAGTTCGTTTGCAGCCGAAGTGACGCGCGTGGCTCGCGAAGTGGGCACCGAAGGAAAACTCGGTGGCCAAGCTCAGGTGAAGGGCGTATCGGGAACGTGGAAAGACCTAACCGACAACGTGAATTTCATGGCCGGCAATTTGACCGGCCAGGTGCGCGGCATTGCCCGCGTGGTGACGGCGGTTGCCAACGGCGATCTGATGCAAAAGCTGACCGTCGAAGCGAAGGGCGAAATCGCCGCCCTGGCCGACACGATTAACAGCATGATCGATACGCTGGCCACGTTTGCCGACCAGGTGACGGGCGTGGCGCGCGAGGTAGGAGTCGAGGGAAAACTAGGGGGGCAGGCCAGCGTTCCAGGCGCTGCGGGTACCTGGAAGGATTTAACCGATAACGTCAATCAGCTTGCCGCAAATCTGAGCACGCAAGTGCGGGCCATTGCCGAAGTGGCGACGGCAGTCACCAAGGGCGACCTCACGCGTTCGATCAAAGTCGAGGCTCAAGGCGAAGTCGCCGCGCTGAAGGACAATATTAACGAGATGATCGTGAACCTGAAAGACACGACGCTCAAGAACTCCGAGCAAGACTGGCTCAAGACGAATCTGGCGAAGTTCAGCCGGATGCTTCAAGGCCAAAAGGACATGCTCACCGTGGGCCGCTTGATCCTGTCGGAGCTTGCGCCCGTGGTTTCGGCACAACACGCGGTCTTCTATACCTTCGACATGGCGGGCGATAAGCCGTGTCTCACGCTGCTGGCCAGCTATGCGTACGAAAAACCGGGCGAGGTAGGAAAACAACTTGAACTGGGCCAGGGACTCGTCGGTCAATGCGCGCTCGAGAAGCAAAAGATCGTGATGACCAAGGTGCCCCCCGAGTACGTGCGAATCTCCTCCGGACTAGGCTCCGCAACGCCGGTTAATCTGATCGTGCTGCCGGTTGTGTTCGAGGGGCAGGTGAAGGCGGTGTTGGAACTCGCTTCCTTCGAGCGCTTCAATCCTACACACCAGGCGTTTCTCGACCAGCTCACCGAGAGCATCGGCATCGTGCTCAATACGATCGAAGCGAACATGCGCACGGAAGACTTGCTCAAGCAATCGCAATCGCTGGCCGAGGAACTGCAGAGCCGTCAGCAGGAATTGCAGCAGACGAACGAAGAGCTCCAAGAAAAGGCTCGCCTGCTCGCGCATCAGAACGTGGAGGTCGAGCAGAAGAATCAAGAAGTCGAACAGGCCCGTCAGGCGTTGGAAGAGAAGGCCGAGCAGTTGGCCCTCACCTCCAAGTATAAATCCGAGTTCTTGGCGAACATGTCGCACGAGCTTCGCACGCCGCTCAACAGCTTGTTGATACTTTCCGATCAGCTCTCCAAAAACCCGGATCGGAATTTGTCTCCCAAGCAGATGGACTATGCCAAGACGATCCACTCGTCTGGCAACGATTTGCTGATGCTCATTAATGACATCCTCGATCTGTCGAAGATTGAATCGGGCACGGTCGTGCTCGACGTTGGCGAATTGCGGTTTTCGGACCTTCACAGCTACGTCGATCGCACCTTCCGCCACGTGGCCGAAGCGAAGGGCGTGGAATTTGGCGTCGACCTCGACCCGAACCTGCCACGCACCTTAACGACCGACAGCAAACGCCTGCAACAAGTGATTAAGAATCTGCTGTCAAACGCATTCAAGTTCACGCGCGAGGGTCGCGTCCGGTTTTGGATCGAGATGGCCGAAATGGGTTGGCATCCCGAGAACGAAGCCCTTCAACGCGCGGAGAGCGTGCTCGCGTTTTCCGTATCGGACACGGGCATTGGTATCCCGGCCGAAAAGCAGCAGATCATTTTTGAAGCCTTCCAGCAGGCGGACGGCAGCACCAGCCGCAAATACGGCGGCACCGGCCTGGGCCTCGCGATCAGCCGTGAGATCGCCCGACTTCTGGGCGGCGAAATTGGCTTGACGAGCGTCCCCGGCGAGGGGAGCACCTTCACGCTTTACTTGCCCCAGAGCTTCGTGCCGCAGAAGGTTATTCGTCGTCCGGGAAATCCGCGCGCCAAAGCCGCTCTTCAGACGGTGTCGAACATGAGCGACACTGGCGAAATTCGCGTGGAAATCGCTCGCGAAAGTGCCGTTGCCGCTCCCGCGCCGCTGGATGATCGGGAAACCATTGGGCCGGATGATCGAACGATCCTGATTGTTGACAATGACCTGGGCTTTGCGCACTTCGTTCTGGAAACGGTTCGACGCGCGGGCCTTAAGGGGTTGGTAACCGCCTCCGGTGCGACCGCCTTGTCGCTTGCCGGAGAGTTTCAACCGTCGGCCGTGTTCCTCGACATATCACTGCCCGATATCGAGGGCTGGCGGGTACTGGAGCGGTTGAAGCACGATATCACGCTCCGCCACATTCCGGTGTACGTGGTCTCGACCGTCGATCAACCGGAACGGGGATTGAAGTTGGGTGCCCAGGGCGTGCTTCCCAAGCCGATCCAGACAGCGGCCGTGCTTGAGGGGTTTGTCGAGGGAGTGCGACATCAGATTGAGCGGAGCCAACGACGAATCGTCGTGCTCGAGTCGAATTCCGAACGCCGCGAGGAGATTGCGAGCCTGCTCGGCAGCGGCGATGCGGTGGTGCATGCGGTCGACACCGGCGGCGCCTTGATCGAGCACCTTCGGCAGAATCAGGCCGACTGCGTCGTGTTGACTCCCGATCCGATCGACATGACCCTGGCTGGGCTTGCGGAGCAAATTCATTCGGCTACGGAGTTGTATCCTTGCCCGATTCTATTGAATGTCCCCGCTAACTTTCCCGCCGAGCAATTGCAGCGATTAAAGCGGCTTGCGCAGGAATTCGATCTTCGCTTTATCGCTTCGCTGAGTGAGCTAACGGACCAAGTAGCTCTCCTGCTCTGTCAGCCGATGGAGAACCTTCCGGACCAAGCGCAGGAAATGGTACGGGAGTTGAACTCATCCTCGACGGTCCTCGCAGGAAAGAAAGTGCTGATTGTGGATGACGACATTCGCAACATTTTTGCTTTGACCAGCATCCTCGAACGCTACGACATGCTCACCATCTCGGCGGAAACCGGTCGAGATGCCATTCGCCTGCTCGAGTCGCAGGGAGATGTGGACATCGTTCTCATGGACATCATGATGCCGGAAATGGATGGCATGGACACCATGCGTGCAATTCGCCACGTTGCGGAGTTCAAGAACTTGCCGATTGTCGCAGTTACGGCCAAGGCCATGAAAGGCGACCGCGAAAAATGCATTGATGCGGGCGCTTGGGACTACCTATCGAAGCCGATTAATTCAGAACAGTTACTTATGGTGCTTCGGGCTTGGCTGACCGTATGACGACTAAAGCGCTCCACATCGCGAAGATCCTGATCGTCGATGATGTACCGGAAAAGTTGCTTGCTCTGGAGGCTGTCTTGGAGAGCCTGGGGCAAGAGATTGTCTGCGTTACGTCGGGTGGCGAAGCGCTGCGCCGGCTGCTTACCGACGATTATGCCGTCATCCTCCTCGACGTGAACATGCCGGAGCTCGATGGTTTCGAAACGGCGGCGCTAATTCGGCAACGCAAGCGGTCCGAGCACACCCCGATCATCTTCGTGACGGCATTTCCAGACGACACGCACGCGCATCGGGGCTACTCGCTGGGCGCAGTTGATTACATTCTCGCGCCGGTCGTTCCCGAAGTGCTGCGGACGAAGATTGCGGTGTTCGTCGACCTCTATCACATGACGCAGCAAGTCAAGCGGCAGGCCGAGCAACGCGTGCTGCTTGCGCAAGAACATGCGGCGCGGGTGGCCGCGGAACGCGCCAACCGCTCGAAAAGCCAGTTCCTGGCGAACGTAAGTCACGAGCTTCGCACCCCGATGAACGCCATCATCGGGATGACCGATCTGGCGCTCGAAGAAGCTCTCAAGCCCGAGGTAAGGGAGTGCCTCCAAGCGGTCCAAACAAATGCCCAACTCCTGTTGGAGCTTTTAAATGAGATCCTGGACCTGTCAAAACTGGAAGCCGGGAAGCTATCGCTTCAGGAAGTCGCATTCAGCCTTCGCGAGATGATCGAGGACGTGAATCAAACCTTCGGATTCCGCGCCGAAGAGAAGGGGCTGGCTTACACCTCCAAGGTTTCGGACGATGTCCCCGACCGCCTGATCGGCGATCCGCTGCGGTTACGGCAACTTCTGATCAATCTCCTGTCGAACGCCGTCAAATTTACCGATCAGGGAGAAGTGAGAGCCGACATCGAAGTCGAGTCCGTCCTGAATCGCGAAGCGTGGATTGGGTTCGCAGTAACGGATACCGGAATTGGGATTCCGGACGAAGACCAGGAACGAATCTTCTCGCCATTTACGCAAGTGGACGCCACGTCGACTCGTCGGCACGGCGGAACTGGGCTTGGTTTAACGATCGTGTCGGAGTTGGTTCAACTGATGGGCGGCTACCGCGGCGTGCGCAGCGCGGTCGGGCAGGGCAGTACGTTTTCATTCACGGTGCCGCTGTTGCTGGGCGCCAAGGCCGAACCGGTGACATCTGAAACACATCAGCCGCAAAAAGCGGAACTGCCCGATCTCAACTCGGGTCAGCGCGCGCCGTTGCGAGTGCTTTTGGCGGAGGATACGCCGACCAACCAGAAACTTGTGGTCCGGGTGCTTGAGAAGCACGGGCATCGAGTGACCATTGCCGGCAACGGTCGCCTGGCGGTGCAAATGGCGACCGACGCGCGCTACGACCTGATCCTGATGGATTTGCAAATGCCGGAGATGGACGGCTTCGAGGCCACTTCCGAGATTCGAGCGCTGCCCGCTTTTGCCACGGTCCCTATTATCGCACTGACGGCCCACGCCATGGTCGGCGACCGCGAGCGCTGCCTGGCGGCTGGCATGGACGGCTACCTCGCCAAGCCGCTGGATATTCGCCAACTGATCGATGTGGTAGAAGGCGCCGTCAAAGGTGCGCGAATCGGGTATCCATCGAACTGAAGCAATGATCTTCGCCAAGGCTGGCCGTTTCCCTTGCACCGTTCAACCGAATCCAGCGAACCGCCCGGGTAATGCTCGACGATTTTCCAGCTAACTTGAAAGACTTCATCGCGCGACACATCGAGTCGGTCGCTCAGATGGAAGCTCTATTCTTGCTGCGCCGGGATGCGGGCCGCCAATGGTCCAGCGATGAGCTGTCGAAGAGTCTCTATATCACGAACAATATGGGCGACGCGATGTTGCTCGATCTCGAGCGGCGTGGCTTTTTGGTCCGCGAGAAGGACTCCACGACGACGTATCGGTATCAGCCAGTCGACCCCGGCGCAGATAGCCTAATCGCAAAACTGGGCGATATTTATCAGGAGCGACGGGTGGCCGTCATCACGCAGATTTACTCGCGGCCGGTCGACAAGGTACAAACCTTTGCCGACGCATTTCGGCTGCGAAGGGAGGAATGATATGTTTACCGGCATCGTTTACATATTGTGCGCCGCCACCTGCCTGTTATGCGCGGTGATGTTGTTCCGCGGATACCACCGGACTCACGTGCGGCTATTGCTGTGGAGTGCCCTGTGCTTCGTCGGCCTCATGATTGACAACCTCATGCTGTACACGGACGTGATCATGTTTCCCGACTTTAGCCTCGTCATCTGGCGGAAGGTGCCGGGACTAATCGCAATTATGGTATTGCTCTACGGTTTGATTTGGGACTCGAAATAGAGGCATTGCAAACGACCAGCGGGTTAAGCGAAGGTAAACTATGGAAGAGTTCATAATGGGCGCGATCGCCATGGCTTCGACCATCGTATCGCTGTTCTTCTTGCGATTCTGGCGCGATACCGGCGATCGGTTATTCGGACTATTCTCGCTCTCGTTTTTCTTGTTGGGCATAACCCGAGTGGGGTTGGCTCTGTCGCCCGATTACATCGAAGGCTCGACTCACTGGTATTGGGTTCGACTTTTGGCCTTCCTGATCATTTTGGCGGCGATTGTGGACAAGAATCGTCGGTAAAGACTGCGAGTACTCCGGAATCGTGACAGTCGTTCTCGACTCTCATCGCAGCTTGAGCCGCCGACGGACCTTACGTCGGTATGCGTATTGCTGGCGGTCGTCGCGATTGCTAGCGCGGTGCGGCACCGGACGCATCCTCGGCTGACTCGATCTGGTGGGTCTCGGGGCTGAATTCCGCCAGACCGTTGCCGTCCACGCTCACCAACATGCTCTGGTCGAGATATACATAATGGACCGTTCCGAAGATTTCTGGGCTTGCATGGGGATCACTCACCTTGCGGGGCGCGATTCTAACACGATCGCCTTGTTGTAATGCCATGCTGGTGCCCGCTTCTATCGCTTGTAATCCGCCGCAGCGCAAGACGGGGGGAATGAGTTTCAAAGCCGACGGGTTTCTGTACCGACTTATTGCACCTCAAGGAAGCAAATCCGTTGCCACACTGCAAAATTGGCCCCCGCGCCCCAAACGATTCGGCACAGGCTTCACCGTTGTTGGCATCTGGTGACGCTCGTCGCCGACCCTGGCTAAACATGCTAGCAATCTGAGCCGAATGACTCGTGGCGTTTACGCCGTGGTAACTCGCCGCCTGGTACGGGTCGCCGAACTCCCAAGTTCCTCCTGAACAGCAACCGGCATGAGTAACTTTGTGCCAACTTGGTCTTTCTGCAACATTGCCGGCTTCGTGATTCCGTCTTAAGAGCTTCTCGGACGGTCGCGTTGCGGCAGTCCGGGTCGATGGGTGTGATGCGGATTCGCCTTGTAGTGTACCGTCACATACCAGATTGATTTCACACAAGTCAACCGTTGCTTCAATGTGACCGCGAAGGCGCAGGGTATACCGCAGAAACTGCGATTGCGCCGGAAAATCAGTCAAGTTGGCATCGCAAGTGCAATCGTCCGGTGGCCGTGAGCGAACGCGGAGCGCTCCGTTCTATTACGTGACGCGGGTTCGTGGACCCTGCTGTTCGTTTCCCTTCGTGTTTCGGATTTTCCGTTTCTCGTTTCTTTCTTGGAGGTCAAAATGAGACACCGTACCGTTTCGATGTTATTAGTGGCAGTTAGCATGGCCGGTCTAGCCAGGGCGCAGGAGGAGCGCGACGCCGCGGCTCAACCGCAGCAGCCGCGGGAGCGAACTGCGCTTCGCGTCGATCCCAGCCAGGCTGGCGAAAACAGCCTCGACAAGTCAATCGCCGCCTGCCTGATTCTTGGAAATCATGAACAAGTGGCTCTCGCCGAGTTTGCCCAAAGTCGCGCTCAAAACGAGCAGGTAAAAGAGTTTGCGCAGATGATGATTAAGGATCATCAGAAGGCGATTTCGCAGCTCGAGCAGTTCGCCCCGCAGCAAGTGTCGTTGAAACTTGAGGCCCAAGCGAACGAGGCTGGGACTCGCGGTCGGACGAGAGTGGCCCGACCAGAGCAGGATCAAGCCCAGCCGCAAGAACAGGCGACTCGCCGAGACCCTCAGTTCCAGGGCCGGACGACAACCGATCAAACTGTGGAAGCCGGCGGTCAGCAGGGTGACGTGATGAAACAAGCCCTGAAAATGCAAAAGGAAATCGCCCAGCAATGCCTGGCATTGACACAACGCGAATTGAGCGAGCACGAAGGCCAGAAGTTCGACCAGGCTTTCGTCGGTCAGCAGATTGGAGCGCACATTGGAATGCTCGCCAAGCTTTCCGGTAGCGACCAATTTGCGTCGGCCGAGTTGCAACAGGTTCTTCAGCAGCAGCAGGAAACAACTCAGCAGCACCTGCAACATGCAAAGCAGGTCATGCAGGAACTGGAAGGTCAGTCGCAAACGGCAGAGCGCCCCACGGGCGAACGCGTTGAAAGGTGATGTTGTCGATCATCGAGTGCGCAAAACAGAGCCTGGTGTCGCAAGGGCGGCACCAGGCTCCTTTCTTCTGCGCTTAGGAGCGTTTCAATCGGGGAGACGAATACGAAGTGCGGGCTCGATTCGCGTTAGCTCGACTTTTTCCGCTTGCCCGTTTTCTGTTTGGTTCCTTTCTTTTTGGTTCCTTTCTTCTTCGTCGCTTTTTTCTTGGCGGATTTCTTTGTCGCCGACTTCTTCTTGGTTTTCTTCTTCGTTGACCGGGCGGCGGTCGCAGCGCCTCCTTTGCGGCCATCCTTCTTCGAGGGCGATCGGTCCTTGCCGCGCCCTCGGCCGGAACCGCTCTTCTCGCCACCGCCGTCTTGCTTATTCACCGTCGCCCAAGCTCGCTTCTTCGCCGTTTTTGTGCTTACGCCGCTCTCCTCGTAGCCTTCGGCAATGTGCTCCGCCTGTCGCTTCTGCTTATCCGTATACTTTGATTTGTCACCGCGTGGCATGATGAAGCCTCCTTTAATGTGGTCACTGAGAATGTGAATGGTCGGTGCGCGGGCAACTCACGTGCCGCGAATAGCTGTCGTTTAACTGCGAACGGTCGACAGCATTTTTCCGGTGATGGATTGCCGAGTTGTAAAAAACGTTCTCCACGGGTCGGCCTTCAACGAATCGAGACGCTTCGGCAAGTTACGAACTAGATAGGTGTCCGCCTTAATGCGGGCAGATAGCTCGTCCCAGGCGAGTGGCGTGGCAACGGGCGCGCCGGATCGTGCGCGCGTGGAGTACGATGCAATGGCAGTCGCGCCGCGTTGGTTCCGCAGGTAGTCGATGAAAACCTTGCCGCGCCGCTTGGCTTTACTGAGAGTCGCGACGTATCGTCCGGGGAATTGCCGAACTAAGGCGTCGGCGACACCTTTCGCGAACTCCTTATGCTGTTCCCACGAGTTTCGTCGCGACAGCGGCGCCACCACGTGCAACCCTTTACCCCCCGAGGTGCGGAGAAAGCTTTCGAGGCCAAACCCCTGCAGATAATCGCGCACATCGCTCGCGCCTTGGATGATCTCCTTCCACCCAACTCCGTCTCCCGGGTCTAAGTCGAATACAAGCCGATCGGGTTTTTCGACGGCGTCAGCGCGGGCGGGCCAGGGGTGGATTTCGAGCACGCCCATTTGCACCAGCGAGATCAGGCCTGGCAGATCATCAATAACGACATATTCGCTGGCTTGGCCCTTCTCTTTAATCGCAACGCCTCGCACCGTGCCCGGAAGTGAAACGGTGAGGTGCTTCTGATAAAAGCACTCGCCCTCGGGACCGGTGGGGCAGCGGACCAGCGTCAGCGGGCGGCCCGAGACGTGTGGCAGAATCCAATCGGCCACCCGCTCGTAGTACTTCGCCAAGTCAAGCTTAGTCAGCTTCTGCTCCGCATAGAGCACACGGTCGGGGTGGCTAATTCGCACTCCCGCCACCTCCGCGTCGTTATTTGCGGTGCCGGAACGCCGCCGCGAGGCAGAAGTACTCTTGTTCATAGTTTTTCCGCCGGGCGTACCGTTGTTCCTTTTCGGGGATGTGCCAACAGCTCGTGGCTTTTCGCGTCCCACGTGTTGGGGCGATTTGTCCTCGCGCAACCCGTAGAACGAAGGATGCCGGAGGATGCCGTCGTCAGTCCACTCGGTGAAGGCGACCTCGCCGACCAACTCGGGCCTGACCCAAGTGACTCCCCGCCGGGAAGCGCCGGTAGGAGGATTCGCGAACGGGGGTTTATCGGCCACGCGCTGCTGAAGCTCTGCTTTCAACTGACGTAAAGATTGCTGAGTAAATCCCGTTCCGACACGACCGCAATAAACGAGATATCCACCTTGATAGAATCCTAATAGCAAAGCCCCGAATCCGAGTCTCGAGCCGGACGGCTTCGTGAAGCCGCCGATCACGAACTCCTGTCGTTTCAGGCATTTGATCTTCAACCAGTTTCTCGATCGGGCGGATTGATAACCCGAATCGGCCAACTTAGAAACGATGCCTTCGAGTTCGCCGTTACACGCCTGTTGCCAGATATGCTCGCCCTGTCCCCGAATGTGATCGCTGTAGCGCAGCCGATCGTTCTGATTCGCCCGATTGCTCGGAACCAACCGGGCCAGCACTGCTTTCCGCTCAATGAGCCGCGTTTCCGTTAGATCGAAGCCTTCGCAGTGGGGAACATCGAACAAGTAATAGACGAGCGCGTCGTAGTCCTTGCGCTTTAGCGAATTCTGTAAGCGCTGAAAGTCGGCGATGCCGTCTTGATTCAGAGCGACGACTTCGCCGTCCAGAATTGCGTTCTCGATCGACAGCTTATGAAGTGCGTCCGCCACTGGTTTTAATCGGGCCGTCCAATCGTTGCCCTGACGTGTTACTAACCGCACATTGCCACGCTCGATAAAAGCTAATATGCGATAGCCGTCGAACTTTAATTCGTGCAACCACTGCTCGCCCGCCGGGACGGTCGCCGCGAGCGTGCAGAGCTGCGGCTGAAGTTTGGTCGGTTGTTTCGCCTGGCGAGCGCCGTCCAGACCGTTTAGATACTTCGCAAGATCGGTGAACTTACCTTTGCCGTTGTTCGGCTTTTTGGGGGCGGGTTTGCCGTTGTTCGACCAGACGCGGTCGGCATCGGCTGCGATGGCGTCCATGGTTCTGCCCGACACGACGCTCCGCGGCTTGCGAGCTAGAATGTCAGTCTTCGCGTCGGGGCGAGCATCCTTGTCGCGATGTTTGATCAGAAGCCAGTTTTTGCCATCGTCGCCTGCCCGGCCGGACATGCGAACCAGTGCCCAACTTCCGCGTAGCTTTTCGCCGAAGAGTTGAAATTTCAGTTTGCCCTGTTTGAACCCCTTTTCCGCGTCGCCCTCGGGTTGCCATGTCCCGCGGTCCCACACCATAACGGTTCCGCCGCCGTACTCGCCCTCGGGGATCACCCCTTCGAAGTCGCCGTAATCGAGAGGATGATCTTCCACTTGGACCGCCAGCGCCTTCACCCCAGGGTCGAGGCTCGGACCTTTGGGCACGGCCCAACTCTTGAGGACGCCGTCAAGCTCCAGCCGGAAGTCGTAGTGAAGCCGGCTCGCGGCGTGCTTCTGAACGACGAATTGCCGCTCCGCGTTCGCCGCGGCGTTGGTTCCCAGCGGCTCGGGAGTCTTATGAAAATCCCGTTTGCGTTTGTACTCTTGAAGGCCCATAGCACGTGCGACGTTTTGATCCACCAGTTAGTAGTACAGCGCAAAGTTGTTTTCACCACGGAGTTACGGAGGACACGAAGAGTCGCCGATCAAGGGCATTTATCAGCAAATAGACGTCCAGTTGTTGATACCACCTAGTGCTTGATCACTCTTGGATTGATGGATAAAGCCGCCTGAGCTTGATG
>JBBDYG010000030.1:0-1149 GCA_040901765.1 Pirellulales bacterium
CGGGATCGATGCGCGGCGTGAACTGAATGAAATCGTTCGAGAAGCTCGCGAAGAACGACCACGCCGCCGGAAAGACCACGTAGTGCGAGAACGCGGCGCCGCCGATGAAGAGCGCCGACGACGACACGACGAATGGAATCGCGAGCTTCTTCTCTTTCGCGTAGAGACCAGGCGCGATGAAGAGCCACACCTGCCACATGATGTACGGCGAGGCGATCAGCACGCCGGTCAGCGCCGCCATCTTCAACATCAGGAAGAACGCTTCACCGGGCTCGGTGTAAATCAACTGCCCGCCGGGAATGTCCGTCGTCAGGCGCAGATAAATCATCTGCTCGACTTCATCGATGAAGATGAAGGCGAGAATGAATCCGACCAGGAGCGCGCTGACGGCGTGCGTGATGCGCTTGCGCAGCTCGTCGAGGTGCTCGAGGAACGTCATCCGGCCTTCGCCGGGTTCCTCATCGTGATCGCCGAACGGTGAAAACCCTCCCGGCTTTTCCGGAAGCTCCTGCCGGTCGTCGTCGCGGTTCTGACTGGGAAATGGCACTAAAGCCAAGGTGCATACCGTGCGTACACGTGTGTAGGGTGCCTAGCCGCGCGACACCGTCTGCTGCGGCGGTTCGTCCTGGTCTGAACCCGGCCCCGGCGTCACCGTGTGCGGCGCCACGTTGTCGGGCGTCTTGAACTTCTCCTCGTCGACCTTGAACTTGTCCGCGGTTTCCTTTTGTTCCTCGATCTTGATTTCCTGCTCCAGCGTGTTCTGGAGGTCGGTGGACGCCTTCTTGAATTCGTTCAGGCTGCGGCCAAGGGACTTGCCCAGTTCCGGCAGCTTGCGTGGCCCGAAAATGATGAGCGCGATCACCATGATGACGATCAGCTCGGGCATGCCAATGGGACCCATGACTTGATACTCCCTATAAGGTCGAGAGGGCCTTTTTCAGGCCGAAATCGTCCAATACGTGAGTATAGTCCCAAACTGGCGAGGCTCGTGAATTCACGGCCTTTCCGAGGCCGGCTTCGTCCTTGTGGGGGCGGGATTTACCAGTTAACATCGCCTATGCGCACGAGATCGACTGCTGCCGCCGTGTCCGCCATCGTCGTTTCCGCCCTGATTGGCGGGGTTTTCGGGAAGGGTGCGCAGGCCACCTC
>JBBDYG010000031.1:0-1139 GCA_040901765.1 Pirellulales bacterium
GCAGAGATCGTGGGTGAAGTGGTGACGCTGGCCTGGAAGAGAATCAGTGCCGGTCCGGCGTCGCGTCGGACACGTGTCAAACGTTGAACAAGGTTGCGGGGTGAACCAACTGATAATTTTCATCCACCACGCTGGCGTTGAAGATCCTGGTGCCATTGTGCACGAACTGGCCATGGCCCTCGTGGATGTGACCGCAAATCAGGATCCGGGGCTTCACCCGATCGATCGCGGCGAGCAGTTCGCGGCTGCCCTGAGGCATCGGCTCGCCGGTCCTGTAGTGTGGGACTGCGTCGCCGTATCCAAACGCGGGCTGATGGGAAACGACGACGTCGATGCCCTCGGGAATTGCGGCGTAGACGGCAGCGAGAGCCTCGGGATGCCGCATGAACGACCAGTAGCCGAACTGGTTCGACCACGGGCTCAACCATAGCCTGATGCTCTGATCTCCCACTGAGACGGTGGTGGCCTGATCCACCACGATCTGCAGCGCCGTCGTGAGCGCCGCTGGAGGGGCATCGCCGGAAAAGTCACATGCTTCGCCGCACCAGTCGTGATTGCCCCAGGTCAGCACCTTGTGGGTCGCGGGTGATTGCGCAAGCCACGGCCGCACTTCGCGGTTGAACCAGTCCTGCTGAAGCCGCGGCGTTTCTGCCGCGACGTGTCGCCCGAATCCGTCCGGACACACGTCGCCCGCGATGATCAGGAGATCGCACTGAGGGATATCAGGAAGAAAGCCGTGTTGATCACTGATGGCAGCGATCCGCATGTCAGTAGATCCGCAGATCACGTACGTTAACCACGGAGGTCACGGAGCACACGGAGGTAACCTTTCAAGACGCCAATGCCGATAAGCAGCTTTGGTATTTTACAAAGTTGCTCCGTGTGCTCCGTGACCTCTGTGGTTAACGTACGGAGGGGCTAAATCGACGTCGTCTTGCCACCGAGAACTGCCACGACTCGATCGATATCTTCGTGGGTGTTGAATACCGACACGGCGAGGCGGATGCGATTCTCGTTGCCGATCACCGTTCCCACCACCTTGCCGGCCTGCAGCATCTTGGACGTGGCGGGCGCGTCTTTCAACTCGAACGCCACGATCGGCGTCTCCGTCTCGCGAGGCGTGAGCGGCTTGTAGCCGA
>JBBDYG010000032.1:0-43566 GCA_040901765.1 Pirellulales bacterium
CTCGACCCCAGCCACCCTCGCTGCGCCGCTTAGTTCCAGCAACATCCGTTGCAACTCAGGCGGAGCGATTCGCGCTTGCCGAACGAGCACCCGGGCGCGCCAATTCCCAAGTACTTGCCACGCAACGACCGCGAGTGATCCAAAGAGAAACGCCCACGCCACCAAGTCGCTCAGTCGAGTCGTAATGGGAACATGCACCGCGGCCGGTGGACTCGCCGTCGCGGGCATTTGCGCCAATGGCATCGCCTCGACCGGCGCTTCGATCGGCGTCGTCTCGACCGCGAGGGATTCATTCTCAATCGCCGGCGCTACAATCGCCGCGGGCGGCGGGCTCGCTTCGCGAGTCATCAAGTGAACCACCGACCAACCCGGCACCGCGCAGAGCACCGCGAGCAGAGCCAGCCCGGCCAGCGCAGCGCGCGTGACCGCAACTCGCCGCGCCGGCTGCGCGACGCACCATGTCACCGCCAGAGACGCCGCCAGAAGCAACGTCGCAAGTAAATAATAATCGGCCAGCCAACGAGCAATCGATCCGGCAAATGCATTCATGACCGCGCTCCCTTGCGATGAGAGTTGCTTTCTGATTCTGTCCCCTGTCCCCCGTCTCCTGTATCCTTCTTCCCCTGTCCCCTCGCCGCTTCCAGCAGCGCCTCGATCTTCGCCAACTCCTCGCCGCTCAGTTTCCGCGACCCTAGCGCGTGAACCAAATACTCATCCACCGCGCCGTCGAACACTTTTTCCAGGAAACCGCTGGCGAGTTGGCGGAACGTCGTTCCGCGTTCTACCGCGGGCATGTAGACGTAGGCCTTGCCGTCCTGGCGATGCGTCACGAGGCCTTTCTGTTCCATCACCTGCAACAGACTCAGCACGGTGGTATACGCAAGCGATTCGTCTGCGGCGTTCAGCGCATCGCAAACCTCGCGGACCGTGGCCTCGCCGCGGTCCCAAAGTACCTTCAGCGCCTCAAGCTCGCGATCGGTCGGAGTCGGTTCGGGCATGAAATCCCTCGCTTGGTCGCCGGCCACGTAGGCAAGTCCGCCGCGGCGGACTTGCAAATTGCGTTTCGGAGAAACGCAGCCACGCGGAACTACTGTTCAACCAGTACCTCAGCCCATGATTCTACTGGTCAACCAGTAGTTGTCAAGCAGATTTTAGATAGCCCGGTCATCCTGGCCGGACTTGCCTCATTCAGCCGCAGCGAAAAAGCAGCGAACGGAATCGATTTTGCGCAAACATTCTCACCTATTGTTCAGGTGTGCCTTACCCGAAAACGGTGGCACAGTGGCACTCCTGCCGAAAAACACAAGGTCGGCGCGCCTGCGTGGCACACCTACGGCAGTCCGCACGCCATCCTCGTAGGTCAGGCTTTGCCTGACAAGCATCGACGCGAACACCGCTTATCGGGACCAGGTCAGCCGGACGGCCGTCCCTACGAGCGAAACATGAAATAAACCGCCCCCACCAGACACAGCCCGGCCCACAGAAAATCGAGCCGCATCGGCTGCTTCATGTACAGAATCGCAAACGGCACAAACACCGACAGGGTAATTACCTCTTGCAATATCTTGAGCTGCGACAGGTCCAGCTCGGTATGGCCGATCCGGTTGGCCGGCACTTGCAGCAGGTACTCAAACAGCGCGATCCCCCAACTCACCAGCGCCGCAACGATCCACGGCTTGTGGCTTAAGTTCTTCAGATGCGCATACCAAGCGAACGTCATGAAGACGTTCGATACGGTCAACAGCAGTGTAGTTTTCCAAAAGACGGACATGGGGAAAATGACGAATGACGGAATGACGAATGACGAATAAAAGAAATTGTTCGGGATTCGTTCCGTCATTCGTCATTCGTCATTCGTGCTTCGTCATTTTCTTCTGCCAACTCGCCCCACTCGGCCAAGAACTTTTCTTTGCACTTTGGGCATTTGACTTCCTTGCCCAAAAACTCGGCCTTCACGTCCTTGGCGTGTTTGCACTTGGGGCATCCGAGGTGAATCTTCAAATCGCCGCTACTGGCTTCAAACACTTCAGGGGGAACGTCCTCGAATTCGATATCGACACCTTGCAGCTCGCAAAGTTGCTCTTCGGTAAGCTCGGCAATTTCCGCCAACCGGTTCGCCATCCGCCGGACGGCGTGCTCGAACAGATTCCGCACCGCCCGGCCATTACCGAAATGTCGGTCGCGGTGGCGATACTGATGATCGAAGCCGAGCATCACGCGGAGCCGCGTGTCGCGCGTGACGCGGTAGCTATTCTTCTGGCACATCAGGCCGAAAATGCGGGCCAGTTCCAACGGCGTGTAGTCGTCGAACTCAAGCTGCCGGTTGAACCGCGACGACAGGCCCGGGTTGCTCTTGATCAGCATGAGCATCTCCACCGGATAGCCCGCCAGGATCACCACAAGCTTGTGGCGATCGTCCTCCGCCCGCTTCAATAGCGCCTGCACCGCTTCGTGCCCATAGGGGTCTTCACCGCGAGACGCTATAAGACTGTATGCCTCGTCGATGAAGAGCAGCCCCTCAATGGCCTCGTCGACTTTCTTATGCGTCTTGGGGCCAGTTTGGCCGGCGTACTCGGCCACGAGGCCCGAGCGATCGGTCTCGATCAGGTGTCCTTTCGCAAGCACCCCCAGCGCGGCGAAAATCTTGCCGATGATCCGCGCGACAGTTGTCTTCCCGGTGCCAGGGTTGCCGGTAAAGACCATGTGCAGGCTGACGTCGGTTTCCGGCAAGCCGATTGCTTCGCGGCGGTTTTGCAGCTTCAGCAGATTCGTGAGCGTACGGACCTCGTGCTTGATTCGTTCCAAGCCGATGAGTTGGTCGAGTTCGGCCAACGCTTCCTCAACGGTCACGGGCGGCGCCGCCGCCTGCTCGTCCTTCTTTGCCGGCGGTTTCGCGGCGGCCGATTTTAGCTGATTGTTAGGCGCGGGTCTCCCGACCCCGCCGGAAGGGAGACTTGTGGTCGCGCGAGCGGCGGGGTCGGAGACCCGCGCCGAACTCTCGCTCGGCCCCTGGGCCGCTGCGAAGATGTCGTCCGCCTGATCGCGGAGTTTTTCAATCGCCTGCGCGGCGTGTTCTTCCGCATCGGCGTGAGCTTCCGGCGCGTCGATCGGAATCGACCGCAGATGCTGTTGCAATTCCTGCTGCACGGTGCGAATTGCCGCGGCTTCGTTCTCGTGGAGCTTCCCATCGGCCCGAGCAATGATATTTGCTAACCGGACGACAAGCGTTTCCAGTTCGCCGACCCGCTCGCGCAGCGGCGCGATGCGGTCGAAGGGCCGCACGAGACTGTACCATTTCAGTTTGATCGATTCGTCGGACGCCCGTCGCATCGTGGCCGATAAATCGTCGCCCTTGAGCCACTGGCTCCACAAATGGTGGCACAGCACTTCGGCCAGAAACCGCTCCTGTTCGGTCCAACTGCGGTCGGCTTCGCAAATGGTAAGGTACACCTTCAGCGCAAGTGCGCCGTGAAGGTCGTCCATGAGCTGCTGAAAGTCGCCCTTAAACTCCGCCAAAAGCTGCGGATGATCGGTAATGCAGAGCTGAGCGCTGGAGACGTACAACTCCCGCAGCTCGCGCAGTGTGCGGCTGAATAGAGAGGGCTGCGAAGGGAAACCGAAGTCGGACATCGGGGCGGCCTAGACGCGAAGACGTAAAGCGGAAAGGGCCGCAGTATTATTCCGCATTCTGGCGGTCGTGGCGAGAGTGCCACACAGGTCAGCTTCGCTTCACGCCGGCTTCCGGCGGCGGGGCTTGTGCGATCCGTTCGCGAGAGGCTTCATTTCGAGGTCCGTAACCAGCAAGAGATCGATGATATTAAGCGTGCCATCCGGCTGAGCGACCACAATCGTTCGACCATCGGGAACGGTCATCATGAACTCTCGATGATGGACAGGAACTTGTCGTCCATCGGCAAGATGAATAATGAATGGACGAAATGGTTGAGCTTCGTATGCACTGCGCACCTCTTGAATTGTCATAGCGACTTCCAATTGGATCAACAATCAATCAACGCGACTCACGAATATTGTTTTTTGCGACCGGAGTCGTTTCAATGGTCCAATTCTCCAAACGCCTCCCTGCGTTCTGAAGTCCCACAGCACGAATAGCCTTCTGCGCTCGATCCTCTTCAAGCAGTTCCTGAATGGATTCATAATCTGTGGAGGACACCAGATAATACGACGCGTTGGTACGCGGATCGACCAAAATCAGTGGCTCGCCGTGTTGCGAGTCAATCGCCTGTTGTTGCTGCGAGGTTAGCTGCAGTGTCATACCCAGATTCTACACAGGTTTCGAGCGACCAGCTTAAAAAAAACCGCCCGCGGCTTCGCGACGGCGTGGCAATCCACGCGCGATCGCGATCCCGCTGGGCGGTTTCAAGTTTAGGGCGACGCACTCAGCCGCCGACCATGTCCTTCATCTTCTTCAGCGGCCGAATCTTCACTACGTTGCGGGCCGGCTTCGCCTTGAAGGTCGTCTCTTCCTTCGTGAAGGGATTGATGCCCTTGCGTTCCTTGGTGGCCGGCTTGTGCTGGACCACGATCTTGCACAGCCCGGGAAGCGTGAACGACTTCGGGCCCCGGCCGGTGACCGACTTCTTGATCTGTTCGGTCAGCGCGTCGAACACCGAGCCGACCTGCTTCTTGGTCAGGCCAGTGGCGTCGGCGATGTTCGTTAAGACCTCGGTCTTGGAAAGGGGTTTCGCGGTGGCTTTCGCCATGGGATGGGATCCTCCAGTGAATGGGATGGGTAAGGTTTGTCGGTTGCCGAGAAACGAGGGGGAATGCTCAATGCTATCGTCTGGCAAGACGCAACGGTGCTGATTAAAAGTCTCAAGGGCCGAAAATACAAGCGGAAAAACGGGGAATAAGCCAAAAATAGCGTGTTTTCCGGCAATTCAGGGGGATTTGACCCGACCGACGCCCATTTTGGCCAATTTGAGCCGTCTCGGAACTCCCGTTGCTGCCGATTCTAACGAAAGTGACTCGACCAATCCGGATGCCCGGGGCGAGTGCGCAATCGGGGCCGCCGTGGCCCAATTCCAGTTGCTTGCCGTGCAATCCGCGTGAGAGTAAACTCAATTAAGACAACCACTTGCGTCAAAATCGCTACAACGCTTGAAACCCCGCCGGGCCATCGACCTAGTCGGGGAGGGAGCAGTTCGGGTAAGATTTGCCGCGATTACGAACCCAGGCGGTTGGGAAAGCTCCGCTATGCCCCCGGCTACCGCTCATCACGGACGAGTGGGTTCTTACGCCTCCCCAGCGAGTCCGCCGGAGGTGCCAGAGCCAGCGGGGAGGCTGTTTACTCAGTACTTGGCGATCTCCGCCGCAGTTCTAGTGATCGGCGGCGCGGCGGGTTGGTCGGTTTTTACCAACGGGGCACTAGCGCAGGAAGCGGAAGCCCCAAATCTTGCCGAAGCTGCCGATCCCACCGGTTTGCACGAGCTTTATTTCGGATCGCACCTGCCAGAGGACCGCGCGGTTGATCGGAAACTGGAGCGCGCGGAAGAGCTTCTCGCCCGCGAGCGATTCAGCGAGGCGATGCCGCTTCTCGACGGACTGCTTGCGGCCGAGCAAGACGTGTTTCTGGAACCGGCAGATGCCATCGGTGGTCCGCCACTTAGCATCAAAGCCAGGGTCCGCAAGCTCCTTTCAGAACTCCCGCCATCGGGTCGCGAGGCTTATTCGTTGCTGTATGGAGCAGAGGCGAGCCGCGAGGTGAAGGCAGCGCTCGAAAAACACGATCACTCGGCGCTCGCCCGCGCCGCCGCTCGGTTTGAATATCTCCCCGCGGGAGAGGAAGCGGCGTTGATTCTAGCGCAGCTCGCCGCAGACTCCGGCGACTTCCAACGCGCGGCTCAACTCATCGGCCAGTTGTTGGAACACCCATCCGCCCGTGCGCGCTGGGGCGATTACCTTCCCTTGCGCGCGGCCGAGCTTGCGGCGCGTCTCGATCAACGGGCCGACTCCGAACGGTATCTCGCGCAATCGTCGTTGCGCGGCGATCCGGCCAACGACTTGCGTCGAGTATTGTCGGCTTTGCCGGCAACGGCCCACGAGCACTCGCAAGATCGCAACCCGATTGCGACGGCGGGCACTCCGCACTTGTGGGAACGATGGCAAGCGCGGGTGGTAGTCGATCGGCGATTAGAAACGCAACTCGGAACCCGACGAGACCGCCGCCGCGAATCGATCACGTCGGCTCCCTTATTGCCGTCCGCCATAGCCGTGGGCGACTTAGTTGTGGCGCGAAGTCTTAACAACCTCGTGGCCATCGACTGGCGCACCGGGAAACGCATGTGGGAGACGCGGCCTGAGGCCGACGCCTGGCTGGACGCCGGAGACGAATATGTCGCCGCGTTTTCCGATGGAGAGTACGGTCGCGGCCGCTTGCATCCGTTGCTGCTGAGGCTTTGGAAGGACGCCGTTTTCGCCAGCTTGAGTAGTGATGGGGAACGAATCTACGCTATCCGCGACCTCGACTACGCCACCGCGGCTTACAGCACGCGATGGGGCATGTTGCCCGGCTTCCCGGACGGCGCCGAGCGCAAGTCAAGGGTCTCCAACCGACTCGCGGCGTATCGCATCGACGCCGAGGGCAAGATCGCGTGGGAGATCGACGGCGCTAAAACGAATCACTCCCTGAAGGGCGCATTTTTCCTGGGAACGCCGCTCGCCCTTTCCGGGTCGTTGTATGTCATGGCGGAAATCGACTCACAAATCTGCCTCTTGGAGTTGGACCCGGAGAATGGAATTCTCCTCTGGCGGCAGCCGCTCGTGAGTCTGGAGCGAGGCATCGACCAAGATTCCGGCAGGCGGCTGATGGGTGCCTCGCTTTCCTACCGCAATGGCCTCCTCGTTTGCCCGACCGGGGCGGGAGTAGTGATTGGCATCGACCCGCTGCGTCGCGCGCTCAAGTGGTCGTTCCAAGTCCCCGTTCATAAAGAATTGGTCGAAAGGCAGGAAGACTTGTTGCAACGACGGGCTTACGGCAGTTTTCAACTACTGAGTGACCAGTGGCTCGACGCGAAGGCCGTCCTGACGGACACCGAGGTCGTGGTGACTTTGCCCGAGTCACCCGATCTGCACTGTCTGCGATTAGCAACGGGCGAGACCTTGTGGACGCGACCGCGTGAGGACGGTTTATACCTCGCCGGACTGACGCCATCGCAGGCCGTGATTGTCGGCAAGCGCGAGGTTCTATCCGTCGCCTTGGCCGACGGCGAGCTGAAGTGGCGGAGCACGCATCCCGACGAGCTTTCGCCCAGCGGGCGAGGACTGATCTGCGGATCAGCACTTTGTCTGCCCCTCGAAAAGGGGCATCTCGCGGTGATGGAGTTGAGCGATGGTACTCACTCGCAGTTGCTTACGACGCACACGGGGCAGGCGGTGGGAAATCTCGTTGCCCACCGCGGTTCCGTCGTTTCACAGTCGCTGGCGCACGTCGATCGCTTTGACAGTCGGCAAGAATTGCAGCTCGAAGTTGAGCAACGACTGACGGCCGACGTGGCCGATGCAACCGCTTTGCGATTGGCGGGCGAATTGGCGGAGACCGCCGGACAACCGGCCGAAGCGCTCAACCTATTCCGGAGAGCGCATGCTGCGGATACCGCCGACCCACTCATTCGAGAACGTGTCGTCGATGCCTTGCTGACAGCCGTGAAGCAAGATTTTTCGGCGCATCGCGCGGACGTTGCGCTGTTGGAATCGCTCGCAGAGGCTCCGCTCTTAAGACTTAATGTGCTTCAGATCAAGGCTGAAGGTCTGCTGTTGGCAGGTGAGTTGAAGGAATCGTTCGAATGCTTCTTGGAAATCTATGATGCGGCAACCGAGCATGATGAACTTTTGGTCGAAACCGCCGCTGGAGCAGCGCGGATTGACCGCTGGTTTCGCGGCGGACTCGCCCGACTTTGGCAAGCGGGCGATGAGGATTTGCACGCCATGATTTCCAACGACGTTGCGGCAAGGCAACCTGCGCAACCCAAGTCGCCGACCGACCCAGATCGGAACGCGCTCGAACGGTTTGTACTGTATTTCGGTGGGCTGCCCGGGCAAGAACCGGCTCAATTGGCACTGGCGGAAATCTACAGTTCCGCGGGCCGGCGCCGGGAAGCAGAGTTAGCCTGGCTGCAACTGGTCGTTAGCGCCGATCCGCAATTCTCGAGCAAGGCAAAGTTGCGGCTGATGCGCTCGACAGTGCCGAAGAGCTTAGAAACGCTCCCAGCGGCAGGTCCGATGGCTGAACGCCAACCGACGACGCGAGCGCCCGAACCCTGGCCGGCGGTTCGGATCGCCGCAGAGACTAGTCGCAAGCGGCGGTCGCGTGGTTCTCGTGGCGGCCGTTCCGACGAAGAGATTGCATCCTATGCGCCGATTCGCTTTCAAACCGCATTGATGGATCATTTAGGGCCTGTAAACTTCGCGCTGGCCGCAAACGGTACCGAAATCGTGGCTTGGGACGTCGACGGCGACGCCATCGTTCGCGGTAACATCGCCAACGGCCCCGAGCAGCGCCAAGCCAATTCTTGGGGCCAGTCGCTTCGCAGTGGCCGGATGGGGCATTTCGTATTCTTGTCGCACGACGACCAAACCTCGGCGATGGATACCTTTGCCGAAAACACCGAGGAGACGCTGCTCATGTGGTCGCGGTCCGGCACTGCCAGCCGATCACAATTCGCCGTCAACCGCGGTCGCGTGCGACAAGAATTCGCGCCGAGCGAAGCGACGCTGTTAATCGCGACTCCCAATGGCTTGGTTCTGCATTCCTCCGAGGCAATCTACTGCGTTCATCCGATTACGGGCGAACTTCAATGGTTTCGGCGAACATCGCAGACCGATCCGCTCGCGTTCGCCGATGCCCAGCGACTCTTCCTGCTGTCGGACGACCGCTCTCAAGGGCGGATCCTGGCCATTGCAGATGGCTCGGAGATCGACTCGTGGCAACCGCCGCCCGGCTCGTGGATTGCCTCGGCAGGTCGTTGGATTGTGACCGAGCAAAATACTCCAGACGGCCTTCTCCTCCGAGTCGTTGACCTCGCGACCGGAACTGCCGAAGTCAATTTGGAAATGCCAAGCGGCACTAAATCGGTGTCGTTTGGCCCCGGTTGGGTGGCCTCACTCGCACCCTCTGGCCGTTTAGAAGTGATCGACGTCGGCGCTGGAAAAGTAGCGCTATCGCAAGCGCTCGAGGCGGAACCAAATCTCGTTTCGCTGGAAGCCTTTCGCCTCGGCGAACAGCTTTACGTGTTGACGAACACCCGAAATGACGCCGATCACGCCGTGGCCGGCTATGTCGCCCCAGTCGGGCAATCGGCGGCCACCGGGCGACTTTATGCGTTTGACTCGAACTCAGGTTCGCTCCTCTGGCGGCAGCCGGTGCGGCTCTCCGGTCGAGTCGTCTTGCCGCTACAGCCTCCGGCCTTGCCTGCGCTGCTGCTGGCAAGCTTCCGCGTGCCTCAGGAGAGTGGCGGGACCGAAGCGGTCGTCGAGTTGTTGGCGGTGGATAAAACGACGGGACAATCGCTTTATCGTAGTGCTCCGCTGCCACACGCACCACAAGATCAAATCGTCGCCCATCTTGCTCGCCGGCCCGAGGCCGCGGTGCATATCGATTCCCAGCAGTGGGAAGTATGGCTGCGGCCGACGAGCCTCCCGCGTTCACCGGAACCCGTAGCTAATGATGAAGTGGAATCGATCGGAACCGGCGGCAGCGACGGTCTATGGGGTGTGGGCAGGCAGCTCGGACGAATCTTAGAAGGAGCTTTTCCTAATGGACCGAATCGTTGAATCCATCGGACCGTTGATCCCGGAGTGGAACGGATCGGATAGAATAAACACAACCTTCGATTTGTAGCTTCTCGAATATTGATTGCATATGTTGCGGATGAGACTAGCGCTGTTGACTATCGCCATTGCGGGTCTGCTGCGCCCCACGGCTGCGATTGCGGCGATCGATGATCCCCAGGTCCGCGAGACGGTGTCGCAAGGATTGGATTGGCTGGCGTCCAAGCAGCACCGCCTGGGAAATTGGAACGCCCAGGGTCGTTATCCCGCCGCGATGACGGCGCTTGCAGGCATCGCATTCCTCTGCGAAGGCTCGACGACCACGCAAGGCAAATACTCCGACAATGTGCGGCGGGCCGTCGACTATCTCGTGCGGCAAAGCCGACCAAATGGCCTGATTGGCGATCCGCTCCGCGACGACCGCTATACTTACGGCCACGGATTCTCGATGTTGTTTCTCTCGCAAGTGCTCGGCGAAGAGGAAGACCCGCAGCGCCGCGAAGAGCTAGTCGACGTGCTTTCCAGAGCGGTGGTTTTCACCGGCCAAGCGCAGACCGAAGCGGGCGGATGGGGGTATGTCAGTGCCAAGGATCAGGCCGGCTTTGATGAAGGCTCCACGACGATTACCCAGGTACAGGGCCTGCGGAGCTGTCGCAACGCTGGCATACCCGTTCCCACCGAAATCATCGACAAAGCAGTCGGCTATATCCGCCGTTGTACGCTTCCCGATGGCGGCGTGCAGTACAGTTCCAAAGGTGGCGGCGGACGACCCGCGATCACCGCCGCGGCGATTGCCTGCATGTTCAACGCCGGCGAGTACGACGATGATCTCGTGCCACGGATGATTAAATATTGCCGCCAGCACCTCGGTGGAGCCAACCAGAATAATTATGGCCACTGGCACTACGCGCACTTTTACTACGCCCAAGTGCAATATCGCGAAGGGGGCGACGTGTGGAAACAGTACCGCGGCGAGATTCACGAGAAGCTCGTCCGCGAGGCGCAGCGGGTGCCCGTGGAAAACGGAACGGGCGTAATGTGGAACCAGGGATATATCGGCGACGTCTATACGACCGCCCTTAATTTGATCATTCTACAAGTCGACAACGCGGCGCTACCTATTTATCAACGGTAGGCTCGGCATTGACCACCGAACAGAGAATGCCACATGCACGAAAATGAAACTCTCGACGCCCAAGCCGCAATCGACCGCATTGCCTCGGCCGCTCAAAGCATCCGCGAACAGCTTTCGCAGGTCATCGTCGGCCAACATGAGGTGATCGACCTGCTGCTGATATCGCTCTTGTGTCGCGGACACTGCCTACTCGAAGGAGTTCCCGGCCTGGCCAAGACGCTGATGATCAGTACGCTAGCGCGATCGCTCAACCTCTCCTTCAGCCGCATTCAATTCACGCCCGACCTGATGCCGGCCGACATCACGGGCACGGACGTGATCGAAGAGAATAAGACCACCGGCCAGCGCGAGGTCCGCTTCCTGCCGGGGCCGATCTTCTCGCACGTGATTCTGGCCGACGAAATCAACCGCACGCCTCCCAAGACGCAAGCGGCGCTGTTGGAGGCCATGCAGGAACACCAGGTAACCGTCGGTAGGATTCGCCACACGATCGGCGATCCGTTTTTCGTTTTGGCGACGCAAAATCCGATCGAGCAAGAAGGCACGTACCCGCTGCCCGAGGCACAACAAGACCGGTTTATGCTCAAGGCGCTTGTGCGCTATCCGCAATTTGATGAGGAAATGGAAATCGCGCGCAGGACAACTGCCGGTGCGACGATGCACGTGCAACCGGTCCTGTCGCCCGAGGAGATTTGCGAATTACAACGCTTGGTGCTCGCCGTTCCCATAAGCGAGCACTTGCTGCGTTACGCGGTGGCGATCGTTCGGGCCACCCGCGTCGACCAGCCCGAAGCGCTCGATTACTGCCGTCAAAACTTGTCGTGGGGCGCTGGCACGCGGGCGATCCAGTACCTCGTGCTCGGTGGCAAAGCGCGCAGTCTGCTTCATGGCCGGGGGCATGTGACGGTTGAAGATATCCAGGCGCTGTGTCCGCCCGTGCTGCGGCATCGGCTGGTAATCAACTTCGCCGCTGATAGCGAAGGCATTACGCCCGATGACGTAGTTGCCCAGGTGCTCGAGTCCATTCCCGCCCGCGAGGACGAACTGACGCGTGACCCCCGCTTCCGCCAAATGCTCGCTTCCTGAAGTCGTCCAGAAGATTGGCCGGCTCGAACTCCGCGCGCGGTCGATCGTCGAGGGCTTCTTGAGCGGTGCGCATCGCAGTCCCTATTTCGGCCAATCGGTCGAATTTCGCGAGCACCGCCCGTATGTGGTTGGCGACGACCTGCGGTACGTGGATTGGAAGGTCTGGGGCAAACAAGATCGGCTGGTCGTTAAGCGATTCGAGGAAGACACGAACTTGCGCTGCACGCTGCTGGTGGATGTTTCCGCGAGCATGTCGTATGGCCGCGGCCCGCTGAACAAGCACGCCTACGCCGCCACGGCAGCCGCCGCCATCGCCTACTTGATCTTGCGGCAACACGATGCCGTGGGTTGCATTGCGTTCGACGACACCATTCGCCGGCAAGTGCCGATGCGCACGAAACGCGGACAGCTTTCGGCCATTACCGAAGCTGTATCACAACCGCCGACGGTGGCCAAAACCGATATCGCGGCGGTGCTGCGCAGCGTTGCTTCGTCCGTGCCGCGGCGTGGAGTGGTGGTGCTGATTTCCGACCTGTTGGGCGACGTTGCCGCCATGTTGCCAAGTTTGCAAATGCTCCTAAAGAATGGCCACGACCTGATCGTGTTGCATGTGCTGGATGACGAGGAGCTAGATTTTCCGTTTGAAGGCCCGACTCGCTTTGAAGGGCTGGAGTCAATCGACCACTTGCAATGCGATCCGCGCGCGCTTCGCCGTGGGTACATGGAATCGCTGAACAGTTACTTGGCCGACTTATCGCGCGTTTGTCGGAACCATGGCATCGACTATTCCCTGACCCGCACGAGTACGCCGTTCAACGAAGTTTTAGCTCGCTTGCTGGCCCACCGCCGATTAACGCAACGTTCGCAGCGATAGTTGTCCCAAATTCGTTACTTGATTCTCGAGTCCTTTCGTGTCGTTTCTTTTTCCAACGCTGCTGTGGGTTGGCTTGCCGCTGGTTGCGGTGCCGGTGCTGATCCACCTTTTGCATCGGGGGCGACAAGAACGGCTCCCCTGGGCGGCAATGCAGTTTCTCGTCGAGAGCCAGCGAAAGTACCAACGCTGGGTCAATCTCAAGCAGCTTCTGCTCTTGCTTGCGCGGATGGCGATCGTCGCAGTCGTGGCGTTACTCGTCGCTCAGCCACTGTTGCGGGCAAGTTGGGCGAAGCTCTTTTCGCAACGCCCCGTGTATCACCTTGTGTTGCTGGATGATAGCTATTCGATGACCGACCACGATCAATCGCAGAGCGCTTGGTCGAGCGCGCTTGCGGTGCTCGATCGGTTGGTCGCCGTCACTGCTGCGCAGACTCAGTCGGGGCATCTGACAGTAATGCGGTTCTCTGGCGTGCTGCGTACTTCCCAACCCGAATCAAAACTGCATGAATCGAACATTACGGCCGAAAGTTCCGAACGCCTGCGGACGCAAATTGCTTCCTGGCGGCCAAGCGAAACCGATGCCCAGTTTGTCGACGCTCTTGCAGCGGGCATTGAGTACGTGAATCGGCAGCCGCCGCAGCGAGAAGTCATCCTGCACGTCCTGTCCGACTTCCGGCGGCGCGATTGGCAGGACGCTCCCGCCATCGTGCGGCATCTCGAAACGCTGTCCGGCAAGCTGGCTGGCATCGAACTTGTGCAGTGCGCCCCGCCGCCGAATGCGAACCTCGCTATTACTGAACTAGCAATCGATGCCGGCGTCGAAGCTGCCGACGTGGAGTTGTGGTTCCAGCTCTCGGTTCAAAACAACGGTACCGAGTGTGCCGACCAAGTGGCGGTCGACATACTTCAGGATGGTCGGCCCCAAACGGCAGTAACTCTGGGCGGGATTTCGGCGGGACAATCGATTACAAAACGGTTCCGCGCGACGTTCGCTGGTGCGGGCGACCACTGGCTCGCGGCGCAGCTCGAACCCGATGCCGTGGAACTGGACAACGCGCGATACTACGCCGCTCAGTTACCCGCCCACCAGCGGGTGCTTCTCGTCGATGGCACTTCGGACGGCCAGGAAGCCGCGTTTCTCGCAACGGCGCTCGCCCCCGGCGGCCGAGCACACACCGGTTGGGAAACCGTTGTTGAAACGCCCACGGGCTTAGCGCGCTACAACGATCTCTCATCGTTCGCGGCAGTTGCACTGCTCAGTGTCCCACGGTTGTCCAACGAAGCGCTCGAGCGGCTGGACAGCTACGTGCAGGCCGGCGGCGGCCTGTGGATCACTGTTGACGACACCGTTGATCGGGAGTTCTACAACACGGAGCTATTTCGCGACGGGCAGGGACTGTTGGCCCTCCCGCTTAAGTTCCCCGCGGAGCTAGAACCCCGTACCGCTGAAGCGGATGCCGACTTGGTGGTTGGTTCGCATTCGGCGATGCGCGTGCTCAGCGGTAACCGCAATGATTATCTGCAGCTTGCAAATGTACGAATGTTTTATGAGACGCGCGGCCAGCAGGAGGCGGATCCCGCCGAAGTCCGCGAGCTCGCAACGCTGCGGAACGGCGCTCCATTTTTGGTCGAGCGCCGACTTGGCCGCGGCGTGGCGATTTCACAATTCGGTCGGCTCTCGCCAATTCCGACGCGCGTGGGAAGCTGGAGCAATTTGGCCGTCAATCCCGCGTTTCCCGTTCTTGCAAACGAAATCACCGCCTATCTCGCGCGGAGCGGCGCACAACGGCCGCTCTTTCTCGTCGGCGAACAAGTGCGGCCGGAAAGCTCGCAGAGCCGCGGGCTATCGCTTACGCAGGTGAACGCCTTACCCAACGAAACTCGTGCAGCGACTTCAACTCAAACTTCAATGGACGCCGATGGCCAACTGTGGCAAAGCGGACTGTTTCAGCTCGATGAAAGCCAGACGAAGACCGGCAACCCATCATCGCTGCTGGCCGTCAATGTCGCGCCCCACGAGGGTGATCTAGCGCAACTTACTCGCGAAGAACTCGACTCGCGACTAGGCGAGTTGGCTTCCCAAGTACAGCTTTGGACGGCCGGCCAATTGACGGCGCGAGGCGAAACGTCCTCGACCGGGCGATTGGTGGATGTGCTGCTCCTGGCCGTGCTGGGGTTGCTCGTGAGCGAACAAGCGCTCGCCTACTGGGCGAGTTATCATCGTCGGCGAGGCTTGCCAGGAGACGCCCGGTGATCTCCAAATCCTTATTAATGCAGGTCGAAGCGCCCGTGCGGGCAACCTACGAAGCCGCTCGGCTGGAGGAGCTGCGGAGCATGCCACTCGTGGCAGGCCTCGCGGTCGTTGGCCTGCTCGCGATCTTGGTTTATTCCCGGCTGATTTATCGCCGCGAAAGCAGTTCCATCCCGCGCCCGACCGCGTGGTTTCTTTCCACGCTACGTATCATCGCGCTGGCAGGAGTCGTCATCCTCGCGCTCGATGTAATTAAACGTGAAGCGCGCGAGGTTACCGACCCGTCGCGGGTCGTCATTTTGGCCGACGCGAGCCAGAGCATGGGCTTGCCCGCGCAGATGGCGAGCTCCGAGGCGACTGAGTCCCGAGCCGATGAAATGCGACGAATGCTGAACGCAACGCCGTTGCTTGCCGAGCTTCGTCAGCGGCACACCGTTGAGATTCTCCGGTTTGCCGAACAGGCAGAGCCGGTGGCGAGTCTTCCTCGAGTGGGCATGGAGCCGATGGAATCACAGGGGAAAGGACCATCGCCGACCGACGCCTCGGATTGGAGCCTCAAACTCGAACCCACAGGTGGTGAAACGCGGCTGGCCGATGCATTGCAAACCGTGCTGCAACGCTACGCGGACCAGCCGCTGGCTGGCGTAATTGTTGTTTCCGATGGCGGACAAAACGCCGGCGGCGATCCGGCGGCGGCGGCAAAGGCCGCAAAAGATCGCGAGATAGCGATCCACACCATTGGATTCGGTCCGCTCGAGCTGCCGCCCAACATTGTCGTCCGCGCTCTCGTGGCGCCCAAGCGGGCCTATCCCGGTGATCGCATGACGATTGCCGCGGAGATCGAGGCCCATGCGGTTGACTCTCTCAAGGCCCGCGTCGAGTTATTGCGGCAACCGATTGGAGCAGAAGAAGCAGCCTGGGAGATGGTCGCCGAGCAGGAAGCAGAACTAGAACGTAGTGGCACCGAGCGCGTGGAGTTCACAACGACTCCCGCCGAAAGTGGCGACTATACCTACGAACTACGAGTAACGCCGTTGGAGGGAGAAGCGAATCTCGACGACAACGTCCGTCGTGCGGAAGTGTCGATTGTCGATCGAAAGCTGCGCGTGCTGCTCTTCGCGGGAGGTCCGTCGCGAGAATATCAGTTTCTGCGGAACCAATTGCAGCGCGATAAGAACGTAACGCTCGACGTGCTTTTGCAATCGGCCGGCACGGGCGCCGCGCAAGATGCCGATACGGTCCTAACGGAATTTCCCAAGACGCGCGAACAGATCTTTGAATACGATGTGCTCGTGGCATTCGACCCCAATTGGTCGCCGCTGGAGCCCGCAACTCTTGAATTGCTGGAAGCGTGGGTCGCGGAACAGGCGGGCGGAATGATTGTTGCCCCGGGCCCGATCTCCACGCGCCGCTGGGTGCAAAATGCCACTCACGAGGTGGTGCGGTCGCTTTATCCCGTGATCTTCGACGCGAATGAAGTCGAACTGGCGTCGTCGGCCGAGGCGAACAACGAGCCAGTATCGCTCGAGCTTACGCAAGAAGCAGCGACTGCGGAGTTCTTGAAGCTCAGCGACGATCCGGATGAGAGTTCCGCACTCTGGGCCGAGTTCCCCGGCGTGTATGGTATCCAGGCCGGCGTCGCAGGGACCAAGCCGGGCACTACTGTGTACGCGCGGTTGAGCAGTGCTTCGTCCGCCGCGGAGCAAACGGATTCGGTCTTCTTCGCCGAGCAGTTTTACGGTTCCGGCCGCGTTTTTTATTTAGGCTCCGCCGAACTATGGCGTTTACGAATGCTCGATCCGGCGCTATTTGAAAGGCTTTACACGAAGCTCGTTCAGCACGTGGCTCAGGGCCGACTGCAACGGGGTTCCAGCCGCGGAACCCTGCTCGTCGAGCGCGACCAGTATCAACTTGGGGAAACGGTCGTCCTGCGAGCGCGGCTTACGGACGCGCAATTGAAGCCACTGGCCGGCGAATCGGTCGAGGCGCAAATCCTGCAGCCGGACGAGACGGTGTTGTCGGTGAGGCTTCGCGCGGAGCCAGGCAAGCTCGGAAGTTTTATCGGCGAGTTCCGCGTAGCGCAGCCAGGACAGCATCTGGTCAATCTGGCCATTCCCGACTCCTCAGACGAACTGGTCGAAAGGATTCGCGTCGAATTGCCGGTGCTGGAACGACAGCCGCTCGTGCAAAATCGGGCGCTGCTGCAGCAGATTGCCGCCGAAAGCGGAGGATACTATTACGCGAGTCTCGACACGGTACTGAACGGCTCAGCGGAAGTCCCCGCGTTATCGACCGCCTTGCCAGACCGCTCCGAGACGCGGGTAGTTTATTCGAACCCCGACGAACAGTTCGCCGCGCGACTTCGTTTGGGTCTGCTCGGGTTAATATGTGGAGCGTTGTTTACCGAGTGGAGCATCCGCCGATGGAACCGTTTGGCATGAATGTCGCGCAGCCCCGACCTCCGCTCCAGATCGAGGTCGCCACGATTGCATACGGGTGTCATAATTAAGGGACAATGCATCAAGAAATCCACCAACTGCTGAGCCGCGTCCGCCGCCGTATCCGCCTCTTCATTCTGGCAGAGACGGTGTTGATCGTAGCGCTCGTGGTCGGAGCCTTATTCTGGGTAAGCTTGGGGGCAGATTGGTTGTGGGAGCCGTCGCGTCAGGCAAGGCTCGCCGCGTGGTGCGGTGTGGCCGCCGGATTAATGCTGCTGCTTTACAGATTTGCTTGGTTGCGATTGCGGCGACCGTTACCCAATCGCAGCATCGCTTTGCTTGTGGAGCGAGCGCACCCGGAGCTTAGCGACCGGCTGTTGACTTCTGTCGCTCCCGTTTCGGCAGCGGAGTCGGCGGTTTTTCTGAAGTTTGTCGATCAAGGCGTGACGGAACTTGCTCGCGACTACCGTTCCGCGGACGTGGTGTCGCTCCGATCGTTGAAGTCCAAGTTGCTTCTAACGACGGTGTTGCTCGGAACAATCGTCGCCTTCGCCGCCTGGCAGGCAGAGGCATTTGGCACCTGGATCGATCGGCTCGCTTTGTCCGAGACCCTCTGGCCGCGACGGGTCCACTTAACGGTCGAAGGATTCGAGCCAGACGAGCAAGGTCGGCTCGTGCGGCGAATCCCCCGATTCGAGTCGACGGAAGTAGTGGTTCACGCCGATCTTGCGGGCGAGTTTGAAGCGCCCGCAGAAGTGCAGATTCGATATCGTACGAAAGGTCAAGAACTGCAGCGGGCGTTTTGCGCGCGGGTCGGCGAGGCGGAAAAAGGCCGCGATCCGGCACAGGCCTATCGCCATCAATTTGCCGATCTACGCGAACCGCTAATTCTCGAAATCCGTGGCGGCGACGACCGCATTACGAATCTGCACATCGAGGTGCTCCCTCGACCGAGGATCCTTTCGCTTCAGATCGACGCAGTGTATCCCGAATATCTCCGCATGGCGCCGCGGCGGCTAGCGGCTGCCTCGGTCATCACGGTGCCGACGGGAACCAGCCTGACGATCCACGGTCGCGCAAGCCAACCACTCCGGCAACTAGACGCCTCGGCTTCCATCGCAGGCCTTTCGCCATTGCAAATAGAGATTGACGCAGCAAAGCCGGAAGAGTTTCGCGTGACGATTGCGGCGCTGCCCGCGGCGGGCGAACTGTCGCTGTTGCCGATCGATTCCCTGGGTGTTGCTGCCAGAGAGTCTTACCTGCTGACTCTGGTCGCCGAACCCGATGCGCTGCCAACGGCAACCGCCCAACTGGTTGGCATCGGCGCTGCCATTACTCCGGAAGCGACCATTCCCCTGACAATTCGCGCCGAAGACGATCATGCCGTCGAGCGACTATGGGTCGACCTGCTGATCGACGCTCAACCGGCACGAACTGTCTCGGTCGAGCCGGTCGAGCTTGCGCAGCCCGCCGTCAGCGCCGAAGTGGAAGTCGATCTGGCCACGGCCTCGGACAGCGAGACCGATCCGATCGCACTTCAGCCGGGGCAACGACTCTCGCTGGTGGCCCGAGCGGAAGATGCGTGGAACCTCTCGGCCGATCCGCGAATCGGGTCCAGCCGCACGATTACCCTCGACGTGGTCACCGGCGACCAACTCTTGGAAAGCCTCGAGCGAGAGGAGATTAATCTCCGCCGGACGTTTGAGCGGGTCATTGAAAAGACCATTCAGGCTCGAGAAAAACTGCAATCGGCTCCGCTCGGCGAGAATCAGAGTATCGATGACGAAACGCGGCAAGCCGTTCGTATTCGACTGGCGCGCGTGGTGGACGATATGCAGCAGATTACCGACGAAACTCTTTCCGTGGCGGGTGGGATTCAGTTGATCCACGACCAACTTGTGAATAACCGAGTGGGTGAGGAAGAACTGAAGAGCCGGCTACGAGAACGCATCGCCCAACCGCTACGCTCAATCGCCGAGCGCGAGCTACGGCCGCTGACCACCGCGATCGACGAGGCAGGCCAGATGCCCCAACTAACTGCCCGGGATACCGACATGCTTAGCGGCCGCGCCCAGGCAGTTGTGACCCAAATGCAACTGGTGCTCGAGGAAATGAAAGCGCTGGAAACTTATAGTGAAGTGGTCGCCATGCTGCGGAAGCTCATTCAGGAGCAAGAAACGTTGACCGAGAAGACCCGGGACGACCAACGGCAGCAACTGCGCACGTTACTGGAGGATTAGGGAGTTCACCATGAAACGAATTCGTCGGTGGCTGTGGCTATACCAAGCTTTGGCAACGAGCGGCGTCCTGCTTCTCGCAGCGTCTGTCGTGGCGCAGAACCCAGATGGCGAGCCGTCCGAGCTTCCCACCGCGCAAGCGGAACTTGCCCGCAGATACGAAAAGCTGGAAGCGACCGCGGCGCGGTTAGCGGAGTTGTCCGACGCCAGTGATCCCGGACGGGCGCAACAACTGCGCGAGGCGATCCGCGTGGGACGCGAGCAAGACATTCAGACTCGATTCGATTCGATCGTTAAATTATTGGAGGAAGAGCGGCTGGCGGCGGCGGGTCGGAACCAGCAGGAGCTTGCCCGGCAGCTAGAGGTTCTGCTCGAAGTGCTGCTGGCCAAGCCAACGGACCGCCGCAACGATACAGAACAGGAAATGTTGCGGAAATATGCGCGGGACATTGGTCGCCTAATCCGCGCTCAGCGAAGCCTGCGAGCGCGGACCCAGACAGCGCCGAAGCCGGCCGAACTGGCACCTCAACAGCAAGAAATTTGTGACAAAGCCGGTGAAGTCGAGAAAGATCTTGCACCAAAGCCCGAGGACTCCCAGGGCAGCGAGTCGAGCAATGCGCAAGACTCGTCGGAGGCTTCGCCGGAATCCAGCAAATCGTCTGACCCCGCTGAAGACGGCGGCAAGTCTCAGTCTTCCCCAGGCAGTGAAGGCAACCCAAGTGAAGGCGGCCAGTCGCCGCAGCCGCCCGGCGAAAAGTCGCCGACCGAGCAGGCCGCCGAGCGCGTCGCCTCCGCGAAGCAGCGCATGCAACAAGCCAAACAGAAGCTCGAAGCCGACGAGCGCCAGCAGGCGTCCACCGAGCAGACGGCGGCGCAGCGGGAGCTCGAACAGGCAAAAGACGAGCTAGAGCGCCGCCTGCGGCAAATCCGGGAAGAAGAGATGCAACGCACCCTGCTGCAACTTGCAGCGCGATTCCGGCAAATGCTGGAAGCGCAACAACAGATACTCGCCGAGACGCAAGCGCTTCATACAACTTACGGTTCGCAACCAGACCGCGAGCTTGAGATCAAGTCCGCGGGGTTAGCCGAGCGCGAGCGGCGGTTAACGCGGAACGCTGACCGGGCGATGCTCCTCTTGCGCGAGGATGGCACCTCGGTGGCGTTCCCGGAAGCACTCGGACAAATTCGCGACGATATGGACGATACCACCCAGCGGCTAATTGATGCCAAGGTGGACCACGTTACACAAGCCTTAGAGCAAGACATAATCGACGGATTGCAAGAGGCGGTCGAGGCAATGGAGAAAGCCGCTGAAAATCTCGCCAATCGACAGCAGCAACAGCAACAGGGAGGTCAGCCCGGCGGTCAGCCGCCCGAGGAAGATTTGGTGGACAAGCTCGCGGAACTGAAGTTGATTCGATCGCTACAGCTTCGCATCAACCGCCGTACCGAGGAACTGGCCGACCTGATTGAGCGCGGCGAGGTTCCCGCCGCGGAGGTACAGCCGCTTCTAGCTCGGTTGGCGGAAAGACAGGCGAAAGTCGCGACCGCGGCGCGAGAACTGCACTCGGGGCGAAATGATTAGTGCGGGCCGCCGGATCGGCTGGCCCTGCTTAAAGAAGTGGCTGAAAATGCGCACTTCTTGGTCGTCAATCAGGCGAGTTCGCATTGTCCAGCTTGCAGTTTTGGCCGATAATGACTGTAGCAAGCAAGCTTGCCGAAGTTGACGGGCATGCTCTGCAAGCCAGCAGAACCAAATAGGCCAAATAGGAATGAACGCTCATGACGTGCGACATTGCCAAACGTTCCGCGCTATTAGCGGCATTATTGGTCTCGTGCTCGATCGCCCACATAGCTGGCGCCGATTCGCGTTTCACTGCGTCTTGGACGCTGCCCACGCTGCACGAAGCCGAGCAACGATTCCGCGAATGGCTCGTCTCGCAGCCGCTCGACGATAATGCACGCCAAGCGGCGATCCGCGAATTTGGGGATCACTTGGCCCAGGGCACTGACTCGCTTACCGCCCTGGTTCGCACGCTCGCCACGTTCGACGAGCGAACGCGCACTTTGATCGCCCCGCTTGAACCATCCCCGCCGCAATTCTCAGCCGGCGATATCGCCTGGCTCGATTCCGCCGAGAGCAAGCGATTCGACGTGATGCACTTAAGGCTTTTCTACGCACGCGCTTTGAACGAAGCCCGGCAACACGATGAAGCGCTAAGGTGGATGCAGGATATTGAGCCACGCGAAGTGATCTGTCCAGAAGTTCTCCTGTTCCAGCGTGCCATTGCCCACCAGCAGCTTGTACAGGCGGACGAAGCCCTTGCCGCGATCGACGAATTGCTGCGGTGCGAATCGGCGTTGCCCGCACGATATTCGCGGCTAGCGGCAATGATGAGCGCCGATCTTGAGCCGTTGAAGGCTGATACGCTCGACCACATCGGACGGCGAATGAGCGACGTGGAGCGCCGGCTCCAAGTCGGACAGGCAAACAGCAGGACGACCGAAGTGGAAGAGGCAATCATCGCTTCGCTCGACAAGCTTATTAAAGAGGCGGAAGATCAGCAGCAGCAAAAGCAGAATCAACAAACGGCACAGAGTCAGCCCACTCCTTCGGGGACGCCCTTGGAGGATAGTCGAATTGCGGAACTGAAAGCGCCGGGCAAAGTCGACCCGAGAAAATTGGGCGACGACACGCAATGGGGCAGCCTGCCGCCACACGAACGAGAACGAATTATGCAACAATTGGGGCGCGATTTTCCATCGCATTACCGCGAGGTCGTCGAAGAATATTTTCGTAATCTTGCCCGCGATGAGGAGCAGCCCTCCCAGCGCCCGTAAGAACCGACCTTATTCGACGCTATATACGAAAGGAAAATCTGCCTTGCTTTGGCTGCTCGCGATTGCTGCGATTTCACTCCCTTCGTACGAGGTATCGGTACGAACGGTTAACGGTGATACCGTCGAAGGGAGCGTGGCTGCCTGGGATCAGTCGGGGATTGAGCTTACCACGGGCAGCGGTTCGGTTCGCCATATTCCACGCGGCGAATTGGCGGAGCTTACGTTTCCAGCTAGCGAATCTGTCGCCGCCGTGCCACCCGTCCTGGAAGTGCTCCTAGTGGACGGCTCGGTGATCCCTGCTGCAGGTTGCGCAGTCCAAAGCCAGGAAATCCGGGTTATCGGGCCGATCGGGGCGGTTCAAGGGCAACCCGAATGGAAGCTCCCTGCCGACGCGGTGAATGCCGTCCGCTTCGATCTTTCGGATTCGAGTCAGGACGAGGCTTGGCAACAACTTACGCAAAGGGAACGGACCAGCGATCTGCTCGTCGTGCAGAAGAAGAATCGCGGGACGCTCGACTTCGTCGAAGGAGTCATCAAGCAAGTAACGGCCGAAATGGTAACGATCGAAATGGACCAGGAGCCGGTTGAAGTGCCGCGTGGTAAAGCATTCGGCATTGTGTTTTACCGTCGCGGTTCGGAGCAAGCGCCGAAAACTTTGTTGACGCTGCGCGGGCCGCATCGCATGGTGCTGGTCGCGCGTGACGTGCGCCTAGGCGCCGACAGAATCGGCGTCGATTTATCGGGCGGCGACACCGTTGAAGTTAACCCCAGTTCGCTGACGAAGCTCGAATTCACCAGCGACACTTTCGTGCCGCTTACGGGATTAGAGCCCGCCGACGGTTCCACACGGTGGCAACCCTTTTTCGGCCTACCAGATGAGCCTAACCAACTTGCCGAGTGGGGAATGCCGCGGATCGATACATCGTTTCACGGTGGCCAGTTGCGACTTATGCTGCAGGATGAAAGCATGCAACCGTCGATTCGAGAATTCGATCGCGGTCTGGCGATCCGAAGTCGATCGGAAGCAAGCTACCAGCTTCCCGCGGGATACCGTTCACTCAAGGCTATAGTCGGTATCGATCCGGCTGCTCATGCCGACGCGGAGGCGTTGTTGCTGATCGAAGCGGACGGCCAGATCGTGGACGAGTGGCAACTTGCCCGAAGTGAGCCGGCGAAGTCAATTGACGTTGATATTTCCGGGAAGCGAAAATTGCGGCTGCTGGTTGACTATGGCAGCGGCACCGATGCTGGGGATGTGGTCCATATTTGCGATCCGAGGTTAATCAAGTGATGGAACACACGAAGACGCGTGTCGGTTGGCTTCCGTGCCGGACGTTTCTCGTCGTTGGCTTGTTGACCCATCTTTTTACGCCTATAGCTGCTGAGGGCGGCGATCCGCAAGTTATCGCCGCCGAGCGGCATCGCATCGAGATAGTTCGGAAGATCACTCCCGCGACGATCGCCATTTTCGATAGCACCGGCGCCGGCGGTGGCTCGGGCGTGCTGATTTCGCCCGACGGTTATGCGCTGACGAATTATCACGTGACGGCGCCTTGCGGGCCGGCAATGAAATGCGGATTGCCTGACGGCCGACTCTATGACGCGGTGATCGTCGGAATCGACCCCCCCGGAGACGTAGCGCTTATTAAGCTGTTGGGACGAGATGATTTTCCCAGCGCCGAATTGGGCGACAGCGATCGCGTGCAGATGGGAGACTGGGTGTACGTCGCCGGCAATCCTTTTTTACTGGCCGACGACTTTCAACCATCCGTCTCCTATGGCATTGTGTCTGGCACACACCGCTACCAATACCCGGCCGGTACGTTGCTTGAGTATGCCGATTGCATTCAAACGGACGCAGCCATCAACCCAGGCAATTCGGGCGGTCCGCTGTACGATTCCGAGGGCCGGCTAATCGGCATCAACGGCAGGGGATCGTTCGAAAAACGCGGCCGCGTAAACGTCGGGGTCGGCTACGCGATCTCGATTAATCAGATCAAACGCTTCCTCAGCCACCTCAAAAGCGGAAGGGTCGTCGATCATGCGTCACTCGGAGCGACGGTCACCACCGCCTCGGACGGGCGACCCATCGTCGATGAGGTCATGCTCGACTCCGACGCCTACCGCCGCGGCCTGCGCTACGGCGATGAGCTACTGGCATTCGACGGTCGCGAGCTCTCTTCCGCCAATGCGTTCAAGAACGCGCTAGGAACCTATCCCGCGGGGTGGACCGTTCCAATCGAGTTCATGAGCAAGGCTTCCCTCGTCAAGGCTCGCGTGAGGCTGATGCCGCAACACGCCGAAGGTGAGTTGGACGAGTTGATTGCCGAGTCCCCACCTTCGGAGGGCGAGCCAGAACCCAAAAGGATCGTAGCCGACGACGCGAATAAGTTGCCGCCTCCGGTCGCCGAATGCTTTGAGGAGCGCCCGGGTTTTGCCAACTATTGGTTCAATCGGCAACATCAGGAGCGGCTACTGGAGACCTGCCCTCAGCGAGTTCCTGGAAAAACGGAGCTTGAGGACTTACATCTCGCTGGCACCGATGGTGCAGGCGCCGAAGTCACCCTTCAACTGTCGTCCAATGAGGCCAGTATCACCTCCGAGCAAGGCCGATTCTTCGCTCGCTTCGAAAGTTTGCTGGCCGAAGAGCTTAACCCACCCGGGTCGGGCGGGTTGCTCACGTCGCTCCATTTGTGGCGGATGTTGTTGGAGCAAGGCCCTGACGCGGTGGGCGAAGTGTTTTACATGGGAGAGATCCCGTGGCACGGCAGCACCCAGCCGATCAATTGCTTAGTTGCGATTCACAAGGATGTTCGAGCCCATTTTTATTTTGCGGCCGACACGGGGAATCTAACGGGAATGGAGTTGTTCACGGATGAAGCGCTCGACTCGTGTCGCGTCACATTTAGCGACTTCCGCCTGAGACAAGGTCGGTCGTGGCCCCACGAATGGAATGTCCATTGGGGCGAATACGAATACATGACATTTCGTCTGGCACCCGATGCGGAGTCGACGCAATCGAGATAGCGCTCATGAGACCATCGTTCATCCTCTACCTGCTTGCGATCGCGACCGTCGCGGGAGCGACCGCGCCCCTTGAGGCCGCCACGACCGAGAATGCCTTTATTGGCAGCTCGCTGCGAGTACTGAATCTCGAAACGCAGCCGAAGATCGTAAAGATTTTCGGTGTCGGCGGCCTGCGACAATTAGAGGCCTACCAGACTGGGGTCTTTGTGTCTCCGGAGGGGCACATTCTTACGGCGCAAAGCCTCGTGCTCGATGAAGGCGAAGTGACGGCTGTCTTGTGGAACGGGATCCGAGTTAAGGGAACGGTGGTGGCGGTGGAACCGCTACTGGAATTGGCCCTCCTAAAGATCGACGTTGATGAGCCAGTCGAGTGGTTTCCGCTGCAGGAATCGATTTCGGTGAAGCCTGGCATGAGAGTGCTGGCGTTTGCCAACGTCTTTGGGATCGCGGTCTACGACGAACCCGTGAGCATGTTACAAGGCGTGGTTTCCGGCATCGTGCCGCTTTCCGCCCGGCGCGGCGCCAGCGTGGCGAACTACACCGGAAATGTTTATGTCGTCGATGCGGCAACCAATAATCCCGGTGCTGCCGGCGGGGCAGTCGTTGACCTCTCCGGTCGGTTCCTGGGGCTAATCGGTAAGGAGATGCGCAGCGAATCGACAGGGGCGTGGCTTAACTATGTGCTGCCTGCGTCGGCATTACGCGAACCGGTCGAGCGAATGAAAGCGGGGAAACCTCCTGCGGCTGCGGATGCAACGAACCTCGCGAGCGGACATCCAGCGCCGTCCGACTATGGCATTGTTCTGGTGACCGATTTATTTGAGCGGACGCCGCCGTATGTCGACCGCGTGGTTGTCGGCTCGCTGGCCGCCCAGGCTGGAATACGACCGGACGATTTAATTGTCGGTGTGGGAGAGCAGACGGTTGGTTCACGTCGAGATCTGGAGCACGCGCTGGCAACGGCCGAAGCAGACAAACCGCTCCAGTTGAGACTCCTGCGAGGCAAAGAGTTACTCCACGTTTCGCTCGAGCAAGACAATAGCCAGGCAGATGGCAATGAATAGACGCACCATTCTTTACGTTGCGATTGTTAGCATGAGCTGCGTCCTTGGCTACGCCGTTCGGGGCATCGCTAGCGATTCCGGAACTCTCGAAACCCTTGAACAGGCGGCGATTCAGTCGGCGGTCGCGCGTGTCCGGCCATCGGTTGTGCGACTCGACCTGATCGGCGCCTCTCAAGCGGACGGCAATTTGGAGACCAGTGGTCCCACGAGTGGGCTGATTGTAAGCGCAGAAGGCCACGTGCTTACCAGTGCGTTCGCGTTTGAAACGCCGCCGGCCTCGATTCTGGTCACGCTCGACGACGGCCGCCAGGTGCCCGCCACGATCATTGCGACCGACCACAGTCGGCAGTTAGTGCTGCTGAAGCTGGAGAGCGCTGCGGATTTGCAACCCGCCGCGCCCGTGCCTTCGGACGAGATCGCCGTTGGGCAGTGGGCGATTGCCGTCGGTCGCGCGCTTACGACAGATTCGCCAAATGTCTCTGTCGGAATCGTGAGCGCCGTGGACAGGCTTCAGGGGCGCGCCGTGCAGACCGACGCTTCCATCTCGCCGACGAATTACGGCGGCCCGTTGATCGCCATTTCCGGTCAGGTCATCGGGATATTAACTCCGCACGCGCCGGACAGTTCCGAAGGGGCCTCCGGCGCCGATTGGTACGATTCGGGGATCGGCTTTGCCGTGCCTATCGCCAATTACGACACCAGCTTGAAGCGGCTGCAATCGGGCGAAGACTTGCACCGTGGATTGGCCGGAATTGCATTCACCGGCGGTTCCGCAATGGAATCGCCCGCGGTGATCGCCAGCGTTCGGGCGCGCGGGCCAGCGGCTGAGGCGGGCCTGCAGGCCGGCGACCGAATTCTTGCAATCGAGGAAGTCACTACAGAAACGCAGGCTGCGTTGCGGAGTCAGTTGGGCCGCTACTACAGCAACGACTCGATCAGGCTCACCATTGAGCGCGAAAAGTCCGAACTCAACGTGGCGTTGACGCTTGTTCGCGAGCTGGAGCCGTTCCGCCATGCGGCGCTCGGCATTCGCCCGCGGAGCAGGGGTGCCAGCGATATTGCCGGAGTCGAACTCGCCCAGGTCTTGCCGGGCGGGCCGGCCAGTAGCACTAAGATTGAGCCGGGCGATATTATCGAGCGTGTCGACGAGCAGAATATTGCCGCTCCCAGCGATTTGGCCGCTGCGATTCAGCTCCGAGCGCCGGGGGAGACGGCTCAGTTAAGTTTACTCCGCGCTGGAGAATCGATGGTCGTCACTGCAACGCTCTCAGAGCGCTCCGCCGAGGTGTATCCTATTCAGGACGCAGTTCCTTCGGGTGAGCAAGCCGCTACAATTGCACCGGGCGAAACACGCCAGTTCAAACTTCCCGGTTTTGCTACCGCGTGTCCGCTTTACGTTCCGTCGGACGCGAATGGTGCGGGGCCGTTGGGGCTGCTGGTGGTATTGCAAGCTGGCGGCAATGCTTCCGAGCCGGAGGTGTCGCAGCGCTGGCAGGAGTCGGCTGAACGAAACCGTTTGGTTCTGGCGCTGCCGCGTCCGCAGGAGCCTCGCGGATGGTCCGCCCGCGACATTGACTATGTGCGGCAACTGATGCGTGTGCTGATCGAGCGGCACGCCGTTGACGGCCGCCGTGTGGCCCTGGCAGGACCAGATGTCCCCAACCCCGTAACGCTTTCGATCTGGCTTGCCAATCGCGAACTGGTGCGGGGCGTGATTCTCGGTTCGCCCGAAATATCTCTGGGGCTTCGTGTGCCCGAGAATGAGCCGGAGCGGCCCTGCTTGCTGCTTCTATCGGCTCCCGTTGGAGCCCGCCAAGCAGTCCGGTTGGTGGATAAATTCAGCGACCTAGGCTTTGCAGCCGCTTCTAGTGCGGATGTCTCACCCGAAGTCATCGCCGCTTGGGTGAGCTCTCTCGATCGCCTATAAACCTGTACCAAAAAGCAAAGCGGCATGTCTCTTCGCCGGGAGACATGCCGCTGCAGTTCGTTCAAAGCTGTGCAATCAGACGGTTCAGCCGACACGTCGGCTGCGTGTGCCAACCCAGCCTATCGCCACAAAGACAACGCAGAGTAGTGCCATCGAAGAAGGCTCTGGGATAACAACCTGTGAAAATGTTTGATCAACGAAGGAAATGGTGGCCCGGACGCCATCCGTCGAGAACAATTGAATGTCCTTAATAACGTGCAATGTCGCGACTGGAAATGGCAAGGGATCGATCCAAGCGGCATTGATCAACCCGTTCAAGTCGTTCTGGATTCGCAATTGAGCGTCTCCGAACGCTCCTGAGATCGTTTCAACAACTTCAGCAAAAGCATTCAGCGACCCGGATCCCGAGAGGCTAGGATTTCCGAATAGATGGACGTCTGAAATGAGGTGCGTCTGGGGATTGGCAACACTAACGTCGAAGCCAATTAGCGAGTCCGAAGATTCGCCACCAGGATCAAACAGATCTTTGAATCCGCCTTGAAATCTCAGACCGTAATTGCCGTCGGCGTCGATGATGCCGATCACATTCACGTTGGCCGCGATTGGCATATCGACCGTTGAAAAGTAGCTGAAATTATCGAAGTGTTTGTCCCCGACGGTGATCCCCTCGACCTCCCCAGAGATGAGGTCCGCAAGCACGACCGATCCATCGGTATCGGGCCCGGGACCGGCGGGGGTGAGATTGATGAAGGCGGCAAACGCCTGACCAGTTACCAGCGCGATTAGCGCAACGGCGACACTCGAAGCTGTGACTCTGTGGCGGACGGATTGCATGGCGAAAACTCCCCTAGTAGCTGAGCCTCATTTCACCGTCGCGCTCGGTAAGGGATCATCCAATGATCCGTGGCACGAGGTTGGCTCTCTTTGTTGTTCGTTGAACTGGAAAATCGAGTAATGAAATCGCGGTCAGGATCGACCAATAAAAAAACGACGATCGGATTCTCGCCCACACGCGGCCGCAGCCGTGGTAGGAAAGTATCCAATCGTCGTTTTCTTAATTAGCGTTCCTTTAGTACCCGTTGCGGTTCTCGGCCCCAACCGAGGTCGCAACGAAAAAAGGCGACGATCAAAATCTCTCGTACCGCCCGACAAGCGCGATGCTTGTCGAGTGGTGAAAGACCTTAATCGTCGCCTTTAGAATTAGCTTACCTTTTCGTAGAATCCGCGCGATGGCGGTTTGTGGCACCACCGCAAACTTCTCGTAGTTTACTCGGTTTTGAGCGGTCGTCAAGCATTTATAAGAGAATTTCGGAGAATTACGGTTGCGCTGTCCGTTCTCTAGCCGTTTGCTCTCTCGGCAGCCCCTAAAATTAGGCCGCCAAGCAGTCAAGAATAAATAGCTAAGTCCTTTGATAATCATTACTTACGCATCGAACGGAGTGCTCGGGAAGAGTATCAATCCGGACTGCCCTGAGTTTTGCCGCGATCCGAGGGAAGAACAAATCCACGACTCCCACTTCGGCCGCTTCTTGCCAGTCGGTCGCATTCCATGATGCCGCCTTAACTAAAATCAACTGCGGGGCATTCAGGGTTTCGGCGATCCGGGCCGCGATCGAATCGCTTGTGACTTGCCAACCGGTGGGTAGCCGAGTGCCTGCCAATCTGGGTTCGCGTTCGCGGAGGAACGCTTCCACTCGGAATAGCGTAACGCCAACCTCGTTGCAGCGGATTCGAAGTTTCTCCACCGAATCAATCGCGTGCAGTTGTGGCCACCATTGCTGCAACAGACCTGCGTTTACGTCCATCAATTGAATGGCAGCCCAGTGGGCATGATTCGTGGAGATTGCATTCACGCGATCCATCGCACGGAGTGATTCGACCAGCGGACCACCCCCGGTGACAAGTACGATGTGCGCGGGCGCGAACTGCTTTGAATACGATTCAATAAGTGTTTGCAATCGAACGACGAATTCAGGCTGCCCGAATAGGCTGCCTCCGACCTTCACGACGACATTGTGCGGATTCACGCTTCAAGCTCCTGCTGTGAAGCTAAGACAGCAATGGCGTAAGCGGGAGCGACAGTGCTCAGTTCGGCGCCGATAATCTCACTTAAACGCTGCGGCAACGCGCTGATACCGGCCGACTTCACCGCGGCTTCTGCCAGCAGTTCTCCACTGCCACATACGAGGACCGACTCGAGCATAATCGAAGTTGAGTCAATCACCTGCTTGAGCGCTCGGCCAATCTGGGAGGTCTGCTGTCCCCAAACGTATCGAGCGGCCTGCAATGCATCATCATACGTAAACTCAGTGCGATCGGCACATAGCAGGCGCGCCATTCGATTCCTACTGTTGCCCTTTGTAAGAGGGCGACCATCGGCGGTATCGCAGTTCAACGGCTGCTCGGGTGAGATCTCCAATAGCACGGCAACGTCAGTGGCGGTAGCAAACACTTCAGCGGCTACCGAGCACTGTCGTCCTCGGAATGGCAAGTCGGGTGTGATTGCCGCAACGCTCGTTCGGTTCATTCCGGTATAGACCAATTCTCCGCTTAGAAGGCGCTGCGTGTCGCTAACGGAACTTGTATTCGGTCCATCCGCCAGTAGCGGGATGATATCGGTAGTGGTTGATCCCACGTCGATCAGTACCGCAGGGAATCGCTCGATCCACCGGCACGCACAGCGGGCCAGAGCATGCCAGTTGCTGGCTGCCGCTAGGAGCGGCTCCGAGCACGCTTTGTCGACCGAAACAAACTGACCGTCAACCCGATATATCAGGATTTCATTCGGCGCAGCCGCCCGCTCCACGGCTTCGAGAATGTGCAACACACCATGCGACTTGGTTTCAAAACAATCTGCCAGTTCACCGGTCATCGTGACGGCAACTCCGTCGGCATGAGGCGCACTTGAGATCAACTCGCGAATAGCCGTCGTAAGTTCCTGAGGCTGTTGCCACAACGGGAAAGGAACACTGCGCGCGTAGCCTTGGAAACTAGCAATTTTGAGATTCGCGCCGCCAACGTCTAAGCCCAGCCAGTCCATGCGGTTGCGATTCCCATTCAATCGGTGAAACTGACTGTCCCGAGTGTATCGAACTCCACCGCCCAATTCTTGAAGCTTACCTCAGCCGCCGCACCACGTGCGACACGGAGCATTTGCTCCGCAAGATTCTGTTCGACGACCGCTCGCAATCCCACGTAGGAAGTTGTGATGCGGGGGTTGATCTCGATCACCACGTCTTCGCCGCCCTCGGGGTTGCCTCCGAGCACGAGATCAACGCCGACGAAGCCCGTACAAGTGGGCAATGCTCGAACCGCCAATAACGCCAAGTCACAGGCTCGCTTTGCCAAGCCTGATGCGAGCGGCAAAGAACCCCCAAGGTATCTCAAACGCCCGTCGTTCGACAACGATTGCCGACAGGGGGCAAGTGGAAACAGCCCGGCCGATCCTGAAAGGACGGCCACGCTGGCCGCAAGTCCTGGAACGTATTGCTCTATCCGGCGCGGCCAAGCATAGGGTGGTGGCCGCTCGAAAGGCGTCGCAACCACATAGATGTCCTGCGAACCGCAGCCGTCGATCGGCTTCAGCACCGCGGGATAGGGAAAATCGCGGGGCAATGGATCGTCCGGCTCCAAAACGACCGCCGTCGGCACCGGCACGCCGGACGCTGCCAACCGCTCCGCCGTACGCTGTTTGTCGCTAGCTATCCGCACGAACTCCGAGCCGGGCGAAATAAGCCGAGCATCTCGTGACTCCGCGCGGCTCACCAAATTCGTCAGCACGGCGTCGAACTCCGGAGCTATCAGCAGCGTCGCATCGGCGGAATCGACGAACCGGTCGAACTCCTCGTCGTGCGCCCCGCGGGAGTCGATATCGATCACATCGCACCCGGCGACTGGCAGCGTCGCGAGTTGCACGTCGCGGAACACGGTGACTCGCGTATCGGGAATGCGAGAGAAATCTCCCGCGACGGAGCGCACCATCGTGGTGCCTTCCTGCAGCAGCGATCCCACGGAAGTCACCGAATGCTCGACCATCCCGCCCCCGGTCACCCACTCATAAACGAAGATGTGCATCGGGGGAAGCTGTTAGCTATCAGCTATTAGCCGTCAGCCAAATCAAGAGCCAAGCCGTCGTCTTAAGAATTCCGCGCTCCGCACTCCGAAGTCCACATTCAGAAGATTCCCAGTTGGTCGCGGGCGTCTTCGGTCATGCGGTCGGGAGTCCACGGCGGGTGCATCACAAGTTTTATGTCAACTTCACCCACGCCCTCCATGCGGCTAACGACGTCCTTCGACTGGCTAAGGAGTTGCGGCCCCGCCGGGCAGGCCGGGCTGGTCATTGTCATTTCGATTCCAACATTTGCTTTGCCTTCGGGGGACTCGTCGATCTTGACTTCGTAAATCAGCCCGAGATCCACGATATTCACGAAGAGTTCGGGATCGATTACTTGTTTCAGCGATTCGCGGACATGGTCTTCGGCAATGGGCATGACTTCTCCTCCTGCTTTGTGGGACTATCCATTATAGTACCGAAATCGCACGCCCCGGGTAAGCCGCGCCGCTATCAGGATTGGAGCGGCTAAGATTGCCGCTTGCTTCTTACTGGAGACGAAAATGAGACTTCAGAACATCTCATCGGAGCTTCGTTTGCGAGTGGCGACGTTCCGTTGGGACCGCATCATTGAAAAACACGAAGGTCCAGAGGATTGGAGTTACCTACTTGAGGACGATTACGTGGATTTTCTTCACGTTGACGGATTCGATGTACTCCTCCCAGTTGACAAAGAGAAACACACCAACATCAACATTGAACGGTGTGTCGCCTCAGACGATGGCAACACGTTGACGATTTTCCTGACGGACACGAGCTATGAAACCGGAATATTTGCCGGTTATTTAGCAGTGTGCGAGAGAGTGCCGGAACAAGAGTGGTTTATTGCAATTGTCTATCACGAGTGCTGGGTCAGCCAGCTCGAAGAAGCACCCTAGATGGTTCAACCGTTCAGCCGCACCAGCACGTCGTTGCCCTCGATCTTCACCTCATGTGCCACCGTCGGCTTCGTGGCGGGCATCGTTAGCGCGGCACCGGTCGCAAGATCGAACTTTGCCCCGTGCCGCGGGCACGCGATGGTCCGCTCCGCCGGATCGACCGGGCCTTCACTCAGCGGTCCGCCATCGTGGGTGCAGACGTCGTCCAGCGCATAGAAATGCCCCGCAGCGTGGATCACCACAACTAATCGTTCTACAACCTCGACCAGAAGTGAACTTGGGTCGGGAATCTCGTCAATGGACGCAACGCGGACGAAATCTGTCATGGCTACGCAATATCCTGCACGCGTTGCGAGATGGACTCACTCAGCGCATCGCGGACGCTGTCGATCGTAATGCGGTCGAAGACCTGTTGAAAGAAGCCGCTGACGATCATGCGCACGGCCTCTTTGCGGGTGTAGCCGCGCGACATGGCGTAGAAAATCTGCCCGTCGTCAACTCGGCCCGAAGTGGAACCGTGCGTGCAGCGAACGTCGTCGGCCTCGATCTCCAAGCCCGGGATCGAATCCGCCCGCGCGTCGGCCGAAAGCATCAAGTTATCGTTTCGTTGATAAGCGTCGGTCCGCTGCGCGTCGCGATCGACCTTGATCATTCCCCGCCAAACGGTTCGAGATTTATCTTGAAGCGCCGCCTTGTAAAGCAAATCGCTCCGGCAATAGGGCGCTTCGTGATGCTGATGCGTGCTGTAGGACAAGTGTTGCCGACCCTGGGTAAACATTACACCGTTTACCTGTGCCTCCGCGTCGGCGCCGACTAGTGCCACATGTTGATTAACTTTCGACAACCGGCTGCCAAGGGCGCCAATCGTCCACTGCAATCGCCCCTCGCGATCGACGAGGGCCTTCTGATGGGCAAAGTGCCACACGCCGGACCCCCAGTTCTGCAGGTTCACGTACCGCAATTTTGCGCCGGGGCCCACAAGGATCTCGATCGAGCCGCAGTGAAGCCCCGCGACATCGTCGGCCGTCGAAACGGTCTCTGAAAGAAACGTCGCCTCTGCTCCTTGATCAAGAACGACAAGTATCTTGCCGACATCGACGCCGCCATGCTCGAGGCCCGTGAGGGAATGAAGCGGTCGTTCGATCCGCACGCCTTTCGGCACATACAATAGCGTCCCGCCGTGCCAAAATGCGGCGTTGAGTGATGCGAACTTGTCGTAGGTGGGGTTTACGATTCCCCGAGCGAAAATCGCTTCCAGCAGATCGCTACGCTCGCGAACAAATCGGTCGAGACTGCCGAACAGCACGCCCTGCTTTTGCAGTTCGGCGTCAACCGATTCCTCGACCAAATGCCCACTCATGGCTACCGTGTGGCCGGCGAGGTCCACCGACTTCCGCAGCAACCCCGTATTTTCAAGCGAGATCTGCGGTGCCCGTTCGGCCATCCGGAATTGGTTGAGCTTAAACAGCCGAATGTCGGTCCGCATCCACTCTTCATCGTGCGACGAGGGCCATGCCGCGTTCTCAAAGTGCTTAAACGCCCGCTCGCGCCATTCGCGGAGCCATTCTGGTTCGTCTCGCGAATCGAGAAACGCGGCGAAGCCGTCGGCGTTGAAAGAAGTCTGTGCGGCTGGAACAGCAATCGTGGACATGAGCAAGCAAGTTCAGGCAATGTTATTCAAATAGATCGTCAACCGGAAACGTCCAGCCGGGCACGGCCGGTTCGGCATTGGCGATTTCACCGCAGCGGAAGATTAGCGGGTCGTTTGGCGAATCCGCGCGATAGGCACGAATCACTTCATCGCTATTTAAATCAACGTCCCACACGATGACGGTTCCTGCCGCAAAGTAATCTATACGCTTCTCAGCCATCTGCCTTTCGGGAGCGGGTCCGTAATCACCCTCGCTTCTCACTTCGACTGCGAAGTCAGGCGCTCCGCGCAAGAACTTCATTCCAGTCCGAGGCCCGGTGTAATAGGCGGCATCTGGACTGAACGATTTGCGATTTGGTAAATCAACGATGAAAGCGGCATTGTCAGAGTAAGCGCGTCCTCCAGCGATTTTTGCAAAACTGCGCAATCTTACGAAAATCTCTGCGGCGGCGGTGCTCGGCATGTCGCCCGTGGGACTCATTCGCACAATCCTCCCGTCGACAATCTCGGCCTTACCGTCAACTTTGTAAAGCCGATCGATCAACTCGCCAGCGATTGTCTCGGCGGCAGTGCCCATAATGCCTCCACGGCTAGTCGATACACAGATCAACCCACCGAGCCTTCCATCTGCAACTGAATCAAACGGTTCATTTCCACGGCGTATTCCATCGGCAGTTCCTTCACGAGCGGCTCGACAAAGCCGCTGACGATCATCGAACTCGACTCCGCCTCGGTCAGCCCGCGGCTCATGAGGTAGAACAATTGCTCCTCGCCGATGCGGGAGACGCTCGCTTCGTGCTCGACTTGAACGTCCTGTTCTTCGACCTCGATGTAGGGATAGGTATCGCTACGGCTCTGTGGATCGAGAATCAGCGCGTCACACACGACGCTGCTCTTGGAACCGACGGCGCCGTCTTGAATCTTGCACAGCCCGCGGTAGCTCGCGCGGCCGCCGTTCTTGCTGATGCTCTTCGAGATAATCCGGCTCTTGGTGTGCGGCGCGCAGTGGACTACTTTCGCCCCGGCGTCCTGATGCTGACCCTTGCTGGCAAACGCGATCGAAAGAATTTCACCGCGAGCGCCTGGCTCCATCATGTAAACGGCCGGGTACTTCATCGTCAATCGGCTGCCGAGGTTGCCGTCGATCCACTCCATGAGCGCGCCTTCGTAGGCCATCGCCCGCTTGGTCACGAGGTTATAGATGTTGTTGGCCCAGTTCTGAATCGTCGTATACCGGCAACGACCATGTTTCTTCACAATGATCTCGACCACCGCCGAGTGAAGGCTCTCGGTGGAATACATCGGCGCGGTGCAGCCTTCGACATAATGAACCTCGGCCCCTTCGTCGACGATGATCAATGTCCGCTCAAACTGGCCCATGCTTTCCGCGTTGATTCGGAAATAAGCCTGTAGCGGAAACTCGATCTTCACGCCCGGCGGGACGTAGATAAACGATCCTCCCGACCAGACGGCCGAGTTCAGCGCCGCGAATTTATTGTCGCTGGGCGGAATGATCTTGCCGAAGTATTCGCGCAGCAAATCACTATGCTCGCGCACGGCGGTGTCGGTGTCGGTGAAGATGACACCCTTCTTCGAGAGATCCTCTTGAAGTGAACCGTAGACGACTTCGCTCTCAAACTGCGCTTTCACGCCGGCCAGGAATTTCCGCTCCGCTTGGGGAATGCCCAGCTTGTCGAACGTGTCTTTAATCTCCTGTGGAACGTCTTCCCAAGTCTTGCCCTGCCCTTCGGTGGGCTTGAGGTAGTAAAAAATGTCCTGGAAATTGAGCCCCATTTCGCCGCCCCACCGCGGCATCGGCTTCGATTCAAAGATCTTGAGCGAATCGAGCCGGAACTGGCGCATCCACGCCGGTTCCTGCTTCATCTCCGAAATCTGAGCGACAATATTCGCGTTCAAACCTTTGCGAACGCGGAACACGTCCTTGGTCTGCGTAATGAAGTCGTACTTGTTGATTTCGCCCAGAACAGGTTCAGGGGCGAGAAGCGTATCGGTGGCCATTTGTTTGTTCCTTCGGAACAGGCGTTGGGGCAGTCTGGTAGCGAGCTAGCCTACGGTGGCTGGCTCGCGTTTCATTTTCATTTCGTCTTCGATTTCCGCCGCGTCGGGGTGCGCGGCCCGGATTCGGTCGTAACCCTCGGTATAAAGTTCCCGAGCAAGTTCCGGGCCGCCGGTTTCGACAATCCGGCCGCCGAGCATCACATGCGTGAAATCGGGCGAGTTTTGTTCGAGCAGCTTGTCGTGGTGCGTAATAATCAAGATGCCCATCTGCTTGCTGCCACCGTCTTTCCGAGAGATGGCCGCAATGCTCTGGCTGGCAAGTTTCACCGCATCCACGTCGAGGCCGCTGTCGGTCTCATCGAGAATTGCAAACTTTGGCCGCAGCATCGCCATCTGCAAGATTTCCGCCCGCTTCATCTCGCCGCCGGAAAAACCGTCGTTCACGTACCGCCGGGCAAACTCCTCATCCATTTTGAGTTGCGACATCTTGTCGCGAAGTTCCTTGCGGAACTCCCGCATGGGAATCAACTCCTCGCCTTCCTTGCGCTCGGGATTACGCACGTTCGTCGTGGCATGACGCATGAAGTCCGCCAGCTTCACTCCCGGAATCGCCATCGGCCGCTGAAACGCCATGAAAATGCCCGCACGCGACCGCTCCGAGGCGTCCCATTCCAGCACGTTCTGGCCATTCAACTCAACGGTTCCCTCGGTCACCTCGTAACCGGGGTGACCCATAATCGCATTGCCGAGCGTGCTTTTGCCGGAGCCGTTGGGGCCCATCAACGCGTGCGTCTCACCGCGATTGATCACGAGGTCAACGCCGCGCAAAATCGGCTTGCCTTCGACAGAGACATGCAGGTTTTTGATCTCAAGTGTTTCAGTCATTCAATTATCTATTCTCTTTTTGCTCCTACACGCTAACTGCCATTACGGCCAGCTTCGGCGGGAGTAACGATCTTTTCAATGCTCACGATCTGATGCGGTGTACACCAAGCGATGCGGTCCGAGTCGGGATAGGCAATCATGACAACATTCTTGCCTACCGCCATGTAATCCGGGTGGTGGACCACGTGACGATCGCCATTTGCAAACCGCAATTCAATCGGTTCGAATGGTTCCACATTCATGGAGTGGCGAACGGTGTCGAGATTCATGACCTTTATGCCGTAATCTTCTGGTGATCGAACAGCGGCTCGAAATCGGCCGGAGCATCGACGTAACCCGAATGGTGAGGAACCGGCAGTTCGTCCTCAAACTTCTCGCCTAGTTGAGCGAATCTCGTCGCGCCGGAGCGTTTTGCAATCCGGTGAGCGTTAATCTTGTCCTGAATTCGCATTAGGCCTTCCAGCAGCGCTTCCGGTCGCGGAGGGCAGCCGGGAACGTACACGTCCACCGGCACCACCAAGTCCACGCCCTTCACGACATGATAGCCATACTTGAAGTACGGCCCGCCGCCAACGGTGCAGGCGCCCATCGCGATCACGAACTTCGGATCGGGCATCAGGTTGTAAAGTCGGCGGACCCGGCTGGCCATTTTGTAAGTCACCGTGCCGGCGACGATCATCAGGTCCGCCTGTCTCGGCGTAGCGCGAAAGGCTCCCGCCCCAAAACGGTCCATGTCGAACCGGCTGGCCCCAGCGGCCATCATCTCGATCGCACAGCAAGCCAGACCGAACGTCATCGGCCAGATGCTCGATTGCCGCGCCCAGTTAATGGCCTGCTCGACGGTCGTCGTGATGACGTTCTCTTCAAACCGGCCTTCAATCCAAGGTTGACCCATCGTTTTACGACTTCCAAAAGGGTTTCGTGTTTCAATTCTCGTCGTGGCTGGTTTCAGCACCTCACCGCCAGGAAACTCTTAGAATAGCCGTATTTGATCGCGTTTCCCAGGTGCCGTTGCTTCAAGCAACCGGTTCAAAGTCACAACAACTCGCGCCGTCCAATCGACACGAGGACAACTTGACCGCCTCTCCCAACAGCTCCGAAAACAACATCCGTTCCATCGCGCAAACGCCGCGATCTTGTTCGGCAAGCTCCGGGTATGGGCACGCCAATGCCGTCAGGATCGGTAGTTCGCCCGATCGATCCACCTCGAACGGCACACCCCGGTCGGCCATCATCTTCACGACGCCAGCCATGCGCTGCTCGGTGCTACTCCCGTTCACCTCGCCGCGATACCGTGCCGCGAGTTTTGTCGCGATCCGCCTCAGCAGCCCCTGCCGAATTTCTTGATCCTTAATCTCGCGGATTTCATCCCATAGAGTTCCCGCAAGATCTGCATAGTTGTCCCCACCCAGTCGGACTCCCTTTTCGGTGAGCGAGTACCGGTGCCCCGGGCGTCCGCGACCCTGACGCTGCGTTTCTCGCTGGATAATCCCTTGGCCCATCAACCGATTGAGCCGCTGCCGCACGGCTGTGGCAGTAACATCAAGCGTCCGCCGCAAATCCACAATGCTAGCCGAACCGTGCCGGCGGAGGTGGTCCAGCAACTGTTGATCGGAATGCTCGCATACCATAGAGATCGTTCGTCCGGTTTCCAACGGGCAGATTCAGCTATTGAATCTTACCACTTTGGGCATTTTTGACAACCCAATATATCTAAAATACGTGCGATGGCATAAATTAGCGTAAATCCTTGACAGCACTGGGTTTTTGCGACTACCATCGCACTCTTTACGAGATGCCAACGAACTTGAAGAGTGCGGAATAGATGTCTAATTCCTCTCAGGGTGGTGGCGAGCAATGGGGCTCGCGGATCGGTGTGATCTTGGCGGTTGCCGGCTCGGCTGTGGGCCTCGGCAATTTCCTGCGGTTCCCCGGTCAGGCGGCCCAAAACGGCGGCGGGGCTTTCATGCTCCCGTACTTCATTTCGCTCCTGCTGTTGGGCATCCCGCTGTGCTGGGCCGAGTGGACAATGGGCCGCTACGGCGGCACGAACGGCTTTCGATCGGCTCCCGGAATCTTCTCGGTAATCTGGCCCCACAGGGCAGCCAAATATTTCGGCGCCCTCGCCTTGCTCGTGCCACTGGCGATCTACATGTATTACGTGCTGATCGAGGCGTGGTGCCTTGGCTACGCGTTCGACTACCTCATGGGAAACCTGCAACTCGGCAGCGAACCCGCTGCCTACCAAAATCACTTCGACGACTTCATCGGAAATAACGCGAACGGGTTCATTTACGAAGGCGGCAGCAACACGCTTGTCGGCGTGTTGGTCTTTGTGTTCCTGCTGAACTTCGTTTGCATCTATCGAGGCATTTCCAAGGGAATCGAAAGCTTCTGCATGGTCGCCATGCCAATCATGACCATCTGCGCCCTGTGCGTCCTTATTCGGGTGCTGACGTTAGATAGCGAAAAACTAACGGCAGGCTTAGGGGCGATGTGGAATCCCGATCCGAAGGCGCTGCTTGCGCCGAAGACATGGCTCGCAGCCGCTGGCCAGATATTTTTTAGTCTGTCCGTCGGCTTCGGCGTAATTATCAACTATGCGAGCTACCTTCGCCGCAACGATGACATTGCCCTCAGTGGACTCACCGCGAATAGCGTGAACGAATTCTTTGAAGTCTGCCTAGGCGGTCTAATCACGATTCCAGCCGCCTTCATTTTCCTGGGCGCAGCGGCGGCTGCTCAGGGAGGTTACGGCCTGGGATTCGTAACCCTGCCGAATGTATTCGCCGTGATGCCAGGTGGCCGAATGTTTGGGTTTCTGTGGTTCTTGATGCTCTTCTTAGCCGCGATTACGAGTAGCCTCTCCATGCTGCAGCCGGTTATCGCGTTTCTCGAAGAGGGCCTCGGGCTGCGACGACACGCATCGGCGACCCTACTTGGCTTAATCTCTGGGTTTGGCACGGCATTCGTGATGTATTTCTCTAAGGACAGGGCCGCGCTGGAAACGATGGACTTCTGGGTCGGAACGATGGCAATCGTCGTCTTGGCCCTGGTACAATCCATTCTTTATGGCTGGATATTTGGAATTAGTAAGGGCAACGATGAGTTGCATCGCGGGGCTCTAATTCACATCCCTTGGGTTGTTCAGCTTGTACTTAAATACATTTCACCCTTGCTACTGCTGGGCATTTTGGGTGGCACATTCTACCTTGATGGTAGCACTTATGCGGAGACACTTATGAACGGCGGCGTTCCGCTCTACTCCGTTTTGTTCATTGGCGCAATCTTGGCATTCCTATTGTTGTTAGTCCACATAGCCGGCCGACGTTGGGAGAATGAGGGTCGTCTGAAGTACAAGCGTTGAGCCGCGTAATAAGTCGATCCAGATTCAGCGACCTTGTTAAGAGATTCACGCCATGACACTCACACCCGTCGGCGCCGCGATCATGATCGTCTCCGTCTCGTCCGTGCTGGTGCTGACGACGTGGTGCCTCTACAAAGTGCTCACGCTGCCCCCCGAGGTGGTACAAGAGCATCTCAAAGCGCCGCCCGACATCGACACCGGCGATACCGTGAATGCGGATTGATCCCGTGATGGTCTGTGGAGGCAATGGAGGCTACAATTACAAGACGATCCTCCCGATTCATCAGCGGAGATTTTGCCCCATGGCGACTGCGGACACTACTCTCCCGACCCGACAAGCTCAGCGACTCTTCACCGCCGCCGACTTGCAGCATCTTCCGATCAACTTGCCATCCGGTCCTATCGACTACGAACTCGATAATGGAAAGTTAGTGCCGCTGATGGCCCCTCCTGGCGACATTCACAGTTCCGTCCAATCGAATTTGATCTACCTCTTGAAGCAGCTTGGCGAAATCCCCAATCACGGGAAAGTGCGCTGCGAAGTCGGCATCGTCTTGTGGCGCGATCCCGATCGAGTCGTCGGCGCGGACGTCGCATTCATCGCACGCAAGTCCCTGCCGATCCGCCGCACCTCGGAAGGATATCTGGAGACCATTCCGGAACTCGTAGTCGAAATACGAAGCAAAAACGACTCGCTGGCGGATTTATCTCGTAAAGTGGAAGATTACCTCAAAGCGGGAGTACAGATAGCCATTGTCGCGGAGCCTCACTCAAAAACAGTCACGATTCACACTCCTGATAGCCAGCCCGTCGTTCTTCGCCAAACTGATTCGTTACAACTGCCTGAATCGCTTATTCCCGGGTTTAGCGTTCCGGTAGATCAGTTGTTCTGCGATTGAGTTCTAACCAGTGATCTTCGACGACCCCAACAATCTCGCCATGGCCTTCCGCCTCATCGTCGCCCTGGCGATTGGCGGCGTCATCGGCTTGGAGCGCAGCTATCACGGTCGCTCGGCCGGTTTTCGCACCCATGCGCTGGTCTGCATGTCGACCTGCCTGCTGATGCTGGTCACCGATTTCCAATCCATGTGGTTCGAGGGTGATCCCGGTACGCGCACCACGCTCGATCCGACCCGCATGGCGCAAGGCATCATGACCGGCATCGGCTTCCTGGGCGCGGGCAGCATCATCAAAGATGGCCTGACCATCCGCGGCCTCACGACCGCCGCCTCGTTGTGGACCACCGCCGCGCTGGGCATCTTATTCGGCATCGGGTTTTACTTTCCCGGAGCAGTCGCCACCGCGCTGACGCTCGGCACGCTGTCGTTCTTTCGCTGGATCGAGAATAAACTGCCGTCGTATTTCTACGCCGAATGCACACTCCGGTTCCGCCGCGACGAAGCCATGCCTGAAAAAGAGATTCAACAGCTCCTGGCCGAGCATCATTTCGCGGTCACCAATGTTTCCAGTTTCCACCTCGATGAGGAAGCGGGGTTCTTCGAATGCAGCATGACCATTCGCTGCGACCACATCGAGAATGTCAGCCGACTGACCGAAGCCCTGAAAGAAATCCCGGCGATCCGCGAGTTCCGCATCGCCGCCACCGGTAACTCCGGCCAGCGCGAGTAGCTGTGTAGCACGCCTCTCCGAGTCGTAACTCACGCGCTCGGAGACTCGTGCCACCTGAGTGCGTCCAGCCGCGCAGCGGCGACATCACTGTTGCTTAATTGCGAGCCGGTTGGAATACACTGGACTGACGGTTGCTGAGCGAGTGGTCCACTAACGAGAACTCGAGGAAGGGACATGCGAACGACGCGGACATTCCTCTTCCTGCTCTGTGTACCAGGGTTCCGCTGCTGGACGAGTTGTCTGGATCGGCCGTGGCGTCCCAGCAGTGCCACCCAAGCGTTTCTCTTTTTCTTCCAACTTCCTGCTGGTGGATTCTAAACTCAAACGCAACACTTTGGATCGGCATTTCTAGGGTCATTT
>JBBDYG010000033.1:0-185651 GCA_040901765.1 Pirellulales bacterium
CGACGAACGTTCGGCCGATGGGGTCGGGGTCGTAGAGTTCCAAAGCATCGGCCGCAGTGGTTGGGTTCGAGTCCCGTCCGCGTCGCTTAATTTGGGCTAATCCGTTGCCGCAACACGGAATCAAGTGGTTTGATTGTCCGTGCGGACTCTGTCAGCCAATCGCCCAATAAAGGGATTCACTAACGGCCCTCGGATGAGGGAGGCTCTGCCACAAGAGCCCGATGGGAGTCGAACCCACTGGAAGGTGCGCAGGCCGCCGCCCGGCAAGCTACCCCACGTAACTCGTCCTTATCCGCGGCCGCGCTCGACGGCTCAACGTAGCGCTCGACAGCCGCGCAAGGGGTGTCGCCTCGGTGTTCATCACCACGCGGTGCCACACGTCGAGCTTGATCGTCGCGTCGTCCCCGTGCGTCACGTGGCCCAGGGCATAGGTTCGTCGGCCTGGGTCGTTGGTGCAATAGAGCCACTCGACGCGGTGTCGCTTGCCCGCGCTGCGGCGCAGTTCGCCGTTATGCTCGACCCGATCGAACGGAATCTCCAAGTCGGGCTGGGGGATCAAGAGCCATTCACCCAGGCGAACATATCCGACATTTCGGAGGCTCAAGCAGTTGACCGCATCGACCTCGCAGTGCAGTTCGCCTTCGCTTGGTCGCACACGCGCGGCACCGGTGTCGGGTCTACTATGGAATAATTCGGTGTACATGTTCGTTCTCCTTCCTGGAACGGCTCGTTCCAAGCGAGCGATGATGTCCGTTTCACCATCGGGCTGTGCTTCAGGGAACAGGAGACAGGGGACAGAAGATAGGTTCGCGCGGGCTACAAGTGGCGATTCTCACCGTCTCCCCCGGAGCGGCGGGAGTGTATCGACTTGAGGAGACGGGAAAATTTCGGTCCCTAAGTATAAAAGGTGGAAAACGGCGAAGGCGCACACAAATTCCGAGAAGTTTTTTTAGAAAGTCCGCGGCGGTCCTTGTCCGACCGGCCAAAGCACCTGCGTCTGCCTGCTGAAGCGCCGCGTCCAGTTGCTGCCAGGCAACCGATTCGCCTGGACCGGACTGCGTTCGATGCGGCAGGGTGAGCAAATACCGGGAATTTGATATAACGGACGGCGAGTCCTCGCAGCAACGAAGCAATTTTGGAGGGGAGCAATGATCCACAACAACCGAGCGGTTTCTGGGAAGCGCATTTGTCTGGGCCTGATGGCCATTGCGGTCACTTTCTCGGTGGGCACATCGCTACAGCAGACGGCTTATGCGGCGCCTCCGAGTGTAGGTTCCGAGATGACAGCAGCCGCGCAACAACTCCTGGCGGCGCTGAACGATGAAGAGAAAGTACGGACGACCAGGAAGTTTGACGATCCGGCGCGGCTCGATTGGCACAATATTCCGAAACCCGAGCGAAAGGGACTTCAATTGCGCGACATGAGCGCCGAGCAGAAAAAACTTTGCCACCATCTGTTGCGTACCGCATTGAGCGAGGCGGGTCACGAAAAGGTGGTCAGGATTTTGGCGCTCGAGAACAACCTTCGCGAAGGAGAAAAGAATCTGTCAGGCTCGCATTTACGCGATCCGGAGCGGTACTTCTTGACCATCTTTGGTCAGCCCGAACGGGCAGGCACCTGGGGTTGGAGCTTCGAGGGGCACCACTTGTCGCTGAACTTCGTCGTCCGCGACGGCAAGGTGGTGAGTGACACGCCCAGTTTTTGGGGAGCGAATCCAGCCACCGTCAAGGTGTTTGTAGCCGGCGGTCCGGCGGCGGGCACGCGGACGCTTGCCGACGAAGAGCAGCTCGCATTCGATCTGGTGAACTCATTGAGCGATGCCCAGCGCAAGCAGGCGGTACTCGCCGACAAACCGCCGGCTGACTATCGCGATGCAGGTAAGCCGCAGCCGCCTCAGTCGGCACCGGAAGGATTGCCGTCAATCGAAATGACTGATGCTCAGCAGAAAACCTTATGGTCACTTCTGAAGGCATACAACGGGCATCTTCACCCGCAAATTGCGGAGGTGCGACTCGAGGAGATTAGATCGGCCGGGCCGGACCAGATTTATTTCGCCTGGGCTGGCTCGACAACGCCCGGCGTGGGGCACTATTACCGTGTCCAAGGGCCGACCTTCGTGTTGGAGTTGGTCAACGTTCAATCCGACCCGGTCGGCAATCCGGCGAATCACATCCACTCGGTATGGCGGAGTCTTCAGGGTGATTTTGCCGTGCCCCTGAAGCAGGCCGCTAAATAGTCTGAGATTTGTGAAAGAAACGGGCGAACCCATGCACAACGTCAATGAACCCGTTCCCGCGTCACCCGGCCGCCGCGACTTCCTGCGAATGACGGCACTCTCCGGTATCGTCGCTACAGCGTTGCCGACCGGTGAAACGATGGCCGATGAGAAATCGTCCGCAACGAAGGATGTTTTCTGTGCCTTCACCGAGAGCTTTCAAGACTGGCCCATCGAGAAGGTGTGCGCGAAGTTCAAGGCGGTAGGCCTCGACGGGCTTGACCTCACGGTCCGCCCCGGCGGCCACATCGACCCGAAAGATGCGAAGGCCAAGCTCCCCCCAGCGGCGGCGGCGGCTGCGAAGCACGGGGTCGAGATCAACATGCTCACGACGGCGATCACCGACGCCGACGCCGATGCCGAGGTGATTCTCGGCACCTGTGGCGAGCTTGGCATCGGGCGCGTCAAGCTTGGCTACTATCGCACCGCACGCTTCGGCAAGCTGCTTAAGGAAATCGACGAATCGCGACGGCGCCTCGAAGGCGTCGCCAAGCTCGCTCGCAAGTACGGCGTGCTTCCCTGCGTTCACATCCATTCCGGCGACACGATCCCGGCGAGCGGACCGGTCGCATATCTCCTGCTTCGCGACTTCGCCCCCGCGGAGATTGGCGCCTACGTCGACCCGATGCACATGACGATCGAGGGCGGCATCGGCGGCTGGCGTCAATCGCTGGACCTGCTCGCACCGTGGATTGCAATCTCGTCGCTGAAGAACTGCCTGTGGCAGCCGCAGGCCCGTGACGATCGCGGCCAAATCCCCTGGCGGGTGTTGAAGTGCCCGCTCGCCGACGGCGTGGCCCCCATCCCCGACTACTTGCAAGCGCTGCGCGACCTTGGCTACCGTGGTCTTTACACGCTCCACAGCGAATATCGCGACCGCAATAGCTGGAAGGAGCTGACGATTGACCAGTGCCTCGACCAGACCGTCGCCGACTTCGCGTACGCCCGGAGGTTCCTTGCCTAAGACTGTGTCTGCGGGGGATGCATGTCAGTAAACTCGGGGGTGGCACCCGCGCGAGGGATGCATGTCAATAAACTCGGGCGTGCCACCCATATTCGACAGTCAAGAGGAGAACCAACGATGTCTGATCGCAACAATCGCCGAGAGTTTCTCGGACGTGCCTCGGCGGCTGTTGCCGCGACAGTTTTGGCCGGCCGGCGCACCCGCGGCGCGACGCCGGCGGGCGACCGGATCGTCGTGGGGCTGATCGGCTGCGGTGGCCGCGGCGTTCACGATGCGGGGCTATTTAAGAATACGTCCGGTGTCGAGTTGGCTTACGTCTGCGATGTGGACGAGGGCCGAAGGTTAGCGGCAGCAAAGTCGCTGGGCGTCGACGCCGCGCGAGCCGTTCCCGACCTGCGACAGATCCTCGACGAGAAGATGATCGACGCAGTGATTGTGGCGACGCCCGATCACTGGCACTCGCCGGCGTCGATCTTGGCCTGCAATGCCGGCAAGCACGTCTACGTCGAGAAGCCCATCTCGCACAACATCCGCGAAAGCCGGTTGCTGGTCGACACCGCGGCTCGCAACCATGCGCTCGTTCAGCACGGAACTCAATGCCGCAGCACCGGGATGATGACGGGCGCGGTGAAACTTCTGCGTGACGGACTGATCGGCGACGTGCTGGCGGCGAAGTGCTGGAACGTCCAGCGGCGTAGCTCGATTGGCCGCGGCGAGAATACCGACCCGCCGGCCGAACTCGACTACGACAATTGGGTTGGCCCCGCGCCGATGATTCCGTATCGCACCAACCGCGTCCATAACCGGTGGACGATGTGGTATCACTTCGGCGGCGGCGATATGGCCAACGATGGCGTCCACGACATCGACTACACCCGCTGGGGTCTGGGCGTTGACCGCCATCCGGTGAAAGTCTCGGCACTGGGCGGCAAACTGCAATTCGACGATGATTCCGAGTTCCCCGACACGCAGCAGGTGACGTTCGAGTACGCCGGCGAAGGCGCGGGCCGGCCGCGATTGCTCGTCTATGAGCAGCGGCTGTGGTCGTCGAACTACCCGCACAATGTCGATAGCGGCGCCGAGTTCTACGGCACGAAGGGGCAGATGTTCCTCAGCCGCCGCGGCAAGATCGAGGTCCGCGACGAGGGAAATGCGCCGGTTGCAATCGAAGTTAAACCGGAAGGGCAGAACGACGTGGCCCACGTGCAGAACTTTGTGGACGCCATTCGCGGCAGCGCGAAGCTCAACGCCGACGCGCTGACGGGGCACCTGTCGACGGCACTCTGCCACTTGGGCAACTTGGCAACTCGTTTCGGCCGCACGCTCGCCTTCGACCCCGACCAGGAGCAAATCGTCGGCGACGACGAAGCAAACGCGCTCGTCCGTCGCGAATACCGCGATCACTGGGGCACGCCGCAGGGCGTGTAACTCGCGTCGCGATTTAAAAACGTCTTGACAATTCCCCACCCCCGTCTTCAGGGGAGGGGCTAGGAGAGGGGGTTTTCAAGCACGCTCTAAAACGGTCGGAAAGAACTCCTCGCCCCACCCCGCAAACGCCGCCTCGCGATCCGCGTCTTCGCTCGACTCGCTGTTGGCAGTCCACGCGTCAAACTCCGATTCATCCTCGCGCTCCGGCAGCAAGTCCAGTAGCGCCAGCGATCGCGCTTGCTCCCATGTAGGCGAGTTTCTCCGAAACTCGCTCTCCGCGTCTCGCAGAGAAGCGCCGACATGGCCGAAAGTTGACGGTCGCGAGTTCCGCAGAAACTCGCCAACGTGCGCCGGCCCATGTAGGTCAGGCTGTGCCTGACGTAGGAAAGCTTCGTCAGCCTCAGTATCGTCAGGCGCTACTTCACACCCCCGCTTCATACCAAGATGGGTGTCCCCGCTTCACACAGTTGTTCGTTGCCAGAGCCATCGTGTGGGTGCTATCAACAGACCAAAGGGCATGCGCAAGCGCGACGACCGCGGGGAAATGAAAGCGAACGCTGCGAAAAGGAGCAAAAGTGCGGATGGTTCGGGCACGATGCGGAATACGAAGGCCGCGCCCGAAGCACTTGTTCCGAAATAATCCGCAGGCGAGCCGACGATAGCACTGTTGCCGCTGAGGACTACGGATTGGCCGAAGAATTGGTCCATCGGTACCGTATCGGGGGCGGGAATTTTGAGTAATTCCTGTCCCGTCGCAATATCGAACAGAAACGCCGCTCCTTGACCATCGGCGGCAAGGTTGCCAACCATCGCCAAGTTGCCAGTGATGGCGACCGAAGAGCCAAATCGGTAACTTAGTGCTCCGTCGGAGGATTTGAGCTTGAAGAGTTCTTGGCCGGTGGTCGCATCGAATAGATATGCTGCACCGAAGGCATTGGGAAAACCGTCTCTGTACGCCCCGACGATGGCGGTCGCACCGCTGATGGCGACGGAGTATCCGAAATCGGCATCTAACGTGGCGTCGGAAGCGGTTAACTTAACAAGCTGCTGCCCCGTGGTCACATCGAACAGATAGGCCGAACCAGACTGAGAACCGGCATGGCGATCACCGCTAGCGCCGACGACTGCGATGCTGCCGGAAACAGCGACGTCCGAACCAAAGAATTTTTCCGCCGCCGCATCGGAGGCCGTAAGCTTGAAAACCTTCTGTCCCGTGGTGACATCGAACAAATATGACGATCCGGAATAGGTGTGGCCAACACTATCCAAGGGATTGTTGACAATCGCCACGTTACCACTGATTCCCACCTTGTCGCCGAAGCCAAACAGGGCCGCGGTGTCGGTTAGTTTATGTATCTGAGTGCCAGTGGTGAGATCGAAGACATAAGCCGCCCCGCGCGTGCCTGACAAGTAGTCTCCCCTTGCACCAACAATCGCGGTGTTGCCGCTCATAGCCACGGACCAACCGAAGTTTTTGAGCGGCGCGGCGTCCGAAGCATTGAGCTTGAAGATTTGTTGGCCGCTGGTGAGATCGAATAGGTATGCTGACCCTGATTCGAAACCGGCCAGATCATCCCCGGGTGCGCCAATGAGTGCAATGTTGCCGTTGACCGCGACAGACCAGCCAAAGAGTTCAAGCGGTGCGCTGTCGGACTCTGTGAACCGGAACAATTCGTGTACATCAAAAGCCTTCGCTGCATTAACTGTTACTGCTACGCAGGCAGAGACGACGAACACCCGCGACAGGATTGTTCGGAACTTAGACACGGCGAACGCCGCAATGAATGGAATCAGCAACACGCGTCGAAAGCTTGCGATCCGAATAACTCTTGCGTGAATCGGTGGCATGCGACAGCTTCCAATGTGTTGGGTGCTCGTAAGCACTAATGCGAACCCCTTCGTAGGCTGCAATCGAACGAAATCGAATTGCAGTCCGCCAATGGAGCCTGGGGAGTGAGGGAGAGCGATACCGAGGTCAAAACGCAACTCGAACAGCCGCTCAGGGCCGCGCACCTTGCACGCCGTCCAGAGTCGCCCTTGATTTCCGGCGGCAAACCGGTGCCGGGCGCGGAAATCCAAATCTTCGGAAAGGTCGACCTGATTCGTTTCATGTTGATTTGACGGTAGAGATACGGGCGAGAGGGGTGTGAAAAATGGCTCATGGCCAATCGGGAGAAAGGTCTGGGACCAACAACGCCGCTAATACTCGCTCACTTTCTTCCAACGCCTCTTCCTCGTCGCACAACATTGCTGAGTAGGAGACTTCCGAATCACTCTCCATTTCGGCACGGAAGGCCGCCAATAGCAATAGAGCGTTGTCATCCATTGGGGTAAAAGACTGGCTCAAGCCACCGGTCCGCAGTGGCTTAAGTGTGATCCGCGGGTGGTCAAAAAGTGCAAAAGCGGCTTCGATCGCACTCGCTTCTCGCTCCTCTTCGCTCGCTCCTACTGCCAGCATCTCGCCGAAGTTCGCCGTCCATACGCTGTAATCGGCGGTGTCGATTAGGTTGTTCGAGTCATTGCCATTCGCGCGCAAGTCGGTCGTGCTGCTGAGCGTGTCGCGCCAGACGGTGTAGTCGGCGGCGTTGACAGTGCCGTCGCCGTTGTAGTCGCCGATAAGTTGAGGTGCTTGGATTTCGAATGACCCGATGTCAATTCGGCCTCCTAAAACGCGCGTAAACGACTCGCCGCGCTGATCGAACTCCGGAACATCGCCGCTTCCCGCTACCGCCGCCGGATCGCCCGCATCGATCGCGGGGCTGCCGGGGAGCAGCGCGTGTGTCCGCGTCGGCCCTCCATTGTCGGTAAGGGGTTCTAGCATTGCATCAACGTTCAGCATGTTTCCGACGCCCATGCTCTGGTTTATGCCGGAACCCGCCGTGTTGCCGATCAAGCTGTAATTGATAGTCAGCAGCGCAGTTTCAACCAATAGGTCTGGAGCGGTTCCGGAACTAGAGTTCCCGCTAATGATGGAGTTCGAAATCTCAACGGCAGAAGCGCTGTATTGTCTGATCCCACCTCCAGCCGCATAGACAGCCGATACGTCATTCCCGGTGATTGTGCTGTGCCGGATTGTTAGCCCAGCTGCCGAAATGCCCCCGCCAACCCCGACCCCAAAGGAAGATAAGATAAAGTTACCACTAACGGTGGAATTGACCAACACGACATGTTGCGCAAAAAGGCCGCCTCCGAAGGCCTCAGTTCTATCATCGTGAAGACCCGAAGTCAAAGCGATTGCCGCGTTTGCGGAAACAAGCGTTTCAATAAGCGTAACCCTTTGACCGGAATAGATTCCGCCGGCTACAGCAATATTTTTGGGAATTGACCCCGTAGTCCCTATTGCTACATTGTCGCTAATAACGCATCGAGTAAGAATGACATCGCCCAAAGCGAAAACGGCACCACCCACAGCTGTGAGGATAGGCGTGATAAAGCCTTCGAGTACCTCAACCTCGCTCTGATTAATATCGCAATCGATTAGCGCCAAGGTGCCAGCCGTGAGCGAACGAATAGCTCCGCCCTCCGCAACGAGAACTTCGGATACTGAAGCATTTGTGAGCGTCAGGCCGCTAAGGGTGAAGTCACCTGTGGTGGCCACGATCTCTAAGATTCGCGACTGTGCGTTTGCGTCGATGGTCAGACCTTGGATCAAGCTGCTGGCATCAATCGAAAGCGCTTCGGATACTTGAATCTGGCCGCGAGTCAACTGAATTGTGCCGCCATCGAGTGTCAACGCAAATTCGATCGTGTCGGAGCCGACGCTCCCATTTGCTAAGCCGATCGCCTCGCGGAGCGAGAGGCCGCCTGCGCCGTAATTGCCGTCGTTTTCGTCCTCCAGCGTGTCGACCACCAAATTCACTGGGACCGACGCCTCAAAAGCTCCAATATCAATTCTCCCCTCGACGACGCGCGAGTAAGCGGCTCCGCGCTGATCGAATTGTGGAACGTCGCCCACGCCGGCCATCGCCGTCGGATCTCCTGCGTTGAACGCCGGACTGCCGATCAGGAGCGCGTGCGTCATCGTTGGCCCACCGTTAAACCCCAGTGGGCCGAGCATTGGATTGATTGGCGAACCAAATGTGCCAATTACGTTTCCGCCGTTATCAGTAATCGCAGCCCCGGAGTCATCGCCAATCAGGCTGTATCGCACCGAGACGGCGTGTGCGATATCGCTGCGTGAAGCCGCCAGGAGATTTCCGGCGATAATCGTATTGTCGAGCGTCGCAACGCCGAGCGTCGCAGGAAATACGTAAATTCCGCCGCCGCCGCCATTGCCGTTCGAGTCCGAGTCGGCCTCGTTGCCCGTGATCGTGCTGTGCGAAATGGTGGTCGTGTCGCCCAAGTGATCCATGCGCAAATGCAGACCACCGCCATCGGCTTTTGAGCGGTTGCCGCTGACTGTCACGTTGGTCAGCGTCATGTGTCCGAAATCGATCTGAATGCCGCCACCGATACTCGCTTCGTTGTCACTGATGGTGGAGGTAATGGCCGTGAAATCTCCGCCTCGATTGAACACGCCGCCACCCAGATTCACGGCCGCGTTGCCGCTGATCGTGCATTCCGAAATGGTCAACTTCTCCCTGTTAAAAATGGCCCCGCCGCTGCTTCCTACGTCGCCGCCAGCCATAGTCAGGCCGATCATCGACACGAATTTATCGGCACTGCCGTCGCCGTCATCGACGCTAAAGATGCGGTTGCCGTCGCCGTTGTTTGTGTTGGGCGTTGGATCGTTGCCGCTGGCATCGATCGTCAGCAGGTTCGCGCCTGGGCCGCTTATCGTCACGGAGTCGCGGATCTGCAGTTCGCCAAGTGCGAGTAGAATTGTCGCCGACCCGCCGCTGGTGAGTGATGCGGCAAACTCGATCGTGTCGGCAAATCCAAGGTTGCTATTCGCTAGAAGGATGGCCTCCCGCAGGGATGAATCGCCGACGGAATAGTTATCGTCGCTCTCGTCGACAAGCGTATCCACGACAAAAGTTTGCACGCTTCGGGAATCGCCCTCATAGCGGGCTACGGCGAAATCGTAGTCATTCCCGTTGTGCGTCTGGCCCGCGACAACCAGCTTTCCGTCGGACTGGATGGTGACGCCCACGGCCGAGTCCTCCCCAAAACCAATGGCGGTGGTCGCCCGGCCATCGCCGTCAAACGATGTGTCGAGTGTACCGTCGGCGTTGTAACGGACGAGCCCGATATCCAAATTGCCGCCATTATTAGTGTATCCCGCGAGGACGATCTTGCCGTTCGCCTGCAGCGCCATGCCGCGGGCGCGGTCCTGGGAAGTACCAGTAAAGCCAGTCGTCACGAAGCCATCTCCGCCGGCCCACGAAGTGTCGAGGGCACCGTTGGAGTTGTAGCGCGCTAGCGCGAAGTGAACGTTGCCGGAGCCATCGACGCTTTCACCAGCAACGAAGATTTTGCCGTCGGCCCGCACCGCTACGCTGTAGCCTTGGTCGCTCGCCGACCCCAGAGCGGTAGTTTGTATTCCGTCGCCCGCAAATGACGTATCAAGCGAGCCGTTCGCGTTATACCGAACCAACCCAAAATCCCAATTGCTCCCGCTATTAGCCAAACCCGCGACAACGATTCTTCCGTCATGTATGGCCACGCTTCGGCCGAAATCGGCGCCTGCAACGCCCGTCCTGACTTTACCGTCCCCGTCAAACGACGTATCGAGCGAACCGTTCGTGTTGTAGCGCGCCGCTGCGAAGTCAGCGTTGCCGCCCAGCCGCGAATCTCCCACGACGACAATTCTTCCATCGGACTGCAGGGCCACGTCGTACGCACTGTCTTCTTCGCCAAAGAAGTCGGTTGTGACCTTGCCGCCAACGCCGAATGAAGCATCAAGCTGCCCATCGGAAAGAAACCTCGCGAGCGCGAAGTTGCCGCTGCTTCCATTTCCGCTCCGTCCAACGACGATGATCTTTCCATCCGCTTGGATCGCGACCGCATGGCCGGCGTCTCTAGCGCCGCCAAAATCTGCCGTAATCACTCCATCACCATCGAACGATGTGTCAAGGCTACCGTCAACGTTGTAACGCGCCACCACGAAGTTATCGTTCAAACCAGGATTGCTCGTCAGCCCGACGACCACGGTTTTTCCGTCAGCCTGCATCGCCACGTCGCTGGCCTGGTCGTCAAGTGTCACAAAAGCAAAGTCGGTAATCACGATACCGCCATCGCCAAAACCTGTATCGAGTACCCCGCTCGAGTCGTAGCGGACAACAGCGAAGTCGAGATCGTTGCCATGAAAGGATCTCGCAGCCAGTACTAACTTTCCGTCTGCCTGGACAGCCACACTGTTGGCTTGATCAAACCCCGACCCAACGTCCATTGTCATCTTGCCGTCACCATCAAACGTGGTGTCGAGGATGCCGTTTGTGTTGTAGCGGACGACGGCCAAGTCGGAGCCACTTTCACCCACGACGACGATCTTGCCGTCGGCTTGCACCGCGACACTATAGCCATACTCGTCCAAAGCGCCGAAATCCGTTGTCAGCTTGCCATCGTCGTCAAACGAAGTGTCGAGAGCGCCATTGGTGTCGTAGCGCACCACGGCGAAATCGTATTCGCTGCCATCATCGGTGCCTCCGGCGACGACGATCTTGCCATCATCTTGCATTGCCACGCTATTCCCGTAGCTAAATGGCCCCAAGTCGGTGGTCAGCTTGCCGTCGTCGTCAAACGTCGCATCAAGCGTGCCATTTGCGTTGTATCGCACAACAGCGATGCCGTAACCACCCGCTCCGGCGACAACGATCTTGTCGTCGCCTTGTACCACGACACTCGTTGCATAGTCAGCTATAGATGCTGAAGCCCCGATGTCGGTAGCCAGTTTGCCGTCGCCATCAAATGTCGTGTCGAGCGTGCCATTCGTGTTGTAACGCACGACGGCGAAGTCGTTATTACTCACCCCGACGACGATGATCTTGCCGTCGGCCTGCAACGTCATGCCGTATCCACCGGAAAACGAGCCGAAATCGGTCGTCACCTTGCCGTCGCCATCAAACGTCGTATCGAGCTTGCCGTCCGTGTTGTATCGCACAACTGCGAAGTCGTCATTATTACTTGTCCCGGCGACAATGATCTTGCCATCGGCTTGCACCGCTACACTATATCCACTGTCTCCTGTAGACCCGAGGTCGGTGGTCAGCTTGCCGTCGTCGTCAAACGTCGTATCGAGCGAGCCGTCCACGTTGTATCGGGCTACGGCGAAATCGGAGTCGTAGGGATTGCCGTTGTAGCTGGACCCGGCGACGACGATCTTGCCGTCAGCCTGCACCGCTACGCTTGGCGAATCTTCCGATCTTGGCTGCGTTCCAATATTTGTAACGACCAGTCCGTCGAAGTCGAACGTCGTGTCGAGCGCGCCTGCCGCCAGCAGCCGCCGGTCTTCCAGCGACTCGATCCGCAGCCGGCGGTCGAACGTCGCGCCGCGAGGTAGCGACGAAGCAGAGCGGCCGCCGCGCGAAGGCTCAATTTTCGATCTCAACCAATCGTGGCGTGTTCGATGGGACATGAAATGCCTTCCGTGAGTTTTACGTTGGTAGATCGGCCGCGTACGCCGAACCCCACCCGCTAATCAACATAGCCGTCCGCTCGCTCGCCCGGTCACCAGAAATCCGGAAAAGTATCCAAAAATACCCCTTGAGCTCTTCAGCCCTAAAACAACCGCAGGTTCATCCCGTGGAGAAAATTGCCGAAGGCCCTCGATAACAAGCGGCATCGGGGATTGGAAACAAGTTTCAGGCCAGAGTCTATCTAAACACGCGGGCAAGGGAATCTGTCGCTGGCACTTAATTTGCATACACCAACCCGCATGCTTTCGTATTCAAGCGATCCTGTGAGGCAGACCATGGCGGCACCTAATTCGCTCGACAACGAGACCTTTACTTCGGCTATGCACGGGGCGATCGCGGGGCTGTTTGCCACGGTTCCGATGACGGTTGTAATGAAGGGCATTCGTCAGCAATTGCCCTTCTGGCAGCGCGGACGGCTGCCGCCCGAGCAAATCACCATGGAGATGGCCGAAAAGATTGACATTGCGAAGGACTTGGACCGCGACGAGCGCAAGGCGCTGACGCTTGCGGGCCATTTTGGCTATGGCGCGATGAGCGGAAGCGCCTACGGAGCGTTCGCAGAACAAGTGCGGCTGCCGCCCATGTTGGGCGGAGCGGGTTTTGGTCTGGCCGTCTGGGCGGCGAGTTATCTGGGTTGGCTGCCGGTCGCGGGCGTTCGTCGCAGTGCCACTCAAGAACCAGCCGGAACGAACCTGATGATGATCGCCTCGCACCTCGTCTGGGGGATAACGACCGCTCACGCGTATGAATCGTTGCGGAGCCGGAAATGAGTGCGTCTCCGCAAGTCGTGGTGGTCACGGGCGCGTCGGCAGGCGTCGGGCGGGCAACCGTGCGACCGTGCGCGCGTTCGCAAAACAACCACATCATGGGGGGAATAGGGGGATACCCATCATTGTGACTCGACCTGGGCCGATCGCCGACTGCCAAGTGAAAGGTAGAATGGGAGAAAGCCTCAAGATGGGTGTCACCATCCAAGCCCATCCAAGCCATCCAAGATCGTGGCCTGCGGACCTCCGTAACTCCCCTCGCCCTCAGCAAGTTTGATTGCCACGCTCCTGAACGTGGCATTCTGGCAATCCTCGCTAAAAACAGGGGTTCTGCGCCGACACGTGGCAATCATGATACCGTTGGTTCCCCCCCATCTTGAAGCAGTGGTTGCTCTCCCCCCTAAAACTGGCCAAGTTGGCCAACCACGGCCGACAGCCAGACGGCAATCTCAACCGCCGCTCACTTCGCAAACATCTCATGCTCCCTATCGCCGCGCGACAGCAGGAATGCCATCAGGTCGAGTAGCTCGTCCTCGTGCAGCGTGTTGAGCAGGCCGGCGGGCATCATCGAGGCTTTCGCGGTGCTTAGGTCTTCGATCTCGTCGCGCGAAAACATCTCCAGCGCCGTGGGGTCGAGCATGTCGGTGTTGACGTGAATCACATCGCCGTCGAAATTCACAATTCGACCGGTAATCACCTTGCCGGCGGTGGTTTGCACGACGACGGCTGCGTACTGGTCGCTGATGACTTTGTCGGGTTCCATCACCGATTCGAGAATGTCGCGGGCGCTGAATCGGCCGGCCAGGCCGGTGAGGTCGGGGCCGACGGCGCCGCCCTCGTTCGCAAAGCGATGGCATCCAAAGCAGTTGGTGGCGGCGAACATCTTCCGGCCGCGGTCAAAGTCGCGATGCTTGAGCTTGGTTTCCACCAGCGGCAGAATCTCGTTCATCGTCCACTCCTTCACCAACGGCCGAGGCTCCGCCGAGAGCGGCGTGACGTGGCTTGGCGCGGGGGCGTCGATCAACTCCTGGAGCGCCAATCGGTCGGACTCGGGCAATCGTGCGAGGGCGTCGGTCTTGATCTCCCCAATGAACATCGTGAAATTGTTCCCGCCTTTGTAGCCCTGCGCTCGGTAAATCCAATCGAAGAAAGCGCGCCGCGTTTCGGGCGTCCAACCGGATTCCAAGAAACGCAAGGAATGGGCTAGATCGAGTTGCTCTTCCTGTGTGGTGGCTGCGCTGAGAAGTTTGATCCCCTTCTCCGCCGCGGAGGGTGCCTGAAGATAGCACAACAGTTCGGTCAACATGACGTTCGCGTTCGTATCCGTCGCGGGATAGATTGCGTCGAACCGCTCAATCAGTCGCTGGCGGCTTGGCTCATCGGGTGGACCTAAGCGATAAAGCGCCAAAGCGTAGACGCGCAACAGCTCGAGTTGCTGTTCGTTGGACAGATGGGGCCAATCGAGCCGGTCCAGCGCGGCTAGTACCGCCGGCTGTAGCTCGTGCCGCACTGCGTCGTCGGCCGGATAGGTCGGCGGCGGCGTGTCGGCATCGACGCCGTCGGGCTGGTACGACCGCGGAATCTTCCGCACCAGCGCGAGCAGCGACGTGAGCGCCGCTTGGGGATTCGTTTCCTGCAGCGCGCGCTGCTGCCAACCTTCCAGCGGTTTATGCTCGAGCGCCGTCCGCGCGGCGTGGCGCACGAACCGATCGGCATGGCCCAGATGGGGCCAGGCCTGCTGCACCGCCTCGGGATGCTCGCCGCGATGCAACGCTTCAAGCTTGTGCCGCAGCGCCCGCTCGTCACCGCCGGGTTGCTTCGCATTAGCCGGTGCGATGGACTCGGGACCGGCATACGTCACGCGGTACAAACCTGATTGCGTGTTCCGCCCGCCGATCAGAAAGTACATTGCGCCATCATGCGGATTGATGATCGCGTCGGTCAGCGGCAAAGGCGAGGCAGTGATGAATTCTTCAAACGTGCCGCCGTAGGAAGAACCACGGGGTTCAAGATGCGCAGCGTACAGCTTCCCATAGGTCCAATCGCACAGATAGAGCGCCTGCTGATACTTCGCGGGGAACTTTGCGCCGTAGCCGAAGGTGATTCCAGTGGGCGAGGTGAGGCCGATATCGACCGCGGCGGGCAGCGTATCGGCATAATGAACCGGCCACTTGGCGCTGCTCACCCGCCAGCCCCAGTCCGCGCCGCTGACCATGTGGCAGACGCGGGTCGGCCGATACCATCCGGTTCCCAAATCCCACTCCATGTCGGCATCGAAGGTGAATAGTTCGCCGTCGGCGTTGAGCGCGATGTCGAAGGGGTTGCGAAAGCCGCAATTCACGAGTTCCCACTCCTGGCCGTCGGGCGATACGCGGTAAATGCACCCTGCAGGCGCTCGCGCGCCGCGCATGAATCCGACACCGTAAATCCGCGGCAACAGGCGATCTTCGTCCCACACTTGCGGCACCCGCGAATGATTGATCTCGATCAGCTTCGTGTTGTTGCCGCAAACGACGTACAGCGACTTGCCATCGGGCGCGACCAGCACCGCGTGCGGCCCATGTTCGCCGTCGCCGTCGATAGCCCGCAGCAGCTTGACCGAATCGTATTGATCGTCGCCATCGATGTCGCGCACCTGGTACAAGCCGTTGTCGTAGTCCTCTCGATTGCCGTTAACGACGACATAGAGATCGCCGAAGGCGCACAACAGCCCCTGTGCCTGTCCGAGCTGTACGGGAATCTTCTCGACGACCGGTTCGGCGGCGTCGCCCTTTGGCGGGACGGCTACTCGATATAAACCGCCATATTGATCGCTGACGATGAGCCGCCCTTTTGGATCAACGCAGAGGTTAACCCACGATCCCTGGCGGTCCTTCGGGATGGAGTACAGCAACTCGACCCGAAAGCCGTCGGGCACATTAATTCGTTCTACCGGGGTCGCCGTCGCGTCGAATGTGGAGGTCTCGCTGGTTTCCTTCTCTTCGTCTTTCTCCGCCGCTTCTTTTTCGAGTCGCTTGAGCTTGATTGACTTGAACTGCACCTTCATCGCCGGACCGGCATGCACTTGCAGCGCTAGAATACCCTTGGCATCGGCGTGCTTGGGATCGCCGTCGGTTAGTTCCATGGTTACCTGACCGTTGAGCTTATGCACCAAGCGATTGCCCTTGGCTGTAATTTCCAGTTCGTTCCATTCGCGCAAGTCGATCGGCGCCACGTCGCCGTCAAGCCGCTCGACTTGTTTGGTTCCATCTTCGGCCACGGTCACGCGTTGACCGCGCTCGGCGAGGATTCCGCGGCCCCCTTCGTCGTAGAGCATGCCCGAATAATTCGGAGCCGGATGAAGATCGGCCTGGTAGCCGGCGACGCCCCATTTTCTGCCGGGGATTTGTGCGCTGCGGTATTGCACCCCCGAGTTGTTGTCACCCTCCATTCGGACCTCGATGCGTAGCTCGAAGTCTTCAACCTCGCCCCCGGTCCAAATTGCAAAAGTATTGTGCTTGAGATCCTCGGGTGTACGGGTTTGGCCCGTGAGCAAACCATCCTCAACGGACCAGATGCGCTCGTCGGCGTCCCAGCCGGCGAGGTCGCGGCCGTTGAACAACTCCTCAAACTGCTCGTCGGCCGCACTGACGCTGACTAAACTTAACGACAGGATAACTGCTGCATACCGCATTCCGGTAATCTCCTTGCGAGTGAAGAACAACTTCCCTATTAGAAGCAAAGTTCGCCCAGCCCTAACGCAACAAGGGGCCTTGTTTTAGGCCATTGCATGTGCCTCGGTTGTTGCGAAGCGAACTGCATTATAGAATAAGAATTCGGCACCGTGGAAGCGGCTATTTCCCGCCGTGATTTCTGGACTAGGTAGAATCCGCGCGCGGTGACGCCAAGTGCGGGTTGCAACGTCCTACACGCGGCCTATCGGCCTGGACAGTGAAATGAAGCTTGGCCGCCTCCGAGACTGCTGGATACTGCTCGGTTGCTTGCCGGCGATTTGCGTAGCGATCGAGCCTGAGCGAGTCAGCTTTCGGGAGCAAATTCGCCCGATACTCGCGGCCAACTGCTTTCAGTGTCATGGACCCGACGAAAGTTCGCGCGAGGCCGATTTACGGCTCGATTCATTGGAAATGGCCACCGGAGATCGCGGAGGCTACGCGGCCCTGGTCCCAGGCGAGCTTGATGCGAGCGAGCTGTATCGGCGGGTGACTTCCGAAGATGAATCGGAGAAGATGCCGCCGCCCGAATCGAACAAGCATCTGTCCGCCGAGCAGATCGAGTTGTTGAAGCAGTGGATCGAGCAGGGCGCCGCTTACGAGCAGCACTGGTCCTTTGCGCCGCCCAAGCGGCCGCCGCTTCCGGCGGTCAGCGATCCGTCGTGGCCCAAGAACGACATCGACCGGTTTGTTTTAGCGGAGCTTGATCGCCACGGATTGAGCGCGTCGCCACCGGCCGATCGTTATCAACTCGTCCGGCGCCTTTACCTCGATCTAATTGGACTGCCGCCAACGCCCGCTGAGGCGGATGAATTTGTATCCGACTCCCGACCCGATGCCTACGAGCGATTGGTCGACAAGCTATTGGCGTCGCCCCACTATGGCGAGCGGTGGGCCCGGCGATGGCTCGACTTGGCTCGTTACTCTGATACCAACGGTTACGAAAAAGATCGTCCGCGCACCATGTGGCCTTACCGCGATTGGGTAATCGACGCCATCAACCGCGACGTGCCCTTCGATCAATTCACGATTGAACAACTTGCCGGCGACATGCTGCCCAATGCAACGGCCCAGCAGCGAATTGCCACGGGCTTTCACCGCAACACGATGGTGAATGAAGAGGGCGGCATCGATCCGCAGGAATTCCGATTCAACTCGGTCGTCGATCGCGTCGCGACCACCGGCGGGGCGTGGCTAGGGTTGACGTTGGGCTGCGCGCAATGCCATACGCACAAGTACGATCCGTTGACGCACGCGGAGTATTACCAAGTATTTTCGCTGCTCAACAACGCGGATGAAGTCGAAGTGCAGGTGCTCACTCCGGAAGTTAAGAAACAACGTGAAGAGATCGAGCGGCAGATCGGAGAACAAATCGCCGCATTGCCGAAGCAGTTCGCCGATTCTGTTCCACAACAGGATTTGGATCGCGCGTTTGACGAGTGGCAGCGGAAAGCGTCGGCGGAGCTAGCGCATTGGAACAGCCTGCCGCCCAGTCGCATGACGACCAATCTCGCGAACATCGCGGTGCTCGATGACGATTCGATCCTGGTTAGCGGCGACGTGACGAAGAACGACATCTACGACTTGGACTTCGACGCACAGGGCCAAGTCGCATCGATTCGCATTGAGGCGCTCACGCATCCGAGCCTGCCGTCGGGCGGCCCTGGGCGGCAGTCGATTGAAGTCGGAGGCGCCAGCGGCGAAGGCGACTTTTTCTTGAGCGAGATGACCGCCGAAGTGGTCGAAGGCGATGCGGAGCACGAACGGGTTGTTCGCAAGTTAGAATTCGCTTCAGCAACCGCGACTTTCGTGACGCCTGGCATGTCGGCTGCCGCGGCCTTCGACGGCAAGAGCGACACCGGTTGGCGGGTAATGGGCCGCGAGGGCGAACCTCACAACGCCGTCTTTCGCTTGCGCGAGCCGGTCACACTCGCGCCCGGCCAGCGCTTGCATTTCCGTCTTCATCACGAGTCGTTCTACCCGGCGGGACTGGGCCGCTTTCGGTTTTCCTTTTCACCCAATGAGGGTGAACTTCCTGCGGCGTTATACCCCGATGAAATAGCCAGCGCCGTGGCGAAGGCGTCAATGGAGCGGACCGCGGAAGAAACCGCGTCGCTGCGGGATTATTTTCTGCTGCACACGCCGGAGCTTAAAGCGGCGCAAGACAAGATTGCCGAACTGCGGAAGCAGTTTCCCGCGCCCGCAGTCGCCTTGGTCATGCAGGAACGCACGGAGCATCTGCGGGTTACGCATCGCCATCACCGCGGCGAGTTTCTAAAGGCCGAGGAAGCGGTATCACCGGGAGTGCCAGAAGTTCTGCCGCCGCTGCCGGAAGAATCACCTGCAAATCGTCTGACCTTCGCGCGCTGGCTTGTCGATCCGCAGAATCCGCTGGTGGCACGCGTCGTCGTGAATCGGCATTGGCAAGCGCTGTTCGGCACCGGCATCGTTAAGACAGTGGACGATTTTGGCCTGCAGGGCGAGTTTCCATCGCATCCACCGTTACTCGATTACTTAGCGAAGGAGTTTGTCCGCCAGGGCTGGTCGAGCAAGCAACTTCACAAGCTGATCGTGATGAGCGCCACCTATCAACAATCGGCGGACGTGACGCCGCTGCACCTGGAGCGCGATCCCGAGAATCGGCTCCTGGCCCGAGCGCCACGATTTCGCGTGGAGGCGGAACTGGTGCGCGATATTGCCCTGAGCGTAAGCGGTCTATTAAGCCCGCAGATCGGCGGCCCGAGCGTGTTTCCCGATCAGCCGCCCGGAATCACCGAAGCCGCGTACGGACCGCTCGCGTGGACGGTGTCCGCAGGCGCCGATCGCTTCCGCCGCGGCTTGTATACTTTCAACAAGCGAACCGCCCCGTTCGCCAGCTCGGGACTATTCGATGCTCCCAGCGGCGAGGCCTGCGTCGCGCGCCGGACGTATTCGAGCACGCCGCTGCAAGCGCTCGCCATGCTGAATGACTCGACGATGCAAGCCGCCGCCCGCGAGCTGGCGATTTCGACGCTCGAACAGCATGAAGGAAACGCCCGTGAAATCGCCACCGAGCTATTCCGCCGCTGCGTAACGCGGGTGCCCACCGACGAAGAGTTAGCCGCCGCCTGCGAATTTCAGGCACAGCAGCAAGAGCGCTTGGCACGCGGCGACTACGATGCCGCCGCCATCCTCCACAGCGGAGACGAGAACGCCGAGTTGCCGACGACACTCGATCACAACAGCTTGGCCGCATGGATGCTAACCGCCCGGGCGATTCTCAACCTCGACGAGACCATTACCCGACAATGAGACGCGAAGACACTATTGAACCACGGATTGCGCGGATGGCCACGGATTAGAATTGCCACAAGAGGCATTAAACAGCACAAGTACATTGTCCACAGATTACGCAGATGCCCACAGATGAAGAATAGATTGGACGGATGTTTCTGCTTATCTGCGTGATCTGCGGACCCGCTCTTTTTTATCCGTGCCATCCGCGTAATCTGTGGTTAGATAAACGAAAGTAGATATGAACGTCGAAAACATCTCACGTCTGCACGGGGTCACTCGGCGGCACTTTTTTGAGCAGTGCGGAGTGGGGGTGGGCAAGATCGCGCTCTCGTCGCTGCTCGCAGGTGCTGCAGGCACGGCGGCATTCGGGCGCTCGAACCCGTTAGTTACGCAGCCACGCCACGCACCTTCGCGGGTGAAATCAATCATCTATCTGTTCATGGCCGGCGCTCCGAGCCAGCTCGATCTGTTCGACAATAAGCCGACGCTCAGCAAATACGAAGGCCAGCCCGTTCCGCCCGAGATGGTGAAAGACCAGCGGTACGCGTTCATTCGCCCCGATTCGGCGCTGCTGGGGCCACGGTTCAAGTTTCAGCGCCACGGTCAGTGCGGCACGGAGCTGTCGGAGATGTTGCCCCATTTGAGCAAAGTGGTGGACGACATTGCCGTGGTCCGCTCGATGCACACCGATCAATTCAATCACGCGCCGGCACAGATATTTCTTAACAGCGGCAGCCCGTTGCCGGGTCGGCCGAGCATGGGCTCGTGGGTCAGCTACGGTCTGGGGAACGAAGCCGATGATCTGCCTTCGTTTGTGGTGCTCGCCACCGGCACCGGCAGCAGCGGCGGGGCGGCCAACTGGAGCAATGGGTTTCTTCCCGGCATTCACGCCGGCGTGCCCTTCCGATCGACCGGCGATCCGATTCTCTACGTCTCGAATCCGCCCGGAATCGACGCGACTTTGCAACGCGATTCCATCGACTTGGTGCGCGAGCTGAACGAAAAGCGGCTGGCTGCGGTGGGCGATCCGCAAATTGCCACCCGCATCGCGAACTACGAAACGGCGTTCCGCATGCAGACCCGTGCGCCGGAACTTATGGATTTATCTCAGGAGTCGCAAGCCACGCTTAACATGTACGGCGTCGAGCGTGGCAAACCGTCGTTTGCGAACAACTGCCTGCTCGCGCGCCGACTCGTCGAGCGCGGCGTGCGGTTTATCAACGTTTATCACGGCAACTGGGACCACCACTCCGACGTGGCGGGCGGACTTAAAACCGAATGCGGCGTGACCGATCGGGCAAGCGCGGCGTTGGTGACCGATCTCAAGCAGCGCGGCTTGCTCGAAGAAACGCTCGTGGTGTGGGGCGGCGAATTCGGTCGCACGCCGATGGTCGAATCGAGCGCCGCTCTCAAACGCAGTCAGGGCCGCGACCATCACCCGCAGGCCTTTACCATCTGGCTGGCCGGCGGCGGAGTGAAGCCGGGAATCACAATCGGCGCAACCGACGAGCTGGGCTTTCACATCACTGAAGACCCGATTCACGTTCACGACTTGCAGGCCACCATTCTGCACTTGCTCGGCCTTGATCACGAGCGACTCACGTTCACTTATCAGGGACGCCAGTTTCGACTAACCGACGTGCATGGCAAGGTCGTGTCGAAGTTGTTGAGCTAACAATTGCACGGCAGCCCCCGGCTCTGCCGCGGGAGAGGTTGTTTGGCTAGACTCTCTGAATGTCGCGCAGTGGCCAGACCTTGAATGAGACGCTCAATCTCCCACTGGACGCGCCTCCGTTGGTTGAACTGACCGGCGTTGCAAAAACGTATCGCAGCGGGTTAGAGGCAGTGGCCCATCTCGATCTGCAGGTTCACCAAGGCGAGTTTCTCAGCTTGGTTGGCCCCTCCGGTTGCGGCAAAAGTACCGTGCTGCGAATGCTCTCTGGGCTGGCGACCGTCAGCCGGGGGACGATTCACTGGCCGAACGAAAACGCGGAGCGCCGCGTCGGTTACGTGTTTCAGGAACCGACGTTGTTGCCGTGGGCCGATGTGTGGCGGAATGTTTATTTGCCTTTGCGATTGAAAGGTTGGTCGAAAGCGAGGGCGAAAACGTCAGTCGATGAGGCGCTGTCGCTGGTGGGGCTCTCCGATTTCGCAAGCGCACGTCCGCGCGAGCTTTCGGGCGGGATGAAGATGCGGGTGTCGCTCGCGCGGGCCTTAGTGACCAAACCGGAACTTTTATTGCTTGACGAACCGTTCGCAGCGCTCGACGAGATCACGCGCTTCCGACTCAATGACGATCTACTGCGACTATGGAACGAGCACCACTGGACGGTCGTGTTCGTAACCCATAGCGTCTACGAGTCGGTGTTCCTGTCGGATCGCGTGCTGGTGATGTCGGCCCGGCCGGGACGGATTGTGGACGAGATTCCGGTGGACGGCCCCACGCCACGGACCGCCGAGTTTCGCCACAGCAGCGAGTTCACGGACACGTGCCGCCAGGTTTCGGTTGCCCTGCAAACAGCTACAGACGCGAGCACATAAATTGGCCACACAAAGGCAGAAAGGAAATAGTAGCTGAACCGCTAATGGACGCTAATGGGCGCTAATGAAGAAAAAAGTGAACCACGAAGGCACAAAGGACACAAAGAACAGCTTGCGATGGGCGAACATTGTAACCATTAGCTTTACGTTGCATTGGAGCACTCTACCTTCGCCGTGCTCGTCGTGCCATAGTGGTTAATATTCGTTCTTATCAGCGTCCATTAGCGTCTATTAGCGGTTCAATTTCCTAATCCGTGTTTGTGTCTCGTCGTGCCTTCTTGTGGCCATTTCGATCCGTGAAATCCGTGGAATCCGTGGTTCGAAAATCGAAGATGAGTAATCAGCCCAACCATCGCGAGACTCGGCAGCCCAGTTCGATCGGAATCGTGCAATTTGTGGCGCCGTTGGCCGTCGGTCTCGTGGTGCTTGGCGGTTGGGAAGCGCTGGTGCGAATGCGCGACATTCCCGAGTATGTGCTACCAGCGCCGAGCGCCGTTGTGCAGGCGGCGATCGAAGGCTGGGCCACGCTATCCGCGGCTTGGATGGTGACGCTCAAGACGACATTTCTCGCGCTGGTCGTGGCCGTGATGCTCGGGGTAGCGCTGGCGGTTGTGTTTTCGTTGTCGCGGGTGATCGAAACGAGCTTCTTCCCTTACGCGGTGGTGCTGCAAGTGACTCCGATTGTGGCCATCGCTCCGCTAATTATGGTGTGGGTTGAGAATCGGACGCTCGTGCTGCTCATTTGCGCGTGGATCGTGGCGTTCTTTCCCATTCTCTCGAACACCACAATCGGCCTGCGCAGCGCCGACGAAGGGTTGCACGACTTGTTTCGACTCTACGGGGCTTCGCCCTGGCAGCGACTGCGGCTGCTGCTCGCGCCATCCGCCCTGCCCTACTTCCTGGCAGGCCTCAAGATTTCCGGCAATCTGGCGCTGGTCGGTGCCGTGGTAGCGGAGTTTGTCGTCGGCGCGTCGGGCGTGCAGTCGGGATTGGCCTCGACGATTCTGGAAAGCAGCTATCAGCTCAACGTGCCGCGGATGTTCGCTGCCCTGGCGCTGATTTCGCTCACCGGCGTGGCGATCTTCTTCGGCATGCACCTGCTAAGCTGGCTGCTACTTCGCCACTGGCACGAGAGCGCCCGCCCACGCGAAGCCTGACAGGAAGAATTGGAACAGGAGAAAGCAGAGGGAGCAGAGAAGGATTGAACATAAGCTCGCAAAGAGCGCAAAGGAAGCGAAAGGAAAGAAGAGAAAAGAGATTAATCAGCAATTCAGTATCTTTGCGTCCTTTGCGAACTTCTGTTCGTATTCTTTTTTGCGGGCGTTTTCGCAAGTTTTGCATTTATTCAGAAGTTGAAACTCCGATTGGTGTGCTGATGTGGTATCGCCGTTGCTCGCTGTGTTGTTTGGCCTGCGTTCTGTTCGTCACTGTGCCGTTATGTGTTCATGCGCGGGATAACGTCGTATTGGCGACGAATTGGAAGGCGCAGCCGGAGTTGGGTGGGTTTTATCAGGCGCTGGCCGATGGAACTTACGAGGAATTCGGGCTGGATGTGACGATCCAACCCGGCGGGCCGCTGGTCAACAATCGTGTGCTGCTACCGGTGGGGCGGGTCGATTTTCTCGTGGGCACGAATCTGTTGCAGCCGTTCGAGGCGGCGAAGCAAGGCATCCCCACGCAGGTGGTGGCGGCCATTTTTCAAAAAGATCCGCAGTGTCTCATCGCTCACCCCGACTCGGGTTACAAGAATTGGGACGACCTCAAGAGAGCGCCGCTCCTGATGGGCAACTCCGGGCGATTCAGCTTCTTCGTCTGGATGAAGGCCGCACACGACTTTGATGAACGCAACTTGCGGCCTTACAATCACAACCTTGCGCCATTTCTTACCAACAAGGCCGCCGTCCAGCAGGGCTACGCCACGGCGGAACCAAAGCGCGTCGAAGAAGTAATCGGCCGCGAGCCACTCGTGTTTCTGCTCGCCGATCATGGCTGGAACAGCTACTCCACGGTCATCGAGACCCGCACCGATCTGATCGAAAACAAGCCCGACCTCGTGCAGCGGTTTGTAGATGCTTCCATCGTCGGCTGGTATCACTATCTCTACGGTGACAACTCTAAAGCCAACGACCTAATAAAACGCGAAAACGCCGAGATGACCGATGGCCAGATCGCTTATTCTCTGCGCAAACTTCGTGAGCAAGGCTTGATCGATTCAGGCGACACGCTGGAAAAAGGCATCGGCGCGATCGACACCGCGCGAGTCAAGAACTTTTACGAGAAGATGGTGAGCGCGGGGCTATTCGAGGAAGGCGATCTCGATCCCGTGGAAGCGGTGACCACGAGATTTGTGAACAAGGGCGTGGGACAGGAACTGAGGTCAAAGTAGCCCGATAGTAGTCCTCACGCTCCGCGTGTGGACAAGAATCTAGGATGGGCATGCTGAAGTTGATCGTTTTAGCCCGAGCTCAGCGTAAGAATGGTCACCTCCCGGAGGGAGAAGGCTACGATGTTCGGATCAGTTGCGGCGAAGCATTTGGCCAACAGGCATAGGGCGAGGTTTGCCATCTTGGAATACGATGTTGCCACCGATGAGCAGATAGACCGGCTGAGCGGATCGCTTTCCATTGTCACCAGCGGTTGAAAACAGCGCCAGGTCCGCCGTCGCTCCCAGTTGAATTGCGCCGCGGCCCTTTAGCCCCAGCAGTTCGAATGCCGCACGCGCGTCGGCGGCCACATTGACTGAAAATCGGCCACCGTCTACCACAGTGAAACGTGCCAATTGTTCGCGAGGCACCAGCGGCACGCGCAACCACTGGCAACAACTGACCAGCGGAGGCGGCAGCGTCTCTTCCACCACGGCCAGCAGTCCGTGCCCGAGCGCCCGCAAGAGCCGGTCGAGATGGGCGTCGCGATCGGTGCCCTTGAGACCTGAACCATCGCCGACAAAGCCCATATTCAGCGCCAGCTTGCGGCTTTCGAGCTTGGCAAACTCCTGCACGTCGGAGTCGTCGCTCAGGTCCACGCTGCCGATGAGCGTCGTCACGGCCGCCTTAAGCAGTTCCACGATGTCGGCTCGGCCAGGCATGTGCGTCGGTGTGATTCCGGGCCGATAAGCGAGCAAACCCGGATAGCAGTGAAGCCCTTGGCCATCGATCTTATCCTTGCCGGCAGTTACTCGCAGGTCTCCCAGATCAACGATGGTCGCGCCACGGCTGCCCCGCTCTGGGCCACGGTAGTCGACATAGTTCACACCGATATCGGCCTTAAACGCCGGTTGGTCCAATCCGTTGGTGATTGTCGCGCCTTCGATCAACAGATCGAACAACTCGCGTCCGCCCGAAAGCGGAAGCTTGTCGTACGAAGTGGGATCAGCATTTAGATACTCGTCGGTCGCGATAGCGTTGAGCGTCCGTACCATGCCCAAGAAATGAGCCTGCGCGAGCGGCATGGCGTCCACCGTGGACCATCCACCCGCTTCCACGAGCACCGTCGCCGCCCCGAATCTCTGAATCGCCTCGCCAAAAGCGCGTGCCATGTAATCGGCATTGTAGCGGGCGACCATGCCGGGGCATTCATGTTTCACCGCTTCGGCATAGGTCAGCACCAGTTGCTTTGCGCGGCGGACATTTTCGTTCTCGGTGTCCTCCTGATCGACCGGCGGCGCGAGCAGTGCCACCGCCGCCGGGTGAGGCTCGATGCCGGCCGTTGCGCGGGCGTTGTGGTTGTGCAAGTTGAACGCGAACTGCGGCTGGAATCGCTGCACTGCTTCCCACAGAATTCGCCCCTCGGGCGTTTGCAGGTCGCGGGCATCGCGGTTCACGTCGATGTCCTGTGCGTTGCGGCGGGTGTTGCGCTCGGCTCCATCGGGGTTCAGCATCACGATCATGTGCAGCCGGCACTGCGAGAGCAGCGACCGAGCGACGGGATGCTCGGGAGCGCTCAACAGAAAGTTGAGCAAGTCCATGAGCACCTCCGTGTGGGTCGGCTCATCGCCGTGCATCTGCGACCACAGAAGCACCCGCTTCGCACCGCTGCCGACGCCGGCTTCGTAAATTGCCCGGCCCTCAATCGACTTGCCAATTTCCTGCAACTCCAGCGCCCGAGGAAAACGCGACTTCAGCCCCGTCAGCGCATTCGCCAGCGCGGCATGACCCCACCGCTCCGGCCACACAGGGGAGATACGATAGCCGTCGTATTCGGTCGAGGTAATTGCGACGGCCACAGCAAACACTCAAAGTGATAGATGTTGAAAGGCAGAAGTTCAGAATGCGGAACGCTAATTTTTCAAAACTTCTGCCTTCTCACATTTTACATCTCACATTCTCATCAATCGTTGCGGCGTTTGGACCACGGGAAGTTCTTTTCGACGACAAACGTCTCCAGAAATGCAATGATCCGGTTCTCGGCCGATTTATTTTTAAGTAGCTGCGTCCCTTGGATTTTGATCTCAGCGCCGATTTCCATCAGGTCGTGCAGCTCGTCGGGGTCGGCCGACGCCAAACGCGGGTGGTGCTTTTCGAGAAGCTCGTAAATTCGCTTCACGTCGGCAGATACCTTCTTGTCCTCTTTGCCGTAGAGCATCAGTACCGCCACGCCGGTTCGGAGTCCAGGTTGTTGCAGGGCGTTCTGCACGTTGAGGCCGCGAAATTTCCAAGCCGGCGAAACCAACACCAGCGCCTTGACGTCTTGGCCCTGCTTACCGACTGCGAGCGGCGGCCAGGCCCAATCGGTAGCGGCCCAGTTGACGGCCACCGTCGCGCCGAGTTCGGCGCCCACGAGCGAAAGCGCGTTGATGTTCAGCTTGCCAGTGTCGTTCTCGTCCACAAGAAACTTCCGCACGGCTTTCATATCGAAGGTGACCATTGCCGCCAGATCTTGTCGATTGAGGTTTGTGGCGTCGATCTGACGAGTCGAACCATTGGGAAGCCGCTGCGCGAGACTGTCGCCGTGACCGCGCAGATCGACGGTCAACACGGCAAACGACTGGTGGGCGTCGGCGGGAGAGTTGGCCGCGGTGTCCCCCTCGGCGGGGGCATGGAGCCGCGTTGCCAAGGGCGCAAACACGCTCTGCGACGTTTGATGGTCGGCCAGCATCACCACGGGCACCGCCTGCTTCCCCAAACTGCTGGGGTAATAGGTGACCGCCAACTCGACGCCGTCGTCGGTCGTGAGCGTAAGCTTCCGTGGTGGTTCGGGACCACTACTCTGGGCGCGAGCCGGCGCGACAACGGCAAAAATTGCAATCGCCGCAACGATTTCAGAAAGAGAAGAAAGTTTTCGCAGCATCGCAGGAACGACCTCCATCAGGGCGAGAAGCAACTGCCGATAAGCCATTATAACCGGTCCGACGGCCGCGTGCCCAATGTAGCAGGCACACTCCCTCTGCCGTAGCTGACCCGCCGATTCGCTAGGGTTATCAACGGTTATGTTGCGGCACGTCGTAGATCGGCCGCGGCGGACGGAGCGTGCCTACTACTATGCTGTCCGCCGATTCCGAGTTGCAGGATTCCCGTTTTCGGCGGAGAATAAGTGACAGGAACCGCGACGAATACCGTACCGAGAAGCAGGGCGACGTGAATCGGAAATCGCTGCAGCGCTGGTGGCAGGAATTGACAGGCGTCGAGGATACGCCCCTCGACGCCGAATCGAGCTCCTGGCTGATCAGCTTGGCGGTCCATTTGGGAGCCTTGATTCTGCTGGCCGGTCTGACGCTGCTGATTCCGACCGAACGGCGCGTGCTACTCTCCGCGATCCCAGTCGATTTAACGGAGGAGATCATTCCTGAGGAATTCCGGTTTGACGAGAACCCGCACGAAGAGATCGGCGCTCTGGCCGATTCGGGGGCGGCTCAAGCGGCTCCCTCGGCGCCGATCGAGTCGATGGTGTCGGAGGTAATGCTCCCGGCCGAGGCGACCGCCAGTTTTGGCGAAATTCAGGCGATCGACATCGACCAGCCACTCCTTCAGGGACCGGAGTCGGTGGAAAACGTCATCGTCAAGGGCGTCGGCATGGTGGGCGTCACCGGCTCCGAGGGCGCCATCGACCGCATCACGAACGAAATCTTACTATCGCTCGACACGCGCCCCACGCTGGTCGTCTGGCTGTTCGATCAGTCGGGCAGCCTTAGCGCGCAGCGCGAAGACATCGCCAAGCGGTTCGACCGCGTGTACGACGAACTGGGCGTGATCGAGGCTGCGGGCCGGCCCGAGTTTGCCAGTCACGACGACAAGCCGCTGCTGACGGCGGTGGCCGCTTTTGGCGAGCGAGTGCAGCTCCTCACGAATGAACCGACCGACGACGTAGCCGATATCAAGGCGGCAGTGCGGTCGATTACCGACGACCAAAGCGGCAAGGAGAATATATTCGCCGCCGTATTGCAACTTGCCGACAAGTTTCGTAGCTATCGCCTGCGCTCGCCGCGGCGAAACGTGATGTTCGTCATTTTCACCGACGAAGCGGGGGATGACTTCCAGAATGTCGATCCGTCGGTGGCAACCTGTCGCAAGTACGAAATGCCCATCTACGTGGTGGGAGTTCCCGCTCCTTTCGGCCGGAGACAAGCGTATGTGAATTACGTCGATCCCGATCCGAAATATGACCAGACGCCGCGATTCCTGCCGGTCGATCAAGGCCCCGAGTCGCTGATGCCGGAGAGCGTTCAACTTGGATTCATCGACCAGAACCCCTACGATTCGCTCGATTCGGGCTTCGGACCGTACGGCCTGACGCGGCTCGCGTACGAGACGGGGGGCATATACTTCGCCGTCCACCCGAGCCGCACGCATAGCGGTCGACCGCGGACCGATCGCTCGACGATGGCGGCTTACCTCTCGAAGTTTTTCGATCCACGCGTGATGCGCAGCTACCGGCCCGATTACGTGCCGGTGGCCGAGTACCAACAGGAGCTTACCCGCAACCGTGCCAAAGGGGCGCTGGTCGCCGCGGCGCAGTTCTCGTGGACGGAACCGATGGAAGACGTGCGGCTGGTGTTTGAGAAGATCGACGAGGCCCGCTTCTCCGAGGCGCTGTCGGTAGCCCAGCGCGTGGCGGCGAAAATTGAGCCGCGGCTACTGCAAATCGTCGGCACTCTGCGGCAGGGCGAGCCCGACCGTTCCAAGCTGCTCGACCTGCGCTGGCAAGCGGGTTTTGATCTGGCGATGGGCCGCTCGCTCGCCCACAAAGTTCGCACCGAAGGCTACAACGCGATGCTCGCCAAGGCGAAGCAAGGCATGAAGTTTGAAAAAGAAAACAGCGACACCTGGGTGTTAAAGCCGTCCGACAACGTGACCTCCGAAAGCGTGCTGGCGAAAGAGGCCGAGCAGGCCCGCGCCTATCTGCAGCGCGTGACCACCGAGCACGAAGGAACACCCTGGGCCTACCTGGCCGAGCGGGAACTGGAAGTTCCGTTCGGCTGGGAATGGCAGGAAGACTTCCGCGACATCGCCGGCCGAATCGCCCGCGCTCAGGAAAACGCCGGCAACCGGCGAAACGAACCCCGCCCAGAAATGCCGGCGCCGAAGCCCGTCCGCGACGTGAAGCTGTAGTTTGTCACCAATATCGCTCGCAAGTGCTTCGCCCAGTTGAGACAGAGAAGGAGCAGGTCGAATCTTGAAGCACCAAGCGGAAGAATGCGTTAGAATCGGATCGATGTCCAGCAGCCGGTCCTCTTTAACACCAATTGGGAGCGTACCGATGTTACTTCGCGAATACGTACAGGCGCTCGGAGTTGCCACTCTCCTAATTGCCATCAATCCGACCGGCGCACTAAGTGCCGAGCAAGCGGCGAATGATTGGCTCCGCGGGTCCGGCCAGGACCTTCAGATTTGTTTAAGGGGCGAAGTCTTCGAATCGGATGGTCAATCCGCCTCTGACTTCCAAATCACTTGCGGCATGAATAGCTCGGGGCAAGCGCCGCAACTAAAGCCGACGATTGACGGCCACAACTTTGAGGTCTGGATTCCGGTGAACGATGCAACGTGGTCTTCACTTTGGCTGAAAGCGGCATCAGCACGCAGTAATCATGTTGCCTACAAAAAACTCGGGGCATATGAGCTTCGGCAAGCCGCCATCGACCGAATCAAGCTGACGCTTCGGTCGCCGTCACGGCACGTAAAAGTAAAAGTGACGGACGAGGGTCAGCCTGTGAATGGCGCGATGGTGAAGGCCGATCTGGGATTCGGGGTCGAGTCGCGGTCGCAGACTGATTCGAACGGAATCGCCCGGATCGATTTGCTGCCGGAGCAGACGTTGTCCCACCTTACCGCCTGGACGAATGATTTTCGGATCGGCGGATTCGGGTTCGATCGCAAGCCAACGCGCGATCCAAATGTAGATGAACATGTCGTGGAACTGAGCAAGTGTCGCGACCAGAAACTGCGTTTCGTCGACGAAGATGGATCACCGGTGCCCGGTGTCGAATGCATCATCCAGATGGCGACCGCGCCGCCGAATTACAACTACATCGGCACGAACGAAAATTCCCGCCTGCGGACCGACGCAGCGGGTGAAATCGCCTATCGATGGTTCCCAGACTGGGACGAACACCACTTTTATGCGGAACTGATTACTAGCGGGTGGTTCCTCGACGGCGAGCCGGAGGCCGTTGACGATGCGATCGTTTTTAGATTGATGAAGAGCAAGGAGCGAAAGCAAGTCAGCGGGCGCGTTGTTTCCAACGATACGGGCGTGGGCGGTTTCTATGTGACGCTGATGTCTTTCCAAGGTGAGCGGGAGAACCACTCCGATGTCACGACGACTTTCGCGGATTCCGATGGGACGTTTACGATCAGCGTGTTGCCTGACGCGACTTATTGCGCGTACGTGCTCGACTCGCTGTGGGTCGGTGAAATCATCGATCTGATTCCTTACCAATCGGCACTCGAGCAAATCACGCCGCCGGAGTTGTCAGTGTCGGCCGGGCAAAAGGTCGAAGTCCTCGTCACGTCCGGCCCGCAGAAAGCGCCCTATCCAAATCTGACTGTCAGCTTTCGACGGGAGCACCAATTCAGCTGGATCGAAGATGGTGAAAAACGCAACGGAACCGGCGGACCCCAGTGGTGGGCGACAGCTGACGAGTTGGGACGAGCAACGACACATACGCTCCCGGGCAAACTGAGGGGCTCGGTTTATACACCGAAGTGGCGAACGGAGGAAACCGTTAACGTCGTGAGCGGCGAAACCGCAAGAATCGAGTTGCATCGCGAGATTGATGAGAAGCGGACGGTCACGGGCCGACTCGTGCTGCCTGACGGCGTCGAGGCGAACCCAGAAGATGTCACCCTACAGGTCGGCGCCGTCGATGGCCACTACACCGATCAGGAGACGTTGACGGCTAGTGAAGACGGTTCGTTTTCGTTCGAGACACTTGCGACCGCGATCGGCGTTTTCGGTTATACGCAGAATGGACAGGCGGCGGGTTCAATTGTCGTCAAGGATCTGGGCGCGCCATTCGAATTAGAGTTGCGTCCCACATCGAACTATGAAGGACTACTGCTTGGAGAAGGTGATCAACCGCTGGTTGGTCACGGTGTTCGGGCGAGCGTTCGCGTCGAGGGCGACGAAGTCCGCAATGCACCAGCATCAACGAGTTTCCAGGCAAAGCGCATTGATGCTCAAACGGACGAACACGGCAACTTCACACTGCAAAGCGTGCCGACCGGAATGGAGGTTTCCATTTTCGCCGATCCGCTCGATGGTTCCGGCGATCGCGAATTTCTCGATGAAATCCTTCTTGAACCCGGGGAAGCGCGGCCGCGAACGGTAAGCCGACTCGTTAAAGCACCGCAGCAACGGTACGAACTACCGTTGGCAAACCGTTACGATGAAACGCTCCGCGACTGTTCGGCATCGGGGTTCCGCCTGATGGTGATTTTGTCCAGCCCCGGCGAAGTTGATGAATTTGTCCAGGATAACTTCGTCGACCATGAACGAAATCGCGATGTTTACACGTTCATGCAAATGCTTGTATCAATTAACGCGGAATCGCTTAGCGGAACCGACGCCGCATTTTTTAAAGAGAGAAATTGGGAGCTTCCCGGCGAAGGGCATGCCATTGCGTACGCAATTGACGCCGACGGAAAAGAACTGGAGCACTTGGAGATTGACGCTCGGGACGAAGCGGCAGCCGCTGAGGCGGCCGAATTCGTTCGGCGCCATGCGCTGCCGAAAGCCGACGCAGAGGAGAAATGGGCCGAAGCATTCGCGGAAGCCAAGCGATCGAACCGGCGCGTCTTGGCGCGGGTCAGCCAAAGATATTGTGGCCCGTGTTTTCGATTAGCCCGGTGGCTCGACGACGAGCACGAGCTACTTGAAAAAGATTACGTGATGATAAAAGTCGATAACTTTCACGATCAGAACGGTGCAGATGTTGCTTTGCGAATTACGCAGGGCAAGCATCACGGTATTCCATTCTTCGCGATCTTTGATCAGGACGAAGAACTGCTGATTAATAGCGCAGGCCCGCTCGGCAATATTGGCTATCCAGGCGGCGACGTGGAAAGCAGAAACCATCTTCGAAAAATGCTGCTCAAGACCCGGCGAAACCTGTCGGTCGCCGAGGTGGATCAACTCGTGGAGAGCATCGAAGATTAGTCCCAGACCGTGCCACTCCCCGCGGCCCGTCCGCCATCCAAGAACAAGGAGATCATTGCGGCATCCCGCACTTCGGCATAGCCGCATTGGGGCGTGCCTTCACGAAAAAACGTGGCACAGTGGCACTGCTCTAGAAAACAAGGGGGTTCCGGCGCAAGCGTGGCACAGCTGTTGGGCACAGTAGACGGATCGGAGTGTCCGTCCCACGTCCGTTTCAGCGATTCGACAGCGCGTCCATCGCAAAGTCGGCGTGGGCTTCGTGCTTGTAGAAATTCCGCGCGATTCGATCGGCGAGAACGACGACAAAGTCGCGCTGGAAATGCTGCACCGGTTTGTCTTGAGAGGGCGTCGCGCTGTTCGCCGGATAGAGTACTTGGCCGAGATTTCGCTCCCACACGCGCTTGCCCTTGTCCTTCATGTCGTACACGCTGATCGTGATCTCCGCGTTGCCCTGGTAGAGCGTTGGGCCTTTGTAAAGATCGAAATGTTCCAGCTCGACGTGGACGACCATGTCGGCTTTCACCGCCTTGGCCACGTCCTTGAAGTCGGTCAGGTCGCTTTCGTCGATCCAGTTGTCAACTTCTTTCTGGTTCACAACCTCGATGCCAGGCACGTTCATTTCCAACAGGTCGCTGACGCGCTTCGCCAATTCGCGCGAGGCGCCGGCGAAGGAGTATTCGCTGGAAGCCGGGGGCCGGCAGACGACGACCACGCGTTGCTTCTCGAGCGCTTTGCACTCGGCGGGGACGTTGTTGCCGCCATCCCACAGGTAGATGCCGGTAGCCATCAGCAGGTGCAGGCAGCCGGTCGAAGGCAACAGCGCCGCGAGCGCCAACATCAGGGTGACAAGCCGAAAGCTCACGGAAAGTTGGCCGGGAGAACGTTCCATCGTTCGCTCCTAAGTCCCGGCTCCGCCGGGGATTTTGTTAATTCCAGTCGATCACGCCGCTACGAACGAGGTAATCCAATAGCGTCACCGCGACGACCATTCCCGCGACGCCCAGCAAAACCACTTCGGTCGGCCGCCAGCCGCACCAGCGTCCGCGAAATCCACTGGCCACTGTCCACGGTGCGACTACCACGGCGAGTGCGCAGATCACCGCTCCGCCCAGGTTGGCCCGTGCGGCGTTGGTAAGCTGCCCGCGGACGGCGTGCGACCAGGCTGTGGTCATTCCGCACGATGGACATTGAATGTGCCACAAGCGAAGCATTAAACAAGGTTCGAGGCCCAGTTGCTCATGGGTTCCGATCCCGGCGGGATTGGGAACCAACCAGCGTGCCGTGGTTAGCAGTCCCGCGAGCAATAGACCCAAGGTGATAAGTCCGGCCCGCGCTATCGGCGTGAATACCGCGGAACTTAGCGGCATCGGCCCCGAGCGCGGGCAATTGACGAGCGGCGGGAGAGTAGCGTTCGCCATCGGACAAAGCAAGGCGGAACGGGGGATTTGGGATTTCAGATTTTAGAAGGGTGAGCCGCGTCGTCCCCGACCGCGGCTATGCTTTCGTTGCTAGCTCGGACGCACGCTTCTCGTCCACACACACGCGGCGGATTGCAGTTGCCCGGCCGGTTTGGTCGTCGATTTCAACGATGCTGCCGCACAGTCGCACGTCGCCGATAGCCACGTCGAAGGCGGTCGGCATCGAGGTGAGCGTCGTCTCCATGACGCGATCGACCCGCCGGCCGAGGATGCTATCGTACGGGCCGGTCATGCCGACATCGCATTGAAAGGCGGTGCCGCCGGGCAGGATCTGTTCGTCAGCGGTGGCGACGTGCGTATGCGTGCCCAAAACTGCCGAGACACGGCCATCGAGGTAACGGCCCATGAGCTGCGCTTCGCTGGTCGCTTCCACGTGAAAGTCAACGAACCGAATGCGGACGTCGCTCGGGATTTGCGCGAGCACCAAGTCGGCGGTGCGCCAGGGGTTTTCACTGGGAATCATGAACAGCCGGCCGAGCAGGCAACAGAAGCCAACGCGGGCACCGCTGCGCGCGGTGACAACCGCCCAGGTGCGGCCGACGGCCTCGTCCGGCAGGTTCGCCGGTCGCACGATGTTCGTTTCGCTTGCCAGGATCGGTAGGATTTCCTTGCGGCGGAACACGTGGTCGCCGAGCGTGATGCCATCGACCCCCGCCGCAAGCAAGTCGCGGTAAATCGCGGGCGTCAACCCCGATCCCCCCGCCGCATTCTCCGCGTTGGCGATGACTACATCGAGCCCTTCGGCGACAATCAGCCCCGGCAGCGCGCGAACGATAATATCGCGCCCCGGCTTGCCGACGATGTCGCCGATGAATAATAGACGCATGGAGGGAAATGCGGATTTCGGAATGCGGATTGAATGAATACGACGGACGACGCGGAGCGTCGCCGCTAACTGACCTCCGACCTCTGACCTCCGACCTCTACTTCGCCATTTCGGTGAAGCGAGATTCGCGAATCATGGTCACCTTGATTTCACCGGGATAGGTAAGTTGCTCCTCAAAGGCGCGGGCGATGTCGCGGCAAATCTTGGCGGCCGATTCGTCGGTCGTGTAGTTCGTGCTGGCGATCACGCGGACTTCGCGGCCCGCTTGAATGGCGAACGACTGCTCGACGCCTTCGAAACCACTGGCGATCGCCTCCAGCTCCTGCATCCGCTTAATGTACCTGTCGAGCGTTTCGCGGCGAGCGCCCGGGCGGGAGGCGCTGCAGGCGTCGGCCGCCGCGACGAGGACCGTGTACGGCATATCTGAACGGATATCGTCGTGATGTCCCAGCGCTGCATGGACGACTTCAGGCCCTTCGCCGTAGCGCTTCAGCAGGTCGGCGCCAATTTTGGGATGGCCCCCTTCCGTATCGTGATCGGCGGCCTTGCCAATGTCGTGAAGCAGCCCTGCCCGCCGGGCCAGATTGCCGTCCAGGCCAAGTTCCTCGGCCAACATGCCGGCCACAAAGGCGACCTCAATCGAGTGCCGCAGCACGTTTTGGCTGTAGCTGGTGCGATACCGAAGGCGGCCCAGAAGCTGCACGGTTTTGTCGTGCAGGCCATGGACGTCGGCTTCCTGAAACGCCTCTTGCCCGAATCGAACGATCAGCTTCTCGATCTCCTTTTCCGTCTCGCCAACAAGCTCCTCGATGCGGGTGGGGTGAATTCGGCCATCCGCAATCAGCTTGTTGAGCGACAGCTTGGCGATCTCGCGCCGCACCGGGTCGAACGAGCTAACGATCACCACTCCGGGCGTGTCGTCAATGATCACGTCCACGCCAGTTGCTTTTTCGAAGGCGCGGATGTTGCGGCCTTCCCGGCCGATGATGCGGCCCTTCATTTCGTCGTTCGGAATATCGACGGTGCTGGTGGTCGATTCGGCCGTGTGAGCGGCCGCGAACCGCTGGACGCTCGTGATTAACATTTCTTTGGCTTTGGCGTCGCAGATTTCGGCGAGGTTCTTTTCACGCTTCATAATCAGCGCGCCCTGTTCCTGCATCAGTTCTTTGTCGAGTCGCTCGAGCAGTTGCCGTTTCGCCTCTTCGGCACCAAGCCCGCTGAGCTGATGGAGCGTTTGACGCTGAAGGTCGAGCACGTCATCCAGTTCTTGCTGACGGCGATTGATGTCTTCCATCCGCTCGGCCAGCTTCCGCTGGTTGCTTTCGACCATTTTCTCTTGCTTTTGCAAATGGGCCGCTCGCTGCTGGACGTTGTCTTCGAGTTTATCGAGATGCCGCTCGCGCTCGTGAACTTCTTTGCGTTGAACGTTGAGTTGATCCTCGACCTTGGCCTTTTCCTTGAGGGCCATTTCCTTGGCTTCGAGTTCGGCCTCTTTGCGGCGCGATTTGGCTTCGAGTTCAGCACGCTCGATGATCTGTTGAGCTTCCTTCTCGGCATCCCGCTTGCGGAGATAGCCAAACAGCTTGATGAGCGCCATGCCGAGGACCGCCGCCACGACGGCGACCAGGAGATTTACGACCGTAGGATTCATGTTGTTCCTTGCACTTCACGACGGGTTAGAGCGCTGGTCGGCTCGTCCGCTGGAGCGAGTGATAAAACGATTTCGGTTCGGGGTGCCACAGGCTGTGCCAGTGCAAATCCACTGGCACAGCCAGTGGCACCCAATTGCAATCGCGAGGCGCGGCAACAAAGGCTTGCCCATTAATCGGCAAGCACAGCCCACTAGCAGCGCGAGGAGGGTTCCGCCGTCGTTGCGCGCAGGCAACGAACCAAGCCCAATAGGGGCCGTTAGAACCGCGCAAGATGGTCGTTCAAGGGCAACCCGCTCCGGGAAGTACCGACGCGCCGATCATTGGAGGGATCCAACAATACGTGCGAGGTGGTGGAACGGCGAGCACGCATAGCGCCCATTCGCGGAGCGCTACGCATTGCCCCGCGCCGCCACCGATAGTGGCATGCCAAGCGATTTGCCGCTGCCGCGACGCCAAGCGGCGCGGCAAAACAGCAGTCGACAACGCGACAGGGAATAGCCAGCGGTGAGCGTGCCGCTGCACTTGGCTAGCCAAAGTGAGCAGCAGCGCAAATACCGCGGCTTCCATGCCGGGAACGAAACTTGTCAACAACTTGCGGTGGTTCATCAAGGAAGGAACCCGATTCTCAAATCCGCCAGGCGATCAGCGATAGCTGGCCTGTGCCTTGCCCAACATCTGGATGAAAAATGGTATGATGCCAAAATGCTCGAGATGTTTCGCGGATCGCCGCAGCTTACCCGCGCGACGGTGTACCGTAAGCGGCTCGAGCCACCTCCCAAAGACCTCGTTTCTGATGGCTGAAAAATCCCTTGGGCGTGACACGTGCATCGTAACAAATCCTTGGCACTATGCAAGATACGTCTTTTTTTGAGCGTCCATCGAGTTTGCCGATTACGGCGAGTAAGCCGCGGTTGGTGATCGGAATTGAGCAGACTTGGCCGGCAGATCAATGGACCGGGGTGCATGTGGTGCTGGCGGTATCCGGTGGCGCCGACAGCGTGGCCCTGCTGCGGGCCATGCTGGAATTGAAGCAACAACATGGGGGGCTTGGCCAGTTGCACGCCGCTCACCTGAACCACGGATTGCGTCTAGCGGAGGCGGATTACGACCAGCACTGGGTAGCCGAATTGTGCCAAAGTCTGGGCGTCCAGTTCTGGAGTGGTCGAACGGAAATCACCGCGCCGGATACCCGCGAGGGGTGGGAGGCGGCCGCACGCAGTGCCCGCTACGAGTTCTTAACCCGCACTGCGGAGCAAATCGGCGCTCGATTTGTGGTGACGGCTCACACCGCGGACGATCAGGCGGAAACTGTGCTGCACCGGATAATGCGTGGTACCGGAATCGAAGGTCTGGCCGGAATTCCCTTATCGCGATCACTATCGCCTAGCGTGACGCTCATCCGGCCAATGCTTGGCGTGAAGCGCGCGGAAGTCGTCAGCTTTCTGGAGGAACTAGAGCAGGGCTTTTGCACTGATTCATCGAACGCCAGTTCGCGGTTTACTCGAAATTGGCTGCGCAACGATCTATTGCCCCAGATTCGCGATCGCGTGAATCCCGAAGTCGACGACGCACTATTGCGGTTATCGCAACAGGCACGCGAGACTCAGCAGGAGATCGCGGATCGTGCCGACCGGCTGATTGAGATGCATGCACAGTTTACGGAGGATGCGAATAATAGTAGAAGTGGTGAATTAAGTATCGAGTGCGGTTCCCTGCGCGATGAGGCTATGGTGGTAGTTCGGGAGCTATGCAAACGGGCCTGGCAGAGATCGGGTTGGCCTTTGCGAGACATGGGTTATGACCAATGGCAACAGCTTGCGCAGCTCGCGCTTTCAGCGGACGGGCTAGCCGTCATGCTGCCGGGAGGAGTGCGAGCCGAGGCAAGCGGGGGGTTTCTGGTTCTTCGCAGGGCCGATCCGCGTTGACGGCCCCGCCGGTTAAAACGTACCATCCGCGGCCCCAAACTCCCCTGCCCCCTGTCATGTTGGCCCGATGAAGTTGCGCGAACACCCGCTGCGGCTCTTGGTGCCGATCTTGCTCGTCGCGCTTTCGACGCGTGTCGGATTCGTCTATTGGTGGCAATTTCATCACTTGCCAGCGCAGCAAAGATTCGAGTTCCCGGACAGCGAAAGTTACTGGATATTGGGGCAGCAGATCGCCCAGGGAGAGCCGTATGAGTTCGGTTCCCCCGATCGTCGTGCGTTTCGCGCCCCTGGATATCCAATATTGCTCGCAGCGCTGTTTAAGCTGACTGGCGTCGACGCCTCACCACTGGCGGCTCGCATTCTCGGCGCGTGCATAGGAACGCTATCGGTGGGTCTGGTCTATTGGTGCGCCCGCCCCGTGTTCGGTTCCACAGCGGGTCTGTGGGGCGCCGCGATGATGGCCGTCGACCCCGGGGCGATTGCCACCAGCGGTTTTGTTTTGGCAGAAGCACCGTTTGGCATGTGGATGCTATTGCAACTGGGTCTTTGGCAGCGCGGCGAGATACTGGCCGAAAACCGGGGTCAATCCGCGCTTCTGACATTGCTAAGCGGCATCGCCGCTGGGATCGCGACCCTCACCCGCCCGAGTTGGCTATTATTCACTCCGCTGTTGATCGCCGCTTGCCGGCTTAGCGCCGGTCCTTCGCGGGGTTGGCTGCTCCGCAGTGGCTGCGCCTTATTGGGTCTCGTAATCGCGCTAACTCCTTGGACGGTGCGTAACTGGCGCGTCTTTCATCAATTCATCCCCACCTCTCTGCAGGTCGGCGCAAGCCTCTACGATGGCCTCCATCCCGAGTCCGACGGCGGAAGCGATATGCGGTTTGTCGATCGTTTTACCGCCGAACTGAAGGCCGCCGATGCCCAACAACCTGATGCTGCTGTGAACGATGTGCCATTTGAAATTCGGCTTGATCGCCGCATGCGCGACGCTGCTCTCGCTTGGGCGCGCGAGAATCCAGGTCGGGCTCTGCAACTTGCGACCATAAAGTTCAGCCGGATGTGGAATCCCTGGCCGAATGAGCCGAGCTTTCGCCGGTGGTACGTCGCCGTGCCGGTCGCCGTTTCGTACATCACGGTGATAGGGCTGGCGATTCTGGGAACGTGGCGTCATCGCACGCAAGGCTGGCGCATGGCGCTGTTCTGGTTGCCGGCCCTCTACTTTACGCTGCTGCACATGGTGTTTGTCGGTTCGATCCGCTATCGGCAGCCGGCCATGCTGGCCCTGGCAGTACCGGCCGGGGCGGCGATTGTTGGTCCATTGTCCATCGCCCGAAGTCCGTTACAGAAACGTCCGTCGCTTAATTCCTGAATTCCGATTCCTGACCTCCGACCTCCGACCCCTCACTCCCATCGTCCGCTTCATTCATTGCCTCTGGGTTTGCTTCAAGTGGACGCTCGCGCTGGGCGTGGCCGCGACGATCGCCGTGTGCGCCTATCTGTACCTGCGGCTCGATGACGAAATTCGCCGGTATTCGGAGCAGTTGCTAGCCAACCACTACACGAACTTGCGAGTGCAGGTCGGCAGCGCCCGTTTTGTACAGGGCCGAGGAATCACGATTTACGACGTGGCGCTCTCTGATCCCAACGCGGTGGAGGCATACCGGTCGCTGATGCACATCGACGAGTTGCAGCTTTTGGGACAACTCGACACGCGCGACATTCTCTCGCGCGATCCAGACATCGAACGCATCGTGGTGAAACGTCCGCAATTGTTTGCTCGGCGGGGCAATGACGGGGCATGGAACCTGAACGGATTGCTGCCCTTGCCGAAGTTCGGCAACCGGTCGCCGCACGTCCAATTGGAGGGTGCCGTACTAGTTATCAGCGATGAACAAAAGCCGCAAGCTTTGCCGCTGGTGGTCCGCGACATTGATTTGCAGGTTCACCGCGACGCAAAGATCCCAGGCGGGGCGCCGACTTGGCAGTTCTTTGGTTCCGTGGGACGGCCACTCGCTGAAAAAGTCGCCTTCAGCGGCGACTACGATGCGGCAACTGGGCAGTTGGACGTGGCCGGCACCGTGGTGCAACTCGAAATGACGCCGGAATTTCTCGAGAGTTTACCGTTGGACGGCCTGGAAAGCATTCGCGGCGCTGAGATGCATGGGCGCGTCGATTTCACTTTTGAGGCACATCGTGCTGCCGGCACCGACGCACCGCTGCAATGGGCCGTAAAGGATTTCAAATTGACCGGCGGTCGATTGTCCCACCCGCGGTTGCCGCGGCGAATCAGCGAGGTGCAGGCCCAGGGCACCTGCGATCAGAATGGACTCGATCTTACCAGTTGCACCGGCAAGTACGGCCAAACCGACGTGATACTTGCTTGCCGCCGCACCGGTTGGCATGCTGCGGCACCCCTGGCGCTGCGTGCGCGGGTTGTGAATCTGCCGCTCGATCAGCAACTTGAAACTTCGCTGCCCGCAAGTCTCTGGAAATGGTGGAACCGTTTCCGGCCCACCGGTAATGTGACCGCGTCGCTCAGCCTGACCTTCGATGAACGAGGCTGGCTCCCCGATGCGACGGTCGAGTGTCACCAAGTTTCGTTTGCCGACACCGAGAAGTTCCCCTACCGGCTACAAAACGCAACGGGCACCCTGCGTTACTACGATACCGGCGGCCCGCAGGGGGCCGAACTGACGTTCGCCTTGCAGCCGACAATGCAAGGTCGCCAGGTGAATATCAGCGGTCACTTTGTGGGCATGCCGGACCTCGATTCGATGAGTGCGGCGGGGCCGTTGCCCACGGGTGAACTTCAGATCATTGGAACAAAAGTAACATCGCACCAAGAGTTGATCGACGCACTACCCGCAACCGCCCGCGGCGTTGTCAACTCGCTTAATCCCAGCGGTGAGTTTTCCTTCGTTTGGAAAGCAGAGCGAACGTCACCTCAGCAACCACAGATGGCGACGTCTCTCACGCTCGACTTGCACGACAGCCGATTTCGATACGTTCATTTCCCGTATCCACTATCCCACGTATCCGGACGGGTTATCGCGAAAGGAAAACACTGGACGTTTCAAGATCTAATTGCGCGCGATGAAGGAAGCGGACAAGTCTTGCGAGGAAATGGATCGCTCACGCCAACGCCATCAGGAGCATTATTGCAACTGACGATCGGCGGAACCGAAGTGCCGCTCGACAACGATCTGCGAGGCGCGCTCGACCCGGCGTTGCAGGAGCTATGGAGTCAACTTCGACCCCAGGGCCGCATCAATTTCTCGACGCAAGTGACCCACGAAACAGGCGGGCAGCAAAAGCCCCGAGTTGAGATCGTATTACAAGACCACGAGCGGTCGGTGTTGATTGAGCCGACGTTTTTTCCGTTCCGGTTGGAGCAAATCGGAGGACGTGTTACCGTTTCGGCGGACAAGCGGGTGACACTCCAGAATGTGCGCGCCCGGCATGGGCAAATGGAGATTATCACGCAAGGCGGATGGCAACCGCTCGCTAGCGGTGGTTGGGAGTTTCGCCTGCAAGGTCTGCACGTCGATCGGCTGACGCCGAGCCACGACCTGATCGCCGCGGTGCCATCTACGGTCCGCAAGGTGTTCGAACAGCTCAAGCCGGAAGGATACTTCGAAATCCAAGGCGGCGATCTAACCTTTACCCAGCCGTCGCCACAGAATCCACGAATCGATACTCGTTGGGACATGATTCTCGACTGCCATCAGGCCGATCTGCATGCCGGGATCCCGTTGAACGGCGTTTCGGGAAGCGTCCGCTTGATCGGTGGCAACCTGGGCGGCCAGTGTAGTTCGGTCGGCGAACTGCAAATCGATTCGCTCATGTGGCGCGGCGTGCAATTCACCGGTATTCGCGGACCAATGTGGTGCGACCACTCGCAGTGCCTGTTTGGTCAGGGGGCCACTCAAAAAATGGACCAGCCGCCACGCTCCATGGTCGCGCAAACGTGCGGTGGCGCCGTCGCGATGAATGGCAATGTCATGTATGACGGCTATCCTCGCTATGGACTTAACGCCGAGCTTCGCGGCATGGATCTCGCGCGATTCGCCAACGAGCAACTCAATGGACAAGGCGACCTCAGCGGCCGCGTTGACGGCGAGTTACGACTGCAAGGACACGGAAGTTCGCTGTACGGCCTGGAAGGCGCGGGCCGGCTCACGGTGAACGACGCGCATCTCTACGAACTGCCGCTGCTCGTGTCGCTCCTGAAGGTGCTGCGAAACCGCGCGCCTGACCCCACGGCATTCAATAAAGTCGAGTCAGACTTTTTAATTCATGGCGATCGCATTACTTTGCAAACGCTTAACCTGTTGGGCGACGCCGTAAGCTTCTATGGGAGCGGCGATGCGTGGTTCAATAAGCGCGTCGACTTGGCGTTTCATAGCATTGTCGGCCAGAATGAATTATCGTTGCCCCTGCTTCGGTCGTTCGTGGGCCAGGCGAGCGAGCAGGTCCTGCAGTTGACGGTCGACGGCACGATCGACGATCCGCAGACGCACGCCAAGGCATTTCCCGGAGTGACCAATATGCTGGAGCAACTTCAAACCGATCTGCAAGGACTGCCGTTGCCTGCCGCGGCCCAACATCCCACGCCGGCGCTGCCGCGCTAATTGAAAATACGAGCTATGATTGATCGGCGATATGTCGCGATTGTCGCCATCCAAACGATTCGGATTGCTTTCGACGAGGAGTCGAACGATGAGTATGGCACCACTCGGCGGACTGCTAGGCAGCGCTGCGGGAGCACCTTTGTCGCAGTCTAAGGGCACGGACACAGATCGCGGAGCCCGCGATGCGGCCGTGACGGCCCGCGCTGTGGACACGGCAGATCGCGCTGAGCGGGCGGGCGGGATCGGCCGGATGGAGCAGGATCAGCAGTCCGACGAGCGCGACGCCGATGGCCGACGCCCGTGGGAAGCTCCGACCGCCACGCAGGCTACCGAGTCGAACGAAGTGCCCGAGCCACCGCGAAGCAAGGACGCCACCGGCACGGCTGGAACACAGCTTGATCTGGTCGGCTGACGCACATGAGGCAGGCCTTCTAGCCTAACCTCTTCTCAGAAGGCCGCACGCCTACCGCATGTCGGTTCGTACGCATAAACTGAAGCGTTTGGCATTGTTTCCACGCTCATATCGCTTTTTTCTCCATGCGATTCACAAAAATGCAGGGCGCGGGCAACGACTATATCTATGTCGATTGCTTCGCCGAGCCGATTCCTGAAAACCCCACCGTGCTCGCGCGGAAGATCTCCGATCGCCACTTCGGCGTTGGCGGCGATGGACTGATCCTCATTTGCCCGTCCGATGTGGCCGACGCCGAGATGCGGATGTTCAACGCCGATGGCTCGCCGTCGGAAATGTGCGGCAACGGCATTCGCTGCGTTGCCAAATATGTCTACGACCACGGCATTTGCCGCCGTGACGAGCTGCGGATTGCATCTGGCGGCCGAGTGCTATCACTCGCCCTGGAAGTCAAAGGCGGGGTCGTTCATCGCGTGCGGGTCGACATGGGCGAACCGATCTTGAGCGCCGCCCAGATTCCCACGACACTGCCAGGCGATCCCGTGCGAAATGCTCCACTGGCAGTCGGCGATCGCAAGTTGCTTGTAACATGTGTTTCGATGGGCAATCCTCACTGCGTGACATTCGTGGATGAGATTACCGATGAACTGGTGCTTGGGATTGGCCCGCGCGTCGAATGTGCTCCCGAGTTCCCAGGTCGCACGAATGTGGAATTTGCCAAAGTGCTTAGTCGCGATCGAGTGCGCCAGCGGACGTGGGAGCGCGGCAGCGGCGAAACATTGGCGTGCGGCACCGGCGCGAGTGCGGTCTGCGTGGCGGGAGTGCTGACGGAGCGTACTGACCGCTGCGTTACAGTGGAGTTACTTGGCGGCGAGTTAGACATTGAGTGGAACGCGTCTGACAGTCATGTATACATGACCGGGCCTGCGGTTGAAGTGTTTTCCGGTGAGTGGCCCGCGTAGGAAGCGCGCAGAAGCAATGAAGCTTACAGGCAAATTAACTAACGGATTGATCGGGCTCCTCGCGACACACGGCGTGCGTGCCTGGATGCGGTCCCTCGATTTCCGGGCCATCTATCTCGATCCGGCAGTCGACCCCACTCGCGCACTCGGTGGTACGCGGATTTACGTCTTCTGGCACGAGAATTTGCTGATACCCCTTTACTTGCGCGGTCACTGCCACATCGCAATGCTGTTAAGCCAGCATCGCGATGCGGATATTCTCGGCCGGGTGGCGAAACTATCGGGCTTCGGCTGCGTCCGTGGTTCGACCTATCGCGGCGGAGCGCGGGCGCTGATGGAATTGCTAGAGCGCAGCCGCACGCAACACCTTGCGATCACGCCCGATGGCCCGCGCGGGCCGCGGCGACAACTAGCGCAGGGACCGATCTACCTGGCGTCGAAACTTCGCTTGCCAATCGTCGCCATGGGCATGGGCTACGACCGGCCTTGGCGAGCGCCGAGTTGGGACCGCTTTGCCGTTCCGCGGCCCTTTTCTCGCGCGCGGGGAATTGTCAGCCCGCCGATTTCGATTCCCGGCGACCTCGATCGCGACGGGGTGGAGCGTTGGCGATTGCACTTGGAGCGGGTGCTCAATGAGCTAAGTCGTGAATCGGAGGCATGGGCCGAATCGGGCCGGCGACGGACCGGCGAAGTTGTCTGCCGCCCCCAATCCGCACCAAAGCCGATCCCGGCAGCGCCTTCATTGCAAGTATCGGACGCTGATGAGGGATCAGTCTCGCGAGCGGCGTAAGGCGTTGTCCGCAGATTTCACAGATAGAACGCAGATGATGAGCGCGATTACAAGTCCATAGAAGCTTATTCTGTAAACAAGAGTTTTGAACAGGAGGAAACGGAGGAAGCAGAGAAATATGTGACGATCCTTTTCTCTCTGTTCTCTCCGTTTCCTCCTGTTTAATTCTTTGGCCTTTGAATAGCTTTTTTACCAATGAGCAAAGCTTGTGTCCGCAGCCACCCGATCCGCCGAACAAACTCTCACCGTTTCGCAGCTTACGGGCCTTTTGAAAGGAGTCGTTGAGGAATCGTTCCCCTCGGTTTGGGTGGCTGGCGAGATCTCCAATTACTCGCAGCCAAATTCGGGGCATTGCTACTTCACGCTGAAGGACGATGCCGCTCAGATTCGTGCCGTGATGTGGCGCACGGCCGCGGCGCGACTTAAATTCGATCTCGCCGATGGCCTTGACTTGATCTGTCACGGGCGGCTCGATGTCTATCCGCCGCGCGGTAGTTATCAACTGGTGGTTGACGAGGCCCAACCCAAAGGCATGGGGGCGCTGGAACTCGCGCTTCGTAAGCTACGCGAGAAGCTCGCCGCCGAAGGGCTGTTCGACCCGGGGCGAAAGCGACCGTTGCCAAAGTTTCCGCGGCGGATCGGATTCGTGACCAGTCCCACGGGAGCAGCGGTGCGCGATTTCTTAGAAGTGTTGCGGCGGCGCTGGCACGGCGTTGAGGTGCTGATCGTGCCGGTGCGAGTGCAGGGCGATGGCGCGGCGCAGGAGATCGCCCGGGGCATCGCCACCGCCAACAGATTGCGGCCGGCGCTCGACGTACTCGTCGTCGGCCGCGGAGGCGGAAGCTTGGAAGACTTGTGGTGTTTTAACGACGAGCGCGTTGTGCGGGCGATTGTCGCCTCGCGGGTGCCGGTCGTTTCGGCGGTGGGACATGAAATTGACGTGACGCTCGCGGACCTGGCCGCAGACGTGCGCGCCCTTACGCCCAGCGAAGCCGCCGAGCGGGTGGTGCCGGCTGTCGACGAGATCAACGCCCGGCTGAGGTCGTTAACCGACCGCTGCCTTCAGGCCGCGCAGCGTCAGCAGCGGAGGTTTCGGGAACGGATCGAATCGCTTCGCAATCGCCGCCCCTTCGTGCGGCCCTTTGCGCGGGTGCAGGAATTGGCCCGCCGAACCGACGAACTTGAAGTCCGCGTCGATCGCGGCGCGCAACGACTGCTTGCGGAACGAAACAGCCGGTTCCAGCGCCTCGCCGGCAAGCTTCAGTCGCTCAGCCCCTTGAGCGTCTTGGCCCGCGGCTACAGTGTGACAACCGACTCAAAAAGCGGCGAACTACTGCGATCAATCCGCGATGCCACGCCTGGCCAGCGGTTGACGACCCGGCTCGCGGATGGTGAAGTGGAGAGCGTCGTCGATCAAACCCGCGACGAAATCCAATAATCGAAGCTTTTACCCCCTGCCCGATGGCTAGAAAAAAACCCACTTCCGACTGCGATCAACCGGCCACCTTCGAGGCGGCTCTAGCGGAACTAGAAGCAGTCGTCGCCGATCTGGAGCACGGCGAGTTGGGTCTCGATGAGTCGCTGGCCCGGTACGAAGTGGGCGTTCGGCGAATCCGGCAATGCCAGGAACAGCTTCAGCGTGCCGAGCGGCGGATTGCCCTGCTGTCGGGGGTCGATGCGGATGGCAAGCCGATTACGCAGCCGTTTGACGACGCCCAGCACGATTCGCTCGAAGAAAAGGCCGCCGCACGGGGCCAACGTCGCGGGGCCAAGCGTCCGTCAGGCGGAGATGAAGTGGACGATGGCCGCAGCCTTTTCTAAGATGAATGCAGCCCCCGCCGCTTGCGGCTTAGCGACGATTCACTCCCCCCGCGGTTAATTCGATCCGCCATTGGAGGTTAGGCTTCTGGTAGGATGCGATCCGGTCCCGAAACCCCGCCATGCAACTTCGCTCTTTCTCCAAAAGCCGGAATACAATCGTGACAACTTCTGTTCGGGGTGACGCGGTTGAAATCCACTGGCAACGGCTGCGTGTGCGAGTCGATTCCGCGTTGGATCTCGCGCTTCAATTCGGCGAGGGATGTCCCATCGAGCTACAGGAAGCGATGCGCTACAGCGTGCTCGGTTCGGGCAAGCGACTTCGACCGTTGCTCGTGTTGCTGGCGGCTGAAGCGTGTGGAGGCCTGGTTGAAGCCGCGCTTCCCGCCGCGTGTGCCGTCGAGCTGATTCACGCCTACTCGCTGGTCCACGACGATCTGCCGGCGATGGACGACGACGATCTTCGTCGCGGCCGACCGACGTGCCACAAACAGTTTGGAGAAGCGACCGCAATCCTGGTGGGCGACGCCCTGCAGGCCCGCGCGTTCGAGCTACTGGCGAGTGGCATCAAGCCGGCCGAACGAACTGTCCGCTGCGTGGCGGAGCTTGCCCGAGCCGCGGGTGCCACGGCGCTCGTTGGCGGACAAACGGATGATCTCGCGGGACTGAACTCGCATGCCACGGTCGAGCGGCTGCAAGCCATTCACCGCCGCAAAACCGGCGCAATGTTTGTCGTGTCGCTCCGCCTGGGAGCAATTGTCGCCGGGGCGACGGACGATCAACTAACTGCCCTCACGGAATACGGCACGCACGTCGGCCTCGCGTTCCAGATCATCGACGACCTGCTCGATGTATCGGGCCAGCAAGATGTCGTCGGGAAGCGCCTCGGTAAAGACCACGATCGGCGCAAATTAACCTATCCACAATTGCTAGGCGTTGAAGCGAGCCGACACCGAGTAGAAGAACTGCTCGATTCAGCGATTAGGGCACTCGAGCCCATTGGCGACGATGCCGATTCGCTTCGTGGGCTAGCACGCTTTATTGTTCAACGAGACCATTAAGAGAGAACCACTAATAGACGCTAACGCGAATACAGTGCCCGCTATCTATTAGCGTTCATTAGCGGTTTTCTTCCCTATAATGTCAGGTTTCATGCCCAATTCACCAATACTCCCGAAAATTCAATCTCCCCGCGATCTCGATGGCCTTTCGTTGATCGAGCTTGAGCGACTCGCGGTGGAGATGCGCGACGTGCTTTGCAATCTTGTTGCCTGCCGTAGTGCTCACTTCGCGTCGAATTTGGGCGTTGTCGAGCTATGCATCGCTCTACATCAGACGTTCGATTTTCAACACGACCGATTGATTTGGGACACCGGTCACCAAATTTATCCGCATAAGCTACTCACCGGCCGGTATGAGCAATTTCCAACGATTCGCACCAAGGGGGGCCTCATGGGCTACCCCAATCCGGTTGAGAGCGACTACGACCTGTTCATGACAGGCCACGCCGGTGCGAGTGTCTCCACCGCCTTGGGGCTATCCAGCGGCGATAGTTTGCTTCGCGGACACGAGGACCGCTGGACCGTGGCGGTGATCGGCGACGGCGCGTTTCCCTCGGGAGTCGTCTACGAGGCGCTCAACAACATCAAACGCGACGGCCGGCGAATGCTCGTCATTTTGAACGACAACAAAATGTCGATCTGCCCGCGAGTGGGCGGTGTCGCCGACTATCTTGACCGGCTGCGAATGAACCCGATGTACTCGGGCCTCAAGGAAGAGATTGTCCGCGTACTGTCGAAAGTACCCATGCTCGGCGACCCGGTCGAACGGCTGCTGGCCCAGATCAAAGAGGCCGCCAAAGCCGGCCTCCATGGCGGTATGTTCTTTGAAGATCTTGGCCTGCGGTACATCGGCCCGATCGATGGGCACAACATCGCCCTGGTGCGCAAATATCTCCGGATGGTCAAGAAGACGGACGGCCCGGTGCTGCTTCACGTCGTCACAGAAAAAGGCCACGGCTTCCGCCCTGCGGCGGAAGACCCAGTGCTGTTCCACGCTCCGCCGCAGTTCGAGCGCGAGTGCGATCGCGTCGTCACCATGAAAAAGGGCGGAGCGAGGTCCTACACGCACGTCGCGTCCGACGCGATCCACAATCAGATGGGCCAAAACGAGCGCGTGACGGTGATGACCGCCGCGATGTGCCAAGGGAACAATTTGGAGAAAGTTCGCGAGTCGTTCCCCGACCGATTCTTTGACACCGGCATCTGCGAAGCCCATACGGTCGCGTTTGCCGCGGGGCAAGCAAAGGTCGGCCTGCGGCCGATTGTCGATATCTATAGCACGTTCCTGCAACGCGCGTTCGATCATCTTTTCCAAGAGGTCGCGCTGCAGAATCTGCCGGTCACCTTTATGCTCGACCGCGGTGGCTTGGCGGGGCCGGACGGGCCGACCCATCACGGCGTGTTCGACCTTGGCTACTTGCGGCTGTTGCCGAACATGGTCGTGATGGCGCCGGGCGATGCCGACGATCTATTTTCTATGCTTCCCTTCGCGCTTGGCCATGAGGGACCGTGCGCGATTCGCTACCCCAAGGCGGCTGCCGAGACAATCAGCGGCGAACGGACTCCCATCGAGCTTGGCCGTAGCGAAGTTCTCAGCGAAGGCGACGACGGCACGATCATCTGCTGCGGCGCGCTGCTGTCGAATTGTCTTGCCGCGGCGAAACAACTGGCCAGCGAGGGCCTTGATGTCGGAGTGATTAACGCGCGATTCGTGAAGCCGCTCGATACGGCTGTGATTCTGCACGCAGTCCGTCGCAGCAAGTTCGTGGTGACCGTCGAAGAAGCGGCACTGGCTGGCGGATTTGGTAGCGCGGTGCTTGAGGCGGCAGTGGATGCGGGCGTTGAAACCGCCCACATACGTCGACTTGGTATTCCTGACCGCTTCATTGAACACGCCGAACGTGGCGAACTGCTGGCCGATTTGGGTCTCGATCCGGCAGGCATCGCCCGCGCGTGCCGTGAACTTGCTGATAAGTGTTTAGAGACGACCGAACGAGGATCCTCGCACGCAACTATCTCGTGAACCGCTGATAAACGCTAATGGACGCTAATTGATTCGATTGCAATATTAGCGCCAATTAGCGTCCATCAGCGGTTTCCCCTATGATTACCGCCCCCAAACCAAAAGTGGTGCTATTGGCCGATGGCTCGCGCGATTCTCTGCGCGAGCAGGCCGAGCAGCACCGGGCGATGATCGCGCGCGAGTGCGAGATCGTCGCCACCGTGCTCGACCTTGACGGCGCTTTTGATCCGGCGGATGCCGAGTTTGCCATCGTGCTTGGTGGCGACGGGTCGATTCTGCGTGCCGCTCGCTTGATGGGCCAACGCCAATTGCCGGTGCTCGGGGTGAATCTCGGCAAGCTGGGCTTTCTGGCCGATGTGAAGCCCGAGCTTTTGGAGCACGCGCTCACCGAACTGCGATACGGCCGCCACCGCGTCGACCGGCACGTGATGCTGGAATGTTCGCTGCTCCGCGCCGGACGGACGGAGCACTTGGAACTTTGCCTCAACGAAGTCGCGGTGCTAGCAGGGCCGCCGTTTAAAATGCTCGACGTGCAGCTTTACGTTGACGCTGAATGGGTCACTTCTTATAGTTGCGACGGGTTGATCGTGAGTACGCCCGTCGGTTCGACGGCCCACAGCCTGTCGGCCGGCGGCCCGATTCTCCGCAAGGAATTACAAGCGGTGGTCATCTCGCCGATCAGCCCCCACACGCTCACCAACCGCCCGGTGGTCGATTCGGCCGACCGGCAATACGAGCTGGTGGTCCCCGCACCGAACGCAGGCACCACGCTGGTCGTCGATGGCCGGGCCATCGCGCAGCTCGTTCCGGAGCATCGCGTGCGAATCATCAAAAGCGAAGCCGTCTTTCAACTCGTGGAGGTATCGGGCCACACGTACTACCGCACGCTCCGGGAAAAACTCGGCTGGGGCGGTCGAATTAAGCCATCGTAGGTCAGGCTCCGCCTGACAGAACCCTGATAAGGACTCAAATCGCCAAGTCGTCAGGCACAGCCTGACCTACTGCAAGGATGCAATCAAATGAAACACGTACTCTTAGCCTGCGGGCTGGTTCTTTACACGAGTACCGCCATTGCCGCGGAGAACGACTCAGCCGAGAAATTCACGCTCCGCTACAAGCTGAAGCAGGGCGATGTGCTTCGCTATTCGGTGGAACATCAGGCCTCCGTTCGTAGCACGATCGACGGCACCACGCAGCAGGCCACCACCCGCAGTGATTCGCTGAAAGCTTGGCGCGTGATCGACGTGATGCCCAGTGGCGAGATCGAGTTCATGAACATCGTCGAGCGGCTGCGGATGACCAATCAACTGCCCGATCGCGCGGAAATGATTTACGACAGCGAGAAAGACAGTACGCCGCCGCCGGGGTTTGAGGACGCCGCCAAAGCGGTCGGTGTGCCGCTGAGCATCGTTCGCATGACTCCGTGGGGCGACGTGTTGAAACGCGAAGTCAAGCACCACCAACCCGCTGCCGACCCCGATGCGCCAATGGCGACTCTGTTGCCGGAAGACCCCGTCGCGGTCGGCGACACGTGGGACGAGCCGCGCGAAGTGACGGTTAAGCTCCAGGATGGCAACACAAAGAAGATCGAAACCCGCCGACACTTCAAGCTCAAGAGCGTCGAGACGGGCGTCGCTGTAATCGAGGCGACCTACCAGGTTCTTTCGCCCGTAAGCGAGCAAATTGAAGCCCAACTCGCCCAGCGACTCCTCCACGGCGAAATCCGCTTCGATATCGAAGCCGGCAAGGTGCTCAGCCAAAAAATGGACGTCGACAAGCGCGTCCTCGGCTTCGCCGGCGCCACCAGCAGCATGCACTACGTCATGCGGATGGAAGAAAAGCTGGTCGAGAAGCCAACCGAAGTGGCGAGGAAGCCGGAATAGGGTGGGCTTGCCGAGCGCGAGCTAATCTGCACCACTGCCTTGCGGAGGGGCTATACTTGCGCGTTGGGGCCGGGCCGGGCCCCCCGAACAAGTCGCCAATAAAGCTCACCCCTTCCATGACTGCCGAACCACTGCTCAACAAGGTTGCGATTGTCCTGGCGGAGCACCGACTCGAAGCGGTGATGGTCGGTAACGCCGCAGCGGCACTTCACGGGGCACCGGTGACGACGCTCGACATCGACTTCATGTTCCGCAAGACGCCTGCGAACTTGAAGAAGCTTAAGGCGATTGCTCGAAGCTTGGACGCGAGTATTCTGAAGCCTTACTATCCCGTGTCGGACCTCTACCGGGTCGTCAACGACGATCAAGGCATCCAGCTTGATTTCATGGCTCGACTGCACGGCGTTCGATCGTTTGAGGGGCTACGTTCTCGCGCGGAGTCGGTCTCGTTCGGCGAACACGAATTGAAGATCGCAAGTCTTGCTGATATCATCAGCAGCAAGCGTGCCGCCGGTCGCGCTCGCGACTTGGCAGTGCTGGACATCCTGGAAAAAACCCTCGATGAGCAAGACAAGTAGAAAAGCTCAAGAAGACGCTTTAAAAAAAGAAAGCGAACGCGCCCTTGTCGAGCAGATTCGCCGGCTGCAGGCGCTGCCGATGAACAAGCGCACGAACTTCCTGCGCGTGCGGCGGCCGGGCGGTGGGTCGCATTTGTGATGATCGCGATGCAGAGTAGCTTGCGCCAAGCCGGCCGCAATCGACCGTTCTGCTATCTCATCCGCCACCACATTCCGATTTCGATGCGGTTGCCCATGCTTTCATCGGGTATGAACTGTAACGCTAACTTGGTAATCCGGTCGTCCTTGGGATCGAATTGATTCTTCCTCTGATATTCCCCGAGTATTGGCCCCATCGCATCGCCAGTCGATTTCCAAAGTCGGAACCAACTGCGACGGCCCAGCGCGCATCTCCACACCACCTGCATTTCGACTTCGCCGTCTGAAAGTGGAGGATGTCCGCATGCAGCGATTGCGCTTCGTAGCTCTGCCTTGAATCCACTGTCATTGGAAGGCATTGTGTCCGGGCAAATGGAGAAGTGACAGCAATCGCCCAAGTCGCAATCAGAGCTTTCCGACTCGGCTATTCCGAGTGCAAGGCTAGAACTGCCTCCAGCTGTCTTTTCTGCTGAGACCAATCGGAACTGGGACGCCGGCAAGCACCCGCATTCGAAGAGCGGAGTCAGGTAGTTCTCAAGATCGTTGCCGCGGAGAAGATCGACAAATGGTGGCATTCCAACCTGAAGGTGCAAGTAAAGACAATCTTGATCTAGTGAGACCAGTAACGCTTCGCGCACCAACTCGCGATATTCTCGCAGACGGACTTGGCTGGGGTCGGTTGATTTTTCCCAACTCGCCTTGAGTGGGGCGAGGTTTTCGATTCTTGCAAGTTCGGTTTTCGGTCGCCAAAACCTCCAAGTCTGGTTCTCATTCGACGGTGGTGCTAACGGCAGAGTGTGCTGGACCCTTGCAAGCGGCGCTTGTGGTTGCGACGCTCGACAGCAATAGCAACTAGGCTTCAATTCTCCCCCTACTTCATCTCGCGCCCACGAATGCAATTGGTCGCTGCTGCCCGAGCAAATCTTTATGTATTGCTTCGTGGTCCAATTCTCGCGATTGTCAGTGGTGAGTTCAAACTTCAAATGCAACAAGCCAAACGCCCTGGATTTGAAGGGGTTTTCGACGTTTGTTCACGATTCCCCGAAAATTCTAGAGCCGAACTGCTAGCAGCTTCGAAAATCAGCCCGCGACTCAGCCTCAAAGTTGTCGCATTTGAAGTTTGACATCACCCAGTTGAAATATGCGGGCAAGTCGCGCGATGCAAGATCAGGTACGCCGGTGTCGGTCGTCGCTGCGCGTTAACGACGAAGCCACTCGGATTCTGATCGATCCACTGCAAATAGGCTTCGTCGTCCTCGATGAAGATGACCACGACTTGGGCCCTCCAATCAGTTTATGAAAAAGAAAGCGGGGCTAACGATCTAGACGAGTGTAGCGGTGGGTAGAGATCATTGCAAAGCGAACCGCGCAGGAGTTTTAGAAAAGCAACTCCCCTGTCAGTCGGCGTCCACGATTGGCCAGCACACAGCTGCCGCGGTCAATGCCGATTCTCGGTCAACTTCTGTCGCACAGCCTGAAGCAATTCCGCCGAAGCGTAGAAATTAGTATTGAAGCGTCGATCGATGGCATCCTCGCCGTCGAATAGGCCGCGCGTCGCTGCATCCAAGATCACGGCAAGTGTTCCCGCTACCTTGAGTCCGTTTGCCTGAGCAGCTTTCCGCCCTTGCTTCTCGTCCAGCAGGATCAGGTCGGCGCTAAGTTCAAGGGTTAATGCGATTGCGTCTCGTTCTCCCGCGTCCAAGCTGAGGGTCAACGAAGCCGGTTGCGGACTGGCGATCCGAAGCCATTCGGGCGGCTGATTGGCCCACTTTGTCGCCGGCGACTGTTCGTGGCATAGCTCGGAATGAACGGAGGCGGTATAACGACCTCGCCGTACAATTTCGGCACGCAATCAGCGACTCCAATCTCCACCAAAAACGCGAGCGGGCCGGTATCAGAAACGACGATCACGATCCGGCCGTCTCACGCAGTGACTCAAGATCGGATTCCACCTCCGAGACGTTCATGGGCAGCGATGCCCCGCGGCTCTTTAGAAAGGCATGCGCATCGAACAGCGACATTCCCAGCAGGCCGGCCACCTGTCGCGACGTGATGCGGCCTTCGCTGAACCAAGCGGCCGCCAAATCTTGCTTGGCCCGTTCTTCGAGACTGGAACCGTACTGGCTTCGCAGCGTCGATTCGACATCGGCAGGCAGATCGATGGTGAGCGTCATACCTTTATTCTACCGCATCTTTCCCCTGAAGGTCTAGAGCGTTTACTTTGTCGTGAATACTCTGCCGGCGCGCTTTCTTTTCAACTTTCTTGTAGAAAAAGTGCCGCCTTTCTGCTATGATGATCAGCACATTATGAACATGTGAACATTGTAGCGACGGGTGACTAAGATGCCGCGAAACGGTGGCTGGAAGCCGCGACTACGTCCCGCGCAAAACTCGAGTTGTGACCCCAAAGCGTCCGCCAGTACCCCATCGAAATGTAAGCAAACGCCATGAGTTGTGATCGCCCCGATTCGTGGAATCGCCTCAATTTTCAGGCTCAGCGGAGCGCGCTACCGCTCAAAACTCACCACGTTTTGAAAACAAAAACTCACTTTCGCGGCACTGCGCAAAACTCGCGAGTCTCTACCGACGCCGTCGTCTCGTCTTGGGATTCCCGGCCACTGATTGGTTCGTAATTCTGTCCACCCGTGTCCGCCGGCGGCGGACAAAATCTTATCCGTTTTTCCCGGAGTACAATCGCGAAATGAGTTTTGTCCGCATCAATCGCGAGTTGCGTTTTCCGGACAAAATTCGGAAACCCGAATCCCGTAGTTCAGCCTTTCCAGCCAACCTGCGAGAAGACACCAGGCTGAAAGCCTGACCTACCCCGGCCCCCTCCCTCCCGCACCCTCACCCCTCACCCTTCCACCTCATGCACGATCACAATGTCATGCACGCCGGAGACCATTTCGGTGGCGTTGGGGCCGGCGGCGAGGTGCGAGCCGCCGACGATGACGACGCGGTCGCCGCGGCGGGCGAAACCGGTGCGGCAGGCCCACTCGTCGGTGTGGCGGATGAGGCCCTGCATGTCGCGGGCCGGTGCGCCGCGCAGCGGCGTGACACCCCAGTAGAGGCACATTTGACGAAGCGTCGCTTCGCGGGTGCTGACGCCAATCGTGGGGATGAAGCTGCGATGCTGCGAAAGCGCCAGCGCCGTGCCGCCGGAGTGGCTCGCCACCACCACCAGCTTGGCCTTGAGGATGTATGCCATTGCACCTGCCCCATGCACGACGGCGCGCGTGATTTCTTGAAGCGACGGCGCGGGATTCGGATCCATCGGCCGAGGCGGGCGCTCGGCGATGCTCGATTCGGTTGCCAGGGCGATGCGATTCATCATCTGCACGGCTTCCACGGGGAACTTCCCGATGGCCGTTTCGCCCGAGAGCATGCAAGCATCGGTTCCGTCGAGGACGGCGTTGGCCACGTCGGTCGCTTCGGCCCGAGTTGGCCGCGGCGATTCGTGCATGCTTTCGAGCATCTGCGTCGCGATGATCACCGGCTTCTGATAGCGGTGACAGGTGCGGATGATTCGCTTCTGCTCGACCGGCATTTGTGCGACGTCGATCTCAACGCCCAAGTCGCCGCGGGCGACCATCACGGCATCGGCGGCGGCGACGATTTCTTCCAGCCGAAGCAGCGCTTCACGTTTTTCGATCTTGGCCACGACCCGAGCATCGGAATCGTTGGACCGCAGAATGTCTTTGAGCGCCCGGACCTCGTCCGCCGCGCGGACGAAGCTGAGACTCACGAAATCGACGCCCGCTTGAGCCGCCCAGATGGCGTGCTGATGATCGACGACGCTGATGGCCGGGGCGCTAAGCTTAATGCCAGGCAGGTTAATCCCCTGTCGGCTGCGGATCGTGCCGCGCTGCGTGACCCGCAAGCGCGCGCAACCTGGTTCCTTGGCTTCGACCACCATGCTGACCGTGCCATCGGCGAGCATCACTTGATCGCCTACGGATAACTCTCGCACCAGCGGAGCGTAGGAGCTTGTAAGCTCGTTCGGCGCCGCCGGTGGGCGCCCCGAGATGAAAAAGAACTCGGCACCTCGTTCGCAAAAGACGCGATCATCGGGCAATTCGCCGAGGCGGAATTTCGGTCCAGCAAGATCTACCAGAATCGCGATCGGCTGGTCGAGCATTTCGCTCGCGCGACGGATGTTGTCGACGTGTACCTGCTGTTCGTCCGGCCCCGCATGAGCCATATTCAGCCGGAACACATCCACCCCCGCTTGGGCCAGGCGGACGAGAATCTCGGGATCGGCGCACGCGGGTCCAACGGTCGCGACGATCTTCGTCCGAGCGCGATTCTCGATTTCTTGAGGCGTGTAGGCCATGATTGCCGTCGAGGCTGCGAAAACGAACGGTTCCCAAAGAGCCGCCGGGGATGTCGTGAGCGTAGCGGTCATGTATTGTGGTTCCCAAGTCGGAAACGGCCAATGGCCCCAGCACGCTATTTGGGCCGATTGCTAAACGAGGTGCTTAGAAACCATACTTTCCGCAGCCTGGGATACCCGGAAACGGTGAGCTGCCAGAGGGGCGGGCCTTTCCGGTCCTGTTTGTTACCGTCACAGTCGTCACAACTGAGAGGCGTATGTCTGCACAAAGCGCTGATTCGGTAGATCATTCCCGCAACCGCGCGACGACCACGGCCGTCACCGCGCTACTGTTAGGGCTGTTGGCGATCGCGCTCGTGGTGGCCGTGTTGTATTTTGTATTTGCCCAGCGGTTGCCGGAACTGACACCGGAGCGCTTGGCCGAAGCGCAATCGAAGTGGGCTAAGACGGGGCCGGCGAGTTACACGATGGACATCAAATTGGGCGGCACGCGACCTGGCCCGGTGCATATCGAGATGGAAAATGGCGAACCGATCGCAATGACACGCGATGGTATTACGCCTAATCAGGAGCGCGTGTGGGGCGAGTGGTCGGTGCCGGGCATGTTTGATACGATCGAGCGCGAACTGGAACTGGCCGAGGATCCGGTCAACCAAATGGATGCCGCTCAAGGAACGCAGCTTTGGTTGCGCTGCGAGTTCGACCCGGTCTACGGATACCCACAAGTCTTTCACCGGGCAGTTCGCGGCGGCGGCCCGGAGGTGTATTGGGAGGTGACAAAGTTTGAGCCATCACCGTAGGTCAGGCTCTGCCTGACGTTTCTTTGGACTTTGGACTGCTTCCTCAAAAAGTCAGGCACAGCCTGACCTACGGCGCTACGGCGCGTGGCATTTGCGTTTACGGCTGGTTATACTACGGCGATTCCGCTAACCAACATCGGGGACCAATCCTATGAAAAACGATTCCACTCCCAACCGGCGACATTTCTTGCACTCGACATCAATCACCGCCGCCTCGGCGGCGCTGGCGCCGTATTGGTTCACTTCGGCCGTGAAGGCGCAGGAGCCGGCGGCGAGCGATCGAATTCGCGTGGGGGCAATCGGCGTCGGCGATCGTAGCCAAGGGCTGCTGCAGGACGCCCGAGATCTCTGTGACATTGTCGCCGTGTGCGACGTGGATGCTCGAAACGTTCGCCGGGCCGCGGATCAATTGAAGGACACCAAAGCGGGCAAGCCTGAGCAGTACTCCGACTATCGCAAACTGCTGGAGCGCAAAGACATCGATGCGGTGATCATTGCCACGCCCGATCACTGGCACACGAAGACCGCCATCGAGTCGATGCAATCGGGCAGAGACGTGTACTGCGAAAAACCGTTGACGCTGACGATCGAGGAAGGCAAACAAATCTGCCAAGTGGCGAAGTCAACCAAGCGCGTGTTTCAAGTTGGCACGCAACAGCGGTCCGACGCGGACGGTTTTCTCAAGGCGGTAGCAATTGTGCGGGCCGGACGGATCGGCGACGTGAAGCGGGCCTGGGTGGCGATTGGCGGCGGCGACGTCGGCGGGCCATTCAAAAAGCTGATGTGCCCCGCGGAGCTTAACTACGAAATGTGGCTCGGGCAGGCACCGCTCAACGACTACATTCCCGAACGGGTCTACTACACGTTCCGTTGGTGGTACGACTACTCGGGCGGCAAACTGACCGACTGGGGCGCGCATCACGTGGACATCGCGCAGTGGGTCACCGGCAACGACAACACCAGCCCGGTGACGATTGAACCCGTATCGGTCGAACACCCCGTGGCGTTCAAAGACGGGTATCCCCTCGTGGACGATTCGTTCAACACCGCCGTGAAGTTCAAGCTTAAGTGCCAATTCGCGAACGGCTTCGAGATGCGAATTCAAGACTCGGTGAATGAACCGGGCTTGGCGGACTTCGGCAACGGCGTGCTGTTTGAAGGAAGCAAGGGTCGGCTGTTTGTGAATCGCGAAAGGGTCTCGGGCACGGCGGTCGAGGAGTTGGCGCAGAATCCGCTGCCGGAGGATGCCCTTCAGCAGGCCTACAAAGGCCAGCAGCCCACGCACCACATGCAGAACTACTTCAATAATGTGAAGTCGCGCGAGGAGCCGATTTCCGATGTCTTCTCGCATCATCGGATTCTGACGACGTGCCACTTGTCGAACATCGCGCTGCGGCTGGGCAAGACCGTGAACTGGGATCCGGAGACGGAGCAAGTGGTCGGCGACGAACAAGCCGCGTCGTTCGTGTCGCGCCCGCAACGCGAGGCGTATAAGATCGTTATATAGCCCGGCCATCCTGGCCGCATTTCTTCAATTCGGCCATCCTGGCCGGAATGAAGCGGGCATCACCACCGACCCAGGATGGGTCGGCTATTTAGCATGACCTATTGGCAGCAGAAGGTGGCCTTGGTGACCGGCGGCTCGTCGGGGCTGGGGCTGGCCGTTGCTCGCCAGTTGGTCGAGCGCGGCGCGAAAGTGATTCTGGTGGCACGGGGCGAGGCCGCGCTCGCCTCGGCGGCCCAATCGCTCGGCTCCGAAGTGTTGCCGGTCGCGGCGGACGTGACACAGCCGGCGGAGGTGACAAAGGCCGTCGACGCGGGGCTGGAACGCTTCGGCAGGCTCGACCTCGTCTGCCATGCAGCGGGGCGCTCGATGCGCGGTGAAGTGCTCGCCACCACGCGCGAAGAGTTTAACGATTTGTGGCAAGTCAACTTCCTGGCGGCGACCGATTTGGTGCGCGCGACCGCCGAACACTTGCTCGCATCGCGTGGCCACTTGGTGTTGATCGGTTCCCTTGCCAGCCGTGTCGCCCCGCGGTACCTAGGCGCCTATCCGACGAGCAAGTTCCCGCTAGCGGCCTATGCCCAGCAATTGCGTCTTGAACTGGGGCCACGAGGTCTGCACACGCTGTTGGTCTGCCCGGGGCCGATTGCCCGCAACGACGCCCTTGCCCGCTATGCGTCGGCCGGTGTTCCCGAGTCTGCTCATCGGCCTGGCGGCGGCGCGCGGGTCAAAGCGATCGATCCCGATCTGCTCGCGGCCAAGATGTTAACCGCGTGCGAACGCCGCCAAGCGGAGCTTGTCGTTCCGAGCCGCGCGAGGATTCTGTTCGCACTCAGCCAGATCAGCCCCCGCTGGGGCGACTGGTTGCTGCGGAAGATGACTTCAGAATAGCTAGTTTAGCCGCGCTCGCTTGCGACGCGATTCTTTCGTTGATATCGAATCGGGAGAGCGCGTCGCAAGCGAACGCGGCTAAAGGGGTGCAACAAAAAAAGGATCCGGTTGGCCCTGCGAGGGATGCCAACCGGATCCTTATGGCCATGAAAATGCAGCTTCCCGTGGCGGGCGATGGTCGTCATACCCCGACGACAACTCTGCTAAGATTCACGGTTCCGTTTTTTTAGGAGGCGTTGCAATCGATGGGCGAGCGGTTGAGACGCTTGCCAACGGTTGATCGAGTAATGCAGTTACCGTGCCAAATGCCGTAGGTTACTTTGCCGGTCGTGATTTTAGCCTTGATTTGCCTCTACGTTGCTGCGATCGCCACGTTTGGCAACCGATTGGTTGCTCGCCCCGAATGCCCCCGAGCATGTAAATCTTTCAAACGCGTGCTACCGCCGCAGGCAGTTCATTAGATCGCTGGCCGCAATTGTCAGGCTTCTCCGACACTGCTACCATCGCGAGCCACTTTCCGCGTCGAGGCCTCAAACGCGGTGTTCTTTGTGCGATGGGTTGGATATGCCGCCTTGGTTCCATAGTCGATGCGCAGTGCTCGCGGTCGCGTGCCTGGGGGTCGTCGGATGCCGGTCGATGGGCAGGCAAGCGCCCACCCAGGAAGCGGTTGCGACGGGGCGGCAATTGGCGCGGCAGGGAATCTCGGCCCTCGAGACCGGCCGCTGGGAGGAAGGCGAGATTCTTCTGCGACAAGCGGTGACGGCCGTTCCTTCCGATCCCGAAGCTCACCGCTATTTGGCAGAAGCTCTGTGGCAACGTGGTGCGAGCCGTGAGGCGATTGGACACATCGAATCGGCCCGAGCACTCGCACCCACGGATCCCGCGCTAGCCGTTCGCGCCGGCGAAATGTTGCTGGCGATAGGCGATCACGAGCGAGCGATGGAGCGAGCCAACCGCGCCATCGCCCTCGATTCCAAGCTGCCCGATGCCTGGGCGCTTCGTGGCCGTGGTTGGTGGCTGAAAAAACAGCCGGAGCAAGCGTTAGCCGATCTGCAACGGGCACTGCAGTTTTCTCCCTCGGCACCGGACCTGCTCATCGATTTGGCGAATCTGTACTATCAGCAAGGCCAGCCGCAACGGTGCTTAACCACGGTGCATCGACTGCTCGACGCGCATCCGCCCGGCGACGAGCCGCTCGAGGCGGTCGTATTGGAGGGAAAAGCCTATTTAACAATGGGGCTGGCCATTCCAGCGAGCGAGCGGTTCGCTCTCGTGAAAAGCCGCGGCTCGCCGAGCGCCGATCTATGTTGCCTAATAGCCCAGGCGGAATATGCCGCGGGTCGGCCCGAGGCGGCCATCGCCGCCGTGCAGGAGGCGGTAGCGCTCGACGCGAACCATGCACCCAGCCGGGAACTATTGGGGAAGCTAACGGCTGCGTCATCGGGCACAACGCTCCGTTAGTCGCGCCACCTCGCACCTTTGCGGATCGTGCCGATAATGCGGCACGACTCGGTGGTCCAAAATTGCTGGCGGATGTCCGGGCGTTTGACGGATTCGCGACCTATCCTTGTTAAGCGGCGGCAGCTAGCGGCCGCCAATGCGCACGTACCTCGCAAGGATCTAATGATGACCGCCGTTACTGAAGACGCGCCTGTGTTAATTGATCGTCGCAGCGGATTCTCCACGGGCGTCGCTCCCGGCGTGGAGCGGCGGCAATTCGCCAACAGCCACGACGATCTTTCACCCGACGCGGCGGAGCTTGCCCAAGCGATTGACGATTACAAAATTCGCCATCGACGCCGGTTCATTACCTTCGAGGAAATGCTGGCCGTGATGAAGTCATTGGGTTACAGCCGCTAAGCCGCAAGCGGCAGCCGTTGTCACGCTTCGTCGCGAGGAACGGATCGACCGGTAGCAACATCGAACTCGGAAAGCGCCGGCGTTAGCATGGCCAGCGTCGCAAAGCCGTATGTTGCCGCCGTGACCAGAAACGCCGCGAAATAGCTTCCAATCAGAAAGCTCGTGATCACGTAGAACGTCGCAAACGGCGCGACGAACGAAGCCAGCGCAATCGCCGACGAGGGATTGCGAACTCCCAGGGCGGCAAACAGTCCTACTCCGCCACCGACCATGAAACCGGAGAAGGCCAGGTACTGATGCTGGAACGATTGGCTGAAGGCCAGCATCATGCGCATGCAGGTGGCAACGCCAAGAAACAGGAACAACAGGGTGCCCAAACTGGTGGAGACGGCATGGCGAGAATTCGGGTAGGCCATTCCCGCGTGAAGCCCCAGCATCGCCGCGAAGGCAAACATCACAAGTAACCCAACCGCCAAGAATACGAAGTTCTCGGACGAGAGTTGGCCTCGCCACCACAAGTACGCGAACAGGGCCAGCGGCAGAAAGATTACTTCCTTCGAGTTGTAAACCACACCGCCAAGTTTGCCGAAAATAATCTCGCGGGGAGTGAGATCGGTCACCAACAGCAGATCGAGCGCCTTTCCGTCGCGTTCGTTCGTGATCGAGGTAACCGCCAGTGCGTTCACGAGCAATACGCTGACGACCAACAACGGAGCCAGCGGCTGTGCGAGGGGCGGAATCGCTGCCCGTGCATCGGCGCCGTCTTGATTGATTCCAAGGTTGCGGACCGCCAACGCGCACAGTGCGAAAATCAGCAAGTAGGCAACCCGCACCACAATGATCTTCTTGCCGTAGGCCCAAGTTCGGATTTCCCGCCACAGGATGGGATTGTCCCAAACGTGGCGGACCTTGCCGGGGGCGCAGTGAGCAATCGCCTGTTGGCCACGGGCGACCGCCACGACACTGGGTTCTACTTCCGCTGGCGGCGATTCGTCGCTTTCAGTTCGTGGCTGTGCCTCCCGCGATGGATTCCACACGCGGACGAGCGCAATCGCCAGTCCGTTCAAGACCAGCATCCCGATGCCCGCGCTCAAGAGGAACGTTCCGACTGGGTCAGGCCGACCGCCGGTGCCCGCCTCGGCGAAGCCCGGTTCCACAGCGACCTGCATCGCTTGCCAGGGGCTCATCGCCAAGGCCAGTTGGCTGGTGGAAACTCCAAACAGGATATCTCCCGCGGCACCGCTGGCTACGATTTCCCACGTCAACAACCAAAGGAATATGGCGAGAACGGTTATCGCCAACGTCTGAAATGTTTTCTCGCGCCACAACGCCACGGTAGAGCCTAGACTCCCCGCTACCAGCGCACTGGCGGCCGTGACGGCCATCACCCGCGCAATCTGCCAGAAGCTAAACCCGCCGGTGAGCGCGAGCAGCATGAAAAAGGCCGTGGTTGCCGCAAGGGTTACCAGCACCATGACCAAACTCGCCAGCAGCTTACCCAGGACTAGCTCCGAGTTGCTTAGCCGCGTGATCAGCAACAACAGCAGGGTTTTGCGGTCTTTTTCCTGGGCGACCGCCGCAGCCGTCAGCAACGCGGAAAAGAGTACCGCGACGGCCAATTGCAGGGGCGCCAGTATTCGGAACACCGCCGAACCAAACCGCGCCAAATCGCCTGGATTGCTAATCTGTTGGGCGCCGACCAGAATTTGCCAGGCGGTGAAAGCGAGGCCCAGCAGAGTTGCCACGGCCAGCGTCCGGACTGCAAAAAATCGCAGCCGACGGGGGGCGGTGACCGCCTCGCGGGTGAACACCGGCCCAACAATCAACGTAGCGCTCCTAGAAAGAAAGACCAAACTCGGGGCCGCGCCGCCCGGCAAGAATGACTTCTAATATAGGCCAGCCCCCCTGCCAAGTCGAGCGGAGCCAATTCAACGGACTAATCGACACAACCCACCAATTTGAACGCTCTGTACGGAATGGTCATCCTCGAGCGGATGTCGGCGCGGCCGGAATTCAGTACAATCGGCGATGGTGTAAGCCAAACTTTCTCATAACCGGCCCGTGTAGTGAGCGCTATTGCGCTCGTCCCAAAAATAACGAGGAAAATCCCATGCAATGCTCTTCTTTCGGCCTCCGCTGTATGCGTGAGGCGAACCGCCTGCGGCGTTGGTCCGCATGTGCCACCTTGGCCGCTCTGGCCGTCATCGCTTCAGCGAATTCGGTCAGCGGGCAAATCACCACCGAGGTGCTGATCGGCGACGCCGTGTCGGAACCCAACGACCCTCGTTTCTCCGATGTTGGCGAAGCGATCAAGCGGTTCAGCAACAACGACCTGTTGGGGGCAACCACGTTTCTTGAAGCGGCGCGCCAAAAAAATAAGAGCCTGCCGCCCGTGAACTTGATGCTCGCCAAGATGCATTTTCTGTCGGGGAATGCACCGTCCGGCCAAGCCTCTCTCGAACAGGCCGTGACCGAGGATGGCACCGACCCCGAGCCGTACCTGATTCTTGGCGAACAGGCGTTCCAGGTGGGGCAGACGATCATCGCCGATGCCTTGTTCAATCGAGCGGTCGACCTTGCCACAGCGTATGAAGCGAATCCGAAGCGGAAGCGAAATTTTGAAATTCGCGCGCGGGCCGGACGGGCTTCCATCGCCGAGCGGCGTACTAATTGGGCCCAAGCCGACGCCGATCTAAGAGCTTGGCTCCAAGTGGAACCCGATAGCGCCAATGCACATGAACGGCTCGGCCAAGTTCTGTTCATGCAGGACAAAGCGTCGGAGGGATACACCGCGTTTGTCGAAGCCCACAAGCTCAACGAAAAGCTCCCTAATCCGCTGGTCGCCGCGGCGCTGATGTACGACCGGTTAGACAAGCCTGCTGAGGCGCAGCAATCGTTTGAGCGAGCGTTTGCCGAGAACAAGACGGATGAGACGACCCTGCTCGCGTACTCTCAGTGGCTAATCAAGCAAGGCGATATTTCCAAGGCGGAGACCATCTTGGCGAGTGCCCAAAAGGCGGCGCCCAAATCGGCCAACGTCTGGCTACTCAGCGGGGTTGCCGCAAAAATGGCCGGCAAGCCCGGTCCCGCCGAGCAATTCTTAATGCAGGCGCTGAACCTCGCACCCTCCAATCGCGACGTTTACAACCAGCTTGCGCTGCTCTTGATTGAGCAGCCGGAGCCGGAGAAGAAGAACCGGGCGCGGGAGTTCGCCGCCATCAACCACCGGCTGAACGAGAACAACCCCGATGTGAATGTGACCCTGTCGTGGGTGTTGTTTCAACTGGGGCAAGGGCGCCAGGCAACTCAGGCCCTGCAGAGCGCATTTCAAAAGGGAGCACTCAGTGCCGACGCAAACTTCCTGGTGGCCAAGCTGCTTACGCAGCGCGGCGACAACGAGAATGCGAAGAAGTTCCTGGATGCGGCACTCGCCTTCAAGGGAATCTTCGTCCAACGAGCCGAAGCCGAAGCCCTCCGCGAGCAACTGAAGTAGTCCGTTAGCCGCGACGCGGACTCCTCGTAGCGAAGCGTGTTTTCGGCATATGGCGCAGCGCGCATAAAAAAGGTCATGGCAAGCCGATCCGTCACCTTGCCATGACCTCTATCCTGAAGCAAAACACCGGTGTGTTTCACCCTCCCGTAAATTCGTCAACCAAGGTATCGGCCGCCCGCCCGAACCGACATCAGCCGATTCGGCGTCTTCCGGTCTGGTAAGATGTGCGGGCGCGACGACCAACGATTGCTGCTCTTGATGCCTGCATTTCTTTGACTATCGACCAGAAGTTGGCCACCGGTTTTTCTGGCCGATAGCCGACAGCCGACAGCTCTTCGTCCTCAATAGCAAATGCTTGCCTCTCCGCTTCCGCCGTTGATCGCGACCCTGGCGTTGCTCTGGCCAGCCCGGCGTCGGTTGATGGCGACGACCCTGATCGGGCCGTGGGTCTGGTCGATGACGGCGGTAGCTTTCTGGGCGGCGATCGAACTCTGGCTCGCCCAATCCCCCGAAACCGCGGCTGAGCCTTGGCGCTATCTGGCGGTCGTCGGCACGTTCTGTCCGATGATGGCCGTCATGGGCGCGAAACGACCGCAGGACCGCGGTTGGCAATGGATCGTTCTTTCGCTGTGGGTCGTGCTTGCCATTCCAGTAGGGCAGCACCAACTTTTCACCAGCGGACAACCATTCAATGTGTTCGCCGCCTGGCTGCTGTTCCTCGCCGTCTTGCTCGCGCTGGAGTTGCTCAACTACCTCCCAACGAGACATGCCGGCAGTGTTCTGCTTTTTGCCGCCGCTCAATGTTTGCTATTGGGCGACTCGCTCGATTGGAAATCACTCGGCAAGTACGCCACGACCATCGCCGCTTGGCTTCTCTTTGCCGCCGTCGGACTGGCCTGGGTACTTTACCAACGGGCAGTTTCTTCCCTGGCCCCTGACCCCCGACCCCTGACCCCTTCCCACCATTGGCTCCGATTCCGAAACGCCTTCGGTGCCTTCTGGGCACTACGTGTCCTGCAGCGGGTGAACCAAACCGCGGAAGTCCAGGACTGGCCCGTCCGGCTCGAATGGTCTGGCTTTCGCGAGCTGCCCGACCGGCATGACGCGCCGCCGGCCGACGAGATCGACCAATGCCTGCAAACGCTGCTGCGGCGTTTTGTGGCGATGCAGGACGATTTGGTGTGATCCGCGCTATGCCCGCGCGGGTTCACGAGTTCCCTGCCCTGTCCCGTCGCCGACGACCGCGAGCGAAATCCGCCGCGCCAATGGGTCAACCCATCGCCGCACCGTGGCCGGTGAGATGAACGCCAGATTCGCAATCAGCATCACCAAGCCGAAGGTCATCATGCCCAATCCCAACGCGATGAAACCGTGGATCCCAACCGCCCCGAGCAGCATCCACGGCCGCGTCAGTCGCGGCCAAATTAAACAGCAGTAGAACACTTCAAAAAATACCGTGGCATGAGTCAACAGGTCCATAATGGCCGGATAGTTCGCCAGCCAAGTGAGGTCGAGCGATTGATACTCCTGGTTGGCAATGGAATACCACACGGCGGCGCCGTTCCACCAGAAGTCTCCTTGAAGCTTTCCAAGTCCCGAGAACAGATAGATGATGCATAGATGAATTTGGATGAGTCGAATGGCAACATTCGCCGCGATGCTTGGGGCAGCCTCCGGGGCGAATCCCTTCTGCAGTTGCCACAGTCGGTCGAGCGAGTAACGTGCCCCACACGGGCCGAGCATTAGGTACATCGCCAGCATGCAGTTGATTTTATCGAGGCCCCAAAACGCCCCGGGGGTAACGCGGGTGGCGTAAGAAATCGCTGTGATAAACGCCAGCACGGCCATCGTCCGGCTAAACAGGCCGACCATCAGGCAAAAGAAGATCAGTAGACTGGCTAAGTGAACGGTCCAAAGTAGCCAATGGGAGCCGATGAGATTGAAAAAGGTCCACGAGTAAGGATCGCTTACGGGACGTATGGCCTCCAGTGGAAGCCAACCATTTGGCCCAAAGAACGCGATTAAGTCCCACGACCAGATTAGGTGGGTGTAGAAGAGCATCGCACCAGTGAAGACGCGAATCAACGAAAGCGTCGCCGGGTCGGTCGGCGTGAACCAAAATTCATCCCATGCCGTTGCGAGCGTGTTGAAATACTCGCGAGTGCGTTGCCAAACTCCCATTATTGCCCGCTCCCTGACGGCGTTGACTCGCCCGCCTGCCAATTCGAGTCACTGGTCGTGCGGTGGGGGAGCGTCAACGGCGCTTCTAAATCGTTCGCTGTTTGATTCACGACCTCGACGACGCGAAAAGTACGTGGGTCATCAAGCTTCATCCCGTCGCGCACTTCCCCAGGACTGAGCATGTCGTGGATTACATACTCGACCCGAGCCTCCGTGCCGTCGTATTTACGAAGCAACTGTTGGGCGTAGACGCGCAGCATCGCTTGGGCACGTTGCTCGATTGGTTCATTGCCAATGGCGAGTTTGGCCTGCTCAGCAAGCATCAAGTAGCGGTGATAACGCAGCCGAGGCCTCTGGCGTTCGAGGTCGGGGAGTTGGCCCGTTATTTCTTTGCCATCTTTGCCGGTAACTCGATATCGCACCAACGACGACGCACCGGGGTCCGGCGCAAAAAAGTGATAGCCGTGGTGAAGGTAAAGCGGGCGGATGTACCAACTCAGCAGGGGCGACTGCGCGAGATTGAAAATCGACTCGGACGTGGGCGGAATGGAAAACGGCCCCAAAAACACCGCCAGCAAGTGCCACGCAATCAACACGCTCACCAGCACGCGCACCCAGCGGCTCCAGGTCGCCGCGCCGGCCCTCTCCCGCGCCGGACGCTTCGCCTCAGTCGGCGGCGCAGCTTTGGCCGGCAGGTTGCGAACGGTGCTCATGAGAAGCTGTTAGCTCTTAGCTATTGCCGTTAGCCAGAAGGAGTTCCTGACCGTGGGATTTGGAAAAGCTTGAGATTGATTGTATCGCCCATCACTCTGGCTAACAGCTAATAGCTCCCAGCCAATAAACTAAAAAACCCTCGCATCGGTCAATGCCGATGCGAGGGTCTGGGTCAATAATTGTGCTTTTTTGCAAGCGAAACTAGCGCTGGGCCAGCTTCTCGCCCTCGAAATCGAAGGCGATCTCTTGCGACTCACCGCCGCGAAGGGTGATCGTCCGGTCTTGGGAAACGAGCTTTCCGTCGACTTCCATCTCCACCCGGATCTGATAGTTGTCCCACGCCTGGCCTTTGGCCAACTTGGTGGTGACAAACTCCCGTTCGGCACCGGTCTGCTTCGTTTCAGCGCCAGCAAGGGTGACCTTCGCCGCGGTCGGAACTTGCAGCTTCAGCGTCGTCGCAATCTGTTCGGCACTCGGCTGAGTATCAAACGCTAGCAACTCGTTGCTGCCGGCCGTGAGGACGGTTGTTTCCGTCTTGGTCACGGGCTGACCATCCTGTTCGAATTCGACGCGGACGCGGTAGCTGTACTGACGGTCGCCGCGTAATCCGCGAGAAACAAACTGGCGTTCGGTGCCAGTCGCCTTCGTAAGCTGATCATTCACGAAGACCTTGGCATCCGCGGGCACAATCACCCGCAGCACGCCCGCTCCCTCGGCGGGAGTCGGCTCGTCGGTGGCCGGCATGCCAGCTTCGACTTCAACGGCGGAGTCGTCGTCGTAGCTGTCGTAGATCACACCGCCGCCACCGTGGCTGCCGTGGCTCGAATGGCCACCGTAGCTGCCGTGGCTGGCGTAAGCGACGGCGTAGCCGCCGTGGCTCCCGTGGCTGCCGTAGGATCCATGCGACCCATGCGACCCGTGGTGGCGGGCACGAATCCGGGCAAACAGGCCAACCCGGCGTCCCCCATGGCTGCCCCACGACCCGTGGCTGCCATAGCTGCCGTGGCCGCCGTAACTGCCGTGCGAGCCGTAACTACCGTAGGAACCCCAACTTCCATGACTTCCCCAAAAGGCAGAGGCCTCGACCCCCGCCAGGGCGACGGTCAAGGTTACCGCCGCCAAACAGGTGCGTTTCCACGCGGTTCTAGACATTGTTCTAAATCTCCTCCCAGTAAAAAACGACCACATGGCAATTCTTGCCAACGCTAAATGAGCATAGCAGCCAAGCTTCGTAATTCAAGCAACCTAGGGTATTTTCCACAATTTTGCCGATTAGCTAAACCTGCGGGCAAAAACTTCAGCGAATATCATGCCAGCACCGATACCACTGCGTCAAGCCGCATAAACCCACGGCTTCGGTTAGCCGCGACGCCCCCCGCGGCGGGCAAGCTTCATCTTCGGAGCGGAGCGCTCCGCTGCGCCTCGAAGACTTGGCACCGCGTCGCGGCTAACGGGGAAATGCGGCGCAACTCAACTATTGCGCTTCGAGTTGTAAATCATCCAGCGAAAACTCCCCGATGGCCCCGAGCAGTCCGATGCGAATGATTGCTTCCCGGGCATGGACTGGGACCGGGAGCGTGGCTTGTCGGTTCGTCCACTCAAACGATCCAAAGAACGGTCCAACGGGATGGCTGTCAAGCTGTCGGCGACGTTCGTCGTAGAACGTCACGATGACGAAGGGCCACTGTTCGCGAGCCTGACCGTACCGAATGTCCTTCCCGCGAACTTGGAAGCTAAGGTTAAGCTCCTTCACCTTGCGACCATCGACGGCAAAGCCTTGCAGGGCTTGGCAGCCGCGGCCGGGTTCTTTGTTGGTGAAGGTGATGAAGCGCTCGCCATCGGGTGCCACTGCCGAGTCGGACTCGACGCGCGCTTGCCGCACGTAGTGCCAGCCGGAGGGTTGATCGCCGTCACCCAACAACTCTTCAAAGCTGCCGTTGGAAATCGACGGTCGAATAGCGTCGGGCTGCACTTCGCGCTGCTCCTCGGCGGTGCCGGTCATCGGCACGAACAGCGTGGCTTGCAGCGGTTCTTGCTCCAATTTGCCATCGACCTTGCGGACGATGTGCAGGTTCTGCTGGTAGCGCTCGCCCAGCGGGATTATCATGCGGCCTCCCTCAACGAGTTGATCGATCAACGGTTGCGGGATTTTTTCAGGCGAGCAAGTGACGATGATTTTGTCGAAGGGCGCGGCTTCAGGCCACCCGAGATAGCCATCTCCCACTCGAACGTGGACGTTATCGTATTTCATCCGTTCAAGGGTCCGCTGGGCCTTGCGGCCAAGTGGTTCCACGATCTCAATCGTGTAGACCTCCTTCACGAGCGGGCTAAGGACGGCGGCCTGGTAGCCCGAGCCGGTGCCGATCTCCAGCACCCGATCGGTGGGCTGGGGATCGAGTTGCTCGGTCATGTAGGCCACGACAAACGGCGGCGAAATTGTCTGCTGCTCGCCGATCGGCAAGGCCATGTCGAGGTAAGCGCGTTGCCGCTGAACGAGGGGTACAAATTCGTGCCGCGGCGTTTCTCGCACCGATCGAATGACCCGCGGGTCTTTCACGCCGGCCCCGACGATCTCTTCGTCGACCATGCGGTTGGCCAGCGTCTTCCAATCGCTGAGCGATTGGGCCTGCGTGGCCGTCGCGCCGAGCGTAATTCCGATGGCAACGCACGACAGGACAATTCGCGGCAATTGAATTCGGATTTTTGGCGTTTGATGAAATGCCTGCATGGCAAAACCCAGGTGGGAGGCCATAGAATGGGGCGGATAGGGCGTTACCTTAAGTATGGCATACTTGGCCCTGGCAGCCACCCTTGTATTGAACCCCATTCTGAAAAGCGCTCCACTCCGTCGGACGTAGCTTGCCCGCCGTGGTGGGCGTCGCGGCTAACGTATGGCAGAAACAACAGAGATCATTCGGACGCGCAATCGTTTGCGGGTTGAAATGCCGGTCACCGAGTCGTGGGCCTATTTCGACCACGCTGCCGTTTGTCCGCTGCCCATTCCGGCGGCGCGGGTGATCGGCCAGTGGCTTCAGCAGGCGCAGTACGAGGGCGACACCATCTGGCCCGAGTGGGCGGCGGGCATCGAAAAGACCCGCGAAGCGGCGACGCGGATGATCAATGCGCGCCCCGACGAGATTGCGCTCGTGCCGAGCACGACGGCCGGGATTAATCTCGTAGCCGAGGGCCTCGACTGGCGGCCGGGGGACAATGTGGTGATTCTGGCCGACGAGTTTCCGTCAAATCAGTACCCGTGGCTTAACCAGCGCGATCGAGGTGTCGAAACTCGGCGCGTGGAAACCGATAACGGTCGGCTTGATCTCGATAAACTCCGTGCGGCCTGCGACGGGCGAACGCGAATCGTCTCCGTAAGTTGGGTTGGCTATGCGACGGGCTACCGCCACGATATCGAACGAATCGTCGAGATCGCCCACGAGGCGGGTGCCCTGTTCTTTCTCGATGCCATTCAGGGTCTAGGTGTGTTTCCGCTCGATGTCGCGCAATTGCCGGTGGACTTTCTCGCCGCCGATGGGCACAAGTGGCTGCTCGGACCCGAGGGCGCTGGAATCTTCTATGTGCGGCGCGAGCATTTAGACCGCTTGCGGGCCATCGGGGTCGGCTGGAGCAGCGTGGTTCATAGCCACGATTACAGCCACATCGAACTCAAGCTCAAACCCTCGGCCAGTCGTTACGAGGGGGGTACGATGAACATGGTCGGGCACCTTGGCTTAGGGGCCAGCCTGGAGTTGCTCAATCGACTGAGCGCAGCGGCAATTGGCGCGGCGGTGCTGGATTTTACCGACCGCGCTTGCGAAGCGCTTCACGTACTCGGCGCGACCGTGGTGTCGCATCGCGGCTTCGACGATCGCGGCGGCGAGCAGCGATCGGGGATCGTTGCATTCGAGTTGCCAGGCCGTGATCCGATGGGGGTCCGCAAACATTGTCTGGCCGGCGGGGTCGCTTTAAGCTGCCGCGGTGGCCGGCTGCGTATCAGCCCTCATGCCTACAATAACGACGACGATTTGGAGCGACTTATCGACGCGCTGCGCTCGGTCACATAGAGTAGGGTGGACAATCCTGTCCGTCCTTGGGCCCTCGGACGGACATGATTGTCCATCCTACGATCACGTGAGGGATATCCCATGTCATCTCGTCGTGCGGTTTACACCGGCTCGTTCGACCCAATTACGCTCGGGCATCTGAATGTCATCGAGCGAAGCTGCCCGCTGGTGGATGAGTTGATCGTCGGCGTGGGCATCAACGTCGAAAAGCAGTCGCTGTTCACGGCCGACGAGCGGGTGGCGCTCATTCGCCGGACGACGCAGCAACTTACCAATGTTTCGGTACGTAAGTTCGCGGGCCTCGCCGTGCGTTTTGTGCGCGAGTGCGAAGCCCGGGTAATTATTCGCGGCGTGCGGTCGCTATCCGATATGGAAACCGAGTTCACCATGACGCTCGCCAACCGGAAGCTCGATCCGGAGATCGAGACGGTGTTTTTGATGGCTGACGACGAGTTCTCGCACGTTTCCAGCACGTTGATCAAGCAGATTACGCCGCTGGCGAGCGACGAAGAACTGGCGCGATTCGTTCCCGCCGACGTGATTCCGGACCTACGGGCGAAGTTGCCGATGCGGAAATAGCCGCCCGTCACTTCACCAGTCGCACGAACACCACGAAGAAGGCGCCCAGGGCGGCGCACGCCGAAATCGGCACGTATCTGTCGATCCACGGTGTTATCGGCGAACGGGTGTCACTCGACGTGTTCGACTCATGTGCCGCTGCCGGCATCACGCCAACCTGCTTAGTTTCCGCCGGCTTCCAATCCGCAAACCGTGAGTCTTCCGCCGCTTGCGGCTTAGCGGTCTCTTCCCGCGGCGCGCTATCGACATCCGCCGAGGCCACGACAATATCGTCCGTTGCCGTCCCAATATCGGGCGCGACCGTCGCCAGAAATCCTTTCACACGGCCGCCGAAGCTGCCGAGCGTGGTGCCCTGCCCTGCCCCGAATAATACGCCGGCAAGCTCGTTCTTAATGTTGAAGATTGGCCCGCCGGAATCGCCCTGACGGGCTTCCACATCGAGTTCCACCAACTCGCGGGGCATGCCGACGCTGGGAGCATAGTAATCGGTGCAGCGGCCGGTGATCGAGCGGTACTGTCCCTGGCCGTAGCCGCAGATCGTGAGCACGTCGCCGGGTTGCGGCGCGCGGGCCGCCAACGGCACCGGGGTAATCTCCTCGGGCCGCCAAATAACCAGTGCCGCCAGATCCCATTCGGAATCCATCTTGAGGGACCGCGCATGGGAGCGAAAGCCGCCGGGAAATACGACTTCAATTGGTCCTGAAGCATGACCCACGACATGATGGTTGGTTACCACCAGGCCGTATTTATCCCGCACGTCAACCAGCGTCCCGCTGCCAAACGCCGTACCGTCGCGCTCAGGGACAATAATTCGCGCCACCGCGGGATGGGGAACGTGCGATTCGGCAAGCGCTCGTGAGGGGGGCGCGAGCAGGTCTTGTAGCCGCCAAAACGGACGGGCGTCTGCGTAGGGGCCGGGCAGTAATGCCGCCAGCGCCGCAACGCGCGCGACGGCCACCGCGATGGCTCGTCGCGCGCGTGATTTGCTTGAGGCGCTGGCCGATTGAACTAAAAACATAATTGAACCGGGCACTAAGGCCTGCCCACATACCTCGCAGACACATTTCTGGACGGGCCTTAGCTTAAGGTCTTCGTGGCGCGTCGCGCCGACTCATTCGCGATGATCATTTGCAACAGCCGAGCGCGGAGTTGAGCAAGTTCATTTCCCAGCGGACGCGCGTCGCGGGTTGAGAGGATGCTCGTCGCGGACGATAGGGTTACATGCAGGTGGGACACCTGCGGTGGAGGGTCATTTGCTTCCCGTTGGATTTCCCGCCGAAGTCGGCGAGAGCCAAAATGGTGGCGGGGCATGGCTGGTACCTCTCAGGCCGCGATGGGGCGGCCGCCCTTGAGATCTTCAGTCCGTGCCGGAAAGTCGGCGCCGCCGTGGTAGGTCTGCTTCAGCCGCAATAGCTCGCGGCGGAAGGCTTCCTCGACAAACTTCGTGAGCGTGAGTCGAGCCGGATAACCGGCCAGATGAAACGCCGCATCGCGGGCTTCATCCAGCAGATCGGCCGGAAGATAGAGGGTGGCACGCACTTTGGGCGACGGACCGGGGGAATGGATTTTCATGGTCGCTTCCACAGGAGGGAGGTGGGGAGGGAACGCTACTAACCGGCGACCACTACTTGTACGCCGGCCGAGCGAAGTGTTACGGCCCTTTTTCAGGCCATTGGTAAGCATCGGCCGAGTGATGCCGTTAACATCAAACGTCAGACGTTGAGCCCGCACCGTTTCGCTGACCAGTACGATAGCTAGAGCCTCTCCGCTTGCCGGCTTAGCGCATCCAGCATCCCCTGCGTGGTGTACCTAGAACTCACCAAAGCGGGTGGAAAACCCGACTCACGCAGCACATCTGCGGTGAGCGGGCTAATCGCGAGAAGCTGGGTCCGCCGCAAATCTTCGCCAAACAGCCGCACGAGCGACCGGGCGATCGCGGAACTGGTGACGGTCGTCCAATCAATCTGCCCCGCTTGAAGCGCGGCGAGAATCTGCGGGTCCGCGGTGGGAACATCGCGGCTTTCGTAAACCACGACTTGTTCGACACTACCGCCCGCGGCGGTGAGCATTTCCGAAAGAACTTCGCGGCCCCGGCTGGCACGCAGCAACAGGAAGCCCGCTCCCTGTCGCGCGTGCGGGGCCAGCGCTTCGGCCAATGCTTCGGCGCGATACTCATCGGGCACCAGGTCCGCGCGCAGATGGTATTCCGCGAGGGCAGCGACCGTTGCGGGGCCGATCGCCGCGAGCTTTGCATGGCCAATCGCCCGGCCATCGAGATCGCGCTCGTCGAGCCGCTGTAGAAAGAACTTCACGCCGTTGCAGCTAGAAAAGACAAGCCAGTCGAAATCGCTTAGCCGATCAATTGCGGCGTCGATCGTTCTCCAATCTTCGGGTGGTGCAATTTCGATGGCCGGCTGCACAAGCATCCGCGCGCCAAGTTCCCTGAGTTGATCGGCCAATGAGCCGCCTTGATTTTCCGGCCGGGTGATGAGAACAGTCTGGCCAAAAAGGGGGCGACTTGTGAACCAGTTCTCGGCCTGCCGTTGTACTGCGACGTCGCCAATGATCGCCAATACGGGGGGGCGAATCTCGCCGGGTGCGAGCAGGTTCGCTACCTCGGCAAGCGTTGTGTGCCAGGTCTGCTGATCGGGCAACGACGCGCGGCGAACGATGATCACCGGCGTTGCCGGCGACTTACCGTGGAGAAGGAGTTGCTCGCTCCACACGGGCGCGGTCGTAACACCCATATAAACGACCAGCGTGCCCGGGAGTTTGGCGAGGGCCGTGAAATCGAGCGCTTCAGTCGCGCTCTTTCCGCCCGATTCCTGCCCGGTAAAGAAGGTAACGCTTGAAGCAGCGTCGCGATCGGTGAGTGACAGACCCGTGAAGCTTGCGACGGCAGTCGCCGCCGATACGCCGGGAACGACTTCATGCGGAATACGCGCGGCCACGAGGGCCGAAAGCTCTTCAGCCAACCGGCCAAAGATGGCCGGGTCGCCGCCTTTGAGCCGCGCCACGAGGCGGCCCGCTCGGGCATCCGCGATCATTCGAGCGTTAATCTCCTCCTGCGTCCATAGTTTGCCACGACCATGCTGGCCCAGACAAATTCGCTCGCTGTCGGCTCGGCAATGCTGCAACAACAGCGGACTCGCCAAATAGTCGTAGAGCACCACATCGGCTCGCGCGAGCAGTTCGCGACCGCGCACGGTAATCAACCCCGGATCGCCCGGTCCGGCCCCGATCAAAAACACCTTGCCGAGCAATTCATTCACTTAGGTGTCGCAAAATTGTTGTTGTCCGGAATCGTCCGATGCGGCGAAGGCGGTGGAACGCGACACCATTAGACACTTCGTTTTTTGCCGCTAAGTGCTTTGTTGCATTCAAGCCGGAGGCTTGGCAGCTATTAGCCGGCGGTAAGCGCGAAGCGCGCCACCGCCGGTAGCAGCTGCCGGGGTCGGTCGCGACAAGACGCCGGCGTGGTGCGCTGCGCGACCACCGGCTAATGGCTGTCATCCCTACGGGATGAGAAACTCGAACAAGAATTAGGCTCATCGTAGATTCGGCCAACGGCGAAAAAGTGGTCGGTCAGATTTCATTATGAATGCCCGTAGTGGTTGCTGCGAGTGCCGCATGCACGGCGCAACTGGGTATAAACCGGGTTTGGCCCTCGTGAGAGGCCGGTTCTGCGCAGTAGAATTGAGGAACCGATAACAGATGCCTTTATCCGAATGCTCGATGGCCGCTGACTCCGCCAAACCGACCCCCTCGACCCACGCGCGCAGCGGCCCCGTACCGCTGCCGGTCGCCGTGCGTCAGCGGTTGCAACAATTTTTCGAGCGCGGCAAGCAAAGTTTCGAGCGCGGCGACTTTCCGTATGCCCACGACATGCTTACGCGCTGTGTGGTCGAAGACCCCGGAAACATCATCTATCTTCAGCACTTTCGCGCGAACCTGCAACGCAAGCACGGGGATCGCAAGAAAGGCGGCGCTTTTTCGGCCCTGCGAATGAAGCGCAGCGGCCGCTCTGCCGTGGCCAAGCCCGCGAGCAAGGGCGAGTGGCTGGATGCATTTCGCGCCGGCTGCGAAGTGCTCAAGCACGACCCTTGGGATGTCGGCACATTGGTCGAACTAGCAGCCGCGTGCGACCAGCTTCGACTGCACGATGGGCAGCTTTATTTCTTGCGCTGGGCGCTCGACGTGGAGCCGAAGGACTTGGAAGCGAACCGCGCGGCGGCTGCGGCACTTGCCGAAACGGGCGAGTTCGACCAAGCCATTTCCTGCTGGCGGCGCGTGCTGGAAGTAAAGCCGGCCGACCCCGAGGCGACGCACGAAATCTCCCGGCTGAGCGTCGAAAAGACTTTGCACGTCGGCGGCTACAACCAAGAGATGCTTCGCGGTTCCACCGAGGTGACTTGGCAGCGGGCCGGATCGAGCGACGGCGAAGCGGACCCAGCCCAGCCCGACGCCGACGGGCGCAGCGAAGAGCAGCGGCTGATGGATGCGATTCAGGCCGACCCCGCCGCGACGACCCATTATGTGAAGCTCGCCGAATTATGCACGGTCGCTCAGCGTTTGCCCGATGCGGAACGGGCATTGGCCAAGGCGCTGCAAGTGTCCGGTGGCGGAGATTTGCGAATTCGCGAGTTGTGGGAGGACGCTCAACTTCGCCGCCTCGGTCAACAGGTCGAAATCGCGCGGCGGCGGGCGGCCGAAGAAGCAACTCCCGATGCGACGGAGCTTGCCAAGCGGATGCTCGATCAGGCGCAGCAATCGGAGCTAGAAATCTTCGCAGCCCGGGCGTCTCGCGACCCCGGCAACGCGAACGTCCAATTTGAATTTGCCATGCGGGCCAAGCGGGTGGGCAAACATCGGGAGGCGATTTCTGCCTTTCAGGTGGCCCGCAACGACCGCCGCCGAATGGCCGAATCGCAACTCCTGCTTGGAGAGTGTTTTCAACACATTGAGCAGTACAAGCTGGCGATGACCAGTTACGAAGCGGCGGTCCAGGCTGCCGACCGCGTGACGCAGAACGACCTGTTCAAACTCGCCCTTTACCGGGCCGGAGTGCTCGCGATCGGGCTGAAAGACCTCGATCGGGCGGAAAAGCACCTGTCGGACCTGGCGGGCCTCGATTTCGGCTACCGCGACGTGGCCGACCGGCTGGACAAGATCGCCCGCCTTCGCAAAGATGGGTGATTCGTAGGTCAGGCTTTCCTGCCTGAAATTCGTAAACGCAATCCGTTGAGTTCTCAAACGGAAAACAAGCAATCAATAGCACCACGGAGCCACTGAGGACACGGAGTTTTAGTTAAGTGATTAGGAGTGGTGCGCGTTGCTAAACTCGTATCAACGTCTACATTCTCTGTGTCCTCCGTGCCTCCGTGGTAATTCAATATTTCACTTCGAGATAACATCAACCCAAGCCACCACGCATCAGGCTGGAAAGCCTGACCTATCGACATGCCCAATACTGCCAGTGCCAAGAAGCGTTTACGCCAGAACGTCGTCCGCCGCGACCGCAATCGGTCCGCTAAGAGCGCCTTGCGGACGCAGATCAAGAAAGTGCGCAAGGCACTAACCGATGGCAATGTCGAGGCGAGCAAGACCGAGTTCCAAGCGGCCGTGAAGAAGATCGATCAGGCTGCGGGAAAGGACATTATCCATGCGAATCGGGCCGCTCGCATCAAGAGTCGTTTGTCGCGGGCGGTCAAGAAACTAAGCACCGGCGCGTCAGCCTAATCGTTCACCACGCGATCTTTTCGGCGTCGAACACCGGTCCATCGACGCAAGTGCGTTTGTAGTCCCACGTGCCATCAGGCTGCCGCACCTGGGCCACGCAGCTAAAGCAGATGCCAACGCCGCACGCCATCGGCGTTTCCAGCGACACTTGGCAGGCGACGTTCGCTGTGCGGCAAATTTCCGCGACGGCCTCCATCATCGGCTCTGGACCGCAGCAATAGACCTCGCGGCTCTCGCCGTTGGATTCTGCCAGCGCGTCGCGCAGTAGGTCGGTGACGAATCCGCGATGACCCACGGAGCCATCGTCGCTGCTGACGCGCAAGTCGAAACCCGCCGTGCGGAAATCGTCAGCACCGGCGAGCAGCTCAGCCGTTCGGACTCCGTAGCAGAGAGTCACGCGCTTCACATTGCCTGGCTCGCGCGCTGGTTCGCCATACCGCTTGCGGCTTAGCGACTCCAAACCGACCGCAAGAAACGGCGTCTGCCCAATGCCACCGGCGACCATGATGAGGTGCTCGGTTTGGGATACGGCGAAGCCGTTTCCGAGCGGACCCCAGATATCAACTTCTTGCCCCGGTGCGAAGAGGGACAGTCTTGAGGTCATCTTGCCGAGCACGAGGTACACCACGTCGATGCCAGTCGGCTGGCCGTCGGCGTCGAGGACCGTGTCGTACAGCGCGAGCGGGCGTCCGAGAAGCGGGTCGTCCCAACCGGCAAGCCGGAGCATCACGAACTGGCCCGGAAGAATCCGCCGCGCAATCGTCGGGCAGTGGATTCGTACGCGATAGGTATCACGCGCCAGGCGGACGTTTTCCACGACGTGCGTGCGCTCCATGACCGCCCGATCGGCGTAATATGCGGCTGCAATTCCCGGCGTTTCGCTCATAGGTTTGAGTTGATTACTTGCCGCTCGTTTGTCCGCAGATGGCGCAGATGTTCGCAGATAGGAGATCAGGAATTATTTGCCACAGATCGAACACAGATTAAACACTGATGAGGAAAAGAAGAATTGGAACACTAATCCACGCTAATGAAGCACTGTGCGTCGCTCTTCTCCGAATTAGCGAAGATTAGCGTGGATTAGTGTTCCAAGAATCTTGCTTTCGTTTCTTTGTCCGTGTTCAATCCGTGTTTCATCCGTGGCTAAGAATCTTTCTATAATCTGCCGTCATCTGTGGCCACTTTTTCTATCCAATGATGCGGCGTTCTGGTTTGGTGGGTTTGGCCGGAACTGGCCGCTTCGCCGTGTGATGGGGTCTTGCTCGGCCGCGTTTCGCTGGTTTCGTCGTGTCTTGACCGGCGGCTTTGAGTGCCGCGATCTCCTCGGGCTTGAGTGGCCGATAGGCGCCGGGCGGTAATTCGCCGAGGCGCACCGGGCCAACCGCGATGCGGGTAAGTCGCTGCACCTTGTGTCCGACTCGGGCGAGCAACCTACGGATTTCGCGGTTGCGGCCTTCTTCGAGCACCATCTCCAGGACCGTCGATTTCTTGCGGGTACTCTTGATTCGCACGTTCGCCATCCGGGCGAACCCTTCGGCCAAGTGCATTCCTTTACGGAGCTGGGCGAGAACTTCCGCATCGGGCTGCCCCGCTACCTGCACGTGATATACCTTTGGCACGCCGTGGCTGGGATGAGTGAGTTGCTGCGCAAGCTCCCCGTCGTTGGTCAGCAGAATCAGCCCTTCGCTCGACATATCGAGCCGACCGACCGGGAAGACGCGGCCAATGTCGGGCGGCAGAAGATCGGTGATCCGCGGCCTGCCCGAGGGGTCGCGCGCCGTCGATACCACGCCTTCGGGTTTGTGAACGGCAAAGTAGACGAGCTTCGGCTTGGGCAGCCGCTCGCCGTCGATGCGGACTTCTTGCTTCTGGCGATCGACGCGCGTACCCAGCTCGGTGACGACTTTGCCATCGACCTCGACCCGGCCTTCGCGAATCAACTCCTCGCACTCCCGCCGGCTGGCGATGCCGGCCGCGGCGAGCACCTTTTGCAACCGGTCGCCTTTGGAGTCCTCGCCCGCCTCGGTCGTGGTGGCCGGCTGCGATGGCCGACGCTTGGTGGGCTTGCGCCGAATCGGCGCCCCCTTCGCAGTCGCCCCCCGGACGGGCCGGCGCGCATCGCCACTGGGCTTGGTCGCTTTGCGAGGTGGGATTCGGCGGGGCATCGCGCAATTGGTTCCAAAAGCAAAGAATTTGAGGCCGTGGTCAAATCGTACCCGGCCGAAAGCCGTAGCGGCAGGCGGCCCGCCTGCCATTGCGGGCGGTCATTGGGTCCGCTAAGCCGCAAGCGGCGGTTAATATGTCGGCGGCAGCGGAATCGGCTGTGCCGGCGCTACAATCTGCCGCGGCGGGGGCGTGAAGAGCCGGCCGCGGGTTACTTCGGGCACCGGCCGCTGATACTCACGGGGCCGACCGCCCACGACCGGCGGACCGACGTCGTCCAGTGGATAGGGGTCCGTGTAGACTGCGTTGGTGCGCTGATAAGCCGTCGGGCCGGGGTGAAACCAATTCGGCCAACGAATCGTCGAGGAACAGCCGGCCGCCAGCAGCACCACGCTCAGGGCGAACAGTTTGCGGAGTTTGACAGACACACGTGGCTCCTTCGGGAAGATTCTGTCGGGCCGGCCGACTCCGTCGGCAGGCGTTGGGCCTTATAGCAGCCATGGGGCGCTAGCGACCAGTGCAAGACGCTAAGCCGCAAGCGGCCAGTGGGGGAGCATCGACGGTGCTAGACCGAATCTTGATAGCAGATTGCCGAACCATCGCACTCGACCCAAACTCCCAGCCAGTCTTAGTCGCTAAGTCGCGGCCCTCTGCCGGTCGCTCAATGATCGTCGGGCACAGCTCGACATACGCGGCTTCCCGCAACCACAACAGCTTGGTCAGCTTAGTCTCTAAAAATGGAGCTGACAAAGCTGAATATTCTTCGAGAAATTCGCCCCTTTGCGGGAAACCGGTGACAAAGCTGATTCTACGGCAGGCCGATGACGAGCAGCGTTGCCTTCCCGTGCGGGGCGAGTCGAACCGTCTCGCAGACGGCAGGCACGAGTACCGTCGAGCCGAGCGGCAGCCGCTGGGTGGTTGCGGCATACTCTAGCGTCGCCTCGCCCCCGATAACTGCGAGCAAACGAAACGCGTTGCCGGTGGCCAGCTCCACGGGCCGATCGAATTGCCAGCGGTCGAGCACGAATTTGTCGCACGCCACGAGCCGCTCCGCTAAACCGGCGAGCGGCACGGGCATCTGCACGTTCACGGGGCCGCGCTGGTAGTCAATCACGTCGAGCGATTGCGCAATGTGCAGCGGTCGCGATTTGCCGCTGGCGTCGACGCGGTTCCAATCGAACAGTCGATACGTCGTGTCGCTGGCCTGTTGAATCTCGGCAATCACCAGCCCTGCACCGAGCGCGTGGATGGTGCCCGCCGGGATGAACACGCAGTCGCCGACCCGCGGCTCAAACGAGTGGAGGCATTCGTCGCACTTGCCGGCGTCGATTGCGGCCGCAAGTTCCGCGCGCCCAATGCCCGGCTTGAGTCCCGCATAAATCAAACTCCCCGGCTCGGTTGCCAATACGACCCAGGCTTCGGTCTTACCCAAGTCGGGCGGATCGAGCTTTGCGGCCTGCTCGTCGTTCGGATGAACCTGCACCGAGAGGGTCCGCTCGGCATCCAGGAATTTGAACAAAAGCGGAAATGACTTCTGCGGCGCATGCCGGCCGAAAAGCTCCGCACCGTGCTCCATCACGATTTCGTGGAGCGTCCTGCCCGCCAGCTCACCGCTGGCAACCACGCTTTGGTCCGCGCCGCGATCGACGATTTCCCAACTTTCGGCGTAGTCGCTCCCTTCGCCGATTGATTTTCCCAGTACCGACGCCAACCGCCGACCGCCCCAGAGGTAGCGGCGAAAGAGAGGTTCGAATTGAAGGGGGTAGAGTTTGGGCATTGGTGTAACTTGCTTACGCGCTCCGCTCCGAAGACTGCGCGTCGCGGCTAACGAAGGTTTCATAGCGGGCCACTACGGCACAGCCGCACATGTCGCTCCAAACGTTGACGCTGGTGCGGCACATGTCGAGGATGCGATCGACCGCCAGGATCAGCCCCACTCGGTCGGTCGGCATGCCGACGGCTTGCAGCACGATCACCATCATCACCAGCCCGGCCGACGGAATTCCCGCCGTGCCGATGCCGGCCAGCAGCGCCGTTACCGCAACGATGAATTGTTGGGCAACTGTAAGATTGATATTCGGGTCCATCTGGGCGATGAACAGCACGGCGACGACCTCGAATAGGCCCGTGCCATCCATGTTCAATGTGGCGCCCAGCGGCAGCACGAACGAACCGATACGGTTGTCGATGCCGGCGCGATTCTCCACGCAGTCCATCGTCAGCGGGAGAGTGGCGCTGGACGATGCCGAACTGAACGCCGTGAGCAGGGCCGGGCTGCATTGCTTCGCGAATTTCAGAGGGTTTCGCCGGCCAAAAAAGTAGACGAACAGTGGCAACGTCACGACTGCATGGAATGCCAAACCAAGCGCGACCGTCAGCAAATACCAGGCAAGTCGTTGAAAGAGGCTGTGCCCTTGCGTGGCGGTGGCGTAGAGCATCAAAGCGAACACCCCGAACGGCGCCAGCTTGATGATGGCCATCGTCATTCGCATCATTACGTCGAAGCCGGCTTGAAACAGTTCGCGCAGCAGCTCAAGCGTCCGGCCGCCGACAAGGACCGCGAAAATTCCGAAGGCCAGCGTGAACGTGATGATCCCCAGGAAATCGGTCTGGGCGACCGCCTGGAACGGGTTCTCGGGAATCATCGATCGAAGTTGTCGCAATAGGGTTGGCCCCAGACCCTCCGAGGTCGCGCTCTCCGCCGCGACTTGCTGCACTTGTTCGCCTAATTCACCCGGCCTGATCAGATTCACGAGAATGACGCCCGTGCAGATCGCCAGCGCTCCGGAGGCTACGTAATAGAGCATCGTGCGACCGAAGAGGCTGCGGAGCCGGCCCGCGTCGGCCATGCCCATCACGCCCGTCGCGAGCGACGTGATAACCAGCGGTACGGCGATCATCTTTAAGAGCCGCAGGAAGAGGTCGCCCACGGCCCATGCCACGTCGCCAATCGTGCGGGCCGTCGAACGGGCATGGTCATAGAATAGCCGGTAGATCGCCGGTTCCTTGGCCCGCAATTGATCGAGCGTCAGGAATGCACGCGGGACTTGCGTTTGCCCGGCAGGATCGACGACGTACTGCTGGTCGTCGATCACTTCGCCTCTGGCGTCGACAATCTTGATCTCAACGCGGTCGACGCTGTCGAGCGCAATGAGGGTACGGCCAGCGCCCAAATCGGCGCGGGTTTCGCGGGTGCTCGCCGTGATATTCAGCGTGACGCCGATCGCGGCGGCAATCACCACGCCCAGGAGAATCTGCCAATGAAGTGCGAGGCGGGGCATGGAGCAAGGGGTCAGGAGTCAGGGGTCAGGTAAGAATCTTTCGGCGAATCGGTACGATTGTTTTAACCGGCCATGCGGGTGTGGGCGACCCCAATCGGCATCGTCGCCGCGTTGTGAGGGCGCTTGGCGGCGGTTAAGATGCAGTATTGAGGATAATGGGCTGTCGGCTATCGGCTATCGGCTATCGGCTATCGGCTATCGGCCAGAGAAAGCACCTGCGCAGCTCATTTCCAAGCCACGCATCAATAAGTGAAACATTCCTTGCCGCGGCCGCATCCGGCGGCCGCTTTCATTCCCACAATCCCGCCACTCACCGGCCTGACCACGTGCCCGCCAAACACGACGAGAGTCTCTTCGAGCATACGAAGATGTCCTTCGGGGAGCATCTCGATGAGCTGCGCGGTGCGCTTTTCAAGTCAGTTGCCGCGCTGACGATTGGCTTCCTGGCTAGTCTCTATTTCTCCCCGATGATCGTGGACTACGTCCAAACGCCGCTCCGGCGTGCGCTGGGAAACTTTTACCTGGCGAACGAGAAAGCAAATTTCCTTGAAATGATGCAGCAGGCCGCGGCGCGGGGCGAAGATGTGCCCGAAGATTTGGATGCGGCGGCCGAAACATGGATCGAGCGGGGCTTGATCACCCAAGAGCACATGGTCGAGGCACGGGAGTTCGCCAAAGTGCTCGCTCAGGTTCGCCCCGATTTGGTTCCGCCGGAGGAAGTCGTTGCGGATGCCCAAGGCAACGGGCCACCGGCTAAGGCAGACGTCCCAGACAAGTTTGTTACCTTCAAAACGTACCATCGAATTGAGGATGACCCCCGCATCCGGTTGATTGCCACCGGCACGCAAGACGGATTCATGGTTTGGATGAAAGCGACGCTCGTGCTGGGGGCAGTCGTTTCCAGCCCGTTCGTATTTTACTTTCTATGGCAGTTCGTCGCAGCAGGGCTGTACCCGCACGAGAAGCACAACATTCACATCTTTCTGCCATTCAGCATCGGGCTGTTTCTGGCGGGAGCGGCGCTCGCGTTCTTCGTCGTCATTCGGTTCGTGCTCGATTTTCTGTTGGGTTTCTTCGCCTGGATGGGAATTGATCCGGAACTACGAATCACGGAGTGGTTGTCGTTCGTACTCTTTATGCCCATTGGTTTTGGAATCGCGTTCCAATTGCCGCTAGTGATGATGTTTCTCAATCGAATCGGCATCTTCTCGGTCGAGATGTACATCAGTTACTGGCGGATTGCCGTGCTGACGATCTTCATCGTCTCGATGTTCCTCACGCCGGCCGACCCGTATAGCCTTCTGATAATGGCGTGCCCGCTAACAGTGCTGTACTTTGGCGGCATCCAGCTCTGCAAATGGATGCCCAAGCGAACCACGCCGTTCGGCGAGGTGATTGAGTAGCGGACGCCTCTCAAGGCATAGGCCATGCATTCAAGCCGGAGGCTTGCCAGCTATTAGCCGGTGGTCGCGTAGCGCACCACCGGAAAGCGAATTTTCGTCGTCACGACCCTGGCAGGGGTCGCAGCAATTCACTGTCGAACTGCTTTGCTGGCACGCCCTCCGGGGTGCGAGTTGCTGGACTTCGACTATCCGGCGGTGGCGCTGCGCTTACCGCCGGCAAATAGCTGCGATCCCTTCGGGATGATAACTGCGGTACTTCAATCCGGTTGGTCAAAGTAAGCGTTTAACGGACTGGAGCGCCGTCCGCGGTTGGTTGCGTATCACGAGCTGGAATCGCAGACTGCGGCGACCGTAGGTCGCCGGCTATGCGGCCCGACCATTTCTCGAAGTTGCCGTCGAGCGCGGCCCACAAGGCGGCTGTGAGGATCGAGTACCAAATCATCCCGATGACGTAGTTCGAGAATATTTCGCCATTATAGTTCGAGATCATCTCGCCGTTAACGTATCCCTGATTGCTGAATTCTCCTGGCGCAATCAACAGCAGGGGCGCGCAGGAAGCAAAGACAAAGTTCTCGGCCTCGCTATTTGGGCCGGCGACAAGGAACGGCATGCAGCAGCAGAGGACGTAACCGCCGCCGACGAAGAAGAGCGTGGCCATCGTGGCGCTGCCGGAACGCAGCGAACTGGAGAGCCGCAACGAGTAGATCAGCCCGACCAGGCTCGCGAAGATGGCAAGCAGGAGCAAGGTGCCGACAAGGAACGGAATGGCGAACAGAAAGGTGGGATTGAGCGTCACGGCCAATCCCCACACCAGCAGCAGCACTGCTGCCAGCCAGCGGAAGGCATAGAGGTTGCCCAGGAGCTTCGCGGCGAGGATTTCCCGCCCCGTCATCGGAGTCGACAGAATCGAGAGCCAGGTGTCGCGTTCTTTCTCATAGGTGACGAGGCTCGCGGCCCGCGCGCCGCACAACAGTAGCGCGCCGCTGCCAATGGTGGCGCCGATGCCGAGCGCGAATTCATCGAAGAAATCTCGACGGGTGCCGCTGATGGTTTCCCAGGCTTCTAAATACTGGTAGCCGAGCATCCATAGCAGCCCTCCGACGGCGAGAGTGGCAGCCGCTCGGCCGAGCAGACCGAGCCGCGTGGCGGCGGTGCGGGCGAAGGTTTCCTTCCACAACATGGCGTGCTGGCCCAAAGGCCGTCGCCAGCGGGGAAGCTCCAACCGCCAGCGCCGCCGGCCGCCCGCCCCTTCCCCGCCGCCCGCGCTGCGAAGATGAACCCGCCGCACGGCGCTAACGGCCAGCGCGATCAATGCCGCGCTTAATACGGAGTGCGCGAGGAGCATGCGCCACACGATTTGCATATTGAACCCGATGCTCATCGACATTGCAAACAATCCCGAAAGGGGATTGATGGCATTGGCCCATCCGATCATGCGAAGTGCCACTTGGCCAAGCCAGAACGAATTGAGGATGCCGCCTCCCATGACAAAGGCCGACAGGACCATGGGCACCAGCAGCACTGCGATCAGCACGAGATAGACCCGGCTTAGCGCGTCGCGGCCGCGCGGCGACCAGACGGAAATGGCGATCGATGCGGCCGTGACCGCGACGCCGGTGCTGGCGAGCATCAGGAAGCAGCCCAGAAGCCGATCGCCGGAAATGCCGCCCATCAGGCGGAAGATTGCCAGCACCGGCAGCGCGGTGATCAGTAAAAGACCGAGCAGCAGCAGCCGTGCCGCGAGTTTCGAGAGCACGATTTCCGCGTTGCTCAGGTCAGTTGCGAACAGATACTCAATCGTCCGCCGCTCGCGTTCGGTGGCGATTACCCCGGCCGAGAGCGCCGGGCCGATCGCGAGCACCGCCAGCACGGAGACCCAGGCAAAGCTCAGGAAGAAAGAATTGGCGAGTTCGGCGGCCTGGTCGATGCTAAGCGGGCCGCCGCGAAACGAAACCGACGAGTAACTCATCCACATGACGAACAGCAGCAACAGGCCGAAGACGCCGCGCAGCCAGAAGTACCGCGATCGTCGGGCGATGGAGTACAACTCGTAGCGGAAGACGGGGCCTAACAGCATCGCCGCATGGTAGCGGAAACCGCAGCGCGATGCACGACGGGAAACGGGTTCGGCGCGGGTCTCCCGACCCCGCCGAAACGTGTGTGTTCGCTTGCGACGCGCTCAGCCGGCCGTGAGCGCGTCGCAAGCGAGCGCGGCTAAGGGGGCTTTAATCGTTGTCGCTCTGGTTATTGCTGCTGCTGTCGCTGTCTTTATTTCCGTCGCGATCCCCGTCGCGGTCGCGGCGGCGGCGTTCACGGCGCTCGCGGTCCTCGTCCGATGGCCCTTCCTGCGGTTGGACCTGCGGCTGCGGTGTTTGGGGTTGCCCCGTCGCAATCGAGCCGCCGAGCGCCTGGCCCAAGGCCTGCCTAACCGTGTTGAGGTTCACATTTCCGTTGAGCTGCACGACTCGCGTCGATGTTTGGGGGCGGGCTTGCTCGTCGAGAATCCGCACCATCTCGACGATGCTGTCGAACAACTCCGTTTGCGCGGAAATGACCAGCGTATTCGAGGTGTCGTCGGCTCCGACAGCCAGTGCGCCTTCGAACGCCGCCTTGAGGGGCAACGTCTCTTTCGTTTCGCCCGTCCCATTCACGCTGTAGCGAATGACTGTCGTCCCTTCCAGCCGGCTGCCCGAGCGCTTCTCGTCCTCCGAATCGAACTCCTTGTCGCGGGAACTCAAGAGGTCGCGATAGACTTCCTTCAACGCCGCGGCGATGACGCTGGCCTTGGAGTAATGCACCTTGATCGCCTCGGTACGGCGCGATTTGATCGTATTTGCGCGGGGCGGTTGATCGTACGCTTCAAGCAGAGCCCCAATTTCCGCCAACTGCGCCGTGGTGCCGTGCCGTACCAAAATGGAGTTCGTCCAGGTGTCGTAATCAATCACCAGCTTGCGCCGTTTCGAGAGTTGGCTCGGCCCCGAACCTTTATCCTTGCGAATCCAATCTCCCGACCACCAATCGCGGCTATATTCGCGGTCGTCGTCGTCCTCGAGCTCGTCCTTCAAAATGGCACCGAGATTCGCGTAGGCCGTTAGCGCGGAAATGTATTTGAGCGGAAACTCCTTAAATGGCACCGGCGGCGGCGCGAGCGTCTCCATTAAGTCGTGTACCTGTTCGAGCGCTGCCGCGTCGTCGGAGCTAAGCACCAGCCGGCCATCGTTGGTGATGGTGATCGTCACCGGCGGCGCTTTCGCGGCGGGTCCATTCGATTCGGGGGCCGGCGCCGGCGCGTCGGTCGATTCTGGCTGCGGGGGACTTACGTCGTCGGCGAATTGAAATCGCGTGTCGCGCGCTCTGCTGGTGGTGCGGTCTTTTGCTTCCGTTGATTCGGCTGCTGGCGCTGGAGTCTCTTTCTTCAGAGGCTCCTCGGCGCGGATGATCAACTCTCCCGCGCCCTGCCCGGGCCAGGCGGCCCGCAAGCGTTCGAGCGTCAGCCGCGCGTCTTCGGGGCTGAGGCCGTCGAGCACGCGGACGGCGCGCTCGTCGGTGTTTTGGTTTCCCAACTCACCCATTTGAGTGAGAAACGCTCGGACTTCGGCCATTTGCTCGGTGGTGCCGCGGACGATCAGCCGATTGTTTTCGACATCGGCATCGACTTTGAGCAACGTCTCCTCAGGCTCCTCTTCTTCGTCGTTTTGGCCCCACGAATAGTAATAAGGGCGACGATTGCTGTCTTCCTTCTTTTCTTCCTTGCCCATCAGTGCAGTGATCGTTCCCGCCACCGCGTCGGCCGGATGCTTACGCAGCCGGAAAATCTCAATCACAATGTCGGTATCGTCGAGTTGCTCGATCATCTCCGCGATCCGCTCGTGATCGACGCTCGATGCACGGGCGAAGACGATCTTGGCGCCGTCGTCGGCCCGCAGTTCGGTGAGCGGATCGAGATCGCCGATTTCCTCGAGGGTCGATACGAGGGAATTGGGATTGATCGTCTTGAGCTTATAGCTCTTGGGCGTGCGCGCGGCAAAACTGCTCGGCCCGGTCGCGCTGGCGGCGATCTCTTCGCCCTCGGTCGGCACGTCGAGCATCTGGATCGACCGCTCGATGATCTTGAGTTGCTCCTTGGGGGCGTTGGCCAAAATGCTGTTATTCTGGCGATTGAACGCCAAATAGACGGGCGGCCCGTCTTTCTGCAACATGCTGGCAACATCCTTGCCACCCTGCTGCATTTGCGCCAGAAGTTGCAGCTTTTGCTGCTGAAGCTGCAGATCCATCTGCGTGGGACGCGACGCCGGATCGAGTCCCAGGATGACATACAAAATGTCGATCACCTTTTCCGCGCGACGATGCTTGAGGACGAACTCTTTCGGTAGGCTGCCGTCGCCGGCGGCGAGGCGTTCTTCGTTCAGCAGCGCGCTCACGTCGCGGAGATTGGCCACCGCATCGATCAACAGCAGCCGCTTCGTACTGGCGAGCGGCAATACCTTCGCGTGGGCGCTAAGCACCTGCTTCACGTCCTCCGCCGCTTTAACGACCTCAATCCCTTCGGGCACTTGGAACGAGACCTTCACCCAATCGTGCGGCTGGCGGTCGTACAGCTCTTCTTCCGCAACGCGGGGCACGAGGCTCGGATCGAGTTTGTCGATCTTGAAGATGCTCAGCACTTCACCGTTGAGCAGCGACGTGTAACCCCGCGCTTGGAGGTGACGGTTGATGAGATCGCGGGCCTCGGGGAGCGTGTAGCTGTGCTGCGTCGTGAGGTTGAGATAGTCACTAGGCAGTTCTTGCCAATCGAGGCTCTGCCCCGAGACATTGGCCAGCCATTGCATGACGTCGGGCCACCCCTGGCCGCTGAAGCTGAATTGGATGCGGCCCTGCTTGTCGGGCTTCGCCTGCAGCTCCTTGGGGTCGGGCACCGTCGGTGGTTTGTCGGGCCGATTGACGACGCTCTTGTTGTCTTCGGGCTTGGCGTCCGCGGGCTTGGCTTCGCCGTCCTTCTTCTCGCCTTCGGCGGAAGTGGCGGCTGGCGGCTGGCCGGGCTGGGTGGGTTGGCCCGGCATCGGCGGCTGCGCGGTCGCTTCGACGACAACTGCGCCGCCCGATGGGCCTGTTACAACGACCGGTTGCGCGACAGCCACGATCGCACATGCCGCAACGAGAAGCGACGAAAGCACTGCCCGCCGGTAGACCTGCCCCAACGACGTTCGCATGTCGGTTCCTCTGTGCCTTTCCCCCGCCCATTGGTTCGTTCCACCGCCGGCGCGGGATTCCTCCCAGGGAACCAGTATAGGCGGTTTCGCGGGCGGCCACAACTTTGTCGGGAAAAGCAGGCAGAGGGCAGTAAAGATAGCGATTACTTGCCCATCGCGGCGATGATCGCATCGGCGAACCCGTCGGTGCTTGCGGTGCCGCCCAAGTCGCCGGTGGTTTGCTTGCCGGCAGCTATCACCGTCCGCACGGCATTCTCGACGCGGTCGGCTGCCTCGCGCTCCCGCAGGTAGCGGAGCATCAGCACTCCGCTCAGGATTAGGGCGGTGGGGTTGGCCAGGCCCTTGCCCGCGATGTCGGGCGCGGTGCCGTGGACCGCCTCGAACACGGCGGCTTCTTCGCCGATGTTTGCGCTGGGGGTCACGCCGAGCCCCCCAACCAAGCCACTGGCGAGGTCGGAGAGAATATCGCCGAACAGGTTTTCCATTACCAGCACGTCGAAGCTGTGCGGATTCATGACGAGCTTCATCGCCGCCGAATCGACGATCGAGTCGTCAAACGCGATGTCGTGATACTCCGTGGCAATATGGCGGCAAGTATCGAGAAACAGTCCATCGCTGAGCTTGAGGATGTTTGCTTTGTGAACGCAGGTGACTCGCGAACGCCCTTGGCGGCGGGCAGTGTCGAACGCGAAGCGGGCGATGCGCGCCGAGGCTTTCTCCGTAATCACCCGCAAGCTCTCAACAACGCCGGGCACAACGATATGCTCCAGGCCGCTGTACAGCCCTTCGGTGTTTTCGCGGACGACGATCAGATCGACGTCCTCGTACCGCGAGCGGATGCCGGCCATCGAGCGGGCCGGGCGGTAGTTGGCATAAAGTTCTAGCTTCTGCCGCAGCTCGACGTTCACGCTGCGATGACCGACGCCGCTGGGCGTGGCCGTCGGCCCTTTCAGCGTGGCCTGCGCCGTTCGCACGGCCTCCAAGGTCTCGACTGGGAGCGGCACGCCGGCGCGTTCGATGGCCGACAGCCCGGCATGTTGCACCTGCCACTCGATGGCGAGGCCCGTGGCTTCGATCACGCGCCGCGCGGCGGACGTTACTTCGGGGCCAATGCCGTCGCCGGGGATGAGAACCAGGTTGAAAGGCATTGGAGATTTGGGATTTCAGATTTGGGATTTGCGGATTCTACTCCGCCTCTTCCGCATCATCCTCGCCGTTCAAGGTTTCTTCGCCGAACTCTTCGTCAAGCACGTCGCGGAGTTCTAGGGGGACGTGTAACGCCGAGGCCCCGCCGGCGGTGACGCTAATCGTGAGGAACGTGTTCTCGGGCGAATCGTCGTCGAACACCTCGGCCAAGTACGGGAAAACCTCTGGAATCTCTGCTCGGCAGTCGTCCCAGGCGAACGCCCGGGCGTAGACGGTGGTGGAATCTTCGCTGTCGGACGAGGCCTCGCGATCGCGGATTGCCTCGTCCACTTCTTCGGCACCCAGCCACGCCCGGGCGATTTCGCCGCCGATCTCGTCTTCGCAGTCGAGCAGAATCACGACCGGCCGTTCGACTTGGGAATCGGCGGCGTCGTCATAGGCCTCGAACAACAGCGGGAGGCTGCTCTCGGCCAGTGCTTGTTGTTCTTCCAGGGCGATTTGCAATCCGTCGTTGACTTCGGTGGGGTCGTCGGGATCTTCGGACATTGCGGTTCCTCCATGCTTCGAGGACAGAGCGCGGGAGGGATATCATGTCGTGGGTTAGCTGACCCCCCAGCGGCGGAAAAAACAAGGCCCGACTCCCACGTGCGTGAGAGCCGGGCCTGTGATGGTTGCTTTGAGAACTTGCCCAGCGCGGTGCGCACCGCACGGGGGCCAAGGGCTCAGAAGCAGGTGGTGGTAGTCGCCCTAGGCGACCCGCCGGCCAACTCTAGGTTTGACCACCTCGCTGGCAAAAGAAACAACTGTCATTCAATGGACCACCTCCTTCCTACTAGAAGCCTCGACAAGCTCGGAACCGTACGCCAGGGAAAGAAGCTCCGAAGTTGTCCTCTAGTCCCTCGTGCCGCGTAAGCACGAACTCTACGTCTAGTATACGCAGCCACTCCGGCGAGTGCATCAGCGATTTTCCAATATTTTGCCTAAATTGCCGGGGGGGGCCGGAGGGGGCAAAATGTGCAAATGTCGAATTGGACAAAAGCCAGACGGTGAGCGAACCTCCATTGAGTGCGAACTGCTCATTACAATTATCAGGTGGCTGTCGGCCCACTTTCGACATTTCTACTTTTGCACATTTTGACATTTCGCCCCTCCCCCACCCATGAACCGCAAGCAACTTCAAAAACTCGGCGTCCCTCCAACCTGCACGAAGGCCGCCGTCGATGCGCTGGGCCGCGCCGCGGAGCAAGGCACCGGCTTTGGTATGAAAGGGCAGCGCGCGCGGCAACTGGTGATCGACGTGTTGCAGCATCCGGAGCAATTTGAAGACGACGCGATATGGGGCGGCTTCGCCAGCGAGTTGCTGTCAGAAAAAGCCGCCGGTGTGCGGGAGCCGATCAAGTACGAAACCTGGGGTCACGACATCGACGCCGCCGCCCACGCGCAGATGCGGCAGGCATGTCAGGTGCCGTGTGCGGTGAGCGCGGCGCTCATGCCCGACGCGCACGTCGGCTATGGCCTGCCGATTGGCGGTGTGCTGGCTTGCGAGAACGCGGTGATTCCGTACGCGGTGGGCGTCGATATCGCCTGCCGGATGAAGCTCTCGGTCCTCGATATGCCCGTGGAGTCTCTCGACAGTCGGTTCAACTTGTACAAGGAATCAATCGACAAGGGGACGCGGTTCGGCGTGGGTGTCGAGCATCGTCCGGCGCAGAATCATGCCGTAATGGACGAAGATTGGGACGTAACCCGCATTACTCGCGAAAGAAAAGACACGGCGTGGAAGCAGCTCGGCACTTCCGGTTCGGGGAATCACTTTGTCGAGTTTGGCACACTCACCGTGGTGGAGGACGACGCGCAGCTTGGGTTAAACGAGGGTGAGTACGTGGCATTGTTGAGCCACAGCGGTAGTCGCGGCGCGGGGGCCGCCGTGTGCAGCACCTACAGCCAGATCGCGCAACGCCTTCTGCCGAAGCGGTACGCGGAACTGGGCTGGCTGGCGTGGCTCGACCTCGACAGCGAAGCTGGCCAAGAATACTGGGCGGCGATGAACCTAATGGGCGACTACGCTGCCGCGAATCACGATGTGATTCACCGGCTCGTTTTCAAGCTTCTCGGCGCGCAGATTGTGGCCGGCGTCGAAAACCATCACAACTTCGCCTGGAAGGAACACCACAATGGTCGCGAAGTAATTGTCCATCGCAAAGGAGCGACCCCCGCCGGGCCGGGCGTGCTGGGAGTAATTCCCGGCTCGATGGGCGACCCCGGATTTGTGGTCCGCGGCCTGGGCAGCCGAGCCAGCTTGGCTTCGGCCTCCCACGGGGCCGGCCGGCGGATGTCGCGCCGGCAGGCGAACGACACCTACCGCTTTCGCGCGGTTCAGCAGGATCTGAAGGCCCGTGGAATTGCCGTCCTGTCGGCCGGTTCGGACGAAGTTCCCGGCGCTTACAAGGACATCCGCGAGGTGATGGCCGCCCAGCGCGACCTCGTCGAGATCGTTGCCCAGTTCGACCCCAAGATCGTCAAGATGTGCGGCGACGGCAGCCGCGCCGAAGACTGACCGCCCGCCGCTTGCGGCTTAGCGATCTTGCCGACACACATTCCGTCCAAAAATAGTCCGCCCATCCATTAACGGACCCGCTCAAACGGTTATATTAGACCGATGTTGTTGGCGGCCCCAACGCCGCGGTCCATCATTTATCGGAGAACGAACATGAGAGAGCGCCGATTACCCTCGCCGCGGTATTGTGTTTCAGATTCCTGACTTCTCCGGTTTCCGCTCAAGAACGTCCAGCAAATGATGCCGAGGCAGAACGGCTGAGCCAAGTGCAAGCCGATAAGGATCAATCCGCTGCAGACGCGAAGCGGGAAGAGGCCAAGGTACGGCGGCTCAGTGACGAAATCGTAGCGCTTTGGGCGACAGGCAAGCGCGAGGACGCGGAAGAAAAGTTCGAGGCCGCGCTGAAACAGTATCCCGACTCGGAGCTACTAAAGTCGCTCCATTTGATGGCGTTCCGGATATTGAGTCGCGCTAATCTTCCCAACGAGGCCGATCAACATCTAGAGATATTCGTCAACAACGCGATAGGCCTTGCTGCGAAGGATCCCGCTGCTGTGGAAGAGTTGACTTTCAAACTAGGGGCGCTAGCCCAGCTCTTGGCGCAACAGGATGGACCCGACGCTGCGGTTGCCCTCCTGGACGCCTTCGCCAATCGGGCGACCAAAATGGACGGCGCGAATGCAGAGTTGAAGTCCTCGATTCTCACCGAGAAGATTATCTTGCTTGGCAAGTCTGGCAAGGCGGAGGACGGCCGGGCACTCGTTGCGGAACATATTGCGGCGGCGAAGTTGGCCATCGACACTGACCCTACTAGCCTCAAAGCATTTTATCAGATGTCATCCGCGCTGAAGAACCGCGAAGTACTGGAAACCTTTCTCAAAGGTGGGGACAGAGAGGCAGCGTGGACTGAGTTGTCGGACTTCCTCGACGGGCAAGCGCGAGCGCATCCCGACAACAAGGCGATTACAATGCGTTTTCTTAATGAACACTCGATTCGGGCCGGTTACCTCATCCAGACCTCACCCGACGCGGCGGAAGTCGTCCTGAAGCGCATTGCAGATTTTCGGGTCAAGGAAGGCGCCAATGTGAAAGTGCCCGAGTTCATTGACCGGGAGCTTACGCAAATCAAAAAACGCATCGCTGACTCCCGCGGGCGGGAGTGACTCTTCGACCTCGCATGCCGTAGCGGCACCGCCGCAAACGGTTATATTGGACCGTTCTCGCAGGCGGCCCCAACGCCGCGGTCCATCATTTATCGGAGAACGAACATGAGAGCGCCGATTACCCTCGCCGCGGTATTGTGTTTCACTTTGCTGACACGGCCGGTCTACTCCGACGAACCGCAGGAAAAAACTCCGGCCAGTGATGCCGCAAGAGCTGAACTGAAGCGACAGGTCCAAGCAAAGCTCGAGGCCGACAAGGAGAAATCCGAGTCCGACGCGGAGCCAGAGGCAGCCACCGACCAAGCGCTCGCTAATCAAATCCGCGACCTCTATCGGGCCGGCAAGCTCGACGAAGCGGAAGAACAGTTCACGGCCGCGCTGGAGCAGTTCCCCGATTCGGCAGTCCTGACATCGCTCCACATGCTCGCTTACTCCGCGCTGAGTCGCGCGAACCGCGCCGACGAGGCTTACGCGCACTTGGAAAGCTACGTCGATGGCGCTATGGAGCGTGCTGCCGAGAATCCCGCCGCGACGGGGGCGTTTTCGAGCGCACTAGGGCGACTGGTCGATGCCGCCGCCGCTACCGAAGGCGGCAACGATCGAGCCATCGTGGTTCTTGAAAGCTACAGCAAACGAGCCGGCGAAATAGAAGGTGCGCCCGGCGCGTTGAGCGCGGCCGTGTTAACGCAAAGGGCGATCTACCTCGGCAAGTCGGGCAAGCCCGACGAAGGCCGAGCAATTCTCGATGAGCAGGTTGCGACGGCCAAGTCGGCGATGGATGCCGATGCCGATAATATCGAAGCCATCAATCAAATGGCCACCGCATTGAAGAATCGTCTCGCCCTGGAAGCGGCCATCGAGGGCGGGAATGAACAAGCCGCCTGGACCGAATTCTCCGACTTCCTCGATAAGCAAGCGCGGGCGCACGCGGACAACAACGATATCGCCATGCAGTTTATCAGCGAGCACTTCCAGCGCGCCGGTGCGCTGGCCCGGACTTCGCCCGACGAGGCCGAAGTAGCTCTCAAGCGGATTGCGGATTTCCAAGCGAACGAAGGGGCCGAGGTCGAGATTCCGCCATTCATTGCCAGTCAGCTTGCGCGGCTAGAAAAGAGCATTGCCGACACTCGCCGACGCGAGGCTTTGATCGGTGCGGCCGCCCTCTATCCGGAGAATATCGACGCCTGGGTCAACGGCGAGGCACGGACGCCCGAATCGCTTCAGGGCAAAGTGGTGTTGCTCGACTTCTTCGCCGTGTGGTGCGGGCCATGCATTGCCACGTTCCCCCACCTTCGCCAATGGAACGACGACTACGCCAGCCAAGGCCTTGAGATTATCGGCGTCTCGTCCTACTACAAGTACGATTGGGACGACGAGACGAAGCGACCCAAGCGTGGCGAAGGCGAGGTAACGCCCGAACAGGAGCAGGCAGCGATGGAGAAGTTTGTGGCCCACCACGAGCTTCGCCACCCGATTGCCTATGTCACTGACTCGGCGCTTAAAGAGCACTACGTGGTGAGCGGCATTCCCCACGTCGTGGTCATCGACCGGCAGGGAAAAATTCGCTTGTTCAAGATCGGCAGCGGCGTCGCCAACGCCCACGCCGTGGAAGAAGCCATCAAAGAGTGCCTCGCGGAATAGACCGCCGCAACCGGCTTGCGGCTTAGCGAATCTACCGCGTGCCGTCGCCGACGCCGGCGTCGGTCTGCAAGTCCTCTTTGGAGAGAATGAGCACCGTTGACGGCGAGACCTTCGCATCGACGCTCGGCCAGTCAAGCTCGTCGGCCTCCTTCATGGGTGCCGCCAGGTTCGGAACGTGCTTGCGAAGGAACGGCAGCGCTTCAGAAATTGGAATTGCCGCGCCGTAGCTGCCGCCGACGCTACCAGTGACGGCGCGGACGACGGCGGCAACGCGCCCGGCCTTGTCGCACAGTGGTCCCCCGCTGTTGCCGGGGTTGGTGATCGCATCGAACAGGCACATGTTATCCACCGAGGCATCGGGCATCGCGACCATGGCTCCGCGCGTGGATTTGAGCGAAGTTCCAAAACTTGGGCCCAGGGGATAACCAAGAACCATAATGTCCGTGCCGCGTGGCGGCAGAGTCTCCACGAGCGCCACCGGGGGTGCGTTGAGCGTCTTGCAGCGAATCAGCGCCAAGTCCAATTCGTTGGAGATGGCGATCAACTCGGCCGGCAACGGCTCGCCCTTGGAGTTCTTGGGGTCGAGCACCAGCAATCCCGAAGCGCCTTCGATCACGTGGCGATTGGTCAAGATAATCTGTGGATGAACGACAAATCCGCTGCCCGAACTGACGACGACCGACTCTGTCTTCCCTCCTCCCCCTCCTTGCTTTTCACTCCAGTCAGCGCCGTAGGGAGGCGTGTACACAAACCCGATCCGCGTTGGCCTGGGATTGCCGTGATTGCTAATCAAGTCCTCGTAAGTCAAACTCAGATCCTCCAGCGCCCTGGGCGGAACCTTGTACCCTGGACTACCGGCCATCGTTATCAAGCTACCAATGTTCTGCGACAACTCCTTCATCTTCGGCGCACTTCCGGCCGCGGTCTTCCAATGCTGGGCAGCCTGCGCGTACTTTTTCTGAAATACGAGGGTCACGGCCAGGTTGTTGAGCACGCTCACGTTGTTTGGCTCGCGATCCAAACACCTTTCGAAATGTTGTTGAGCCTTCTGATCGTTGTCCGCCAGCAACCCATATACGATCCCCATCAAGAAGTCGGCCTTGATGCTGTCAGGGTCTAACTTCGCCGCGTCTTCGAGGGTCTTGCGCGCCAGTTCGCCATTGCGCAGGCGGAGCAATTCCATCGCGTGTTCAATCTTTGCATCCGCTCGCTCGCGTATTTTCTCCGCATCTTTCTCCGGCATCCACTGCGTGCCCACGCGAACGAGATTATCAGTGGCCTTTTTCTGCCACACTTCAAGTGCCGCCTCCGCTGTCGCTCGCTGGTCGTCCGATAAGTCGGGTTTCGCCATGTAGAATCTATACATCAGCACCGCATCCTTGGCGGTGCGGCATTTAAGCGCTTCCGCTTCAACTTCCGCAGGAGTGTTCCGAGGCTGGCTGCGCGTTGCACCGGCCGTCGCAGGCGTTGACTCAGAGCCGCTCTGCGCCCGCGCGTATTGTTGATCCGCATCGCTCAAGCGGCTCAGCGGAACTGTAATCAAGCTGCCGTCCTTTTTCTTTAGGACAATCGTCCCGTCTTCCTTGAGTTCGACAAGCTCCGCTTCGGTTTTGTAAGTGCCCGTGGCCGACGACCAAGTGCGAACTTCGCCGGTATTCGCTGTCGCACCAAATGCGACAGCTAGCAAGAGTGCCGTCCCAGCTGCCAAAATTCCCACCGCACGAACTTGGCCCGGGCGGGCTTGTGGTTTCATTCGAGCATTTTTCCGATGGTTCATCGCCTGCTTTCGTTTAGGGATGCAATGGTTGGAGAACCGTTAAAGGATGGTCGGAAGACCGGCAGCAGTGCCGACGGCGTTCCGCATTGTCGTTTAGTTGGCACCATTTTGTCAAAAAGATTCTGAGGATCGGCCGATGGAGGCAGAGAGACGCGCGAGCGTCTCGTTATGTAGGTAGAATCTGCAAGCGACGCCATCGTTAGCCGCGACGCGGAGTCTTCGGAGCGGAGCGCGTTCCCACGGGGCAGGCCAATCGCTCCGCTACGTAGGACGGAGTTTACCCGCCGTGGTGGGCGTCGCGGCTAACAAACACTTCCGCAGCTTCTGCGCTCCAGGGGGAAATTTTTCGCGCTTAGGCGCAATGCTGGTACACACGAAAGTTGGCAACTTGACAAGTACCGAGGAAAACGTGGCCTCCCGACGCAGACTTGGCAACTAGACGACGAATCGAAGGCGCGCCCCTTGCCGCGAGCTTGCTGGTGGCCGTGCTCGTCGCCGCCGCGGGCAACGCCCACTTCCCGCTGCGCAAAACGTAGAAACATTTTCATTTTGCCAGCTTGTTGCGCGCGCGGCGTGGCACAGTGGCACAAACTTCTCCGTGGATGTCCGGAAACCCGTGCGCAAGGCAATTCCTCGGAACCCAAACCGAACTAGCGTTATTGCGCCTAAATTGCCACAATCATCCGCAGAGTTTGCCCGGACTGATGGCATGCCTGTAATCATCCCAGTTCTCTTGCATCTCCCAGTCCTCCAATCGACCGCTACCGGTTCGTTTTCATGAGCGCTTTTGCCGCCCTGTTGGCAACCACGGGTCTGCTGGTCGGAAGTGGATTCCTGGAGTCCGCCCGACACCGCCGCCGGCTGGACCAGATACCCATTCGCATCCACGTCAACGGCACGCGGGGCAAATCGAGCGTCGCCCGGCTGATCGCCGCCGGCCTGCGCGAATCGGGTCTCGTGACCTGCTGCAAGACGACCGGCACCCTGCCCCGCATGATCATGCCCGACGGCTCGGAGTATCCCGTATTCCGCCCTTCGGGGGCGAACGTCATTGAGCAGATTCGCATCGTCGATACGGCAGTCGATTTCGGGGCCGAGGCGCTCGTGATGGAGTGCATGGCGCTGAGGCCCAGCCTCCAGTGGCTGTGCGAGAGTAAATTGGTGCGGGCGACCCACGGCGTGATTACCAATGCCCGCGAGGACCATCTCGATGTGATGGGCCCCACCGAACGCGACGTGGCGCTGGCACTGGCGGGCATGGTTCCCATCGGCGCGAAGTTGTTTACTGCCGAGCAGGATCACCTCGATGTGTTCGCTATGGCCGCCGCCGATCGCGGCACTGAATTGATTGCAGTTACGCCCGCCGAAGTTGCCGAGATTACGCCCCTCGATCTGGCCGGTTTCCTCTACGTCGAGCATGCCGAGAACGTGGCGCTGGCCTTGCGGGTTTGTAGCGATCTGGGCGTCGATCGCGCCACAGCGCTTCGGGGCATGTGGAAATCGAAGTTCGATCCGGGTGCCATGACGGCTCACGAACTCGATTTCTTCGGCCGCGAAATTGCGTTCGTCAATGGCTTTGCGGCGAACGATCCCGAATCGACCGAGCGAATCTGGAAAATGGCGCTGGAGCGCTATCCGGATGTCGATAAGCGAATCGCAATTTTCAATTGCCGGGCAGATCGACCTGACCGATCCGATCAACTCGGGGGCGTGATTACGAAATGGCCGGCCGCGGACTACTACATTTTGATCGGCACGGGAACGTACATTTTCGGCCGCGCCGCCGACCGTGCCGGGCTGGATACGCTCAAGCTCGTGTTCGCCGAGGACCGTCGGGCAGATGAAATTTTCGAACTGGTCATTGAACTTGCCGGTCGCCGGTCGCTCGTGATGGGCATGGCCAACATCGGCGGCATCGGCCTCGACGTGGTCCGTTACTTCGCTAACCGCAGCACACTGAAGGTGTTGAAGTGAAGAGTAAGTGATGAGTAGGTGAGTGGTGAGGACATAGTGTGGTTCTCTTACCACTCACCTACTCACCACTCACTTACTCACTCCTGAAAGGCAATCCATGATTGACATGATGAGCGTGGCCATTGGCATCGGCTTGGCCGTGAGCTTGGTATTCTCCGAAGTGTTTGGCCTCGCCGCCGGCGGCATGGTCGTGCCCGGCTATTTCGCGATGTATCTCAATCGGCCGGTCGACATCGCCCTGACAATCGCCTGCGCACTGGTGACGTACCTGATCGTTCACTTGTTATCGTCCGTTATTATCATTTACGGCCGGCGGCGGACGGTACTGATGATCCTGGTCGGCTATTTGGCCCGCGTCGTGTTTGGCTGGCTCCCCCTAGGCACGGCCGCGCCGGTGGCCGCGCTGGCGGGAGCGTTTCAGGATCCCGAATCGTTTTTTACAGTCATCGGTTACATTATTCCCGGTCTCGTGGCGATCTGGATGGACCGCCAAGGACCGATTGAAACCCTCAGCGCGTTGACCACTGCGGCGGTCGTGGTTCGTTTGATCTTGATTCTCATCTTTGGCGTGAGCTTGAGCCTGACATGAAGAAGATTTATTGGCGTCCCCGAGCCGTTTCCCGCACCGCGCTGGTGCTGATCGCGATTATTGCGCTCGCTGGACTATTGATTGTCGAACAATCGAAAGGTCCACAAGAGCGGCCCTATTTCCTTGAAAAGGTCACGGCTGCGGACAAGGCGCAGGAAGCGATGGAGGTCATCAAGGAGGCCCGCGTGGAGATTGGCCCGCCCATTGAAGATGCATACGATCCCGCCGAATCGGGAATCATCGGCCTGCCGATGTCGCCTGTGACCAGCGTCTCGGGCGACATCACGGCCAAGCAGACGTCCGCTAACCCCAACTTCGCGGCGGTGTTGGTGGATATGCTGAAGGAAGCCGGGGTGAACGAAGGGGATGTTGTGGCCGTAGCTTGCTCCGGTTCGTTTCCCGCACTGAACATCGCTACCTACGCCGCGATCGAAACACTCGGCCTGAAACCGATCGTCATTTCCAGTGCCGCCGCTAGTCAGTTCGGGGCCAACGTGCCCGATTTGCTCTGGATCGACATGGAGCGCATCCTACGCGATCAGGGCGTGTTCTCGATCAAGTCCGTGGCTGCTTCGATCGGTGGCTACGAGGACATGGGAGTGGGGCTTACTGAGGAAGGCTTGCGCATGGTTCACGACTCGATCCAGCGGAACGGCATACCTCGTTTGGACACGCTTATCAACGAGGCACTGAAAGAAGGAACCTTGATTCGGACGGTCGATCCTCTCGCGCCGCCCGCCAAAGGCGATGCCCCATCCTTCGAGGACAACATCAACATGCGGCTCAAGCTCTACGAGGATGAGGCGGAGGGCAGGCCGATTAAAGCCTACATCAATATCGGCGGTGGTACTGTTTCCGTGGGACGTAGCATCGGCAAGAAGCTCTTTTACCCGGGACTCAACCTCCGGCCACCAGGACGGATTCCGCAACTCGATGGCGTCATGCCGCGGCTGATCAACGAAGGGGTGCCCATCATTCACCTCGTGCAGGTCGCGCAACTGGCGGAGCGGTACGGCCTGCCGATAGCGCCCACGACGGCCCCCGAGCCGAGCGTCGGCGGCGTCTTTACGGCCGACGACTATAACCGCCCGCTGGTCGTTACCGTCCTGGTGCTAATTATTTTGACCATGTACGGCTTCATCCGCTCTGACATCGGCTTCCGCATCCTCCGCGTCCCGTCGGGCAAGAAATCGGGCGATGGACGGCCCGAGCCGATGGTTTGACATGAAGTGTTGAGCGTTCGGAACTGGTCCAAGGCGGAAATGCGGCCAACTGCCTGCTGTATGTTGCCCGCTGTGCCTGGCAGTATTGCCACCCCGTGTTCAAAAAGGCCCTGTTTTACCTTGTATTGCCACAATGCCACTTTCTACGGGGTGGCAACGCTAAGTGGCAGTCTTGCCAAACTGGCAATGCTCAAAATGGGCGACCTGCGGGAAATCGGTGATTGACAGATGGATACGTGGCGTTGGGATTGACGGGTCTGGAATTGGAAGTGTGTGGAACTTATTGATAGAGCATGGCTGAAATCGCGGCCGACGGTGCCACAGCTTCTCACTCCTAAGTACGCCAGTAGTAGGCACCCCGAGACCAATTTCATTAGGTACACTCTTGGGAGCTACTTTGAATGGGTTACGACTGCACGCTTCACGTTGTGGACGAAGACGTCATTCGCACTAAGTTCGTCCCTAGGCTTCTGGACGAATCCAATGAGTTTGCACCGTTCGATACACGGGACGACGCGAACGAATTGTGGGCGACGGTACGAGAGAGTCTTGCGCAGATTGAAAGTGGCAGCGAAGCCCCGCATCGTGCGGCCGTAACAATCAGTCAGTTAGCGGTCGCTTTTTCGGCGGCCGAATTGCCCTACCACTACGAACGTGGATTCTGCCTGTCGATGTGGGATTCCCATCAAGAGGAAGCCGTCACGGCACTGTTCCCAAAGAAGCATCGTGGAAATCCCGAAACACTGTTCGCGGCCTTGATCAGCCGCCATCCGGCGCTGAAAGGCGAATTCCCAACGGATATCGAATCGAATTTTTGCACGGGCGTTTATATTCCGGCAAATAAGGTGCCCCAGGCGCTCAAGTGGGTAACCAGAAAAGTAAACTCCTTTGCAAAACCCGATAGGCGACTTTTTCGTGGTCTGCTCTTGGTACTGAAGGAGGCCGCCCGGCAGGGCAAAGCTTACTGGGAAGGAACGGACTTGCCCGTTCCCATGGCGACCATGCATCCGCCAGAGAGCGAACGAATTCCGGGGTTGGAGGATTGGAAGAATCCAGATGATGTCTACATGGACTTCTTGGTTCAGGACGGGCCAACCCTCGTGTTCGCGCATGGAATCGGGTTCCCACGAGATTGCCGAACGGTTCACATCGACCTCAGTCATTGGCCGCCTAAAACGACTGTCGTGTGGAATGAGTACGCAGTTAGCGCCGCGAGATCGTTAAGTGGTCGGTGGGTCACAGCTTCTATGACCAAGGATCAAGAATACATGTATCGAGCCCGAGTGCGAACGTCTGTCGAGGAGGAACCGACGCTTTTGTTACCGCCTGAGGAGCGCGAAAACGGATTAAGTTGGGCGAGTTTCATCGGCGATCGAGTGATTGCTGTGCTGCGAGCGATGATGGAATACCCGAACGCTTCCCGCGGCGACTACTCAGTCGAGCGATTGATACCATCATATCCGCTCTTGGAAGAGGACGGACGGCTTGTTCCCATTGCAGAGCTTTCGCCAAGTCCTGAGAGATTCCCGAACATAGGCTCAATCACCCTTCGCGATGGATCGAACGTCTTCATTTGGGATTACGTTGGGTATGAGTTCCGGAATGGCGAGTTCACGCCCAGCTTCAGCGTTCCTGGTCGATGGAGCGTTTTCGATAATTGTGCGCTTGTCACTCGCGGACTTGATGGATTCTATTTCTTTCATGAGGAGGAGGGACTTTTCTCGGTCCGCCGCGGAGAGGCGGCGGTGCGTCACCTACCCAAGCTCAACAACGTGCGGGGGATTAGCCCGGGTCCTGGAAATAGCGTCCTCGTCCGCGAGTTTGGCGAACGCAGCGACCTCGGTAAATTGTACTTTCCCGACGAGCAGACGTATGTCCGAATAGAGCCAGATGTGTTTCCGGACGAAGATCCGTTCGACATTCGAAGCCTGCACTACATAAAGGAATGTGACCGTCTAATTGCCGCGACTCCGTACCGGCTATGGTCGCGGCCGATCGAATATGTTCTATCGCTTCCACGTTATAATGCGGCGACCGGTCGAATTCGTCGCAGCAAGCCGAGTTAGACTGTTAATTGACATCAATGAAGTCGAAGCTCTATTTTTCGCGTTTATGCAATCCGAATCCAGCTACGTCTGCGACAGTTGCGGCGAAGACATCGTCATTCCGATCGACCTCTCGGCGGGCGAGTCGCAACAGTACGTGGAAGACTGCCCCGTTTGCTGTCATCCGAACGTGGTGAATGTTGAGGTGGACGACGAGGGAGACGTCCGCGTGTGGGCGGAAGCGGAGTAAGAAGCTGTGGCATTTCGCCGCAAGTCATTCGCATCGCGGAATCGTTCTGCTTATAACAATAAGGCAGCAAATGTGCCTCCCGTACACCTTGTGAAACTTGCCGATGTCCCACCCGCTGACGCTTCCCCCCGGCACCGAATTCCACCTTCACAAGCTCGACCCGCGGCAGGTCGAAGGCGATTGGACCAAGGACTCCGCCGCCGTGCAGATTGAAGCCAATGTCACGGCCACGCGCGAATTGGCTTATCGGCTTTACGCCGAGGACCGCCGCTCGGTGTTGCTCGTGTTGCAGGGGATGGATACTGCGGGCAAGGACGGCACGATTCGCACGGTGATGACCGGCATCAATCCGCAGAGTTTTCAGGTCGTGCCGTTCAAGCAGCCGGGGCCAGTCGAGCTGGACCACGACTTCTTATGGCGGATTCACCTCAACACGCCGCGCCGCGGGAATATCGGCATCTTCAACCGCTCGCACTACGAAGACGTGCTCGTCGTGCGGGTTCACAATCTCGTGCCGAAGTCGGAATGGGAAACTCGCTACGAACGCATCAATGAGTTTGAAAACCTACTTGTCGAAAGTGGCATGGTTCTCATCAAATGCTTCCTGCACATCAGCAAGGAGGAGCAGCGCGAACGGCTTCAGGCGCGCCTCGACGACCCCGCCAAGCGCTGGAAGTTCTCGCTGAACGACATCGCCGAACGAAGGCTCTGGGACGATTACCAGCGGGCCTATCAAGACGCTCTCACGCGCTGCAACACCAGCTATGCGCCATGGCATGTGATCCCTTCCGATCGCAAATGGTATCGGAATCTAGTAGTCAGCCAACTCTTTCGGGAGACGCTCGAAAAAATGGACCCACAAATTCCGCCTGCAAATCCGGCGCTGGAGGGAGTGGTAGTTGAATGAATTTATGATTGATGATTTATGATTGATGATTGGGGAAGAATGGAAATTCCTTCAATCAGAAATCATAAATCTGCAATCATAAATTCATCTCCACGGCCTGACCTTCGTTCCCCACACCGGCCCCGGTTCGCGGTGGTACTTAATCGGTCGCTGGCGGGCCATTTGCAAGGCGGCGGGGTGGACGCTCACCGGCACGAACTGGCCTTGGTGCGATGTGGCAATTGCGCTGAGCTTTGCCAGATGGTCCGGATTGCGGACCGTCATGCCGAAGGTGTGAATCGCGAACTTCCAATCGTTCGGCTCGGTCAGGTGCTGCATGAGTGGCTCGCTGCGAATGTCGCCATCGGAGAGCAGATACACCACCTGCGGATCGAGTTGTTGCGCTAAGTCCATCGCCTCGCGCAACCGGCCACCGAGGCACATCTGGACCGTCGGCAGCCATTTTGCGACCTTTAGCTTGTTTTCTCGCGTCGCCGGCACCAGTTCTTCCACCGACTCGGGATAGAACATCGGATACACCTGATCACTGTAGAAGATGATCGAAAAGAGTTGATCCTCTTTGAGCGCTTCGACACTCCGCTGTAGTTCCATGAGGGTCGTTTCCATGCGGCCTTCGCCCATGCTTCCGGAATTATCAACGACGAATACGAACCGGTTGCCGCGCGACCTAGCGCCGAAGAAGCTCGCCTCGGCGGCACCTGCCCCGCCCAGGCCGCCGGCCGCGTTGCCATCTTCTGCGCCGTCGGCCGACATCCCTGCCATCAACGCGCCCAGATCGGTGGTGAGCAAGTCCGCAGCGCCGGGCACCTCAAGCAGCGATGCTTCAGCCACGATTGGCGCCGCAATGTCCTCCGCCGAAAATTCAGCATTGTTGAGCTCACTGATCTCATCGGGCAGCTCGTCGAACTTCATTTCGTCCAGCTTCACCGGCTCCAGTTCGAAATCCACTAACTCGGGAATCGCGCTCTCATCGGCTTGCATCGCGTTGGCGGTGAGAAAGACAGCGCTCTCCTTAAGAGTGGCGAACGTCAGAGCCATTAAGACCAGGAGTGCGGCCACATGGAGTACCGCGCTTACCAGCCAGGGCGGCGCGTTTCGCCAAGAATTCCGTCGCCAAGAAAACCTCCGCCGCGAAGCCGGTTGCCGCACAGGCCGCGATGCTTTAGCCACGGAAACTCGCACCGCAGCCGCCGGTTTGCGATCAACCGATTGCTTTTCGCGGTGCGCCGGCTCCGATTTCACAACGCTAGAGGCCACGACACGTGAAGTTTGCTCGCGGCTCGGCTCGTGCCCTTCAATGCGAACCGTTCGGGCGGGTTGTTCCGGATCGATCCGAAAGATCGCCGGCGAATCGTTGCGGGCGATTCTAACGGTCGGCTCGCCAAGCGAATCGGATAGCCGATCGGCCTTGTCGTCTTCCTGCCATGCCTCGAGCCGAGCGAGGTCGGCTTTGATGCGATGGGTCTCGATCTCCAAATGCGTGAGCCGCAACTTCGCCTGCCGGATTGCCTCGTCGCGCTCTTCAAGCGCATGCGACGTGGACGACACGGGATGAAGTTCGGCAGCGGCCATGGCGCGATTGGCAGCGGGAGGACACCCAAAGAGGTTCTCAATCTAACACAGTCCCGACCCGAAAAAAAGTCACCAGCCCCCCCATAAAATTCTCGCGGGGTGGCACGCCCAGAGTCTTCGATGGGCGTGGAGCGCTGGGTGCTCGCCTCACCACGCCCTTCGCGGACTCAGGGCGTGCCACCCGATAGCCATTTCAGCGCCCGGTCAATCCGCGCCAGGCACCGCTCTCGGCCGAGAATCGCTAGCGTCTCGAACACGCCAAATCCAACGCCCTTGCCGGTCACTGCGACGCGCAGCGCGTGAATAATCTGGCCAATCGCAAGTTTCTCTCGCTCCAGAAACGCCTTGAGCAATTCTTCCAGGTGGGCCGCGTCGAACGGTTCCGCCGTCGCAAGTTCCGCGCGAAACTTACGCAACAGTTCCGGCGCATCGCTCGCGGATCGAATTCGCTTGTCGAACGCCTGTTCGTCGAACGCCAAATCCGCGTCGGGCGTGAAGAAATCATCAAACTCCAGAATATCGCCCGCGACTTTGATCCGATCGCCCGCCGCCTCGACGATCCTTGTCATGTACGGCCCGGTATCGCACGAAGGGGGGTCGCTTACCAACCCCGCACGCTTCAAGAACTCAACACAGCGCGCCACCTTTTGCTTCAACGGTAATTTGACCATCGCCCGTTGCTCGAACGCCAGCAGCTTCTTGGGATCGAAACTGGCCGGCGACTTGTTCACGCGCTCCAGTGAAAAATGCCGGATCATCTCCTCGCGCGTGAACTCCTCTGTGGATTCATCGAGCGACCAACCCAGCAGCAGCAAGTAGTTCAAGATCGCGTCGGGCAGATAGCCTACTTGTTTGTAGAAGTCGACGATTACGGGGTTAAAAGTGTCGGCAGAAGTTTGCAGACCAATCCGTCGCGCGATCTGCTGGCCATGCGCGTTGAGCTGCGCGAAGTCGGCGTTCTTCAGGTACTTGTCGAGCTTGCGTTTGCTGAGCTTGTTCTTGCTGCCCGGCTCGGCGACGTAGGGCAGATGCGCAAATCGTGGTGGCTCATATCCAAGTCGCTGAGCAATGAACACCTGCCGCGGCGTGTTCGATAAATGTTCCTCCGCGCGAATTACGTGGGAGATCTGCATCAGCTCATCGTCCACGACCGACGCGAGGTGATAAAGGCACGTGCCGTCGGCGCGCTGAATCACGTGGTCCTGTTCGTTAGCCCAGTCGAAGCGGACATCGCCGCGCACGAGGTCGCTGAGCACAAGCTGCCCCTCGCGCGGCATCTTGAGCCGCACGACGCCTTGCCGTCCTTCGTCTGCGAACCGAGCCTCGTCGGCAGGCGACTCGGCCATCCAGCGTCGGCTGTAAACAAAAGGTCGGCCCGATTTCTGGGCCGCTTCGCGTTCGGCCTGCAATTCGTCGGTTGTGGCGAAATCTCGGTAAGCGGCGCCTTCCGCCAGCAGTGTTTCCACGGCCGCCTGGTAGTGGTCGCCGCGCTGCGACTGGAAATACGGCCCATAGTTTCCGCCCACTTCGGGGCCTTCGTCCCAATCGAGACCCAGCCAGCGAAAGCCGTGCAAGATCGGCGCAAGCGCTTCGTCCACGTTCCGCTGTTGATCAGTGTCGTCGATTCTAAGCAAAAACTTTCCCCCCTGCCCTTTCGCAAATAACCAATTGAACAGCGCCGTCCGCACCCCGCCGATGTGGAGGTAACCGGTGGGACTCGGGGCGAAACGGGTGCGAGTTTCCATGAGGAATGATACTGCAAGTGAAGACCTACCGCGCGCGGGAGTGCCGGGGGTCGGGAGTCCGGCGCCCAACTCGAACCGGCGCGAAGCTCGCGGCAATATAAGCAATCTGAGTAGATGAAGGCAGTGGTCGAAACGCAGTTCGCGATTTCCCGTGGATTGGCCTTGATGCACATTTGGAATATGACGACAACCGTTCTTGCCCCCTTTCGACGGTAAGAATTCGCTGGTGCTAGACGAACTGGCGAATTGCCGGTTGGCACGCCGCTTCGCATGCATGGAGAGCCGGTGCCACAATGCACCTCTGATCGCCTGCCATTTGCATTGGATATGCGAGCGGTGCGGGCGCGTGTCGCGGATCCACGCGAACCGTGGCGGCCGCTCGATATTCAATTCGATCCCGAGCTCTCGCATGCGATTGCATTAGATCCGGAATTCAATTCTGAGGAGTCTTGATCCTTGCCTCTCAACCCTGGGCAATCGCAAGAAGTCGTTGCCGCTGTTCGACCGCGCCTCCCCAGATTGCGCAAAACGCAGAATTGTTTTCGCTGTGCCAAACACGCTCGCGTAGCGTGGGACAAAATTGGCACAAACTGAAACTAACCGCGTTCACGCCGCCCGATTGCGGAACTGTTCTTTGCGCAACCGCTTTCGCTCGGCCTTGCTGAGGGGCTGGGCATCGTCGTCCGCGTCGTGGGAACTGCGGCCGTCGACCCATTGGGACTGCCTTTTTGCGGCGGCGATGAGCGACCTCTCTGGTGGCCGAGTGGCGGTCGTCTGGCGCTGTTCCGCCGCGGCGAGGGGCACGACCGGCGACTGCGATCGCGAAGTCGCCTCCGGCGTGCGCGCAAGCTTCGATGGGGCGGCGGGTTTTTCCTGTGGCGTGGCGTCGTTATTCGTGGTAGCGGTTCTAGACGGGGCAATCTGCCCCGACGCTTCCAGCAGAATGAATCGCACCTGCGCCAGCAGCGCGACGACGAGCCACACGTGCCCGATGCAGCGAGCGATGGGTTCCGCCACGATCGTGGCAAGCGAAACGGGCAGCAATGCGAAGTTAGCGGCCAGCGCCGCCAAGTACATGCAGCATGCGATGGCCAGCGCAAACAATCCCAATCGGCAGGGTCGCATGTCGAGCGCGACGCGGGTCGCGATCCAAGCGCTAAGCAGGGCACCGGGAACGAGCCACCAGATTGCGCCGCTGGGCAGCGCCGACGCGCCCGTCTTGTTGGCGAGAACTTCGGCGAGCGTGTGATGCAGACCCGACGAGAGCACTAGGCTGGCCGCTATGCATACGATGGCTGCCGTGAGCCAGCGGCGGTACTTCCCGCGGTAGTCGTCGAGCCGATGCCGCCGCAGGCCGTAGATGAGCAGGCAGAGCAACCCGGCGACGATTAGCAGCAGATTGCTGAACCAGGCTCCGATGCTGGTCGGGAAAGACCACTCGGCGGCTGGCAAACTGGTGATGCCGAGGGTTTGGCAGATTGCCGTCAATTGAATGTTGGCGGTTGTTAACCCCGCAACGAGTGCGATTCCCGCAGCGAGCAATGCCCACACCGATAGCAGCCGTTGGGGAAGTAAACGGGATGCTACGGCGAAGCTTACGCTGCGATCGCCGAAAACATATCGCCTGACAGCACCATCGAAACCCTCATCAGCGAGCGATTCAGCGTCCACCGCATTTACCCCGGTGCGCGCGTCCTCGTGGAGCATCCATCGGCGTCGTCCTCCCCGCGCATTGGCTGTTGCCATAAACTTTTCCCAGCTTAGCTCGTCTACCGCCATCTATGTCGCAACAACCGGCGCAATCCATGCGACCTGTTCCCTCCAGTTCGGCAGAATGAACCGGATGCCATGACCCTTGGCAGCGATTCATCCGCTTCTGCGGCTTGGGAAAGAGAGGCAAGGGTGGTTGCGCTTTCTAACATCTTCTAACATCGTTCGATGATCGAGGCGAACAATTTGGCAGGAGACTTGCCCCCCGGGCGCGAAACTACAGTTTTGCTTCAAGCCGGTTTTTAACCTACGGTTGGGACAGATGCTGCTGGAATGCTTCCGGTATCAATGCTTGCACCGGCGCCCCGCCATGAATCCGACTGCACCCACTTTTCAGCCGCAGCCCGACTCGGGTTCCGAGTCGCCGCCGGTTGACGCGCGGGCATGGGACAGCGATCAACGCGTCGCGCATATCGCACATTTACTGCGATCCCTCGAAGCGGTCGCCTCGGAAAGCGGTCAAAGCGTTTCGCCGGATCGGCATTCCGGCCATGCGCATGAGAACCAACTCGTGCTGGCTCGGCTTGGATTGGCGACGGCGCTCCACACGGCGCTCCGTTGCAAGCACGCTCCCAGCGCGGCCCACGCGCTGCGCGTCGCGATCGGTTGCAGCAATTGGGCTGCGACCCTCGGGTTGTCGGACCAGGACCGCGATCATTTGGAAGTCGCGGCGCTGCTGCACGACATTGGCAAAATCGGCGTGCCGGACCAGGTGCTCGCGAAACCGGGCCGCCTGCTCCCTGAAGAAATCGAAATCATCGATCGGCACCGTGAGATGGCGGCGGACATGCTTGTCAATTGCGGCGCTCCGCCGGAGCTAATCGCAACAGTCGTGGCGTCGGCGGCATGGTTCGATGGCACGCACCGCGTCGTTCCGCTGAGCGGAGAGCAGATACCGCAGGCCGCACGGATGTTAGCGATCGTCGATGCGTTCGACGCAATGACGACCGATCACGTTTACCGGCCCGCGAAGTCGCGCGAGCGGGCGCTAGCCGAACTGTTCCACCACGCGGGCACTCAGTTTGACCCGAGTTTGGTGCAAAGCTTTAGCGACGCGATTTCGCGCGACCAATCGATATTGAGCAACCAAGTTGCGAGCCGCTGGTTGGCCGACCTCGCGGCGCACAACGTGGAACTCCCCTGGCAGCCCATCGCGCCCACGGCCAAGGAACGGACGGCTGGCCCGCCACTGGAACTGTTTCAAACCAAGCTCCTCGATAACATGCACGATGGAGTGATTTTCGTCGATTGCCAGCGGCGAGTCTTGTCTTGGAACACGGGCATGGAGCGGATCACGGGCATCGGCGGCACGGCCGCAGTGGGGCGCGTGCTCGCACCGAGCCTGCTCGACATGTCGGACCAAGAGAACCGACGGATCGCCGACGAGCGATGCCCGACGCAGACTGCGCTTGCCTGCGGCGTGCAAGCTTTGCACCGCGTGACCGTTTTAGGCCGCAACGGCAATCACGCTGAAGTGGACCTGCACGTGGTACCGGTCCGCAGCGCAGACGGCACTTTACACGGCGCCGCCGTGTTGCTGCACGATGCGACGAGCGAAGTCTCGCTCGAGGAGCGATGTCAAACTCTTTACGCCAAGGCCACGAAGGATCCATTGACGCAATTGGCCAACCGGGCGGAGTTCGATCGCGTTTTGGCGCTGTTCATTGACGTCCATCAGGAGACGGGCCTGCCCTGTAGCCTGGTCATGGCCGACATCGACTTTTTCAAGCGGATTAACGACACATGGGGTCACCAAGTGGGTGACGAAGCGATTGTGGCTTTCGCGGGACTATTGAAGGCGATGAGCCGATCGGGTGATTTGGTGGCCCGCTATGGCGGCGAGGAATTCGCGGTTCTCTGCGCCGACTGCAACAACCCCACTGCCGCACGACGCGCTGACGCGATCCGCAAGAATCTTGCGGAGCTTGCCCACAGCAACCTAGGCAACAAGAGCTTCACGGCGAGCTTCGGCGTCACCGAGTTGCAGATGGGCGATACGCCCGAAACGATGCTGCGTCGCGCCGACCGAGCGCTGTTGCAGGCCAAAGACCAGGGACGAAACCAGGTTGTTCAATTGGGAGAAGGTGCGATGGCAGAACCGCGAAAAAAGAGCTGGTGGCCATTCGGAGCGATGTCGTTCCGGGGCCAATCGCTCGTGGAAGCGACGCTGGTGACGAACGTGCCGATCGAGATCGCAATTCAGAAGCTGCGCGGCTTCATTGCGGATCATGCGGCCAAGATCGCTGAGATCGGCGAGAACGAAATCCGCCTGGAAACGTCCGACAAGTCGGCGGCAAATTTGCGCCGCCGGCACGATCGGCCGATCGACTTTCTGGTGGAGATGCAATTCGTGCAGGAACACTTCGAGCGAACCAACTCGCAGGGCCTGGCTGCGGGCAGCTACGTGCAAACCAAGGCACTGGTCACGATTCGCCCGCGGCGCGACCGCGACCGGCGATTGAGCCACGCGACGGAACGAGCGCGGCTCATGCTATCGAGTTTGAAGTCGTACCTCATGGCCAGAGAAGAGGCCGCCGATCCAGTCTTTTCACCGAAGTGACACTGGCCATGCGAAATGAAGCTGGGGAGATCGTTGTCAACCGCACGGCGCAGCGAGCGTTTCGCGCATCGCAGACGGCGACGCCGGTCGTGACTGAAATGGATTTGAAGATCGTCGATGCGGCGTTTGCTGATTTAGAAACGACCATTCTGCGCTGCGACAACCCAGTGGCGCAAAACCCGGCCGCTGATGAATTTCCGGCTTATCAAGGCGTGGTGCAGCTACTCGCCTCTCAATTGCGTACGCTCGACGATCAGCGCCGGCATTTGGCTACGCTTTTGCGCGACCTGCAAACGCCGGTTCCAGCCGACGCCTGACGGTTGCCAGGCTGATTGGCCTGGGATATGCTCGGCCGTGAGGGTCGAGCTACGGATGTTGTGGCTCGTTGTCCGGTATTTCAGATGAAGTTCGGGCAGCGAGCCGCAAATGCTCAGGTCCGTTTTCTCAACCCGAAGGGAGCTATTGATGCGCCGTCGCGAATTTCTTCAAGCTACCGCTGTCGCCGCGAGCTCGCTGTCCCTGCCGGGAGCGCTTTCGGCACAGCCAGACCGCCAAACCAAACCCCAATCCACGAGGAGTTCTACCATGCCCTACATGCTGCCTCCCCTCCCGTACGCTTTCGATGCATTGGAACCCAACATCGATGCCAAGACGATGGAGATCCATCACGACAAGCATCATGCCGCGTACGTTACGAATTTGAACGCGGCGCTGGAAGGCTCGGGCGTCGCCGACCAGAGCATCGAGGACTTGTGCCGCAACATTAACAAAGTGCCGGAGAAGATTCGCGCGGCGGTGCGTAACAATGGCGGTGGCCATGCCAACCACTCGATGTTTTGGCTTATCATGAGCCCGCAAGGAGGCGGTAAGCCGACCGGCGAATTAGCCAAAGCGATCGACGCCGAGCTAGGCGGATTTGACAAGTTCAAAGAAGACCTAAACAAAGCAGGCGCGACGCGCTTCGGGAGCGGCTGGGCCTGGCTTAGTGTTGACGGCGGCAAGCTCAAGGTTGAGAGCACGCTCAACCAGGACAATCCGTACATGGAAGGCCGAACGCCGATCCTGGGCGTTGACGTGTGGGAGCACGCCTATTACCTCAAATACCAGAATCGCCGGCCCGACTACCTTGCCGCGTGGTGGAACACCGTTGATTGGAATGCCGTCAACAACCGTTACAACGCCGCGAGGAAAGGCTGAAATTTCGGCGATCAATTCCCGACTTAGCAACGAGCCGCGGCAAACTTGCCGCGGCTCGTTGCGTATACCGTTCTCAGCATTCGCTTTGTTCGTCTCGTACGACTAGAATGGAAGCGAAACCTCCGGGTTCTACGAGAACGGTTCAAGTGAGACAATTACTGTCGATAGGGCATGAGACATGGCAATCACTTACACGGCTGCTATCGCCCAATCCGAGAACTGGTGGATTGGCTGGGTGGAAGAGGTACCGGGGGTTAATTCCCAGGGCCGCAGCCGCGATGAACTGATGGAGAACCTGCGCGATGCGCTTGCCGAAGCGCTGGAGATGAACCGCGCCGAGGCCCGAGCAGCAGCCGGCGAGGCTTATGAGGAAGTGAGCCTGGTTCCGTGAAGCGTCGCGACCTCATCTGTCATCTTGTCGATCAAGGTTGTGAACTTATTCGCGAAGGCGGGCGGCATTCCTGGTGGGGAAATCCCGCTAATGGTCGCCGGTCGTCGGTACCACGACACAACGAGGTGCAAGATGCGCTGGCGCGAAAGATCTGCCGCGATCTGGGCGTCGCAGTACCCTAACCAAGCAACTCTCGTACGAGTTTTGCAGTCTTACAAACTGCCGTTGACTCACGCCGGCGGCTCGCTAGAATCCCCGCGCATTGGTCTGCGGTTGCGCGCCGTCGTTGCTAGCTGCGTCAGCAAAGACAAGTGTAAAAATGGGTGGACTCCCTGCATAGCGCGCGCCGAAAAACTATTAAAGAACGTACAACTGTCACGACTGCGTGGAGCCGCACGAAGAGCCTAATCGTCCGTGTCCTCCACGAAGTTGTATGCGACGGTATTGGCCGCAAGGAAGCGGCCGAATTGCTTCGCACCTCACAATTCATAAGGGCATGGATGCCATGCGAACTCAGCGCACACTCTGGTTGCTAGCGGTTGTCGCCGCGCTTACGGGATGTCGTTCCAACACCGGCACGGGTTGGACGGTATGGAATCCGTTTTCCGCGTGGGGCAAGGAAACCGCCGTGGCGAACGCGGAGCCGACGCTGCCTTCTCAGAAAATTGCGGCGGCCACGAAGTCCGCGGCGCCAGCCGCGGCTGGAATCGTAAGTGCTTCGCCTACGGTTGCGACCGCAACGGCCGCTCCGAAATACACGCCGCCCGCGGCCGTGGCTCGCACGGCGGCAGCGACATCGACGACGCCGAATTATTCCCCGGTCGCCACTTCGGCGGCACCGGTCTACGCTGCGCCGACCGCGCGGCCTTCAACGCCAGCTATCCCGGCAAGCAATTCCCTGGTAAGTGGGACGAGCGCGGCAGCTCCCAACTCAACTGGGCCTTACAACCCCAATGGCTATCAGCCGGCAGCGCCGGTCGCGGCGGCGGAAACCACGGCGGGGGCAAACCGCTACGGCATGGCCGATCGGTATGCCTCAAACACGCCCGCTACTGCATCGGCCGCTCCCAGCGGAACACCGGTTGACGCGGCCACGCCGGGTTATTCAACCGGGGACCGCTACGCGACTTACGAAACGCCCGCGAATGCAGCACCTGCCGCCACACCAACCGCACCACAGCAAGTCGCCCCGGCGTCGGCGACAGTCAACCTCGCGAATCCGCCGGGGTATTATCGCCCGGCCGGAACGAGCAGTTATCCCGCGACCGGCACTGAGCAGGTGAATGTCGCGAGTCTGCCGGAGAAGCCGGCCTCCACGCCGCCGGTCAACGCTGCGCCGGCGGAAGCGGTTTCTCCCTATCCGAGTACCGGGGCACCAGCGCCGGGGTCGGTGTACGGGGCGCCGTCGTATCGCTAACTTCGGAATGCCATCTCGGAATAGGTGACGAGAGATTTGGCATAGTCGAAGCGCTAAGCGTTACCAGCCCATGACCATGTTCGATTCGATGACTTTGCGGGCTTGTTCGAGATCGACTCCGGTTTCATGCATGTAGAGCCGGATCGCGTGGACCTTGTCGCCCTCGGCTTTCGATAGGCAGTCTCGGGCCGTGTTGCAGGGATCGACATTCTCCGCAATGCCCAGCACGCTCTTGGAGATCACCCAGGTATCTCGCGGGCGCTTGGTCAGACGCATGACGTTCTCTCGGGGATAGGCGTCGCTGGCGACGGCGGTTGCCGCGTCGGAGTCGGCCGCCCAGGTGATGATGATATGGTTGTCGGTTTCTACCTCGAACAGTGGCATGACAATGCACTCCTTTTCAATGGGAGGGGGAGACGAGCCGCGCATCGCCACGGGACGAATACTCGTTTCCGCGCCTCGGGAGAGGATCCTCGAACTGATCCGATTCAATGGACGACGGCATTCCACCCGTGATGGTAGGGCATTCGACCCCGAAGAGTCAACTTCCCGGTTGAATGCAGCGATTTGCCGCCAGTTTCTGCCCTCGCGCAGGGTTACGGCCGCGCTTGGCCCGATTCCTCCTCTGCTAATCGGCGAAAATACAGCTCGATGTCGTCGCGGTATTGCGGCAAAAACTCGTCGGTGCTGGATTGCAAAAGTTGTTGCCGAACGCGCTCGGGAAGTTGCCCCCAAACGTCTTTCAGAAGCTCCTGCGAACTGTGGCCGGCCGCTTCGCCGCCGGTGCCTGATTCCAGCCGATCGCTCGATGTCTGGGCGGCGGCACTCGCGCCCGGCGCACGCCGCTGGGCACCTTGCTTTGCCGCGCCGGGCTGCGGCGTGTTACGCTGACTCGCTTGCTGTTCTTGTTGAGATTGACTTTGCGATTGGCTGCTGCTCGACTGATTCTGCTGTTGCAACTGGTTGATAAGTGCATCGAGTGCTCCCAACACTTGATCCTGCAATTTGGCCGTCTCGCCGGATAGATTCTGTTGTGCGATCAGCCGCTCGGCTTGGCGCATGTCGCCGGAAATCGCGGCGAGGGGCGAATCTTTGCTGGGCTGTCCCAAATCTTCGCCGCCCAAGCGAGGCGCGAGCGGTGGCAACTGTCCCGGTGGGGGCAATCCCTGCGTCTTCAAATTCGGCGTCGCTCGCTCCGCGGGCTTGGCTTCGCTAGGGCCGAATAGTTCGCCGCCTAAGTCGTCGAGCAATCCCGATGCGGATTCCGTCGCGGGGGCGGCCTCGGCTGGGTCGCGGTTCCACGAAGCGACAATCGCCGTCGCCATCAATACGAGGCATAACGTCCGCCGGAGGAGAACAGTGGTGATTGTCATGGTATTAGTTCTGCGGTTGCGGCGGTGTTGGTTGGCTGAGCCGGCGGATCATCTCGTCCACCAGACCGGCTAATCGCTGCTGCTGGGTTGCGAGTTCGGTTGACAACGCGTCTTCGGCTGGCGGAACATCGCGCTCGGCCAGGGTCGCCTCGTGTTCCCGCGTGCGCTGATTGAGATCGGCCTGCATCAATCGTAGCATTTTAAGCTCCGCCACGTCGATCGGCGAAGGCGGCTGCGCGCCCCCCTGCCCTCCCTGTCCCGGCTGCCCCGCGCCTTCCTGCGGCTCTGGCTGATTTGCTTCGGAACGGAGTACGTCGGCGATGTGCCCGAGTCGGGTTAGGGCTGAATGTTCCAACTGCTGAGTCGGACGGCCTGTCTTACCTGTGGCGAGTTGCGCGGCGGCAGCGTCCATGTCTTTCGCGGTAGCCGTGAGGGCCAACTCGAAGACCGGTTGGGCGGCGAATTCCTCAGCGGAACCGCTTGCGGCGGTCTCCAATTCCCTTTGCGATTGCGCCAAGACCGCGGTGTCCGCCGGCTGGGCTGCATCGTCGAGCCGCAGGGTCTCCGTCAACACCGTTCGCTGACGCTCCATGTAGTCGTCCACCTGCTTCGCAAGCTGGTCGAGCTTTCGTTGGGCGAGTTCCTGTTCCGCCCGGCGGATTTGATCCTGTAGCTGCTGTTCCGCTTGGGCCAATTGCTGGTCCGCTTGGTCGCGCGATTCCTGCTGTGCCTGGGCGTCTTGCTCCGGTTGTGCGCCTTCCTGCAGCGAGTTGGAAGCTTGTTCGGTGCTCTGCCCCGCGGAGCGAGCGCCCATGCGAAGCATTTCGCGAGCCGACCGCGCAATCTTCCCGGCCAGGGACTCTTGCTGCGGTTGAGTTTCTGCCGGCGCTTGTTGTTCCGCCTGGCGGTCAAGCTCCGCAAGCTCTTCACGAAGTTCGTTCAACTGCTGCTGTGCTTCGCGAAGTTGCCCCGTCAGCCCTTCTGGATTGCGTGCGGTGCGACCGCGAAGCGTGTCGAGCAGGGCTTGCAAATCCTCCTCCGCTTGCTGTTGCACGTCGGCTGCACGGCCGAGCCGCTCGGCCTGCAACTCGCGCGTCGCTTCTCGAAGTTTGCCGGCCGTGCCGCGCTCGCGCGATTGATCGAGTGCGTCGGCGATGTTCTCCGCAGCGCTGGATTGGTCCTGGTCCGAACGAGGCACCGCCTGTTCCATTGCTTGTTGCAGCTTGTCGAGCCGGCGAGCTAGTTCGCTCTGCTGTTCGGTGATTCGCTGCCGTTCGGCCTGAGCTTGTTGCGCGCCGGCGGATGACGCCGTCGCGGCCTGCACCGCGGCCGATTGGGTCGCCTTTCGCAGTTCGGATTGCTCCTGTTGCAGCCGGGCGACTTCCCGCGCGAATTGCTGAAAATCGGACCATTGCTGCAGATCGCCAACGAGGCGCTCCAGCGTCGCAGCAATTTCCGTCTGCGCTTCCCCGGCTTCTGCCAGTGCGCTTGCTAGCGCCTGCTTGGTTGCCGCATCCGCGGATTGCATCAGCGATTCGGCGGATTTTCGCGCCGAAGTCAGCGTCGCCTCGGCCTGCGGCAGCGGCGCTTGACCCAGTCGCGATAGTTCGCTTTCAACTTGCTGCAACTGCTGCGTTAGCTCGGGTCGTTCGAGGCGATTGTTGGTCAGGTCGTTGCGAAATGCTTCAAGTTCCGGCAATAAGCCATCTTTCGGATCGGTCAGACGGCGCCCGATTTGCCGCTGGTCGAGGCCGGTCGTGGCAAGCTGATCGATGTCGCTTCGGGACGGTTCCGCTTTGGTCGCGGAGTCGAGTTCGAGTTGCCTCGTGTGTTGCTGCGCCGAGCGCTGCTGGTCCAGTGCTTGTTCCAGCTCCCGAACGATTCGCGTTTGCCGATCGGCCAGTCGCGAATCGAACTCTTCGAGCGTGAGGATGCGAATGCGACGCGCGAGCGCGGTACGCCCCGCCGCGGGTTGATAGTCGTTCGCCTCTACCAGCACGGAAATCTCCGTGCCCGGTGGAAGCTCTAGCGGCGCTAGATCCCATTGGTGTTCCAATTCCCGCTGATCGAGGGTCTCATCCGGCAAATAGCTCGATTGCACCGGTGGGGTTGCCGCGCCGGAAAGAAACTCGACTCGTTGCGGCGCTTCTTCATCGTTGTCGCCCAAGCGATAGAGCAGCGCCGCGCTTTGGATCGCCAGGTTGTCGTTTGCCCTCACTTGGATCGGAACGACCGCGCCCGCCAGCACGAACTGATCGCTCGCCGGCAATTGCCACGTAACTTCCGGCGCGGGGTCGGGATCGACGCGCAGCGTCGAGTAATCTCCCGTACCGAGAATGCCATCGCGGTTCTCTAACCGCATTCGGTAGGATGTGGTGAGCGGTTTCTCGAGTTCCGAGTCGGTCTGCCAGTTCGAGATGGTCAAGCGCTTGCCGTCGGAGCTTGGATCCACTTCGGCGGGAATTGTAGGACCGTCGGCGATCTCGACCGCCGCCTGTTGCAGCGGTTCGCTGGCGACTCCCACGGCCGATAGCTTCGTGCCGGCGATCACGCGAATGTGCCGCTCCGTGGTTTCCGGCGGCAGCCCCGTGTACTCGGGCGGTTGTGCCGTGACGTCGAATGAAACGAGCCGCGGCGGATCGACGACCGTCACGGTTCTCCACGGCATAGTATCGTCGTCGCCGCCCGTTACGCGGTAATCAAAGGAGCGCTGCACGTTCTCGCGGCGGGTCAACAAAACGTCGCCGACCGATTGAAGTGGAAACGACTCGCTGCGGCCATCGTCGCCAATGCGATAGTGAATCTGACCATCGCTGGGAAGCTCGCCGCCGCGGTCGGTTACGGTGGCTTCGAAGCTTTGCCCCTTGGCCAATCGGGACGGGGCGCCAACGATGTCGAGCTGATTCAAGCGTGGCCAGGCCAGATCGCGCCACGGCTGTAGCAGTCGCGCCACGCTGAGCTTGGCGACTGACGGGCTGAGAACGAGCGCAAGCAGAGCCAAGCCGCCAACGACCCCCGCCATCGCTAATCCGCGGCGCAGTGGCGCGGCGTCGATGACCTTGTTCCAGGCCCCTGGCGGCAGTCGCTCGACGCCGGCGGCGGTGTCCACGACGACGGCCCGACGCATCTCCGCCGATCCGGCAAGCCGATCATCTTCCGCTTGGTTTACGAATTCCAGCGCGCTTGCCAAGCGGTCGCCGAACTGGGGATTCTGGTGTTCGACTACCCGCGCCACATCGAGGGTCGTGAGCCTGAGTCTCAAGGCAACGATGCCAAATCGGTACGCGGCTAGCAGAGCCACCGCCACAAAGCAGCCAAAGAGAATCCAACGCAGCCCGGGATCGGAGATTCGGAAGCCGAAATCAATCGCTCCGAGCACGATCGCCGTTCCCAAGAGCAGCGCGGCAATTGTTAGCACAGCGCACAACGATCGCCGCCACAGGATGCGGCGTCGCAAATCTTCCAGCGTGCTAACAAGTTCGTGGGGCATCGTGTTAAGGCTGTCGGCTATTGGCTATCGGCTGTCGGCCAAAAAATCTTTCTTCTCTGGCCGACAGCCGATAGCCATCAGCCGATAGCCTCTCCTTATAGCATTGCCTTTTGCTTACGAAGAATCCACTCGCTGATCAGGCAGGTCGAAACGGCCAGCAGCATCCACCAGCGGTTCCACAATTCAATCGGGGGAAGCGTTTCCAGCGTCACCCGGCGTCCGCGCGGAAGTTCTCGGAACAATCGCTCGGCCTCCGCCAGGGAATAGTACTCACCGTGGGTGGCTGCGGCAGCGGATGTCAGGCCGGGACGATCAAGCTCCAGTTTCGCAAACTCGCCGGGCGGCGCCACCACCTCCAGGCTCGGCGCGGCCGGTGGCTCGGTCAATTGGGGACTGGCGAGCACCACGCGATAGCGGCCCATTTCGAGGTCGCTCAACTCGGTTTGGTACAAGCCGGCGGATTGGGCATCGCGCGCGACCGACACCTGCCGATCGGGTTTGCCCTGCGATTGTAGTAATAGCGTTACCGGTTGGTCGGTGGCGGGGGCCAGCCGCGGATCGCGGAAACGGACTTGGAGCCTGACCGGTTCGCCAAGCTCATAGCGCTGGCGGTCGGCCAGAATCTCAACACCGCTCCCAGCATCGCGGAGCTTCGCCCGGGCCAAAGACCGCAGCGACTGGATCCAATAGCGAGCGAAGAAGACATCGCCGACGCGGTATCGCCAGCGCCAGGTGGAATCGACCGCATGCAAGAGTACCTGCCCCGCGCCGACGTACTGCACCGCGGCCAGCGGAACCGGGCGGCCGTCGGCGGTGGTTTGACGGGGATGAACGGCCGTAGCTTGCGCTGCGGGCTTTGGCGGCCCGAATTCCGCAAACCAATACATCGGCGGCAAGCCTTGCCAAAGCGACTCCGTTTCGGCCGACGTGTCGCCAAGCTGCAGCGCCGGCATCCGCAGGCCAATCGGTGTCGGCTGGAATGAGAAACCGGGATCAACCATGCCGGCGGAATTGGGATCGACGTCGTCAAATTGCAACGGAGCGAGTTGAACGATTTCCGATATATCGCGATACAGCGCCGGAAAGTAGCGTGGCCCGGCGACCAAGACGAGCCCGCCGCCCTTTTCGGTGACAAACTGCTTGAGGTGTCCCCATGCGGACCGCGGAAGCAGCCGCGGATCGAGATCCATAACAACGATGACATCGTATTGCTCCATCTCCCGTAGCTCGACGGGGAATTGGGGCACCGCCGTCTGGTCCTGGGCATGGTAGTCGGGATCGGCCTCTTGGAGATACGTATGGCACTCGACGGCTCGATCGCGGTCGAGCAAGTTCTTGAGATAACGGAACTCGTAGCTCGGATAGCCGGCGGCTAGTAGCACGCGGACCTTTTCGTCGTGAACCTTTACGACGTGCCGCACGGAATTGTTTTCGGGATCAAGCTCGCCCGCCACTGGCTCAATGGCAAGGGTATACGCCGCGTCGCCCGGCTGCTTGGGCCGATCCAAAAGCCGCACTTCCACGGAATCGCCGGACGCGGGGATTGTAAGCTCCTCGACAGCGACAGGCTCCGCCTGCCCTTCGCGGCGAAGCTCGACGCGCACCGGTTTGCCGGCCATGCCGGTCGAGCGCACCGTAGCGGAAAAACTCAACAGGTCGTCGACGAACGCCGCGTCCTCGGCCCGCAAATCGGCGATCGCCAAATCCGAAGGGGCTTGTTCGGCGCCGATACCCACCACATACAGCGGCACCGACGCGCGGCGCAGAATTTCTGCGCCGTCCGCCAAGTTACGGCCGGCTGTGTTGCAGCCATCGGTCACCACCACCACCGCGGCGAGCGGCGTTCCCGGCTGCTCACCCGCCACCTGCGCGAGGGCGTCTCCCAAACGGGTGGCCTGGGTGCCGCTCCCGTGAGGCATCAATTCTGTTAGCGACTGGTGGAGCGCGCTCGCATCGGACGCGGGAAGCGCTTCCAGATTGTCCGCGAACGAGTAGACGGCGACTTCGTAGTCGTGCTGCAAGTCGGAGAGTCGGTCTGGATCGCTCATAAGAACCGACTTTCCCAGGTTGAGCCGGTTTGGCTCGCCCAGTTGCGACGTACCGATGCGCTGGGTCACTTCGGTTGGAACGGTCGGATCGGGCGCGTCGGCGATCCCCATGCTGGCGGAGCGGTCGAGCAAGATTGCCAGTCGCGGCAAGCCGTTCCGGGTCTGCGACATGAGCAATTCGCTGAGCATGATCATCACCAGCGCGATGGCTCCGAGTCGCAAAAACGCGAGCATCGCGCGGTACGCCCGGCCGGCGGGTGAAATTTCCCGCAGGTAGCAGTAACTTACGAGGGCCACGGCAGCCGCGACGAACAGCACCGTGAACCATGGCGCCCAGGTCCAATAGGTCTGCAAGCGCCACTGGGTGCGGACAAGATCGGGAGCGGCCTGCGCGAGGGTTAGAATGCGGGAATCAGCCATGGTGCTTAGCAAATGGGTCATGCGGCGCCTCGCCCAAATCGCCAGGCCAGCAATGTTTCCATGAGCAAGAGCGCCAGTACCGCCGTCAACAGGATGCGATGAAGGCGCGAATCGGTGCCAAGTTCGGCGACGACGACGCTGCTCTCCTCCACAACGGTACGGACGTTTAACTCGGGCGGCAAGCTCGAGACTTCGGCTCGCGTGAGATCGCTTTCCCGAACATCGATGTTGACGGCGAATTTCTCAAGCGGGCGGTCCGAGTCGGTGGGAACGATTTCGTAGATGCCGGCCACGTCGGCCGAAGCATAGCTCCAGCGGTTGCCCTCGGGAGAGACTTCTGCATCGAGAGTTGTCTTTCGCTGGTCGGGTCGGCGGACTTCGAGCTGCCCCTGCGTTCGGGCCGCTATCAAATCGGTAATCACGTCGCCAACGAGGCCGCCGGCTTCGCGGCGAAAGGCGGCCGACGAGTAGTGGAACATCTCGCGCACTAGCGGCAGAAAACTTGGCCAGGCCGGCATGGCGGTCCACGGCTCGCCAGTGGTCGCATCGACCGAATCGAGCGACGCAGCCGTGGCGACCAGCACCACCCGACCTCGGTGCACCGGCGCGGTCACAATAAACGGGTCGCCATTGAGGGTCGCCAGCGCCGTTTCGGTATTTCCACCATCGGGGATTTCCAGCCGGTAGTATCGCGAGACGGGCGTGGTCAACAACCCCGCCCGCTCCCGACCGCGAAAAGGCTCCACAATCGGATGACGGTAGCCAAGCGGATCGAGACCGTAGGAGGGAGTGGTCACGATCGGTCCGAGCAGCGCGGGCAAAACCGCGACAGGCTCGGGTGGCATGGCTTCCGCCCCTTGCGCGTAGGACACCAGTTGCACAAGCGGTTTGCGTCGTTGAATCCTCGCTGGGTTCCCGCCCGCGGGTCGCGGCAGACTTTCATTGCCCAAGATTGAATTGTATTGTTCGGGCAGCACGCGATCACCGAGAAACCAAACGACACCGCCCCCTCGTTGAAGATAGCGATTGATTCGGTCGCGTTCATTCTGGCTGAATTGGGCGACGTTGCAGAAGAATACGCAATCGAAGTCTTCCATCGGGACTTCGCTGAAAGCCGACTCGGAAATAATGCGGGGTTGCACCGGCGCCGAATCGAGTTGCCCCGGATTCAGCGCCTCGGCAACGTACCTCGCGGCTCCGGGCGCTCCGGCGACGCACAGCACCCGCGCTCGGTTCTCGACATCGACGGCCAGATAGCGGCGGTCGTCGACCGGCAGCCGGTCTTCAGCCAGTCGCACCTCGATCGCTTTCGGTCCGGCATCCGCGAACTGGTATGCGAATCTCGCGACAGCGGAACCGCCCGACGCCACATCGACGGACGCTTCGGCGACCGGCAAACCGTCGATCACCAACTCTGCCACGAGATCGTCCACCGCACGGTTGGAATAGTTCCGTATTACTCCCGCAATAGTCGTTGGGGCGGCAGTCGTGAGCGACTCGCAGGGTAGCTGAATGTCGGCGACGGCCACGTTTGGTGCATTGGCGTTACCAACGTCGATCGCGGAAAGCCTGGCCCGCGTGGCGATTTGCTGCAGCAGGCTTCGCGCTCCGGCGGGCGTCTCAACGTCCGCTTCGCCGGCATCAGCGACTGCGGGTGTCAGGCCGGCGGCAGCCCACGTGTTGCTTCCCAAGTCCGACAAAAACACGACTTCGTGGCGATGTATTCCGCGCGCTTCGCCATCGACCCGCGCCAGCAGGTCGTTTACCGTGCGGAGCGTCGCGGACAAGTCGGCAGTTCCCTGCGTGAGCTCGAGCTTCGCAATGGCATCGCCAACGCGGCTGTGGTCGGCCACCGCGCGGCCGATCAGCACCTGCGGCGGACTGGACAGCGTGCAGAGGGTGTAAACGTCTCCGGGGTGACTGGCCTCGATCAATTCGCGGGCAAGTTGCTGCGACCGCTCGAATCGAGTGCGTTCGTCGTCGCGGTAGCCCATCGAAAAACTGGTGTCGAAGATCAACAGTCGGTGCGTGCGCGCGCCGGCCGCTCCTTCGCCCCAGTTCGTCCAAAATGGTTTGGCCGCTGCCAGCACGATCAGCGCGAGGATCGCCGTGCGAATGGCGAGCAGCAGCCACTGTTGAAACTGCAGTCGTCGAGCGTGTTTACGAATCGCCGCCTGAAGGAATCGAATCGCCGCCCACGGCATCTCCCGATGCGTATGCCGCATCCACAGGTGGATAATCAACGGCGCAGCCGCCGCCGCCAACCAACCCAGCATCGCCAAGTTGGTGAATCCAAAAGCCAGCGGTAGCGGAACAAAGGGCATTGTTAAGAGCTATCTGACTCAAAGTCAAAACTTGATTCACCACGGAGGCACGGAGCACACGGGGAAAACAGCAGTTTCGATGGTAAAATGCGGCATTTGATCTCATTCTTTTCCTTCATTTATACTCCGTGTTCTCCGTGCCTCCGTGGTGCAATGGATTGCTTGTGTTCGCTTGTGGTACGTCGTGGACTTAGTGAATTCGTGCCTGGCGGTGGGAGAGGAAGGTGGATAGCACCTTGTCGAGCGGGGCGTCGGTTCTTACTTGCAAGTAGTCGGCTCGCTGGCCGCGGCAGCCGGTAGCGACTTGGGCGGTAAAGGCATTGATCTCCTGTTGATACGCGGTTCGCAAGCGCGCCGGTTCGACGAGCAACTCCCCGGCGTGTTCCAATCCCCGGAACAGCGTGGCGTGTTGGAACGGAAAATCCAACTCCGCCGGGTCGAGCACGTGAACCATGATCACGTCGTGCCGCCGATGGCGAAAGTGCTTCAGCCCCGTGAGCATGCTCTCCACGTCGTCGAACAGGTCGCTGAGAATCACCACTATTCCGCGGCGGTTGAAGCGTTCGGCCAGGTCGTGAAAGATCGGGCCGGTGTTGGTCTTTTCCGTGGCGGTGACCTCCTCCATCGTTTGCAGCAACTGGTTGAGCTGTGCGGGGCTGCTACTGGGGCGCATCATGCGCCGAACCTGATCGTCGAACGTCGCCAGCCCCACGCTGTCCTGCTGTCGCAGCACGAGGTACGCCAGCGATGCGGCAACGCACTGGGCATACTCGAGCTTCGACATCGCTGCCTGATCGCTCTGGTACTGCATGCTCTCGCTCGTGTCGAGCACCAGATAACAAATCAGGTTGGTCTCTTCCTCGTATTGCTTGAGATAGACCTTGTCCGTTTTGCCAAAGACTTTCCAATCGACGTAGCGCAAGTCGTCGCCGGGGACGTATTCGCGGTGCTCGGCAAACTCGATGGAGTAACCTTGGTAGGGACTCCGGTGCAGGCCCGCGACGTACCCCTCGACGATTCGCTCGGCGCGCAATCGTAACCCACCAAGCTGCGCGAGCACGGCCGGATCGAGAAAGCGTCGGGTGTCGGTTGTGGCAGTGGTCATTGTTTGCTTGGGTGGCACGCCCTGAGTCCTCGAAGGGCGTGGTGAAGCTGGTACTCAGTTCCCCACGCCCTTCGCAGAGCCTCAGGGCGTGCCACCCCCATTGGTGGCGTTTAACCAGCTTGCACGGCGGGGGTGATGGGAGTGTGTTGTGTGAGGTAATCGATCAGCTTGTCGGCCGTGATGCCATCGGCCTCGGCGTTGAAGTTGGTCAGCACTCGGTGCCGTAGCACTGGAAGGGCTACCGCACGGATGTCTTCGCTTTCAACGCAAAAACGCCCCTGCAGCGCGGCACGGGCCTTGGCGGCGAGCACCAAGTATTGACTCGCCCGCGGACCGGCGCCCCAACTCACGTACTTGCGAATAATGTCGGGCGTGGCCGCACGGCCGACCCGCGTTTGACGGGCAAGCTGCACCGCGTAACGGGCCAAGTGGTCGGCCACGGGAACGCGCCTTACGAGGTGCGACAGCTCCAAGATATCGGTCGCTGAAAGTGTCGATTTGACGACCACTTCCACGTCGGCCGTCGTCTGTTTCACGATTTGCAGTTCTTCGTCTTCGTCAGGGTAGTCGACTAGCACCATGAACATGAAGCGGTCGAGCTGAGCTTCGGGTAGCGGGTAGGTGCCTTCCTGCTCGATCGGGTTCTGCGTGGCGAGGACAAAGAACGGATCGGGCAGCGGGTGGCGCTGGCCGCCGACGGTGATCTGTTTTTCCTGCATCGCTTCGAGCAAAGCCGCCTGGGTCTTGGGAGGCGTGCGGTTAATTTCGTCCGCCAGCACGATGTTCGCGAAGATTGGGCCTGTAAGGAAGCGAAATGTCCGCACGCCGGTCGATTTGTCTTCCTGGATCACTTCGGTGCCGGTGATGTCGGCCGGCATAAGGTCGGGCGTAAACTGGATGCGGCTGAAGTCGAGCGACAGCGCGTCGGCCAGCGTGCGAATCAGCAGCGTTTTGGCCAGGCCGGGCACACCGACGAGCAGGCAATGCCCGCGCGCAAAGAGCGCGATCAAGAGCTGCTCGATCACTTCCTGCTGACCGACGATCACCTTGCTCAACTCGGCGGAAATGCTATCGCTGGCGCGGCCCAAGCGCTCGATGGCCGCAAGATCGGACTTTTCTAACATGCGTTGTTACTCGTGTGCGAAGTGTTGTGATTCGGGAAGTCGGGAAATCTGCGGCTCGGCGACGCGAGAGTTGCTTGCCGCGCCCAGGGCGACAAGCTGCTCGTTTCCGGCCAGCAACAGATAGCCGTTGGCGGCAACGAGGTTTGCGGCGCTCACGCCCAACGGCGCAAGGTTGAGCGGGAGCCTCGACTGACCGCCGGTGGTGATATCAAAGATGTAAATTGCATCGTCGGTGGGCCAGAAAACTTCGTTGCCCGCGATGCACCCGCGGCCGGCGCCGCGAATTCCGGCGGCAACGCTATCGGGCCAGCGCAACCGTTGGGCGCCGGTGGCAATGTCCAGCAGCCACAGCCGCCGACCGCTGGCAACCAAGGTGCCATCGACCGCCCCCAGTAGATGTTCGACATCGTAGGCTTCATCGGTGGCCCACAACGTCGCTCCCGTAGTCGGATCGAGAGCAAAGAGGCTGGCGGCATCCGCCGGCGCCACGACGATCGCGCTGCGGTGGTAAAGGCACGGAACATTGCGCCGGTTAACGGCAACCGCGCGATTGTTGTCCGCCCCCGCACCGCCGCGCGGATACCGCCGCAACCAGCGGACTCGGCCATCGTGTTGTTCCAAGGCGGCCACAATACCCACGTTCGTGTTGAAGAACACCCCGTCGCCGCTTAGGCTCAGCATATCGCTCGGCTGCTCCGCTGCGCCGAATCCGTCCGCCACCTGACTGCTGCACACAGCCGTCCGCCATAGCAACCGGCCGGTCGCCGTGGAGTAGCACGCGACAAAAAGCTGCGGCTGCACCTCGTCGCGGCGCATCGCCACGAACGTTCGGCCCGCGGCGCACACGGGGGGACCGCTGAACCGCCAAGCGGCGTCCTCCGGATTCACCTCCAGCGACAGCAGGCCATCGCGATGCAGGTCGAGACCGATGATTCGATCCGGTGCCCGCGCCGCGGTGCGCCCCAAGTCGGTTAGCGATTCTTCCGGCGGCGCGATGCCAAGCAGCGTATTGCCGTAAACGGTCAGCGATTGCGGCCGGGAAAGCATTCGGCCGCCACTAATTTGACCGCCAAAAATCTCGATGCGGCGGACCATGTCCTCCGGCGCGTCGTTCGCCGCGTGCCGTTCTTCGTGCAGGACTCCGCTGGGGGTAATCGCCGGCTCGCCCGTTTCCAGTGCCACAGAGCGAATTTGCTCGCCATCGCGAAACAGCACCGCCCCCTCGTTAACCAAAGGACAGCACGTTGGCGCCGCAGACGATGTCGGCGAAGTATTAGGGGACATTGGCCGGCCGTTGATGATTATAAAACTTGACCGTGGAGCAAAGGTGGGACGCGGCGCGAGCGGCACCTGCCAGACAGCACCCGAAATCGGACCAAGCGCCGGAGCGACCTTCGATCGTGCTGCATCACCGGCAAACGTCAACCAATCCGAAGTCGGCGTCGGTTGGGGCCACGACCCCGCCGAAGCAATCATTTCGCCGAGGACCGCGGCGTACTCGACTTCACTCCCGGCAACGCGGCCCTTCGCCTGCGGGTCGAGTAATTCGAGCAGCGCCAATTCGCGCTGGGCGCGGTTGAAATTCCGCTCGCGAACGGACGCCACCACCAGTTTCGCAACCAGGTCGCTCAATGCGATGTCGCTGTCGGGATAGGCAAGCCAACTCGCCGGTTGCGGCGCACTTGAGATGTATTCGCGAATCGCTGCGGAGTTCGCGGCCAAGTCGATGTCGCCCAGTAGCATCGCCAGGGGCTGCCCCGCTGGGCCGCGCAACCCGGGGCTGATCGCTTCCCAACATCCCTGTGCGGCACCGATGTCACCGCGCTCCAGGGCAAGCTCACCCAGCGCGAGCAGCGCCTCGTCGCCCGAACTGCTGCAAAACAATTCGTCCACCACCCGCTGAAGCGATTCTGCGTCGCGGCTGGCAATGCCTTCGTCGAGCCACTTCTTGGCCACGTCGTCCACGCGTTGCCGATACAGCAGCAGCGCCTCCGGAGGGAGCTGCGCAAATCGCATCTGGCAATAGGTTTGCAACGGAACGAACACGTCGCCCGAAAGTTCGACCAACTCGGTTGACGGCTCGACTAGCAGGTCGGACAGCACGTCGATGGCTTCGTTCCACGCTTCGCTTTTGAGTAGCGTGTCGATTTGCTGCAACCGACGTTGCGTGCCGCTGGAGAGGGACTCGACAGTTGCTGGCGCGACGCGGGGCGGTTCGCCGACGACCGGAAACTGTGCGTGGACCCTCGGCTGGCCAACGGCAATCAGCCAACTAACCACCAGCACCCGAGCGGGAGCTCGCCGGGCGGCGTCACAGGCAATCCGTCGCAAAGACAAGCGGTGGCTCCGGCTCTTGGGAAGGTAGGCCCGGCCGGTTCGCCATTCGACCATGCCTCGCCCGAAGTTCTATTCCGCCCCTCACTTACGTTAAGTATAGGGCCGGGCCGGACGCGGAGAAAAGCCCGCGGAAGGCAAGCGGGTGTTCCAAATCGCTATGATCTGCCGCCTCAACGGCCCGCGGAGGCGCGTTGCAACAAATATCCCAGCGAAAACATGCATACCGACGCCACCAAAAATCCCAACATTTGACCAGCCGAGATCGAGTTGCTGAGCTGCGCTAGAAGGGCGAGCGGTGGGACAGTCAAGCCGGCCAATTGCAGAAGTCGTGCCAGGTGTTGCATAACTGGCAAGCTAACGGCGGGTTCGCCCTGCGACAAGCCGGTCGCACGCCGATTCATTGGTGAAAACTCGGGACCGCTTCATGGCCTCGCACGACCCCTCCGAGAACGCGTCTGCTTCGCTACCGGCTCTCCTGTGGCGAGCAATTCGGCTGCGCTGCCCGGCCTGTGGCCGCGCGCCGATCTTCAGCGGGTGGTTTCGCATGTACGAAAGGTGCGGCCACTGCGACCGTAAGTTCAATCGCGATCCCGGCTATATGCTCGGTTCGATCTATTTCAACTACGGCGTGACGGCGATGATCGTGCTGGTTGTCTACTTTTCGCTTTACTTCAGCGAATTGCTTTCCCCGCGACAACGACTCGTTGCGCTGGCAGCGTTCTGTGTTGTATTCCCCACGTGGTTTTTCCGCTACGCCCGCGCGCTATGGATGGCGTTCGACGAGTTATTTGACCCCTGGCCCAACGACGAAGAACGCCGAGCAGCGGCACCACGTGCCGCACGGAGCGAACCGTAGGTCAGGCTCTGCCTGACATGAGCAACTTGTCAGCCTAGACCGCGGAGTCGACAGAATTGTCAGGCACAGCCTGACCTACGGAGGATTGCGCCTTGCGAATCGATATATAAGCGAAGCTGCCGAAGGTGCCGAGGATCACGAACGGCATCGCCATCATGAACAGGATGCTATAGAAGTAGCCGCGGACGAGCGAAGCATGTTGAGGATCGTTTTCAGAGAGGCCCTCCTTGCACGTGGGGCAGGCGTTGGCTATTTGCACCAGGACCAACATCACTAACACTGCGATGACAACTTGCAGCAGATTGTTCAGAAATCGTCCCATCGTCGTCGCTTTTGGTCTGAGGTTTCGCATTGTGAGATTATAACGCAACAGGCGCCGGCGGAAACAAGTGGTACAGCATCGCGTAGACCACCACGCCCGTCACGGAAACGTACATCCAAATCGGAAACGTAATCCAGGCGATCCAGCGGTGCCGGGCGCGATAGTGCAGCAGCAGCGCGGGAATGTCCGCAGCGGCAGTGTCGCGCGGTAGCCGCCAGCCGAATGACTTGAGACCATAATAGATGGTCGCCAGGGCCAGCGGCGGAACCGTGATCGCTAGCATCACGTGCGTCAACAAGATCGGGTAGTATACGTATCTTACCGGCCCGGGGTAGGTGAACTTCACGCTGCCGACCTGATAGTGGTACACCAAGTAACTGATCAAGAAAGCCGTAGAGACTGCAAATGCCGACAGCATCACCCGTTGATGGGCCACCTCTCGACGTTGCTTAATGAGTACGTAACCCACCAATAACAGCACGGCGGCGATTGCGTTGAGCGTCGCGTTGAGGTGGACCAGCCAGTGGGCAGTAGAAGGTTCCATTCGACGTGACGATTATGGTTCGACGGCAGCGGGTGATAGATTGCCGTCGACCGTTGCGTCCGCGGGCATCGGCTCATCCAGTAATTCTTGCAGCAGCTTGCGCATTTGTTGGCACTCTTGCTTGCTCGTGGCGTTAAAGAAGCCACGAATTTTCCCCTGCTTGTCGATCACGATCGCATGGTCCTTATGGCCCTTGTGGAAAACATCGACCTTCATGCCGGCGCCCACGCGCTTGATGTAGTCGAGATCCTCGCGGCAAAACAGCCACCGCTCGGCATCGGCGCCGCGGCGGTCGGCGTAATCGCGGAGGGCTTCGACCGTGTCCGTGTCGGGATCGCACGTAATACTGACCCAGGTTACGTTCTTAAGCTGCTCCAAGTCGTGCAGCAACTTGATGTTTTCGTTGAGCCGAATGCAGGAACCGGGGCAGGTCGTGAAAAAGTAAGTGGCCACCCACACCTTGCCGAGCATGTCTCTGGAGCGAAACGGCTCGCCGCTACGCTCGATCAGCTCGAACTCCGTGAGGGGCGGGCCGGTAGCGGCGTCGTAAACTGCTAATCCTTGTGCGGCGCGGGCTTGTTCGACTCGCCACCACGTGTAACCGCCATAGGCAGCGGCCACGAGGACAAAGAACATCAAAATGTAAGGCGCCTTCGAGGCGATGTCGCCCTCGGGCGCGGGTTCGTTTGATTCGTCATTCAGGGTCACAACAGGTCTCCAGTGCTGCGGGTGGCGGCGATGCGCCAAGCCGCCCACAGCGTCACCGCTGCAAAGGCCAAGGAAACCCCCCAACAAAGCGCCAGCGACGGGCCATCGCCGACTCGCTCCACCTGTGCATATTCTAGGTAGTGGCGCAGCCCGGCAACACCGTAGGTGAGCGGGTTGATCGTCACCACCCAACTCAAGACACCCTCACCGCCCGCGGGAAAAAAGGCCCCCGACAGCAGCCACATCGGCAGCAGCAAAACCATCATGATGGCGTGGAAACCTTGGGTGGAATCCATCCGCCAGGCGAGCAAGAAGCCCAGCGCCGTGAGCGACAGCGCGATCACAAACATCATCGCCACCGCGCCGATAACCCCCACAACGCCGGGCGCAACATCGGGCACGGTCAAACATCCGAGCGCAAAGAACAGTAGCCCTTGGAGCATGGCAATCACGGTGCCGCCCAGCACTTTGCCGAGCATCATCGACCACCGCGGGATGGGCGCGACCAGCACGCCCTGCATGAACCCTTCGCGCCGGTCTTCGATAATTGAAATCGTAGCGAAGATGGCGGTGAACAGCAAAATCATTACGATCGTGCCGGGGAAAAAGTGGGCGTAACCCAAATTGCTCTGCCGCAGCCCTTCGCTGAACAGCAGCCAAAAGATAATCGGTTGCCCCAGTGCGCCGAACACACGGTGACGCTGGCGGAAGAACCGCACAAGCTCCCGCGCGCACAAGGTCCACACGGTGAGCCAAGGGGCTGAAGGAACAGCGGTGCGAGCGGCGATTGTCATGCTGTAGGTCAGGCTTTGCCTGACATCTGTAAGTGTGAAGCGAATTCGTCAGGCACAGCCTGACCTACTCGTCAAAGAACCTGTGCCCGGTGCGGGCGATGAACACATCTTCCAGCGTCGGCTTGCCGAGCGTGATCGATTCAATTTCTTGGGGAAAGGCTTGGGCCAAGCGTGGAACCCATTCGTGGCCGCGGGGTTGTTCCAGGCGAACCGCCCCATCCAGCACGAACGCGTCGCAGCCAAACTGTTTATTGATTCGCTCCACGAGCGCGGCGGGGTCAGCGGAGCGGATCAGCAGGGAATCGCCGCCGATCGACGCTTGCAAATTGCCCGGTGTATCGAGCGCGACCAATTCTCCGCGATGAAGAATTGCAATGCGGTCGGCCCGCGCCGCTTCTTCGAGCAAGTGAGTTGTCAGCAGGACGGTCACGCCCATCTCGCGCCGGACCTGTTCCAAGTAGCGCCATAAATCGCTCCGCGCGCCGGGGTCGAGACCGGTCGAAGGCTCGTCGAGAATCAGCACCCGCGGCTCGTGCAGCATCGCCTTGGCCAGTTCCACTCGGCGGCGCAAACCGCCGGACAGCTTTTCGGTAAGCTCCTTGGCGCGATCGGCAAGGCTCAGTCGCGCGAGCGCTTCCTCGATGCGAATTCGGAGGCCGGCCCCCGACATGCCATACAAATGCCCGTGATGCCGCAGGTTTTCAAATACGGTGAGTTTCTTGTCGATGCTCGGCGCTTGGAAGACGACACCTAGCAGCGGGCGAATGTGATCGACCTGGGTGCGGAGGTCGTTGCCCAGAATTTGGACTTCGCCCTGCTGAAGCGGAATCAGCGTTGAAAGAACGCGAAACAGCGTGGTCTTGCCGCTGCCGTTCGGACCGAGCATCACAAAGATTTCGCCCTGCGGCACGTCAAACGACAGATTGCGGATCGCTTCGCGCTCGCGGTAGCGATACGACATCTGGCGAACGGAGACGGCGGCAGGCGCTTTAGCCATGTGGTAGCCCCTTCAACGAAATATCACGGGTTGGAAGGGGATTCAATCTAATGACCTTGCGCTTCTTGACGCTCCGCTTGATTCCATTCTTGGTGTAACTCCTCGATCAGTCGGCCAGCCGGCTCTTGGGGCGTTGGCTCTGCCGCATACAGCAATCGTTCAGGAGAATACTCCGCGAAACCGGTGTTCTGCCGCCAACCGACATCGGGCACCAGCGCCAGGGCCAGGAAAATTGACATGCCCGAGGCGGGAATCGTAAGGATCCACTTCCAGTTTGCTTCCCACAACAAGTGCATGAAAAACAAAATCACCAGCATCGCCTTGGAGCAGGAGACGGCCATCATCCAGGCTCGCTTCACCGCGACATTGTCGCCCACAATGCTAGTCCACATGGGCGTGAACGTGGCATACGAGCAGGCGGTTAGAATCACGAGCAGTATCGCCACCGCATAATAGGTGGAGTAGCTGCCGTGATGGGCGTCGTCGTGGGCAAGCGCGGCATCGTCAGGAAAGTTGTTAGTCATCTTCGAAACACATCCAAAGGAAGTAAAACACTCATTCCACAGGAATGGATCCTAAAATCAGAGTTCCGATATCTGGGTCTTGCTCAAAGTCATGAATCCGATCTTGGTTATAGCGAATGACCCGTTCGATCTGGCTTGTTGTGCAATTGCCGATCACAATCCAAAGTACTTTCGGCTTGTTTCCGCGGAGCACGCTAAGCAAATTGAAGTCTTCATCCTTGGTGGCGATCGTATATTCGTTTATTCCGGCGAATTCCCAGACTTCGTCATCCGTGGCGCAATCGAGGCCGTAATCTTGCACGTGTGCCGATCCCGGGAAGAGATCGGCCAATCGAACAATAAGCTTCGGCGACAGATGTTGATCGATCAACAACTTCATCAGTTCGCCACGAGCATCTGCCGTTCACGCTCTGCGGCAAACGCCAAGCAGGCCTGAATATCTTCGATCGTCAAGTAAGGAAAATCATCAAGTATTTCTTCTTTTGACATGCCCGCCGCCAGATACGACAGGACGTCATAAACCGTAATTCGCATGCCGCGGATGCACGGTCGCCCGCCGCGCTTGCCAGGTTCGACCGTGATCAATGATCGCCAATCGTTATTCATAGTTAGCTCCCCTGTGTAGCCTGTACCTTGCTCAATTCTAGAACAAATACAGTAGCGGAAACAGGAAAATCCACACCAGATCGACGAAGTGCCAATAGAGGCCGATGTTTTCGATCACCGGCGCTCTTGTGCGATCGAGCACCATGAACAGGCAGCAGGTGAATGCGATCAGGCCGATGAGGACGTGGATCGCATGGAAACCGGTGAGCAAGAAGTAGGTGCTGGCCCACATATTGCCGCCGGGAATCACGATGGGCAGTTTGAGCCAGGGGTGCTGATCGTTCAGCCCCACCGCGTGACCAGCGTCGCTGGTGGTTTCGTTGGCCGCGAGGTGGACGATTGCACCACCGGACAAAGTGCCGGCAGTGTGGCCGGGGCTTTCCGACGCATGCGGAGCGGCGGAGTGATGCTCCTCAGGCAGCGGATAGATGACATGTGCAAGTTGCGCCAACAGGCGGCGATTTTCGAGCGACTCAGTGGGATGCTCGCGAATGGCTTTCTCGGCGGGATCGAGGTACTGGCGGGTAATGGCGTCGATCACGTCCCGCATCGTCTTTTGGCCGGGCGTAAGATCCTCCTTGCCTTCGAGCGGCGCTTTCACTTCGGCCAGTCTGGCTCGCACCGCGGCGGCGTAGTTCACGTCGGCTTTTTCCCAGACCAGGCTATGCGGCAGCGCGGGATAGATGCCGTGCGAGTACTTGGCGCGGTATTCAAACCCTTTGATGCCGAGAAAAATACTGCCGAAGACGAGCGTCAGCAACATCCAGCCCTTCGCGGCGGCAACCTTGTTGCGAAGCGCGGCTTCGAGAGCGAGAACTACGGTGAGGCTCGAGGCAATCAGCACGCCCGTGTTGATTGCACCGATCGGTTCGCTCAAATGAACGGCATGGGGCGACGGCCAGGCAGGGGCGCCGAATCGCAGCACGATGTAAGTCCCGATTAAGCCGGCAAAGAACATAATCTCGGTCGACAGGAACAGCCACATAAACGTCTTGCCACGGGAAATCGGCAAGCCGGGGTGGTAGTCGAAACCGGTTTGGTGGTGTGCGTCGTGGGACATGGGGAAGGGGTCAGGATTCAGGGGTCGGGGGTCAGGGTTAGCCGCGACGCGGAGTCTTCGCAGCGGAGCGTATTACAAGTTCACCATCAGCAATAGTCCCAGCCAGCAGGGCAAGTACACGAGGCTCGCTCGCAACAGGCGGCGGGCGGATTGGTCGTTGCGAGCGGCAAGAAACATGGACGCGGTGGCGAGTTGAAGCAGTCCGAGGATCACGGCCCAAACGCAGTAAACCAGCGGGCTGCCGCTGTGGGGCGCCAGAGCCGGCACTAGGCTAATCGGCAACAGCGCCAGCGCCCCGCTGACCGCGATCGCGCCGGCCCGCAAGCCGCTCGGATCGTCGACCGTCGCCATCTGGTAGCCTGCCGCGGCGTAGTCTCGGCGATAGAGCCACGCAATCGCCATAAAATGTGGGAACTGCCATAGGTACAACACACCAACAAGTCCCAAGGCGACCAAATCAAAACTGCCGCCGCCCGCGGTCCAGCCCATTAAGATTGGCAGCGCGCCGCTCGCCGCGCCAATCGCTGTGTTGAGCGTCGAGCGGGTTTTCATCGGCGTATAAGCCACGACATAAATTGTCCAGCAAAGCACGCCCACCAGAGCGGTACTCCAATTGACCCCCAGAGCCAGCGTCACAATGCCCGCTGCGAACGTGGCCGCTCCAAGGAATACGGCTTCGCCCGCGCCAATTCGGCCAGTCGGAAGCGGCCGATCGGCCGTGCGCTCCATTCGCCCGTCGCGGTCGCGTTCGAGCCATTGATTGAGGATGCTCGCGCTAGCGGCAGTGAGAGTCGTGCCGATCACTGTCGCGGCGAGCAATCCAGCGGTGAGTTGTCCGGGAGCGGCAAGGTACATTCCGACGATGACGGTCACCAACTCCAGCAGGACGATGCGGGGCTTGGTGAGTTCGACGTAATCCGAAATCCGGGCGCTAAGCCGCAAGCGGTGGGGGACCGAGAGCGTGATGGGGCCGATGCTCATGCGAAGGCCCCCCCGGTAAAGAGTGATTTGGCCGGTGCCGTGTCGCACGTGGTGCGACGGCTCGTGACGAAGCGGGCCTCGAACAGAGTGACCGCCACGGCGATTGCCAAAAGCAGCGAACCGCCAGCGACGTGCGCGGTGACGGTTAACGTCTGCAGCCAACCGCCGGCGGTGACGGACGCGGGCAAGGACTCGATCCAGCCGCTTGCCCAATAGGGAACGGAATATTTTACTAGCCAAGTCCCCGCGCCGAGCATGATCTGAAGCGCAACGATTGCGACCAAGACCAACGACAGACGGCGCACGATGCGCGGTCCAGCCGTCGCGCGACGCACGAGCCACGCTTGCATCATCGCCAGGGTCGCCACAATCGGGACCATGCCGATGTGCATGTGGACGGCGGAATAGAACTGGCGCGGGGTCGCAGTGTCGGACACATGGCGGAGCATGGCGCCAAATATGAGTTGGGTGGAGAGTGCGAGTGTGGTCAACAACAAAACGGCGAGCAATGATCTGCCGGAGCTGACACCCACCGGCTCACTGGCTCGCCAAGTTCGCGATGTGAAAACTACGAGTGCCGCCGTGAGCGCGAAGAACCCGGGGCCGACGCAACCATGAGTCATCGCGAGCGTGCGCTCATTGAGCACCACGCGCATGCCCCCGAGCACGCCCTGTGCGATCACCAGCATCATTGCCACGACGGCCAGAATCTTCAACCAGCCGCGGGAATCGAACCGCCAAAAGACTACGACCAGCGCGATCGTCAGCAGGCCAACCACAGAAGCGAACAGCCGGTGGCCGTGCTCGATAAACAAGTCCCACGGGCCAAAGAGCCACGTCTGCCAGGGATAAAGGAACAAATTATAGCCGTAGGTTGTCGGCCAATCAGGTACCGCCATGCCGGCGTCCGTTGAAGTGACCAAGCCACCGATCCACACGAGCGGAAACGTCGCGCAGCACAACACCACCGCCGAACGATGCGGCCAAGGGGAAACGGTGGTGGGGGGTGCTGCGTTCATGGGATCGCTAAGCCGCAAGCGGCGGTTAGTGGGCTGGCGTCGGCAAACCACCACCGGCCGGTGGCGGTTGGGTTTGGGGGTAGTAATCGGTGTCCACTTCCGGCGAGCCGTATTCGTACGGGCCGCGGTAGATGATCGGCTGGAAATCGAAGTTGCCGTGCCCCGGCGGGCTGGGCGCCTGCCACTCCAGCGTGTTCGAGTGCCACGGATTGCGGCCGGCCTTGGGGCCAAAGAACATGCTGTAGAAGAAATTCACGATAAAGATGATCTGCGACGCGACCATCAAGATCGCACACCAAGTGATAAACCGATTCAGTGGCAACAAGTTGCGGAAGGAATCGTAGTGATACGGATCGGCGAGCCGTCGGGGAAACCCCGCCATCCCCAACACGTGCATCGGATAGAACACGCAATTGAGGAAGATAAACGTCAACATGAAGTGGAGCTTGCCCCAACTGTCGTTCATCATCCGGCCAAACATCTTGGGAAACCAAAAGTAAATTCCCCCGAACACCGCCATGGCCGTCCCGGAAAACAGCACGTAGTGGAAGTGAGCCACGATAAAGTAGGTATCGTGGATGAAAATATCCACCGGCGTCGCGGCCATGAAGACGCCCGACAGACCGCCGATGATGAACATCGACACGAACGACAGCGCGAACAGCATGGGCGTGGTGAATTGTACTTTGCCGCCCCAGACGGTGCCCAGCCAATTGAAGACCTTAATCGCGCTGGGCAGAGCGATGAGCATCGTCGAGACCATGAAGGTCATGCCGAGCATCGGGTTCATGCCCGAAACGAACATGTGATGGCCCCACACGACGAAACCCAAACCAGCGATGCCGGCGATCGAGTAGACCATCGGCTTGTAGCCAAACAGCGGCTTGCGGGAAAAGCAACTGATGATGTCGGAGACCATGCCCATCGCGGGCAAGATCATGATGTACACGGCCGGGTGACTGTAGAACCAGAATAGATGCTGCCACAACAAAGGCTGGCCGCCGCCCGTGGCGGGAACATTGTTGTTGTAGACCCAACCCTCGGGAATGAAGAATCCGGTCCCGATCAGGCGGTCCATAAGCTGCATGAAGCCCGCCGCCGTGAGAACCGGCAGAGCGAACGCTTGCAGGATGGCCGTGATGAACATTGCCCAGATGGTCATCGGCAAGCGGAACATCGTCATGCCCGGGGCGCGCATCTGGATAATGGTCGTCATGTAATTGACCGAGCCCATCATCGACGACACGCCGACGCACGTCAGGCCGATCAGCCACAGGGTTTGCCCCGATAGCATGGTCAGCGTTAGCGGTGGATAGACCGTCCAGCCGGATTGCCCTGCGCCTCCTTCCACGAAAAAACTCAGTCCGAAGCAGAAGAACGCCGGCCACATGAACCAGTAACTGAGCATGTTGAGCGTCGGGAAGGCCATGTCGTCCGCGCCGATCATCAGTGGGATCAGGTAGTTGCCGAACGCGCCCGCGAGGATCGGGATGATCACTAGGAAGATCATCACCGTGGCATGCATTGTGAACAGGACGGAATAAAACTCGGGCGAAATCTGGCCGCCTTCCGCGCCAAAGACCAACTTGCCGAGGATCGGCATGTCGCTCCACGGATAGGCAAGCTGCCAGCGAATGCCAAGTGCCAACAGACCGCCGACGAGGAACCATAGCAGCGTGCTGAACAAGAACTGCAGGCCGATGATCTTATGATCGAGCGAAAAGACGTACGTCGAGAGGAAGCTCGACGTATGCCCGTGCTCAACGTGGGCGGCTGGGGCGTGGGTATCGACGGTTATGCTGCTCATAGCGCGTTTGTATAAATCCAGAATTTGTAAGGCACTTCACGCAGTTAACCCTTCCCAAACGCGATGGCTTGGAAAAGGCGTCTTTCATCCCAGCGGGATGACAGCCATTAGCCGGTGGTCGCGCAGCGCACCACCGGAACGCAAATCGTTTCTTTGCACGACCCCGGCAGGGGTCGCAGCAGCTTCTCGTCCCGTGAAACTGCTGGCACCCCTGCCGGGGTGCGCAAACTCATTGCTCGTTCTACCGGTGGTGGCGCTTCGCTTACCACCGGCTAATGGCTGCCAAGCCTCCGGCTTGAAATGCATAAGTGCTAATACTTCCTGAAGGTTAAAGGTTAACAGTGTCGCAGGCCTTTGCATTTGCTTTTGCAGAGTCAGTGACACCGGATCCGTAATTCAGTTCTCTTCTTCGGTAGCGACTGCGATCGTCACCGCATCCTGCGCGGCGTAGCTCTCGACCAGCCACTTGTCGAACGCTTCGCGGGTTTGGACCGTCAATCGGCCCTTCATCTTGTAATGTCCCCAGCCACAAAGCTCGGCGCAGACGATGTCGTATTCACCCGTCTCGGTGGCCTTGAACCACATGCTCTGGTCCATGCCGGGCACGACGTCCTGCTTCATCCGCATGTTCGGCAGAAAAAAGCTATGGAGCACGTCTTGGCTGGTGATCGTCAGCAGGATTTCCTCGCCCACCGGCAGATGGACATCGCCATCGGTTCTTATAAGGTCGTCCGGCGTGCCGAGCACCTTGTCGGGACCGGGATAGCGGACGTCCCAGTTGAACTGCCGGCCCGTAATTTCTGCCGTGGGCGCCATGTTGGGCTTGCGCATCTTGGCCGCGGCCCAGGCGTCCATTTGATAGATCGCGATGAACAGCAGCGTGACCGCCGGCAAAATCGTCCATACCACTTCCAGCGTGTGGCTGCCGTGCGAGTATTTCACCGGCGCTGGATTCTTTTTCGCATCGTACTTCCACATGAAGTAGAACAGCGCGCTCTCGGTCACGACGAACACCACCCCCGTCAGCCACAAGATAAAGAAAAACAGGTCGTCAATCGTGCGGCCATGCTCCGAAATATCGGGCGGGAACCACCATCCTTGATACGGCGCGATAGCGAACGTCAACACGCCCATCACCGGCACGAGCAAGAATAACAAGGCCCAAAAACGATTCACAGCGGTACTCCTGGAGAGGTCGGAGGCCAGAGGTCGGAGGTCAGAGGGGATGAAGCGTTCCCGACCTCTGACCTCTGACTTCCGACCTCTTCCCTCAATTCACTTGCTCGGTGTTTTCAACGAGTCTTAGTTGCGGACGGCTGGCGGGTTCAAACGGCACGGAGCGGATGTAATCAACAATGTTCCACATTTCTTCTTCGGTTAGGGTGCCCTGAGCGCCGGGCGACGCGGGACCGGTCGCCGGCATCGGCGTGCCCGCGATACCTTGGTGAATCCGCCAGAAGAAATCGACCGGCCGACGACCACCGCGGTAAACGCCCAGTCGCATGTTGCGCGGAATCGCGTTTCGCACCGGGAACAGCGTCTCCACGACCTGCTCCCGCACAATCAGTTCGTTTTGCTTGGCGGATAGCTCTTGTTCGGCCGCCTCATAGGCTTCGCCGTCGAGTTCGCCCAGTTCCTTCTCCAGCGTATCGATCGATTCCGGGAGTTTTTCTGTCGCTTCGCGGAACGCGACGTTTTCCTTCATCCACACGTCGAAATCATTCTGCTGGCCATCGCCCAAGGCCGTTGGCCCGTGGCATTTTACGCAGTTGGCGCGCTCGCCATAAAACAACACCCGGCCCTTCTCTGCCGATTCGGCGATTTGCGCCACAGAGCGAGTGTCGACGGGCTGAAACTGCTGCTCGGGAACGATTCGCTGGTCGTTTGCCGCCTGCCAGCCTTCGACGATCTCGGCAATCATTTCATCAATCACGGCCCGTTGATCGGCGTTGTTGGCGGGATCGAGTTTCCCCTCCGGCCCTTCTGCCGCTACACCGGTGACGGGATCGTACTCCAAATCTTGTGATACAAGCCCGATCAGGGACGTCTCCGTTTGACCGCGGATGCTCAGGTATTTCACATACTCGATCAGCGCCGCGATTTCATCGGGCGGCAGCAAGGCGAACGCCGGCATCGACGTGCCCGGGATGCCATCGTGCAGGACTGCGTACAAATCCTCATTGGCCGGCCGGTCCGGATTGTATGTAGACTTAAACTTAAACACACCCTTACGGTAATCGCGCGGGTAAGGGTTGAGGATCATCGCCGTCGGCCCATGCCCATCGCCATTGATGCCGTGGCAGTGAACGCAGTGCTGCCGGTAAAGGCCGCGCTTCACGCCCGGTTCGTAACCGGCGACTTGGCCCGCCGCGATCCGCAATTTCTTCACGTCCAGTCCGGTCGAGGCGAGCGCGAACGGTTCGTCCGGCGTGCCGAACAGCGCCGCCAGCGTGTCGGCAATCTCCTGCTGATGCTGCGGAATAATCTGGGCGGTCACCATCTCCGGCATGTTAAGCCGAAACTCCGGCCGCTCCGTCTTACCGCAACCAACCGCCGCCGCCGCGAACAGCGTGATTGTCAACGAACGGTGTTTTGAGGTTTGAATCATTTAAGTTTATTTCAGAGAACCGCTAATGAACGCTAAAGAACGCTAATAAAACAACTTCAAACACGCGATATTGGCAATCGTAATTCTTATTAGCGTGTATTAGCGTTCATCAGCGGTTGTCTTATATCTTGAACGCCGATGGCGGCACGGCGACTTGAATTTCCTTCGTTCCGTTCTCTTCAAGTTGCACGGTGAACCGGCCCTTGTTGGTCCACTTGAGTTCCTTCGCTTCGGGCGTATTCACGATCAGCGACCCACCGGCGCCGGTCGCCGATTCGTGCCACACCTGAAGCTCCAGCGGCTCGCCCGCGGGCAGGTTGGGAATCTCGAACGAACCGTCTTCCGCCGTGACGGCAACATAGGCATTCTCGCGCGGCAGGACGTAGGCCCTCATCCACGGGTGGACGCTGCACGAGACGGGGGCCGGCGTCGCCTCCTCCCGTTGCGCCACCCACCGCAGCGTTTCGCCACCGGGTATCGCCGGATTCACGCTGTTCCGCTTACCGGAGATGTTCGTGTTGTGCATCACCGGGTCGCTGTTCTTGAGGTCGATCGGCTGGCCAACGGTGACTGGAAAGACGTGAGTTTGGAAGACGCACTCCTTCTGATCGAATACAACCGGCTCGCTGCTCGGCCCGGCCGATTCATGCACCCGCGAAGCATCGCGGAGGTAAATGGCCACGTTCTTAATACCGCCGGTGGCGCTATCGACCAACAGCGTCTGCTGTAGCGGAGCCTGATTATCGGGCGAGCACACGGCCTGATCCTTGTTCACGCCGTAGGGCGGCATCTGTGGCCGATCGTCGCTGGCAAAGGTGATCCGTCCTTTCAGCGTTCCCCAGCCGGTACCCACCGGCGCGGCGTCGGCGCCTGCCGCAAGCTCGCCCGTTTCGCCGCCGGTGAACGCCACGCGGATCAACTTGGCATCGTTCATTCGCGGCAAGGGGCCAAGCTCCGGCGGCTGCTCGGCACAGCCGATGACCGCCGCACATGCAAACGCAAGACTCATGGTCGAAATTAATCGTCGCTTTGTACTATTCACCACGGGGTCACGGAGAACACGGAGGAAGTAACTCGGAACGGAAATGTTCGAGACGCACTGTTGCTTTTTAGCTTTGTTCATATTCCGTGTCCTCTGTGGCTCCGTGGTGAGATCGATTTCTGCTTTCAGCCGAAGCTCTTACTTCAACATTGCGGCAGGGACTTCGATCGTGCCCAGGTCCGACACTTCGTCGGCGACAATCGTCAGTTCCGACTTGCCGCGGCGGTCCGACTTGCCGCCCTTGTACTTCAAATCGCCAAGGTATCCCTTGCGCTCGTGCCAGAAAATGAAGTCGTGCTTGCCGGCGGGGATGTTCTTGATCTCGAACGTGCCGTCGTCCGCGGTCACCGCCATGTAGGGATCTTCCTTCACGAGCACGTAACCCTTCATGAAGGCGTGAATATTGCAGGCGACAGGAAGCGGGATCGACTCCTCCTTAGTGAGCTTCATCGGCCGTTTCTCGTTGGCGGCGATGAGCACGTTGAACGAACCGTTATTGCGGAGCGTGGCGTTGGTGTTGTGACCGGTGGGATCGGAATTGGCGATGATGAATTCCTGCCCGGTGCGAACTAGCGTGACGTGCGGCACGAACTCACAACCCTTGTTGTCGAGCGTAACGGGTTCGTCGAGCTGCGCGGCGTAATCGGGATGGACGTCCACCGCCTTACCGCGCGCCGGTTTCAGGTAGACCAGCACGTTGGCCAGCGAGTTGCCCTCCCCGAGCACCAACGAATTGTTTTTTGGTTTCGCCTCAATGCAGACCTGATCCTTAGTAACGAGCAGGGGTTCGATTTCGGGGGCTTCGCCCTTGAGAACGAACTTGCCTTTGATAGTGCCCCATCCTTCCGCAACGCACGGAGCGGCAACGGCCGCGAAACCCGCAACCAAGGTAAGAATCATCGAACAACGCATCATCATGGTTTGATTCCTCATCTCGCAAAACCTCGATCGCTGATCCGTAGCAAAACTCGCGAAGGCCGCTTGCCTTCGCTTACTCATCTCACAGCCGTCGCACGACGTGCGACACGGAAAAAAAGCTAATTCCCCGCGGCTGGCGGCGGCGCCTCGCCTTCCGGCGTGGCGGGCGGCTGACTCACCAATGGCTTGATCGACGTGCGGCGCTTCGCGTACTCGTCGAAGTTCATCAACAGGTCCACTACGGCATCGAGCTGCTCGGTCGCCGTGCCGGGATACAACGCGGCGCTCACACCCGGCTCGTCCGGCTTGTAAGGGATGTTCACCGGCATGCCCGTGTAAGGCAAAACCCGCTGCGGGTTGGCGATCCAGCGGCGGACGAATTCGGGCCGCAGCCGTTTGTAAACTTCGCCCAACTGCGGGCCAAGCGTCGCCACGGATCCGGTCGGCTGAAAATCGCCGACCGCGTGGCACTTCACGCAGTAGTTGTTGTCGGTGACGATCTTCATGGCGTCGTCGAGGTGATTCGGCTGCGTGGTCTCGATCGAAACGAGGTGACTTTCGCGCCGCCGCGGGTTGTATTCGTAGGGGTACTCGGCACCGGCCGTTGCGGCGAAGTAGTTTACCAGTTTCGTCGCTTCGTCGGGCGTCATACGGAAGTTCGGCATCCGCAATAGCGCTGCAGGGCGGATTGGATGCGGATCGAGCAAGAATGCATGCAGCCAGTCGGGCTGGACCTTCACGCCTTCGTCGTGCAGCGGCGGCGGCAACCAACCCCAGGCCTCGAACGGCTTGACTTGCGGGTTCGTCTGCTGCTCGAACGCCACGGCCGGGGCGAAGAGATACTTGGCCAAGTCGCCGCCCCAGCCCGGATAGGCCGTGCCGTTGGCGGGACCGTATCCCTCGCGAGCGGCGGGAATCGGCAAGTTCTGCAGGCCGATCAACCGCTGAAAGCCCGCCACCACCGCGTTGCGGTAGAGCGTGAACTCGTAGAACGGATCAGACTCCGTGTCGTCCGGCTCTAGTTCGACCCCATCTTCATCAACCAGCGACGGTTTGCCGGTTGCTCCGCTCAGCGTTGGCATACCGAACACATGCGCGTCCATTAACCCCTGCATATCCAGCTGGAGCGATTCCGCCACTGCCGTCGCGCTCGGCTCCGGCGCCACGAACGGATAATCCTCAACGATCGGCGGTTCGTCGAACCAATCGGGGTCGAACGCGAATTTCCACTGCTCCATGTCGAGCACGTGGCAGCCGCCGCAGTTGTACTTATGGAGCACTTTGCGGCCCTCGACGATCGCCTCCTCGCGCGGGCCAGGCCGATAAACGAACTGCTCCGCCGGCGCCTCGTTCACCAGTCCCAGCACGAAAGTGATGATCTCCTCGCGCTGCTGTTCGTCGAGCGGGAACCGCGGCATGCGGAGCCGCTCCGTGTAGCCCTTGTTCGTCGTCCGCTGGTAATCGTAGCTACGCGGCATGCGTAGCTTCTGCCAAATAAAGCCGGTCCGCTGATGACTGTTGAGCGCACTTAGATAAAAGCCCGTATCGGGATCGAAGTCGCGCGGGTCGAGGCCGTGGTTGGCGTGCTCTTCCTCGCTGTGGGCCGCGCCGCCGTGGGCCGCGCCGCCCTGGCCATCAATGCCATGCGTGGCGAGGAACTGACCGATGCTCTCGAATGCCAGCTTGCCCGGTTCCTTCCGGCCCCAATCGGCCAGCGCAGTGCCGATCGGCTTCGAGGACTCGAAGCCGGGAATATCGTGGCAGCCGAAGCAGCCATAGCGATTGATCGTGCGGCGAGCCACGTACTGCATCTGCTTCTCGACGCGGTTCTCGTCGGTCATGCCGAGCAGCACCTGCTCATCGCCCTTGAGAAGATGCGCCTGGCTGGCCGGAATGCCGGCCGATGCGTATTGCGCCGCACGAGTACGCGGGAACGTGGCCAACAGCCACTCCGCGGTTAAGTCCGAAAGCGCCTGCTGCCGCTCGGGATCAAGTTGCCGATCGGGCACGTTTTCCGGCTGCCAATCGGCCGGGACGCTCAACAAATAGGAGGCGATGTCGGCCGCCGGATCGCTGACGACGCCGGTCGGTTGGCCGTTGGCATCGGTTTGCGTGATTGGATCGAGATACAAATTCGGCATCACGGTCCGCGGGTGGTACAGGTGCGGCTGCTTTAGCCACGAATACAACCACCGCTGGCCCTTACCCGATTGAAACTTCGCCGCGAGCCGCGATAGGTCCGGACCCTGATTCGAGTCGATCCCCTCGAACTTGTCGTGCGAATGGCACGCCAGGCAGCCCCGCGATTGGAACAGCCACTGGCCGCGATCCGCAGAAGCCGATTCGGTAACGTCGGCTGGCGGTTCCAAGTAAGCGAACTCTTGGCTCTCGGCCAGGAGAAACTCGGTCAGCGCCCAAATTTCGACGGCCTCGTAACGCTTGGTAAACTCCAGATCGGAAACCTCAGCGGTGGTCCCGTCCGCACGAACGATTGAAAAATCCTTGCCGTGCTTGTCGAGATGCTCGTGAAGCCCAAAGAACTGCGGCATCCGCGTCGTGGGCCGGAAGTCGGAAGGCTGGCGAATCCAAGAGAAGAGCCAGTCGAATTCGACCTTGGCTCCCAAATACCGCAGACTGGGACCGACTTTTCGCAACTCGCCCGGCAGTTCGGAATCCTTCAGCAGATCGGCCATGCCGTGCGTTGTCGCGGTCATGCGGGCATCGTCCTGCGTTTCCTGGCTGGCTTTAAGAGCTGCGTCCTTCTTGATCGACGTGAAAAGCTCGTTTCGCAACCCATCATTGGGCGACTCGACAAGCGCTTCGGCCATAGTTCGCTCTTCGTCGTTCAACTCGCCCTGAGCCAGCAGTGCCGCGGCGGCTTCGTGATAGTTCGGCGCGAGGCGGATGTCCGGGCCAATCCGCCGTGCGGGGCCGTCGTTGCCATTCACTTCATGGCAGCCGTAGCAGCCGTAATCGCGAATCAGGTGATAACCAGAAACCAGCTTGGGCGCGGGTGGCTCGGGGAACCGCTCGCTCGGTTCGAGTTCCACCACGTCGTGATGGCACTTCAGGCAGTTGCTTTCGAGAAACCGCTGCGGCGTCATCGGGAAAATCCAATGATGATTGTCGAACCAGCCGTGTTTTCGGCCCCAACGGCCTGCTTGATCGGGGCTATTGGGCGTGTGCGAGGCCCACTTGAACTCGGTGGCGCTTCCCTGCCCATCGTGGCAAATGGTGCAGCCCATGACTTCTTTTTTGTGAGGGCTAAGGCTTCCCACAAACAGGTCAAGCCGCGGATGACTGGTATAGGGCTGCGGCAGTCCGCGCTCGATCTTGAGCGCGATCGGCTCTCCCCAAGTGACGTAGTCGTCCTTCATCAAGTAGGACTCGGCATCGGCGAGCGTCTTGACCTTAGTGCCATTAATCTCGAGTAACACGTCGCCCATCTCCAGTCCGCTTTTCGCGGCCAGCGACTCGGGCATCACGACTTGCACCGTGACGGCGGATTCATCAATCTGTCCTTCGGGAGCGAGCGCTAAGCCGTAAACGGAATACAGCGAGGGGGGTGACTCCGTTCCGCGCGGCGAAATCTGTGGCTGCGGCGCGGCCTCCGGCGTGGTGAGTGCGACCGTGCGGATGCGCTCGCTTTCTGGGATCGGCGGAAATGCTGGCTCAATGGCGGAGCCGGGCGCCGTCTTGTCGATCGCCCGATGGCAAGTCGTGCAGCGGTCGAACCGCGCCACGGACGAGAAGTTGTAATTGATCTTCATCTCCGGCAGCCAGATCTGGTCGATCCGGATATTACCGTCGTAAAGAGCATCCAGGATTGGCAACCGCGTGACCCGCTCTCTCCAGTTGGTTGTGTTCTTACCGATTTGTTCGTGGAACCGAGCGAGGTCCGCGTGTACGGCGGCCAGTTGCTTGTCGATCTCCGCTTCGATAGAGGTGATGTCATTGCGGATCGCCTCCAGGTCGGTGCGGTAGCCCTTCGCCGCCGCCAGCTCGAGATCGGTCTGTGTGAGCCGTTCGTCGAGCGATTTGATTTTCGACTCGATCTTTTGAGTGGGCGCATTTTCATCCACCGCCAGACCATACATGCTCACCGCAGCGGTCCGCTCGCCGTTGAGGTTCTTCTTTTCGCGAACGAACCCGTCTTCGCGGCGCTTCGCTTCGCGAATCACGCCATCCATAATCTTCAAAAGTTGGCCGCGGACTTCGATCGCCTCCGTCTCGGCGGCAATCCGGGCATCGTCCGCGGTGCGCAAGTCGTCGAGCGCCTTTTGGGCTGCTTCCTGCGCGACGGAGAGAGTCTCCCCTTCGTCCGGCGTTTTCTCCGCTTCCTGCCGCTTCTGCATCGCAGCGGTCGTAGCTTCAACCGCCTTTTCTACGGCCTGCCGCGCGTCGGCGGCTTTTGCCGAAGCTTCAACCAGTTGCACCCGCAGTTGCTCCATCTGGTCGAGATTGGTCGAGTCGCCCTCGCGACCCGCTTCTTGCAGCCGGGTGTTCTCGTTCAGCACGCGGTTCTGAAACGCAGTGATGGCCGCGACTTCGATTTCCTGGCTCTTGGCCGAGGTAAGTTCGTTCTCCAGCCGTTCCAGGTCGGTGGCCGAGTGCATTGTCGATTCGGTCAGCCGCGCGTTCAGGGCCCAGCTTTCCTTTTCGCGATCTTCAAGCTGCACGGTCTTCCATTCCCGCCAGTGGTCCTTTGCCATCATCCAGAAGGTGGCCAGCAGCATGACGAGCGCGGAGACCCCGAAGATGACATGCATCCTCTTCTGGTCGCGCCATGTTTGTTCGTTGGCAGGCATGGGGGGAAGTCAGTGGGGAGGTGAGTAAGTGAATAGGTGATTGGTGAGTAAGTAAGACTGAATCGCAACCGTTACTACTCACCACTCACTTACTCACCTACTCACTCTTCCAAACTAGAAATTCAAAAAATACTCAGGAATGGCGATCAAATATTTCAAGTTAAACACCCAGCGGAGGACCATCTTGATCGGCAGCGACGCCATGAACAGCAGCAACATCGCCATCGTCATATATCGAATCAGCCCCATCCGCGGGTAGTAATTTCTAAACACGGTTACGGCAAGGATCGGCGGCAGGGCGATGAAATAGCCAAGCACGAGCAATATCCCCACCGACTCGCGAACGAGAATGTATCCAATTTCCACCAGCTTGCTGCTACCCGTCGGCGCAATCGGCAGACTCATGCCGAGTAGGTTTTGCCAGATGTACTCGGACAGGTTGACGTTATTAAGCGCTTCCACTTTGTGCGCGTCCCAAAATTCGTACGGTCCGAAGAAGTTCCAGTTCGGTCCGCGCAGGAGCGTTCCCAGCACGATGAGGGTGACCCACAGCTCCAAGAATCCAAGCTGGAAGGTGATGTACGCGAAGCGGCGTTGGTTGATCGTGTAGTACCCATTGCCCGACTTGTTGAAGTCGATGTACGGAATCGCCATCAGCCCCACAATAATCAGGCTCGGAAGCACAACGCCGGCCATCCAGGGGTCGTAGTAAACGAGCATTTCCTGCAAACCCAGGAAGTACCACGGGGCTTTCGACGGGTTCGGCGTTTTCACGCTGCTGGCCATGTCTTCCAACGGGGCTTGCAGTGCGATCGCCCAGAAAATAAGGAGCGCCGTGATCGCAATCATGCAAATCAATTCGGTATAGACCAGATCGGGCCAAACGAGAATCTTTTCGTTGTCCTCCGCCTCCAGGGGCCGCTGGCCAAGGGCGATGCGGCGGTCGTTCTCAACCGCCCGATGCGCCGCGATCCAAGTGAAGAACGCGAGCAGGAATACGAGAGCTACAATTGGCACATTATCAGGCTTGGCGACGATCGCATAAAAGTTCATGTCGGGCATCGACAGGCCCAGGAACAAGAACATCAGGTTCCAAATCGTCCACGCGATCGCGGGCTTCACGAAGAAGCCGCGGAAGAGGTAGAGCACGATGAGGATCGCGGTCGTTCCGACGCTGTAAATAACCGGGCCGGTGTTGTTGTTAACCGCCGTCCGGATCCACTGGGGCAACGTGGGGGTTACGCTTTGGTTTCCGTTAAAGGAGATCGCCGCCATGAAGACGAAGAAGACCGCGACGAGCAGCCACACCAAGGCATTGGTGATCGGTACGCGGTTTCGACCCAAGGGGATGTGGAACCACGCCGTCGGCCCGACCTTCTGCCACAGGTAATAGGCAGCCACCGCGTTCATAATCGCCAGCGCCAGATAGAACGGCCCTAAAAATGCCGATACCTGGTTCGCGAAGACGTCAAATGAGATTCCGTGCATGGATGTTATAGTGAGTGGTGAGTGGTGAGTAGGAAGATCATCTCTTACTTACTCACCACTCACTTACTCACTTACTCACCTTCTTCCTACAATGGTCCGCTGATGCCGCCGTCCTTGCGGACGCGCCAAAAATGGATTGCCAGCAGCAGCGCTACCGCCAAGGGGATGGCGATACAGTGCAAAATGTAAAATCGATTGAGCGTCTCTTCACCGACGTTGCGAGCCGCGAGCAGCGCAAAACGGGCGTCGGAGGCGTTGGTTATCATGTCCACTCCGCCTAGGGTCAGCAGTTGCTGCCCCGGGCCTTCGTGGCCGAGTATCGGGGTCGCGCGGGCCATGTTCGAGCCGACCGTGATCGCCCATACCGCCAACTGATCCCACGGCAGCAGGTAGCCGGTGAACGACAACAGCAGAGTCAGCAGCAGCAAAATCACGCCGATCACCCAGTTAAACTCTCGCGGCGGCTTATAACTGCCGGTAAGAAACACGCGGTACATGTGGAGCCAAACCGTGATGACCATCGCATGGGCGCCCCACCGATGAATTTCCCGCATGATCCCCAAGGAGTAAACGTCGCGGAGGGCGAGGATGTCGTTGTAGGCCCATTCGAGCGTCGGTCGGTAGTAGAACATGAGCAAAACGCCTGTCACCGTTTCGACCAGAAATAGGAAGAACGTGACTCCGCCCATGCACCACGTGTAGCTCAGGGCGATGCCCTGTTTCTTGATCGACACCGGATGCAGGTGCAGAAAGAAATTGGTGAGCATCACGACAATGCGATTGCGCCGGTCCACCGGCATCGGGTGCCGGAAGATGCTCTTCCAAATCTGCGACTCGCGAATCGTTTCGCCCAACCCTGGCATGGATGAATCACCTTCGGTGAATTGGCTGTCGGCTGTCGGCCATTCTGTCTGGCCGATAGCCGATGGCCGAGAGCCAATAGCCATCTACACTGGAATAAAACTCGTGGGATCGCTCCACTGTCCCATTTCTTCCTGGAAAATCCGGCTCTTGTCGACTTGCACCTGACCGTCGTCGGCAATTGAGATGGCGTAGCGTTCCAAAGGCCGCGGGGCGGGGCCTTCGAAGTTGATGCCGTCCTTGTAAAACCCGCTGCCGTGGCAGGGGCACTTAAATTTCTGTTCCGCGTCGAGCCAGTTGGGCGTACAGCCCAGGTGGGTACATACGGTCTTGAGCGCCACCAACTGCATCTCGCCGTTGTATTCGGCATTCACCACCCACACGCCGAACTGCGCCTTGAATCGCTCGTCGACATTTCCAGGCGGGAAGGCATCGGGAAAGCCGACCTTAAACCGGCTCGGCGGCTCGCGAAGCACGTTGGGGAACATGAACCGCACCGTCGCAAGCGTCCACACGGTGAGCGTCACCGCAAGTGCCGAAAACCCTATCGCCAGGGCGGTAATCACGGTCCGCCGATCGGCTTGCGTCTTCGAGGCCGCAGCCTTGGGCTGCGCATAAGCCGGCTTGATCGGCATCGGCGGGACAATAATCGCCGGCTTAACGGCGGGCCGCGGTGGCTCGGTCTTCGCCTTTGCGGCCGCTTCGGCTTTAGTGATCGGCCCCGGCTTGGTAGAGGTCCGCGCCGCGGTCAAAATGCTCTGCGTATCGACCGGCCCGGCGGCCACCGCTTGCGTCTTCGCGGCAACCGGCTTTTCAACGGCAGGTTTTGGCTTGGGCCTTGCTGGCGCTGCGGGCTGGGCGGCGGCAGGCTCTTTCTGCCGAGCCAGCGCCAAGATGTCCGCCACGCTCGGTCGGCCGCCGTCGGATTTCGGCGCAGGTTTAACTGCGGCCGGCGCGGTCTTGACCGTTTCTGCAGGAGTGGTGTTCCCCGGGGCGTCCGTAGAAGGGGGTGCATCGCCACTCCCGCCGCCGTCCGCCTTGCGCGCCGCGGCGAGAATATCGGCCACCGACATCTTTTTCTGATCAGCCATAGAACCGTGCGGGCCTTTTGACGAACTTCCACCGCTCGAACTGGCATTGGCGGGCGCGAGAACCGAGCCAACCACCGACCAAACGAGTGGCTGGCGGCACCCGTCGCCAAGCAGCAATCCCTTGCAACGCAATAGGTTATAGCGGGCAACCCAGTGCCGAGAAAGGGGCTTGTGACTTTTTTCACAATCTCTCTTTGGTTTACGTCCCTTTCGCTATTTTGTCAACCGCCCTTTTCACGCGGCGTGCAATCCACCTCAAACGACACTGCATGAGGCCGAGGGGTGAAAACTGGTAAGGGCGTTCGTTCCGAACGCCAGCCCAGTTGTTTCCCCGCGCCAACGCCGCCTAGAATTCCTTGGCAACAATCGGCCATCATACCAAAGGGCTTTTACTCTCACGATCAAATCTATTATCGATTCGAATCGAAAGGCCGTCGCCGCGAAGCAAATACACTATGAACATTCTCGTGGTTGGTAACGGCGGACGCGAACACGCCCTGGTATGGAAGCTGGGCCAAAGTTCGCGCGCTTCGCAGGTGTTTGTCGCGCCGGGCAATGCGGGCACCGCGCTGGAGGCTGAGAATGTTGATATTCCCGCCACGGATATCGCTCGGCTCGTCGCATTTGCCCGCAACAACGACATCGGATTGACCGTTGTCGGTCCCGAAGCGGCGCTTGCCGCGGGAATCGTGGATGCGTTTCAGCAATCGAAGCTGAAAGTGTTCGGCCCGAGCAAAGCGGCGGCCGAACTCGAAAGCAGCAAAGTCTTTTGCAAGAATCTACTACGACACGCGGATGTTCCGTCGGCTGATTATCGCGTCTTCCGCGATGCGGCCAGCGCCGCAACTTATCTCAACGAGCGCGAAGAAGCACCGCTGGTCGTGAAGGCCGACGGGCTCGCGAGCGGAAAGGGAGTGATCGTTTGCCGCAATCGGGACCAGGCCCTTGCAGCCGTCGATCGCATCGCCAGTCGGCGCGAGTTCGGTGAGGCCGGTCGGCAATTCGTCATCGAAGAGCGCCTCCACGGCCAAGAAGTCAGCGTGCTCGCGCTCACCGATGGCCGGACGATCGTGGCGCTGCCACCGGCTCAGGATCACAAGCCTGCGTATGACGGCGATCAAGGCCCCAACACTGGCGGCATGGGCGCCTACTGCCCCACGCCGTTGGTGAACGACGAACTGCTCGCCAAGATCGAAGAGACCGTGCTCGTTCCGACAGTTCACCAGATGAAGCGCTCGCGACGGCCGTTCACGGGCGTGCTCTACGCGGGGCTGATGCTCACCAAGCAAGGGCTGAGGGTGCTCGAATACAATGTTCGTTTCGGCGACCCGGAGTGCCAGCCGCTGCTCATGCGGCTTAAGAGCGACCTAGTCGACGTCCTGGAAGCGGTGGCCGACGAGCGGCTGGACGAAATCGCGCCGCTTGAATGGGATCCGCGCCCGGCCGTATGCGTGGTGATGGCCAGCGAAGGTTATCCCGGCCCCTACGAGCAGGGCCACGTAATCCGCGGGTTGGACGAGGCGGCCCAACTGCCCGACGTGAAGGTCTTCCACGCCGGGACAGCCAGCAGCGACGGCCAGATCGTCACGAACGGAGGGCGGGTGCTGGGCGTCACCGCCCTGGGTAGTTCCATCGCGGCCGCTAAATTACAGGCTTACACGGCGGTAAAACGGATTCGCTGGACGGGTGCCTGGTGCCGGAAAGACATCGCCGACAAAGCCCTTCTCCACTGATGCAATTGCGAGTAGCCGCAGCGTATTTTGTCACGACCTCCGGCCAACTTGGCAGCGCGCACCGCGTGGCCGGCACCCTAAAACCACGAGAAACACAACGATTGATCGCCGCGCGACCACCGTATTTCTCGGTCAAAACTCCGCTACCGCGGAAACCACTCTTTTCGGAGCTTTTCCATTGCATCTCCTCAAACTGCGGCCCTAGAATGATCGTAGTGAAGGTCATAGGATTCCCGTCGCACACATGCTCCGAACCTGCCGTCAACTCGTACTTCGCTCGCTCGTGGCTCTGGCCACGATCGGGATAGCCGTGCCGACGCTGTTCGCCTCGCCATGCGCCTGCGGGAGCAAGCGCGCCGTTGAGAAGCAGGAACTTCGCCCCTGTTGTGCCAAGCGACTGGCTGCTGTTTGCTGTCAAGCGCCCGATTCTGCCGCTGACGACTGTTGCTCTGGCGGCAGTCCCTGCGAGTGCCCGGGCTGCCAATGCTCCTTGCACTCCCCCGACGCCGTTGCCGCCTCCGCGGCGATGACCATTCCGCATTTTCTCCCGCTCGCCTTGCCCGCGACTTTCGCGGCGGCTGACGCCGAGCGAAGTTCTCTAGCGGCTCATGCCGAACGTTTCTTGTTGCAATCTCCGCCCGTGCCGCTGCGCGCGCTCTACTGCGTGTGGATCATCTGAAGCGCCCACGGCAATGCCGTGTCATTGCCGCGACCGTGCCTCGAGTGATCTTTCTTTTTTAACGCATTAGATTCAGGAGAATTTCCATGTCTCGTATTGTCCACCGCTTCGGCGTGCCGGCTTTGTTGCTGGCCGTCGTGGCTATTATTGTGATTGCGGTCGCCGCCTCGCGGCCATCGTTGGCCGGTTCCGAATCGAGCGCCGCGGCAGTTTGCTGCTGCGGGCCTGATTGCCCTTGTGAGGAGTGCAACTGCGACGGCGAAAACTGCAGCGACTGCACCTGCCCCGGCTGCGATTGCACCGACGGCTGCGCCTGCGGTGATGACTGCGGCGCAAAACAGGCCAAGTCGTGCTGCTCGAAGGAGCCAGCGAGTAGCTGAATTCGCAAGAATTCAGTCCGCCATGCTGAACTCTTGCGAGTTCAGCTACGGGAGTAGTAACAAGCCTCCCGGTCGCTATTTGCGGCCGGGGGGCTTTATAATTGCGCGTACATGAGCCCGCTTCGCTACATCACCGCCAGCCTGTGGCACCACCGCCGCGCCCACCTGGCGGTAGCGCTCGGCGTTGCGGTGGCTACCGCGGTCTTTACCGGCGCGCTGGTAATCGGCGATTCACTCCGCGGCAGCTTGCGCGATTTGACGCTTCAGCGGCTGGGGCAGATTGATTTTGCGCTGGTCACGCCGCACCTCTTTCGCGCGGAATTGGCAAGCGAGCTAACAAATCAGCCGGGCTTTGACGAACTGTTCGACGATTCGACCCCGCGCCCGGCGGGACACGAGCTGGCAGCACCGATGCTGCTCATGCAAGGTGCGGTGACCGCGCAAACGGGCGACGAGGTGAAGCGCGCGACCAATGTTTCGATCATTGGTGCAAGCACACCCTTTTGGAGCATGACCAGCCGATTCGCCGACGCCGGCGCAATGATGCCCGACTATCAGTTACCGGGCGACGACGTGTGGCTCACGGAATCACTTGCCACGGAGTTAAACGTTAAAACCGGTGATGAAGTTGTGCTTCGACTGCCCACGGCCGAAGTACTTCCGGCCGATAGCCCCTTAGGCGAGAAGGCGGAAACAACCCTCGGGGTGCGGCTGGTTGTCGGCGCGATCGTCGGGCCCGACAATTTCGATCGCTTTTCCTTGCAACCAACGCAGCGCCCCCCACGCACGGCCTTCGTTGACATTGCGACACTGCAACTAGCACTCGATCGGACGGGCAAGGCGAACGCCATTCTCGTGGGGGATGCCGAGGTCGCCCGTCCCGGCAGCGCCGAAGCGGCGAAGTGGCTGCGCGAATCGCTCAAGCCACAATTGGCCGACTATGGCTTGAGGCTAGAGCGGGTGGCGAGCGACTACCTGCAAATCGAATCCGACCAACTCGTGCTTCCGGAGGCCGTCGTGGTCGCGGCCGAGAAGGCGTTTGGCGGAACGCTCCAACCCGTGGCGACGTACCTCGCCAATACGCTGCGTCACGGCGAGCGGACGATTCCGTACTCGACGATTACAGGTGTCGATTCGACCGCAGAAGTGGGACCAATTCTCGACGAGAATGGCGAGTCGATCAAGCTGGCCGATGACGAAATCGCGCTCAATCGTTGGGCCGCGGACGACCTCGAAGCCAACATCGGCGATACGATCGACGTTACGTATTACGAACCGGAAAGCACGCACGGCGAGCTGCGCGAGGCGAAGCCGCAGTCGCTGCGACTCGCGGCGATCGTCGACCTAGCCACCCCCGATGGGATTCGCACCAAAGCCGCCGATCCGTTGCTCACGCCGCGGCTTAAGGGTGTCACCGATCAGCAGTCGATCAGCGACTGGGACTTGCCGTTCGAGCTGGTCGAGCGTGTTCGCCGCCAAGACGAAGATTATTGGGATGACTATTCGACAACGCCCAAAGCGTTCGTGTCGCTCGAACTCGCCAAGCGATTGTGGCAATCCCGCTGGGGTTCCGTGAGTTTATTACGCATTCCGGCGTCGGCGAATCTGTCGGCCGATGCGGCCGCTGAGAAACTGCTCGCGGCGATCGATCCCGAGTCGCTCGGCTTCGCGTTCCAACCCGTGAAGGAGCAGGGCTTAGCCGCGTCGAGCGGCACCACGCCGTTCGATCTGCTGTTTCTCGGCTTCAGCATGTTCCTGATCGCCTCGGCGGTGATGCTGATCGCACTCTTGTTTCGGCTGGGAATCGATGCCCGATCGCGGGAGATCGGGCTGCTGGGCGCCATCGGCTGGCCAAACGGCAAGACGCTTCGCGCGCTGCTGGCCGAAGCGTTAATCGTCGCATTGATCGGCGCGGCGGTGGGTGTTGCCGGTGGCATTGCTTACGCGGCACTGATGCTTCTCGGGCTGCAAACGCTATGGCTGGAAGCCATCGTCACGCCGTTTCTGAAACTGCACGTCGTGCCGCTTACGCTGATTATTGGCAGTCTCGGCGGAATGGTCGCGGCGTGGCTGGCGATCCGCCGCACGCTACGGCAGGTCGTCCGCCAGCCGCCGCGGGCGCTTTTGGCAGGAGCTAGCCTCGACCAACCTCTCGCACGGCAGAGGGGGCGACGTTGGTCCGCGACCGCCACGGCCCTGGCCATCGTCGCGATCGCCTGCGGTCTTTGGGGCGCGCGGCAACACGGCGAACAACAGGCCGGTGCCTTCTTCGGCTCCGGTGCGATGTTGCTGGCGGCGGCACTGGCGCAGGTATACGCGCTGCTGAAGAATCCGGCGAGGAGCGAGGAGCGAGGAGCGAGGAGCGAGTCGGTTACTTCAACTTCTCGCCCCTCGCCCCTCACCCTTCACCCCTTTGGGCTTGCCGGCTTAGCTCTGCGCAACGTCGCCCGCAACCCCGGCCGCAGCACGCTCACGATGGGTCTGGTCGCCGCAGCAAGCTTCTTGATTCTGGCCATAAGCGCCTTTCGCCTCGCCCCGACCGAAGAAGGCACCGGCGGCTACGACCTGATTGCCACTAGCGCCACGCCGATTTATTACGATCTGAGTACAGACGAAGGCCAACAGGAGTTGGGCTTTCGCGAGGCCGACAGCGAAGCGGTAACCGATCTGGACGTGCAATCGCTCCGAGTTTACGGCGGCGAAGATGCAAGCTGCCTCAACCTCTACCGGCCCGAGCAGCCGCGGGTGCTCGGAGTGCCGCAGTCGATGATCGACCGTGGCGGATTCGCGTGGGCCGATGTCGCGACCGGCGCGGATGGTCAAGTGCCTGCCAACCCGTGGACGTTGCTTAACCGTTCGCCGGATAACGATGAGAACGAAAAGTCAATTGTTCCCGTAATTCTCGACATGAACACCGCCATCTACAGCCTGCGGCTGTATGGAGGAATCGGTTCGCGACTGACGATTCGCGATGAAAAGGACCAACCTGTAACGCTCGAAGTTGTGGGATTGCTCAAAAACAGTTTACTTCAGGGGGATTTGCTCATCGGCGAGCGCGATTTTCTGCGTCTATTTCCTAGTGTCGGCGGGTCGCAGTATTTTCTGATGGAGCGCGGAGCTGGAGTCACCGCTAAGCCGGCAAGCGGTGTGGCGGAACTGCTTGAAGATCGGCTCAGTGATTATGGATTTGATGTGGCGCCCGCAGGTGAGCGGTTGGCGGAATTCCTTGCCGTGCAGAATACCTATCTCTCGACATTTCAAACACTCGGCGCTTTGGGCTTACTATTGGGGACCGTCGGGTTAGCGGTGGTACAGTTGCGAAACATGCTCGAACGACGCGAGGAACTCGCGCTGATGCAAGCGACCGGTTTTTCCCCCGCGCGGCTCGGCCGGCTGGTGTTGTTGGAGAACTTGGTGCTGCTGGGCGGCGGCCTCGCGATTGGTGCCCTATGCGCGGCCGCTGCTCTCCTGCCCCAAACACTGCTGCAGGACACCTCTCTGCCGTTGGTTGCGATCGGTCTGCTGTTGGTGGTCATCTTCACGGTCGGTCTCGCTGCCGGCCAACTCGCAACGAGTCAAATCCTCCGCCGTCCCTTATTGGCCACGCTGCGCGGCGACTGATTAGCCGCGTTCGCTTGCGACGCGCTCTTGGGTCACAAATAGCGCGTCGCAAGCGAACGCGGCTAACTCGTCCCTTGGCAAGATTCCAATAAGTGTCCTACATTGAATCGCGATCCCAAATCCCAAATCTGAAATCATACATCCCAAATTCCATGCTCCACGCCGTCATCATGGCCGGCGGCAGCGGCACCCGCTTCTGGCCCGCGAGCCGTGCCGACACGCCCAAGCAGCTGTTGTCGCTCGTCGGCCAAACGTCGATGATTCGCCAAACGGTTGATCGGCTCGGCAACCTCTTCGATCCGGCGCATCGGCTGGTCGTTACCAACCGGCGCTTAGTGGAGGCCGTGCGACGCGAACTTCCGGAACTGCCCCCCGCGGCGGTCGTCGGCGAACCGTGCAAGCGCGACACGGCCCCCTGCATTGGTCTCGCGGCGCTGCTCGTGTCGCGGAACGACCCTGCGGCCACGATGGCCGTCATGCCGGCCGACCACGTGATTGAATCGGACGAACAATTCCGGACGGCAATCGAGCAAGCGGCGCGAATGGCCGAGGCATCGCCCAATCGAATCGTTACGTTCGGCATCGCGCCGACTTATCCGGCCGAGATCTTTGGTTACATCCAGCGTGGCGAGAAGCTGCCCGGTGCATCGGCTGAAGCGCCAGCGTTTCGCGTGGAAAGCTTTCGTGAGAAGCCCAATGCCGCGAATGCTCTCCAGTATCTTTCCAGCGGCGACTACTATTGGAACTCTGGTATCTTCGTGTGGAGGGCGGCGACCATTCTTGATGCCCTCCGCGAGCGGCAGCCAGAGATGCTGGCACGCCTCGAAGCGATCGTTGCAGCTTGGGACACGCCACAACAAGCGGAAGTGTTGGATCGCGAGTTCGCTGCGATTCGCGGTATTTCGATCGACTACGCGGTCATGGAACATGCCCGCGACGTGGCGGTGATCGAAGCCCCCTTCGCTTGGGACGACCTGGGCGGCTGGCAATCGCTGGCACGGCGACTGGGGACCGACGCGGCCGGTAACACGATCGCGGGCAAGCACTTAGGGATCGCGACGCGGGGCACCATTGTCCGCACCAGCGACGACCATTTGATCGTGACGCTGGGGTTGGAAGATTGTATTGTCGTGCACACCCCGAACGCCACGCTGGTCGCGCGCAAAGACCAAGAGGAGGCGATTCGCGAGGTCGTGAAAGAGCTGGAAGCTCGCGGGTGGGATGAACACCTTTAAGGCCCGTGCCATGGATCGTCGCACGTTTCTCGCCGCCGGTGCATTTGCGTGCCTCGCTGGTCAAGCAGAGCGCCTGTCTGCTCAGGTCACGCCGGCTAGCGCGGAGCGATGGCGCCCACCGACCCCCACTTTGGGCGGCAAGCAATTGTGGGCCGATGTCTGGTTCTTTCACCAATACCGGATTCAGAGGAACGTATTGACCGGCCACCATAGGCTGCTCGACCCGAACAATCGACGTCTTGCTTGGGGTACGCTCGACGCTTGCCAAGCCAAGCTGGCCCAGATCCGCAGCGTAAAGTCGCTGCCCCCGATGACCGGTTCGGGCGTTGTTGTGCTCCACGGGCTGCTGCGAACTCGGGCCTCGATGAAACCTCTGTGCGATTACCTGCGCAACCAGGGAGGCTATTCGGTGTTCGACGTCGGCTACCCCACGACGCGCGGCAGCGTGGCGGAGCATGCCCGGTCGCTCGACAGTGTGATGCAAAGTCTCGGCGGCTTGAGCGAGGTTCATTTCATCGGCCATAGCCTCGGCAACATCGTAATCCGTTACTGGCTTCATGAAATGACCACCAACGGCCAGCGCGCTGATCTCCGTCCTCGCTTTGGCCGGATGGTCATGTTAGCGCCGCCGAACCAGCAGCCCGAAATGGCGGTGGCACTGATTCGCGGCGATCTGGTCAAAGGAATCGCCGGCAACGCGGCCGTCGACCTTGCCGAGGGATGGACCGAACTGGGACCAAAGCTCGCGGTCCCGCCGTTTGAGTTCGGCATTCTCGCGGGAGGTCGCGGCAACGACCGCGGCTACAATCCAGTTCTCGAAGGCGACGACGACGGAGTGGTGACCGTTGAAAGTACGCGGCTTACCGGCGCGGCCGATTTCCGCCGGCTGGATGCCATTCACGCCCTCTTCATGAGCGCCGCGCCGGTCCGCCGAATGACGCTGCGGTTTCTGCGCGAAGGGTCGTTCGAAGGCGAGCGTAATCGGCAGCCAATCGTGTAGACGTCTCTTGCAACGGCACTTTCCCGCCGCGACACTTGCTGTAATGGCAAGAGTCGCAGGCATCGATTTTGGCACCGTTCGGATCGGCGTTGCGCTCGCCGACACGGAAATTGGCATCGCCTCGCCGCTGGCGACTCACACGCGGCAAAACTTGGAAGTGGACACGCGTTACTTTCGCCGCTTGGTCGAGCAAGAGGCAATCGTAAAGTTTGTCGTCGGCCTGCCCGTGCATCTTGACGGCCGCGAGAGCCAGAAGTCGCGCGAAGCACGTGAGTTCGGCTTGTGGCTGGCCAAGGAAACGGGCGTGGAGGTCGCGTACTTCGACGAGCGTTTTACGACCGCCGAGGCGGACCAGTTACTTGCCCTGGGCGAGTTAACCAAGAAGAAGCGCAAGGCCCGTCGCGACCAGCTTGCCGCCCAGATTATGCTCACCGCGTTTCTGGAGTCCGGCGGGCGCGGTCAGGAATCGTTGGAAGGGATTGAATAATTCCTTGTTAGCCGCGACGCTGCCTCCTTCAGCAAAACAGTTCGGAGCGGAGCGCGTAATGTTCGGAGCGAAGCGCATATCCCTTCGAGAATTTCGTTATGAATCGCTTAATCGTTGGTTGTGGCTATCTAGGTGGTCGCATTGCGGCGCGCTGGCGCGAATGCGGAGATAGGATCACCGTAGTCACCCGCAACGCCGAGAAAGCCGCGAGGCTCACAGAAGACGGGCATGCCGCAATCGTCGCCGACGTAACGCAGCCGGCAATGCTGCACAGCTTGCCGCGGGCCGACACGGTGCTGTATGCAATCGGTTTCGATCGATCGGCCGGTGCGTCGATCGACGAGGTTTACGCAGCGGGCTTGCGGCACGTCCTCGACGCCTTGCCGTCCGACCCGGACCGCGTGATCTATATCAGTACCACGGGCGTCTACGGTTCCGCGGCCGGCAACTGGGTTGATGAAGAAACCCCACCGGCACCGGCCCGCGACGGTGGCCGTGCTTCGCTCGCCGCTGAAGAAGTACTGAGGACGCATCCGTTGGGCCAGAGCGGCGTCATTCTGCGGTCAGCGGGCATCTACGGCCCGAACCGCGTGCCATTTCTCGACCAACTCCGCGCTGGCGAACCGATTCCCGCTCCCGAGTCAGGTTACCTCAACCTGATCCACGTGGATGATGCGGCGGAAACCGTTCTTCACGCTGCCGCGGCCGTGATTATTGAAGCGCCCCGCGTCTTTTGCGTCAGCGACGGGAAACCCGTCATCCGTGGCGATTATTACCGTGAGGTTGCCCTCCGCGTCGGGGCGCCGCCGCCGACGTTTGTTCCTCCGGCAGCCGATTCACCGCGCGCATTGCGGGCTGGCAGCGATCGTCGCGTGAAGAACGACCGGATGTTACTAGAGCTTGGCGTGAAACTGCGGTACCCATCCTACCGCGAGGGTCTGGCGGCGATTTTGGGCTGATTCGCCGCGGCTGCTTAATTCTTTACTTCCGCCTTCTTCCATCTACCTTCGCACATTCCCATGGTTGCCCCGCCGCGCTGTCGCCCGTATCATCGCACCGGGTAGCCAACGCCAGACTCAAATCTGTAAGCTAGTAGCCATGTTGCAACGAACCCCCCTATTTCCCAATGTCATCGAATTGAATCACCAGGCGCGGCGACGAATAACGTGCAGCGTTTATCTCATTTACGACGAAAGCGGCTGGACGCTGATTGACATCGGCTTCGAAGACGCCGTCGATGATTGCATCGAGTTGATTCGGCAACTCGACTTCCCCTTTTCTAAGTGTGCCACGCTGATCGCCTCGCACGCCGACGTGGACCACATCCAGGGCCTTGCCAAGGCGAAGCAACTGTTAAAGACGACCGTCACCTGCCACCCGGCGGCCGCCAAAGCGCTCGAAACGGGCGATAAGCTGTCCACTTTTGCTGAAATCGCGGCCCAGGGGCTTTTTCTTGACATGCCACCCGTAAAGGTTGACCGGACCGTCGAGGACGGCGACACGATCGACGTCGGCAATCTCAAGCTCGAAGTCTGGCACACGCCCGGCCACACCGATGGCCAACTCGCGTTCCGACTCGGCAACCTGCTATTCTCGGGCGACAATCTGTTCCGCGATGGCTGCGTGGGAGTGATCGACGCTCACCATGGCAGCAGCATTCCAAACTACATCGCGTCGCTCAAGCGGATTCGCGATAGCGACATTGAGTGGCTCCTGCCGAGTCACGGCCCGGCGTTTCGCAAGGATGGCGCGCACATAAATAAGACGATCGCCCGGCTTGAAACGTACCTGCACATGGCAGATTTCGGCACCTGTGCCATCGACTGGCCACTGATGGATGAGTGGGAGCAGGAACTGGTTGACGGGCGCATGCCGGAGTAGAATGAGCGGCATAACTCCTTTTCTCAAAGCCCCGCTACGACGATGGAAGTAGGACATTCTCAATCCGAGGATGCGGGCGAATTCGCACGGCAGTGGGAAGAAGTTCTACGTGCGGGCGTCGAGGCTCAACGATTGGTGGGCGGTTCGATCGCCGTCGGTGGCACGGCCGCAGCACTGTATGCCCACCATCGATTGTCAATCGACACCGATCACCTGCTTCCCGATCTTACAGAACGATTCGAAGAGGTTCGAGAGATATTAGAGCATACCCCGTCTTGGAAAACGGCGCGTGTGGTGGCGCCAAAGTTGATCCTCGGCTCGCTCGGCAGTATTCAGGTCGGTTTTCGCCAGATGATTCGCACGCTTCCGGTCGAGACGAATGTGCTTTCGACTGCGACCGGCCCGTTAGTTGTTCCGACCCTTGAAGAGATGATCGGAATGAAGGCTTACCTCGCTTACAGCCGTCACGCCACGCGAGACTTTCTCGACTTTGCGGCACTCTCGAAGTGCGCTGACGAAAAAACAGTGATTGGCTCGCTCCTCCGCTCGGACGAAAGGTACGGTGAACTTCAGACCGATTCGGTAGCTCTTGAAATTGCGAAAACACTTGCGGAGCCAATGCCCTTTGATCTCGATTCGGTCGATCTTGTGGTCTACAAAGGGGTACGGCCGCCGTGGAACGACTGGTCGCACATCGAATCGATTTGTGAATGCTTTGGAATTCGAATGATCGACGAATTGCTACGGGAGGGAGGTTCCTGATGCAACACCGCCACCTCACCGCCGATGCGGGCTGGAGCAAAGCGGCGATCGATTCGGTCTTGGAGCGCGGAAGTCTGGCCGATTGGCGGGAGCTATTTCGTGAAGTGCGGCGTGATCGCGAGATCGCCGCACGGGTACTGGAGGTCGCGCATCAGCATCCGATGCCTGGCGTGCTGCCGCTGGTGCGGCATGTGGTGGAGTCAAGCTGGCCGATTTCGGCATCGCTACCGGCGACTGGCGGATGACGGGGGGCAGGAGTTGGTTGACAGATGCATTCCGGAGTAGAATGGCTTTCTGCCGTTGGTTTATTTTCGATTGAATCATCATGGCGCGTCGTGAGAAATTACTCGAGAAGATGCGCCGCACGCCGGGTAGCATTCGTTTTTCCGAGGTGCATGCACTACTGAAGCATGAAGAATTCGTTCTCTTCAATAAGCGTGGAAGCCACCGATCGTATCATCATCCGGACGGGCGGCTTTTCACTATCGTAGTGCCGCATGGTCGCCATAAGACTTGTAATCCCACTGACGTTCGGAAGCTGCTGGAACTTTTAGAGCAATGATAGCGACCCACCACGAGTATCGCGGCTACGTATTCACAATTGAGTATCTCGCTCAAGAACCAGTGTACGCCGTCGAGTTCCCAGACTTCCGAGAGATCATCACGAGCGGCGAGACATTAGCCGAGGCTTTCGCTCATGCCTGCGAAGCATTGGATGTCCATCTGGAAAGCATGCAGAAGTTGAACATGATTCCTCCCAAGCCCAAACTTGCGCTGGTGATCGAAAACGTGTAGTTGTCTTGCGAGCTATTTGCAATTACGCGCTTCCGCGAGCAAGCCCGCGGCTGGGGGCCTTCGCATTCCGCATCCGAATTCCGCACTCCGCATTTCTACTCGTTCCGGTTATGCCGGATATTCCCTCAATTCGGGTTGTAACGCGGGCCGATGTTGTTATTGACCGCGGCACTCGGCCCTGCGCCAGCCTCGGTCGTGCCCGTACACACGAAGCCCGGGGGGGGAATACGATGCTCCGCAGAATTGCTCTGGGGGCGGTGGCGTGCTTGATAGCGGCGCTGGCCGCCCAGGACGCTAGCGCCCAACAGGCCTATGGCCGAGCGTGGGGTCACACCTACACGGCCCAGGACTGGAACCGCTTTTACCATTACCCGTACGTCTACTATCCACAGAATTACTGGGGCAGCGAGTATTATCGCAGCGCCGACAGCCTGTATCACCGCTATCCGCCCGAGATGCGGATTCCCGTCTACAATCGGCACTGGCACAACTACTACCCCAGCGACCGGAAATTTCACGCCGGACACCACTTCGTCCTAGACGTCTTCTGATGCTTCGCCACGTCAGTGGGCGTGGCGGTAGGTGCTACCGTTCGGGGGGACGCGGCAACTATCGCCCACCGGGATGAGGACCAGTGAAACCGCGGCACTCGCGCCTCTGGCGAGTGTCGCGGTTTTCTTTTTGCGCCGCCCTAAATTCGCAACTCGATCGGCGTTAGCCGCGACGTCGCCTCCGACAATAAAACAGTTGGGAGCGGAGCGCGAACGACGACTAAGCTGCGGCGACGGCCGATTTGGCTGCGGCCGCAGACATTAACGCGCTAGAACTCGTATCCCACGCGCATGGCAAAGATATCCGTGCCGCTCTCAAGCCCGTTGGAATCATCGAGAAATGCGTGGACATAGTTGCTCGTCACACGCATATAGGGGCTGAGGTACCAATTGAGGCCGACCGTCAGATCGGTAAGCACGCCGCCGCGGATGTCGCCGTCGTTTAGATCGGCGTGAGATAACCGCACCGCGACTTCCCACGCGCCCGGTCCTCGGACAAGGCAATCTTCGCCTGCGTACCGCAGAAAATCGCGGCAAGGGTGAACGCGGGTAAAAACGCCGTCTTTTTTCAAATAGGGGCGATGCTCGCCCGTCAGAAAGTAGCTCGCCTGCATGTACCAACCTTCGAACGTCAGAAGTCCGGAATCAAGGGAATCTACCGGTACGTGCATGTACTCTGCCTGCCAGGAGAAGGGACCGTAAATCCAGGCAGCTTCCAGACCGAGCAGCGAATAACTATCGGCCGGGAAGAAGTTCGTATCAACGAAGAATGGAACGTTTGGCTCCGTCGCACCTAGTCGCGCCTCCGGCTGAGCGCGAAAGCGGACCATATTTTCATCGGCGACACGATAGCTGCCCCCCATTCCCACATGCAGATAGCGCCGATCGGGACAGGCACTATCATACCAGGGTAGACAGGTAACCCGGCCGGTGATCGAGCTGTCGAATCCATCGCCTACCGAATCGCCCCAATGATCGGTTTCGGTCCGAAACAGGCCCACGCTCCATGTCCCGTCCTCGTCCAGCCAGGTATTGTTGGTGCCGATTCCAGTATTCCGCGCTGGTGTGAAGGCTTGATCGGGCAGTGCCCGCTCCATGAAAGTCACGTACCGATTCGACGTGATTCGTTCGAGACTAAAAGGCTCGAAAAAATGTCCGACTCGCACTCGGCCAAGCGTGGGCAAATCGTTTAGCCCGGCGTAGACGTCGAGAAACGTGGGTCGACCGGCTTGGGCGAAGTCCATTTGGATGCGGTATTCGCTGGGACCGTAATCCCCCCACATGCCGATCCGCGCCCGGCGAAATGCGACGCCGTTCTCGATGTCACCAACCGACCGGCGACTGGCATCGTCCTGATTGAAGGCGTAAAAGTCCGCCTGAAGCTCGGCGGTCCAGTTTATCTCGGGCTTCTTCGCCTCCTCCGCTTTCGCAGCTCGCTCCGCCTGTTCTTGCTCCTCGGCAGCGGTCTCCAGTTCGTCGATCCTTCTGCGAAGAACGGTGATTTCCGCCGCCCACGGCGGATCCTCCGAGGGCGCCTCGCCAAACGATTCGCTTGGCAACTCGAACGATGACGCGAGATCGGGCGAACTGTCCTGGGCCATTCCGGGCAGCGTTGTGGAGAACCAGCACGTGGCCCAGACGATTGCAGTGACAAGTCTTTGCCGTCGCATAACTGCATCTGTCAACTTGCGCGCGGTCACACCGCCGTGCTGTCGAGAAAGTCCGCCTCTTTTACCCTATCGGCACAACCGGCAAACTGACTGCAAGCAAATGGGCGTTGCGGCTCGGTAAAGATGCCGGCATTGCTTCCACTGCCAGCATGTCTACCCTTACAGTTGCATGCTCCTTCGGCTCTCCGCTCTCCGCTTTCCGCTTTTTCACCATGCCTAGTCGCAACACGCTCGGCGGTGTCATCCACACGTACCAAAAGTACGACCCGGTCAAGTTTCCTAGCCCGACCGAGCCGGGACCGGACCTCGTTTCGCCGGCATTCGAGCATCTGCTGATGTACGGCGAGCGCCGCGAGTTGACGGAGGAAGAGCTAGCCCGCGCGGTTCGGCTCGACCCCAGCCAGATTTCAGGCTTGGGGCCGAGCATCGAGGCGCTGATCGCGATGCTCCAAGAACGAAAGCGGAGAATTCTCGAACGCTACGAGACGAGCAAAGTCCGCAAGCAAGCGGGCCGCGCATTCGCCGACGCGGCGCAATCGATCAAGCCGCCCAAGCAGCTTCGCGACCGTTTTCACCACGCCATCAAGGATGAACAGCTTCGCGACTTGGAGCGATTGTGGTACGCCGCGGGAGATGACAATTCGCCATTCGCCAAATCGCTCGTCTCGCTCATCGAGCGACTCGGCGAGAAGTATCAAGTCGATGAGTTAGCGGCAAAGTACGAGTTTACAGGCCACGAGCCGATGACCGTGCCGGAAGCTCTGGAAATTAAAGAGGAGTTGGAAAAGATCGACGAGCTGCTCAAGCAGCTTGAAGAGGCACGTAAGACCGCGCAAATCGGCATCATCGACATGGACCTGCTCTCGGAATTCGCGGAGCCGGGCGACGTCGAGCAGCTAGGCGCGCTGCAGCAGCAAATTCAGGATTACCTCCGCGAGGCGGCGGAGCGGCAGGGCCTGGAACAATCGGGCCGTAACTTCAAGCTCACGCCCAAGGCCTACCGCCTGTTCCAAGGCAAGCTGCTGGAGCGACTTTTCAGCCAGATGCAGGCCTCTCGCACGGGTCGGCACCAGGGGCCAATCGTCGGCGAAGGCGCCGTCGAAATGCAGAGCACGAAAGCATACGAGTTCGGCGACTCGATCGCCAACATGGATATCCCCGGCACGTTCATCAACGCACTGGTGCGTGATGGTGCGCAGACGCCGATTCGCGTGCGGTCCGACGACATCGAAATCCACCGCACCCGCAATAATCCGAAATGCGCCACCTGCGTGCTCATGGATATGAGCGGCTCGATGCGGTACGACGGGCAGTACATTCACGTGAAGCGGATGGGGCTGGCGCTAGAAGCGCTGATTCGCAGCGAGTACCCCGGCGATTGGCTCCAGTTCTTCGAGTTGTATAGCTTCGCGAAACCGGTCCAGCGCGGGAAGATTGTGAACCTCATGCCCAAGCCGGTGACGGTGTTCGACCCGGTTGTGCGACTGTACGCCGACATGAGCCGCGACGACATCAGCGAATTTCAAGTGCCGCCCCACTTTACAAACATCCAGCATGGCTTGTCGTTGGCGCGGCGATTACTCGCAACACAAAACACGCCCAACCGCCAGATTGTGCTCATCACCGATGGCCTGCCAACGGCCCACTTTGAGGGCGAGATGCTGTACCTGCTTTACCCACCCGACCCCCGCACGGAGTTGGCCACCATGCGCGAAGGGCAGCTCTGCCGGCGCGAAGGAATCACCATCAATCTGTTCCTGCTCCCAAGCTGGTCGCAAACCGAAGAGGATGTGCGGTTCGCCTATCGATTGGCGGAAGGCACCTCGGGGCGGGTATTTTTCACCGCCGGTCACGACCTCGACCGGTACGTGGTGTGGGATTACGTCTCGCGTCGCCGGGAGATTATTGGGTAGCATCCGGTGCCGAATGCAGCCGCGGCAGCGGCGACATCGATCAATTGGGGCTTGAAGCCACGACAATAACGCGCGAATGTTCCGGAAGCTTCACGGCATCGTCGAGCAAGTGGACGACCCCATTCTCAACGACCCCGACAACAGCCACGGGTCGCTGACGAGAACGCAAATACTCTTCCAGTGGGCGCGGTTGATCGCCCGGTGCCGCGTCGGAAACGGGCAATTGCGGCTCAGCGGCCAGTTGCTCATCCAGCGCCTTGCGGCGATCACTCCGAGTGTCAGGCTGTGGTGTCGGCATGGGAACTACGCTCAGTAAGCGGTGACAACAAAGATCAGCGCATCTTCGATATCCCCGAACACATCGGGAATCTCATCGTGGTCTCGGTCATACCGCCAGATCACCCAGACCCAACGGCCGCTCGGCACTTCGGCCAACATCCGAAAGGATCCGTCGCGCCGTTCTTCAAATCGAACGATCCGGTCGAAGGCAGCTTCGACCTCGTCGGCCAAGAGATTGTGGGAGGCTATTTTTTGCAGGTTCCATTCAATCCATTTGAACTGCCTCATTGCACTATAGTATCACACCGCAGACATGCCAGCCACACAATCGAGCTCGTTGGCCGTCTTCGGCAACCCATCGGTCTCGGAAACCGCACGGCCGTCGATGGGTTTCTGCTTCGCAGCGAACCCATTCTCTTTGCTGGGGCTTGCAAGCCACCCGCCGTTATCTCCTGCCCGCTCCACAATCGGTTGCCGTCCGGATCATCGAGTCGAAACTCGGTCATACCGTAAAAAGGTGACCTCCACTTCACGAATATCCAGCACGGCCTGTCGCTCGCCCGCCGGCTGCTCGAATTGGCGTACGACGGTGGGATATTCCACTAGCCGCCCCTAGCGAAATAACCTAACGAACGGCAATTCAGCTTCGGGCGTCGAGTTGCGTCCACTGTGACCCGCCAGGCACATGGAGTTGTATAACGAAGATTCTCGCGCTGGACCTCGATAAATTCAATAGGATAAGCAGGCCTTATCGAAGTTCGACGGCCACTCCGCTCGCTGCCGTTAGCGCCACCTCCGCAAAGTGCATCGCAAACGTCCGCAACCGCCTAACCGGCCCCTGCGGTTGCCCGAGTTTTGTCCGCTTCGGGCTCGTATTGTGCCAGCGCGCGCACCTGGCACAAACGCGAATTCTTCGAGGTTTCCGCAAAAATCCGGTGGCAAGTGGCACAAATCCCAGCGACAAAAATGCTCCCTGAACCGCAACCGATTGTTCGCTTGGCTTCCAACACGCACGCCACCCATCCCGGCTGCCCGCTCAACATTCATCGTTGGTCGCTCATTGATCATTGCTTCCGCGTTGAGCCGGTGATTGGCCGGCCGTTCAAATCCGATTATATTACCCCACTTATCACCGGCTTCCGTTGCTAGCGGTGGTGCCATTTAATGGGGTCGCATGTCGTGGCGAAGCTGTGGCAATGCGGCCTGCGGAATAGGACTTCCGTTTCGCGCCCGGCCGATGAAACGTGAGATACCCTTCCTGTCCGCGCCTCCCGACCCTCTCCCACGCCGCAAGGACCACTCTCTTGATTCTGCATTGCCGTCTGCGACGGACTTGGTTCGCTCCCTGCCTTGCTGCGATATTGCTTGCCCCGTGCGAGGCTGCGTGGGCTGTGCCCGAGAGCGACACCCTCCTGCCAGCGACAACCGTCGGCTACGTTTCCGTTGCCAACCCCACCGATCTGGAAGCCAAATTCAACAAGACTCAAATTGGTCAGCTCGCGCACGACGAATCAATGAAAGCGTTCGTCGATCAGCTTGAAGATCAAATCGATCGCAAGGTGGGTGACATCAAGGAGCGGCTTGGCGTGACGCTCGATGAATTGCGCGCGGCTGCGGGGGGCGAACTAACTGCAGCCCTAATTCACCGACCGAACGAATGGTCCGCGTTCGCGATCACGATGAATGCGGCGGGCCATCGTGACCAATTGGATGCGGTTCTTGCCAAGATCGACGCTCATCTGCTCGGCGAAAAAGCGAAGAAATCGACCGAAACCATCGCCGGCAGCGAGCTAACCATCTACATCGTCGCTGCCGAGGGCGACCGGCCCGAGCGGACCGCGGTTCACTTCGAGCGCGAAGAAGTATTTGTCGCCGTTGACAATCTGACCGAAGCCCGCGCGATCGCCGAGCGATTTACTAAGCCGGGAACCGACGCACTCTCGGGTCTCAAAGCCTATCAGGAGTGCCAATCGCGATGCGAGAAAGAGTCCGAAGGCTTGGCGTCTGACGTGCGGTGGTTCGTCGATCCTTTTAACTATAATCTCGCCATGAAATCGCGCAACGCACCCAATCTGAGCGAAGCCGAGCGCAAAGACACGATGCAGATTCTTCGCGAGCAGGGCTTTGACGCGATCCTGGGCGTCGGTGGCTTCGTGAACCTCGCCGTCGATGCAGAGCACGACGTAATTCATCGAACGGCCGTTTACGCCCCGCCGGTTCAGGACAAAGAGGGTCAGCTAGAAAAGTACAACCTGGCAATGAACATCATGCGGCTTGCGAATAGCGACAACCTTCAGGTCGAGCCGTGGGCGCCGCGGATGATCGCCGCCTACACGACGCTCAATCTCGACATTCTGAACGCGTACGATCACGTCCATACGCTGTTCGACGCCTTTTCGGGCTACGAAGGCGCGTTTGAAACTACCATGGAAGGCTTCGAGAAAGATCCGTTCGGTCCAAAGGTCAAAATTCGCGACGAGGTAGTCAAGTTCCTCGGCCAGCGGATCACCATCATGACCGATTATCAATTGCCGATCACACCCGATTCGGAGCGATATTTGTTCGCCATCGAGGTAGCCGACCCCGTCGCATTACGACTGGCGCTGGAGCGACTGATGGACAAGGATCCCGACGCCCAACGGAAAGACCTCAATGGCACTCCCTATTGGGAGATTGTTCCCGAAGAAGAAGTGCATGATTTGGGCGGCCTCGAAGGAGCACTCGGTGGTACGCCGCGTAAGGAATCCGAAGAGGACGAGCGAGTACTGCAGCGCTCCGCCATCTGCCTGCACGGAAGCACGCTGTTGGTTGCATCGGACGTCGAGTTTCTCAAGGTCGCAATTGCCGGCGTGCCGCCGCAAGAATCGCTTTCCGCCAGCTACGACTTCGAAGCGGTGATGCAGTCGCTACGGACGCACGCGCCGCTGGAACAGTCGAGCTGGTCGTTCTGTCGTACCGACGAAAGCGTCCGGCCGATCTACGAGTTGCTCCGCGCGGGAAAAATGCCCGAGTCAAACACGTTCATCGGCCGAATGCTGAACGAAGTACTGACGAGCAAAGACGACGAGAGCAAGGGCATCCTTCGCAAGCAGCAAGTGGACGGCAAGACGCTGCCCAGCTTCGAGCTAGCCCGTCGCTACTTCGGCCCTGCCGGCCGCTCGATCCGCAGTGACGAGGACGGCTGGTTCATTAGTGGAGTGGTGCTGAGCAAGGCGGGGCAGTAGATGCCGAGACGGTAGCCATCGGTTTACCCGACGCTTTGAATGGGACAAGTAGCTCTTTTTTGCATTGGCTGCGGAGCATGTTCTAAAATGGCGACAGTACTTGACGTGAATTTCGTAAGAACTCCCGGTATTTGCGGGGGAAAGTTACATATTGACGGTACAGGAATATCCGTGAATCAGATTGTCGTTTTGCACCAGCAGGGGCTGAGCGCGGAGAGAATCGTAGAGAATTATCCGCGATTGTCACTTCGAGAAGTATACGCTGTCCGTGCTTGGTACCACGAACATAAGGCCGAGTTTGACTCGGAATTGGCGGCCGAGGCAGCGGAGTACGACGAGCTCGCGGCAGAGTTCGGCCAAGCGAAGCGACGATGAGCCAAGTACGGTTGTACGTCGACGAGGACGCGGCAGCGCACGCTGTAATTAAGGGCTGAGACAATTAGGCTTTGATGTTCTTACGGCAGATGAAGGGGGCGAACGTAGCCAGCCGGACGAACGCCATCTTACTCGCGCGATTGCAGAAGGCCGTGTAGTCTACACGCTCAATACCAAGGATTTCGCGAGGCTCCACAGAAATTATCTTGCGAATGGTAAACGCCATTCAGGCATCATCACGATTCCTGCACAGGGCTACTCGATCGGCGAAAAAGTCGTCGCATCAAAGAGTTCATCGATTCGACAACTGCCAAAGAAATGATTGATCGAACGGAGTTTTTGTAAGAACCCTCACGGCGACTCCACCTTCGCCCAGAACGGATGCTTCCGGTCGCCGCGCGCGCGGGCGTCTTCCAGCAGGACTTCGAGGCTTGGCTCAATCGGTGTGCCGGCGCGATTCATTTTGCGGCCGTTCAGCTCGACGGTGATCGGCTGCTTGAAATCGATCACCTCCGGCGACAACCAAACGGTCGTTTTGCCGGTTTGCGCGGAAATGCCAAGCTTGTTGTTCTCGTACACGCGGCCTTTGAGCGGAACGGGGCGCACGCCCCGCTTTGGCGGCCAGGCCTCGGGTGCCACCATCGCCTTGGCCGGCATATCGGCAACTTCCAGCCACCAGAAGAAATTGTCCCACGGTCGCATCGTCGAGCACTTGAACTCCTTGGGCGGCGGACCGCGGCGCTTGCGGTTCATCCAATCGAACAGGCGCTGAATTTCATCCGAGAAAGGCTCGAACCCTCGGCCTAAATACTCGACGACCGTGGCATCCCAATTTGGCCGCAGATAACGATCGAACTCCCGTGCGTTACGGGCAAATTTGTCGCCATCGAGCTCGCCGTTCACAAAGTACCACGGAACATACTGAGAGTTTTCCCAGTACCGCGCGCAATAGCGATCGGCGAACCCCGAAATGCCGACCACACCCGCCCACAGGTCGGGGTGCGCCAACCCAATATCCCACGCGGCGTTGCCGCCGATATCGTGGCCCGTCAAGTAAATGCGGTCGGTGTCAATCGCGAACTTCCGCTGGGCGTCGCGCAATGTCGAAAGCACCGCCTGATGCTCCCGCAGCGAATATTCGTATTGGTGTTGGTGAGGCGTCTGCCAGTCGATCACGATGGTGATGTAACCGTGCCGCATCGCCTGGCCGCGGCGGGTGCCGGTCTCGTCGACCATGCCCGCCCAGTAGTCGAGCATCAATTCCGGCGGATAACCCGCGCCGTGCAGCGCGATGATCGTCGGATAGCTTCGCAACGGATCGTACTCCGGCGGCAACTGCACGAGGTATCGCACGTCGCCCGATTCCGGAATCGCGACCGCCAGTTCGTGACAGCCCGGGCTGCGCTCCGACTTGGGCGGCAGCGGCTCGGGCGGCTTCATCAAGCTTAAGAGCTGTGCGATCCGCTCGACGGAGGCACCCTCCATGTCTTGCATCTCGGCCAAGAGCTGCGCTCGGCGGGCGGCGACCGATTCTTGCAAGTACTCGAGCACTTTCCCGCGGATCGTCACCAGCGACAGCGCCACCGCCAGTTTGTCGGTGGCATCGTTGGCGCCGAGCAGCCAACCACTAATCGCCAGCGACGATTTTTGATCGCCGGTAAGCGTAGCATCGTCGGCCAGCCGCAAGAACGAAGCCATTCGAGGCAGCGTGTTGACGTTTAGCTCTTTGTGAACCTCGGAGGAAATCTCTTCCGCCGCCTTGCGCTGGGCAGGCTCTTTTATCGCCGCCACCGCTTTGTCGAATTCGGAGATCGCCCGTTCGCGGCGTGCGTTTTCTTGGTCGTACTCCGTCAGTAGTTCGCGGACCTCTTGAAGTGTCTCGCCGGCAACTTCCTCGGTTGGAAAACTGGTCAGCAAACTGCGTACAAGCTCGTGTTGTCCCGCTTCGCGCCGTAGGCGGATTTCGCTCAGCACCCGCCGCGCCCCAAGCTGCTGAAGCTGCCGCAGGTCGTCTTCCCAATCTTTCATTTCAGGAAAATCGGCAAGCACCCGTTCAAGCTCTTGACGGGCGTGGGTATAGCGTTCCGATTGCAAGTAAATCCGCACCACTTGCAGCCGCGCGTCCAAATCTTTCTGCGGGATCGCCTGCGCTAGAATTGCGGCAAGCTGATCGTTGGGAATCGAACTGGTGGCGATGCGGGCATCCCACACGATGGGGCGTTGCTGACCCACAAGCCCCTGCACGCGAGTGTAAACCGGCGTGATCTCCGTAATCCCCTGCACCACGGCGAGCGGTCCGGCCGCCGCTTGCATCTCATAAATCCGCCGCCCATAGCGGTCGAACGGCGTGACGCTCGTCATCTGCCCCACTCGGCCGACGGCGCCGCCATGCTTCGCAACGTTTTGCCAATCGAGGCGAATGCGAACGAGGTTCTCCGTTTCCTGTTCCAAGATTTCACGAACGCTGGTTCGGGAAATAAATGTCCGCCGCAGACCGTCGTCCACCAGCAAAATGTTGCTGACGACAACCTCGCCGGATGAGGGGTCGGGATTGTTCGGATCCTCGGCCACCCCCGGCACCTTTACAACCTTCCCCGAAAGGACCCGACCGTCCTTAAGCTGAACTGTCACCGCCAGCGCCGGCGACGACAACTGAAATGCGAGTACAAACGCAATCAGCGTGCGTCGAAACCAATTTGTCGGCGTCCGAATCATGGAGAAATAAGGATTCGGAACAGAAGATCGCAAAGGACGCAAAGAAATACGAAAAGGTGATTTGCTTGCGGCTTGTCTTTCTTTGCGAACTTTGCGACCTTCTGTTCAATCAATTAGAATGTGAATGTGATGTGGTCGAGCCAGTCTTTATTGTCCCCTGCCCTGCGACAACGTCAAACTTCGCTAGCGGAATCACGGATTGGAGTTCGCACCAGTCGCACCGGCTATGCGGTTTGGATCGGGGGTTTGCCCGCTGTCGCGCGGGCCGTCACAATGGCTTGCATGAAGGATTTTCAGCGCGAAAGCCTCTGTCACGACCCGATTCACGGCTATATTCCCTTTGTATCAATCGTCCCGGAAGGCGAAACTGCCGAACGCCAACTCTTGGACCATCCGTGGGTTCAGCGGATGCGGCAAATCCACCAGTTGCAGACCGCCTGGTGGGTCTACCCCTCGGCCGAGCATACCCGTTTTCAGCACGTCATCGGGGCAATGCACATGGCCAGCCGGGCCGTCGCCGCGCTCTACGATAGCCTTCGTGAAGCCTGCGGCGGTGAGGTTCCCAGCCGCGGCTACGTCGAATGCCTGGCCCGCATGGCGGCATTGCTCCACGATGTCGGCCATGGCCCGTTTGGACATTTCTTCGATGATCACTTCCTCAAAAAAGACTACGGCCTGACGCATGAGACGCTCGGCGCCCACATTATCCGCCAAGAACTGGCCGGGCTGTTAAGCGGTGTGCGTCAATGCCCCAACAGCCAACTTGAACCGGGCGAAGAACTCGACCCCGAACATGTTGCCACGCTCATCGTCCGGCCGACAGCCACCGATGTCGATTGCCATCCCCAGTGGCTCAGGATGGTTCGCAGCCTGTTCTGCGGTCTCTATTCGGTCGACAGCATGGACTTCGTCCTCCGCGACGCCTACATGACCGGCTACAGCGAACGGGCTTTCGATCTCGACCGGCTCTTGCGCTATAGCTTCTTCAGCCCCAAGGGACTCACGATCCACCATCGCGGCATGAACGCCCTGCTTCGGTTCATGCAGACCAAGAGCGAGCTTTTTCGCGCCGTGTACTTCCACCGCACGGTGCGGGCCATCGACCGCACTCTCGAAGGGCTGTTTCTCGATAGCAAGCCCTATTTATTCCCAGGCAACCCGCTGGAGCATCTTGCCGAGTACCAGCAATTCACCGAATGGTCGCTGCTCGTGGACGTAGCCCGCTGGGCGGCTAGCGACGATCTGGTGAAACGCCAGCTCGGCGAGCGCTGGCGGGCACTGCTCCAACGGCAGGTCGATTGGATCGCCGTGTACGAGCGGAATCTCACCTTCGGTCCACAGGACACCGAGCAGAGCAGCATCTTTAGTCGGCCGGAATTGGTCGAGCGGTCGGTGCGGGCCGCACTGCCGGCCGCTCTCGCGGAAATGCCGATGTGGATCGACCTGCCGCGGCACCTCTATCGGCCCGACACGCGGGCCGCCACTGCCGGCCAAAATTTCCTGTACAATGCAGCCGCCGGCACGATCCGGCCGCTCACCGACGACAAGCTGTTCAGCCAAATGCCGATCGCCCACCGCATGTGCCGAGTCTATTTGCCGAAGAACGCACCACCCGATCATGCCCGCGCCATCGGCAAAGCCCTCGACGAACTAATCGGCGGCCGCAGCGAAGACGATTTAACAAATATGTGAGGAGCGAGAGATGAGGAACGAGGAGCGAGAAATTTTCTCAAACCTCTCGCCTCTCGCCTCTCGCCTCTCGCCCCTCGCCATGCACGACCTGTACGACAACCCGCTCATCACCCGCTACGCCTCTCGCGAGATGGCGACGCTGTGGGGGCCGCAGAAGAAGCACAGCATGTGGCGGCGTCTGTGGGTGATGCTCGCCGAAGCGGAGGCCGAGCTTGGCTTGCCGATAACGGCCGACCAGATTGCCGAACTAAGAGCGCACGTCGATGACATCGACTTCGATGTCGCAACGGATTACGAGCGAAAACTTCGCCACGACGTGATGGCCCACGTCCACGCCTATGGCGACCAATGCCCCACTGCCCGCGGCATCATCCATTGGGGCGCGACAAGTTGCTATGTCACCGACAACGCCGACTTAATGCTGCTCCGAGAATCGCTCGAACTCATTCAGCGGCGAGTGTTCGCGGTAATCGACGCGCTCGCAACGTTCGCCCAACAGTATCGCGACCTGCCGACGCTCGCCTACACGCATCTTCAGCCGGCGCAGCCGACGACCGTCGGCCGCCGCGCATGCTTGTGGGCTTATGATCTGGTGCTCGACTTGGCCGAAGTGGACCATCGCCTCGCGACGCTCCGTGCACGCAGCGTGAAAGGCACGACTGGCACGCAGGCGAGTTTCCTGGAGATCTTCAAGGGCGACCACGCAAAGGTCCGCCGATTGGAAGAACTCGTCGCCCGCAGAATGGGTTTTAAAGAGACTTACGCCGTCACCGGCCAGACGTACACGCGCAAAGTTGACTCGCAGATTATCGACACTCTCGCCGGTTTAGCGTCGAGCGCCCACAAAGCGGGCACCGACCTGCGGCTACTAGCCCACCGCAAAGAAATCGAAGAGCCGTTCGAGGCCGAGCAGATCGGCTCCTCGGCAATGGCCTACAAACGAAACCCCATGCGTGCCGAGCGGATGTGCGGCCTCGCCCGGTTCGTACAGAGCCTGCAAGTCGCCGCGGGCCAAACCCACGCCGTGCAGTGGATGGAACGCACGCTCGACGACAGCGCAACTCGCCGCCTCGTCCTGCCCCAAGCCTTCCTCGCCACCGACGCAATCTTGTTGTTGTACGGCAACATCGCTTGCGGCTTAGCGGTCTACCCCGAAGTCATCGCCCGCAACCTGCGCGAAGAACTCCCCTTCATGGTCACTGAAAACATCCTGATGCGCGCCGTCGCCGCCGGCGGCGACCGCCAAGAACTCCACGAACGCATTCGCCAACACAGCCAAGCCGCCGCAAATGTCGTCAAGCAACAGGGCGGCCAAAACGACTTGCTCGCACGACTTAACGGCGACAAAGCCTTCGCCGGCGTGGACGTGGAAGATGCCGCCGATCCATCGCAGCTAGTGGGCCGCAGCCGGGAACAGGTGGATGAGTTTCTCAACGAGATCGTCGCACCGCTTCGCGAGCAGTTTGGCGAGTCATCGACAACGATTGGTCTGCGAGTCTGAACTCCCTGGATTGGGGTCTCTCGCAATCATTCTATTAGGACAACGCAATGCAGAAAATAATGCATCCCCAATACAGCAGCACTAAGAAGGCGAAAGCGATAAATGGAGCTAGCAGAGCGGCTACCGCGATAAAGAGCGGACGTTTAGACGGCGAGGTGATACCTGCGCCTATGAAAGCCGCCCCGACGGAGAAAACAAACCAAGCAAAGTCATCTTCTTGATTCGACCGCGGGTTCCGGCTTGAAAGCCACAGGCCGCAAAATAGAATGAGCAGACCGACACCAGTTATGCCAGTCGCCAACAACCATTGGGAACCACGCCGCGCCTTTCTGGCACCGTCTTCGCCCATGACTGCCGAAGCCTCATTGTCAAATCGAATGCAGTCGCTAAATGGAGCATGGACCTAACCGTTCCTAATCTCCGGGTTTAACGGCGATTCGAGGTCATCTCCCTCCATCCTGGTAATCAGCGAAAACGCCGAGAGGTTGTAGAGAAGTTGATCGTGGTCAGTGCCCGAGAAACCGTCGTCCGGGCTTTCGATCGGCAACTCGGCCATGACACGCCGAAGCTCGTCGAGTTCGGCTCGTCGTCGGGCCTTTTCCTCTGTCATCGAATTGGCGACTAATCCACTCTCCACGTTCTTATCCAATACGCGCTGATTTTCAAATCAAATCGAGCGGTGTCTGCCTTCGATGCCGCTTCAGTCCACATTCCTGGCAGATGCCCGAGATAATCAGCCGGTGGCCGGTGACGCGGAAGCCGTGCTCGCGGGCGACGGCTTCGCGGAGCGACACGAGTTCATCGCTTTGGAACTCAATTAGTTTGTCGCAAACCTGGCAGTAGAGGTGGTCGTGCTGGGGGTAGCCGTAATCGCGCTCGTAGACGGCCCGGCCGCTAAGGGTCATCTTCCGCAGCAGGCCCGCCTCGACCAGCTCATTGAGCGTCCGGTAAACGGTGGGCCGGCTGATCCGCTCGCCGTGCCGCTCCCGCAGCAGGTTATCGATCAGCTCGTCGGCGTCGAAATGGTCGTGCTTCTCGAAGACCCGGTCGACCAAGGCCCGCCGCTGTTGGGTGATGCGTTTCCCCTTGCTTTGCAGATACTCCTCGAACCGCTCTTGGGGGGAAAGGGAAACCTGGACTTCGGTAAGTGAGAAATCGTTGGACATACGTCGCTTGCGGCTTGGCGACCGGAGCTTATTGAGACAGTACCCACCGTCTCAAGTCGCGATAAGAACAGCAGTTGCGACCAGAACAGCCGGCGCTATTGATTCTACGCGGCCCACTACTATGAAACAATCCTCCGCCGCTTGCGGCTTAGCGGGCATATCTCAACCCATCTGATCGAGCATCCGGTCGAGTGCCGTATCGAGCTTCTGAGCGGTCTCATAGGTGCCGCTCGCGATTTCCGACCGAATTCGTGCCACCAGATCGGCCCGGACGCCGTCGTTGCTCGTTGCCTGGACGGCCGCTTCGGCGGCGGCAGAGATGTTTAGTTGGTCCCCGCCCGCCGGTCGCGCGACACCCTCCGCCGCCCGCCGGAACTGCGGGTTATGCGGGGCGTTGATGCCTTGTGCCGTATGAACCTGGCCTGGACCGTAAATCTGCATCGTTCAGTTCCCGCTTGCGGAAAAGAAGCTCAATAAGGGGCTGTGGTGGAACCTCAGCTTACCGGCAATCGCATTACTCTGCGATACACCTTTCCGCCGTTAGCCGTGACGCGCAGGCGCCGTTTTTGATTGGAAGACGGTTCGAGGCGTAGCGGAGCGTGTATGTTGTCTCAATCGGCCAGTGCTAGCACCGGCATCCACCGTTTCTTGAAAGGGCCAATCAGCCCTACGACGCCCGGTGTAACGCCTGTGCGGGTGTTGTGTGGCCTCGCCGCAACGCGCGGCGTTCGCCCTTCGCAACGGGCACACCGACCGTCTCGCCCGATTTGCTACGACCGAACGGACCGAACGGTTCCCAGGCCGCTTTTTCGGCGCGGCCGGATGGTAGTTCGCGCCCGGCCACCGGTCAAGATCGGTCGGGAATCAATAAACTTCTTTAACCTCCCAATTCATCCGACACGAACCCGAGACATGCGGGTTAGAATCATTGGCAGTTACCCGTGGGGCGGACACTCCTGTCCCCCATTCAAGAAAGACATTGCAAATGGTGAGTTCAAACTTCAAATGCAACAAGCCAAACGCCCTGGATTTGAAGGGGTTTTCGACGTTTGTTCACGATTCCCCGAAAATTCTAGAGCCGAACTGCTAGCAGCTTCGAAAATCAGCCCGCGACTCAGCCTCAAAGTTGTCGCATTTGAAGTTTGACATCACCAAATTGAAAAATGACAATTGCAAATTGAAAATTTAAGACTGTGCTTCCTCAATTTGCAATTTGCAATTCCTATTTTGCAATTTGCAATTCCCCCACTCCTAACGAATCGTAATTGTGCAACCTGCACTACAAGCCCATGCCAAACATACTCCCCCGCATTGCGATGCTCGTCGCCATCGTAGTAACGATTGGCACCCACGCGCACGCCGATGACACCCCCGGCAGCGCCGCCTTCTTCACTCGCCTCGATGCTAACCAAGACGGGCAGCTAACCGCCGACGAAATCGCCAAGGAGCATCAACGCCTTTTTGCGCGTCTGGTCCGCAGCGGCGACGCGAACGACGACAGCCAGCTTACGTCGGAAGAATTCACCGCCGCCCTCACCCCGTCGCGGCCCGAGAAGCCGATCGAAAAACAGCAGGACGCCGACTTTCCCGGCGCGAAGGCCACGAAGTGGCTCTTGCTCACGCTCGATACCAACCGCGACTCTCGGCTGGTGGCGGACGAAATCCCCGAAGAGTTCCAGCGCGTATTCGAGCGACTCGTCGATCAAATCGACCGCGACGAAGACGACATCCTTAACCGCGGCGAGATCAACCGAGGCGGACCGCAACTTGCCCGGCAGGCAGTGCAGACCATTGAGCGGATGGAAATCAACGTCGATCGCGAGCTGGCCAAAATCGCCAAAGAACAGGGTGATCGCGCGAACCGCTTCGATGAAGCCCCCGACATGCGGCAGGCCCTTTCGGACCCGAGCAACGCCCGCGAATTCTTTGACCGGCTCGACGAGAACGGCGACGGTTATGTAACTCTGAAGGAACTTCCCGACCCACTCCGCGAGCGCCTGTCTCGCCCGTTCCGCCGCGCCGACGCCGATGGCAACGAGCGACTATCGCCGGAAGAATTCGCCACGCTCGCCCGCCGGCTCGGCGCGGTGGCGGGCTTTATGGAACGCCGCTCGGCTAAGCCGAAGCCTTAGCCGCGCTCGCTTGCGACGCGCAGTCGCTCAGCAACAAGAACGGGGCCAGAACGCCAATCCAAGCGTTCTGGCCCCGAAGTTTTTATTATTGGATGACTAGCGACTACGCACGAACATCGCCAGGCACCCGGCCGCCACGACCATCATCGCCACGGACGCCGGCTCGGGAACGAGCGACGCGACTTGCGAAGCGCTGAGGACGTTATCGTAGATAGGCAGATCGTCCAGATCGGCGTTGAGATAATTTCCGATCGGTCCTCGTAGATTCTGAGCACCGATGACCAAGCCATTTGGCTCACTTTATGGCGCTGCAGTCGATAGTTGCTGAAATGCCGCATAGGTCGTGTTCGGGGCGTTGGGGTCGATCACAACACCCGTCGCGACTGCGACGCCGTCGAAGTACACGACATTGTTAGCGGCTGTATTTCGATCCCAAGTGATCGCAAAGTGACGCCAAGTGCCATCTCGCTATCCCGTGGGGTTAGCGGCGTTCTTTGCGCCGACGAACATTTCGGCGTCGGTGCCGTTTGCGGGCGCATTTGGCAACACGTCCTCACCCCGGTTAAAAAAGCGAAATCGGTCGTCATTGGCTGTGCCGGCTCCCTCGTGAATGTCCACCAATACTGCCGTCTTAAAGCCCGTATTCACCGTGCCTAAGACACCTTGATTCGCGCTCGCACACGGCTCCTACGAGGCTGACCGCGCTAGCACTTCGCACTACTGAAAAACTCGCGAAATTCATACTCCCCCAGCCGCCGCAGCGAGTTTTCCGCTGCCAGCACGCCGAACCCGCGCCGGACCCCACCCGTAACCAACGATACGAACCCCGCCGCGGCCCGTGGGAAGCTAGCAGGTGCGGCGGTACACTGGGCGGCGTTGCAATTGGCCGCGGGCGAGGACGCCGCGGCTCTCAATCCGCAATCCGCAATCCGCAATTCCGGAGATCCTTCCATGTTCTTCAAACGCGCCGCGTTCACCATGTCGGAACTCGCGCTGTGGCTCGGCTTCTTGATGCTGCTGTTGGCCAACGGCTGCGGCCACAAGGAGAAACAGCTCGCGCAGACGGAAGCTGCGATAAAAGCACGAACCGCCGCCTTGGTCGAAGACGCCGCAGCTCCCAACCCCCAACCCCCAACCCCCAACCCCCAACCCGCAACCCCCAG
>JBBDYG010000034.1:0-20680 GCA_040901765.1 Pirellulales bacterium
CCTTTCACCAATACCAGTTATCAAAACTGTTGCATTTGAAGTTTGACATCACCGAGAGCTATTAGCCGTCAGCTATCAGCTTTCAGCCAGATCAATTCATTATTCTTCATTAGCGGCAATTAGCGGTTTACTTCCTTTGCCGATCCGTGTTACATCCGTGTTTGATCCGTGGCTAACACTTTGTCTTTTTCCAAAAACCTGGAAAGTTCTTGCGGTTCGGGGGCGATTGGGGGCACACTATTGATGTAGCTGCCCGACCTATTGCCGAGACCGCCCCGTGGAAATCGACACTCAGCCCGCCGCCACGCGCACCGCGCCCATTGCCGTCTTTGCGACGGACGGCGAGCTGCTGATGCGTTTCGAGCGTCACCGCGATGAGCAAGCCTTCGCCGAGGTGATCGAGCGGCATGGCCGGCTGGTGTGGATCGTCTGCCAGCAATCGCTGCGGCACCACCAGGATGTGGAAGACGCTTTTCAAGCGACGTTTCTGATTCTGGCACAACGGGCCACCACGATTCGCGCGTCCGACTCCGCTGCGGCGTGGCTGTATCGCGTCGCGCAGCGGACCGCAATCGCCGCCCGCCGAAGGCGCTCGCGCCGCCGCGAGGAATCGCTAACCGCCGAACCGCCGCAGGGCGAGGAGGCGCTGCCCGTGATCCACGACCGTCAGATGCTGTACGTGCTCATGGAAGAACTGCGGGCACTCCCCGAGCGCTATCAAACGCCGCTCGTGCTGCGGTACTTCGAGGGCCAGTCGCGGCGGGCGATCGCCGAGCAGACCGACTCGACGCTCGCGCAAATTCAAGGCCGCCTCGTCCGCGGCCGCCGAATGCTCCGCTCGCGGCTGATTCGACGCGGTGTCTCGCTGTCGCTGGCCACTGGCGTGGTCTCCACAGCCAGCACCACCGCGAGCGCGGCGGTTTCGCCGAGTCTGGTTGCCGCCACGGCGGCTTGTTCGTGTTCATTCATCACCTCCGGCGCTACAGGCGGGGCTTCGCCCGCGGCGGTGGAGCTTTCTAAACAAGGATTGAATGCCATGTGGTATGCGTCAGTTACGAAAGTCGCGACGGTTGCCGCGACGTTGATTGTGGGTTTGGGAGTCGCTTGGGGGGCGGGGCAGCCGGGGACAAGCGATGGCGTGGCGGCAGCGGTGCAAGTGGATCTCGGTCAAAGTGCCGAATTGTCCGCGTCGGACCCTGAGGAAGGTGAAGCGACAACTATTGAGGCCGCGGTGCCTAACGACGACACGCCGCAACCAAATTCTGGAAAAGTCGGCGTTTACGATGTCTACCGACCTTCGCCGCAAGTGCAGCAACTCATGTTGGAACGCGATCATTGGCTGCTGAAGGCCGAAGCTTATCGCATCAAGGCCGGGATAAAGCGAACTTTCGCAGAGTCGCAAACAGTTCGTGGTGCTATCTCGGAGACGGAGAGAGGCGAAGCAAGGGCCGATTCGATGCTCTTGGAAGCCGATGCCAAGGAGGCAGAAGCGAAGGCGATCGAGCTGTCGCAGCAAATGGCGAGTGCCAATCAAGGAGCGAGCGAACTTCGCGAGCAACCATCGGTGGAGCCCGAACGGCGGAAAATACAGATTGAAGCCGAAATCGAAAAACTTGAGAGCATATTAGAGGAGTTTCGGCCGAGCGTCGCGACGGAAGCGGCCAAGATAGAATTTGAGCAACTCGAACGCGCCATGCTCCAGCGGGAATTGGAACAACTGCACGCGGTGCTGATGCAGCTCAATCAATCCGAGGCCGTGGACTCCGACGGAGAGTCGAGCGACCAGTTGCAGCAGAATCTTCAGCGACAGAAAGACGTGGTGAGCGCAAAAATTACATCGGCCCTCGAGAAGCTCACAGCGAAGATGAAAAAGGTGGCCGAAGCGTCAGCCGAGCTTGAAGGTGCAAAGCGCAAGCAACTTTCGCTGGAGCGGCAACTGGATAACTTGGAACAACTAACGTTGAAGCTTGATCATCCCCAGGCAGCCACGGAGATGTCGCTTGAAGAGCGTCGTTTACGAGCGACAGTTGCCCATCTCGAACTGATGCGGGATCGGCTTGAGCGCAAGAACGTGGAACTGCAGAGGCAGCTTCCGAACGATCTTGCGAGTCGGCCACACGCACAGCCGTCGAGCAAGCCGGTTAAGACTGTCGTTGAACCAGGCGACCTGCTCACCATCCGCGCGCTCAATCTTGAACCGGGCAATCCGATTAATGAAGACTATCGAGTCGAAACGTGGGGTACCGTGGCACTTGGCCCCACCTACGGCCGGGTGAAAGCCGAAGGCCTAACGGTTCTCGAAGCCGAAGAAGCAATCAAGAAGCATCTGGCGGAGAAATTCGAGAATCCGATTGTTCAAGTGACAATGGGGAGGCAAGCGGAGCCTTCAGTTACCGATCGGTATGTTGCCTCGCCCTCACAATCCAACATTGGCACTCGCGTTTTGACGGATGAGCAACAACAAGAAGTGTTCGCGAAACTCCACGAATCGCTGGCGGCAGTGCAGCGCGAGAACGCGGCGTTGAAGAAGCAAGTCGAAGAGCTTCACAAGCAACAACCGGCAGCGACCAGCCCATCAATCGTCAAATAGCGAGCGAGTCCGCGCTCCATCCGCCAACGGCGTTACACACGATAGGCTAAGGTCGCCGTCCGCGGCGCACCCTAGGTCACGTGGCCGACAACGCTCTTTATCCTGAAGGGATTACACACGCGAGGCGCGCCTGTGTAACGCCTTTGGCGTAAGTCTATTTTGGATGGCACAACCCGGGGTGCGCCGCTGCGCAGGCGACCCCGGGCTGTGGAGTGGAACCGTTGCGGTTCGGGCGATGCCTATCTGCTGCGACCCCTGCCGGGGTCGAGCGTGAGGGCGTTCGTTTTCCGGTGGTGCGCTGCGCGACCACCGGCTAATGGCTGTCATCCCTTCGGGATGAAGACGAACGGTTTCCCCGGCTCAGGCGTTGTTCCAAACCTCATCGTCTTCGGGATTGTCCCAGAAATCGGTGCTGCTCGCGGAAGTGGCCATCTTACCGTGCTGGCGAACCGACCAGCCATCGTTGTTGTGATGTTGCGGAAGCTTGTCGATCTCTTCCCAAAGCTCGCGCAAGGCGGCTTTCTGCTTCGCGAGTTTGTCCGCCGGTTCCGTCACCGGCTCCGCATCGACGGTGAGCTTCACGCGCGCTTGGTCGGAGAGCGCCAAAGGCTCCAGAGGCTTCAAAACCCCGTTGTCATAGATGGCGTCCATGGGTTGAATCATGCGTTAAGTATATCGTGCCCGACGTAAAACGCCAAGTTTTCCAAGTAGGCGTAGGTCAGGCTGTGCCTGACAACCGTGGTGTCTACGCTGCGCTTGGTATGTCTGGTTCCATCGTCAGGCACAGCCTGACCTACACGTCTGGAAGCCGCCGCTAAGTTCAGCTCAACAGGATCTGCAAGCCTTCCGCCGTGAGCTTCCGCGAGCACGTTCGTGTTACTGGAGATGATCGCGTCGGCCAGGTCGCGTTTTTGTTGTTGCAGCTCCAGTATTTTTTCTTCGACCGTGTCTTGGGCGATGAGGCGATAGGCGAAGACGTTAATCTGCGCAGCGACAGCGCACCCTTGAGAACTTGACCGCGCGCGTGCTACGCTAGAGCGATTTTAGACTCACCGCCCCGCTTCCCCAGCCCCAAGTCCCTAAACCCAAGCCCCCTCCCGAGCCGTGCCCCGTCGCGACGACATCCACAAGATTCTGCTCATCGGCTCCGGCCCGATCATCATCGGTCAGGCCTGCGAATTCGATTATTCCGGCACCCAGGCCTGCAAAGCTCTCCGCGAAGAGGGCTACCAGGTGGTACTCGTGAATTCGAATCCAGCCACAATTATGACGGACCCGGCGACGGCCGACCGCACCTACATCGAGCCGTTGACGTGGGAGATCGTCGAAAAGGTGATCGAGCGCGAGCGGCCCGACGCGCTGCTGCCCACGCTCGGCGGCCAGACGGGGCTGAACCTGGCGATGGACCTCGACCGCCACGGCGTGCTGAGAAAATACGGCGTCGAGATGATCGGCGCCAACGCCGACGTGATCGACAAGGCCGAGAGCCGCGAGCGATTCAAGCAGGCGATGGCCAACATCGGCCTGGAGGTTTGCCGCGGCAAGACGGTCCGCACTTTGGACGAAGCCCGCGAGTGGGTCGAGGAGATCGGCCTGCCGGTGGTGGTCCGGCCAAGCTTCACGCTCGGCGGCAGTGGATCGGGCTTCGCCTTTAACCGGGCCGAGTTCGACGACATGGTTCTCCGCGGCCTCGACCAGTCGCCCACCACGCAGGTGCTCATCGAAGAGTCGATCATCGGCTGGAAAGAGTATGAAATGGAGGTGATGCGCGATGCCGACGACAACGTCGTCATCATTTGTTCGATCGAGAACTTCGACGCGATGGGCATCCACACGGGCGATTCGATCACGGTTGCTCCCGCGCAGACGCTCACCGACAAAGAGTACCAACGGATGCGCGACGCCAGCCTGGCTGTGATACGCGAAATTGGCGTCGAGACGGGCGGGTCGAACATTCAGTTCGCGACGAATCCTCTGGATGGCCGGATGATCGTGATCGAGATGAACCCGCGTGTGAGCCGTTCGAGCGCGCTGGCGTCGAAGGCGACCGGGTTCCCGATCGCGAAAATCGCCGCCAAGCTGGCGGTGGGCTATCGGCTGCACGAGCTGCCGAACGACATCACGCGTGAAACCACGGCCTGCTTCGAGCCGTCGATCGATTACGTGGTGACGAAGATTCCGCGGTTCGCATTTGAGAAATTCCCCGAGGCCGACTCGACCCTCACCACGCAGATGAAAAGCGTCGGCGAGACGATGGCCATCGGCAGCACGTTCAAAGAATCGTTCCAAAAGGCGTTGCGCGGTCTCGAGGTCGGCAGCTTCGGCTTCGGCAGCGACGGCATCGACAAGTGGTACACCCCGGAACGACCCGACGAGGCGGAAATCCGCGCCAAGCTGCAAAACGCCGGTCCCGACCGCGTGTGGTACCTGCGCTACGCCTTCAAGAACGGCATGAGTGTCGCGGAGGTCTATCGGCTCACGGGGATCGACCCATGGTTTTTGGATAATCTGCTGGAGATTGTGGAGACGGAGGAGAAGCTGCGGGAGATTGCGTGGTCTCACGTCTCCGACGACACCCTCCGCACCGCGAAGCGGTTCGGGTTTTCGGACCGGCAGCTTGCGAATATCTTCGGTCGCGGCGAGATGGAAGTTCGCGCCGAGCGGCTCAAGCGTGGGATTCGGGCGACGTTCAAGTCGGTTGATACCTGCGCGGCGGAGTTCGAGGCATTTACGCCGTACTACTATTCGACGTATGAAACGGAAGATGAGGTTCCCGCTAAGCCGGCAAGCGGCAAGCGCATCATCATCCTCGGCGGCGGGCCAAACCGCATCGGCCAGGGGATTGAGTTCGATTATTGCTGCTGCCACGCGAGTTTCGCGCTCAAGGAACTGGGCATCGAGTCGGTGATGGTTAACTCGAATCCCGAGACGGTGAGTACCGATTACGATACGAGCGACCTGTTGTTTTTCGAGCCGCTAACAGTTGAGGATGTGCTGAACATTTGCGACCGGGTCGATCCCGACGGCGTGATCGTCCAGTTCGGCGGGCAGACGCCGCTGAATCTCGCGCGGGCGCTGCAGGATGCGGGAGTGCCGATTATCGGCACGAGCGTCGATGCAATCGAGGCAGCGGAGGATCGCGAGAAATTCGCCAAGCTATTGGAGAAACTCGGCCTGCGTCAGCCGCCCAACGGCATCGCTCGGACGATGGACGAGGCCCGCCGCGAGGCGGACAAAATCGGCTTCCCGGTACTCGTCCGGCCGAGCTTCGTGCTCGGGGGCCGGGCAATGGAGATCTGTTACGACCACGCGCAGCTCGACCGCTTTGTGGCCGAGGCGTTTGTCGTGGCGCAAGGCCAACCGGTGTTGATCGACAGTTTTTTGGAGAGCGCGACGGAAGTGGATGTCGATGCGATCAGCGACGGCACCGACGTGATTGTGCCCGGCATCATGGAACACATCGAGGAGGCGGGCGTCCACTCGGGCGACTCGGCTTGTGCGCTGCCGCCATATAGTCTGCCCGGCCCAGTGGTGAAGGAGATTCGCGCAGCGACGGTAGCCCTTGCGCGCGAGCTGGGGGTGGTTGGCCTGATGAACGTGCAGTTCGCGGTGAGGTGGGAGGGGGCTGGGGGCTGGGGACTGGGGACTGGGGAAGAAAACGGAATTCAGAGCGATAAAACAGACATCGCGGCGACACTAATTGATTCGGTGTCCCTGGGAGAAATCAAACTCCAGCCCCCAGCCCCCAGCCCCCAGCCCCTCGCCGACGGGCGGCCGGTCGTTTACGTCCTCGAAGTCAACCCCCGCGCCAGCCGCACGGTGCCGTTCGTCGCGAAGGCGACGGGGATGCCGGTGGCGAAGATCGCGGCGAAGGTGATGGCCGGCGTTTCCCTGGCTGAACAAGGGGTGACGGAAGATCCGATTCCCGCGCATGTTTCGGTGAAGGAAGCGGTGTTCCCGTTCATCAAGTTCCGTGGTGTCGATATCGTGCTCGGACCGGAGATGCGTTCGACCGGCGAGGTGATGGGCATCAGCCCGCGGTTTTCGATGGCGTTCGCCAAGAGCCAACTCGCGGCGGGCACCGTGTTGCCCATGGAGGGAAATGTGTTTGTCAGCGTCGCGCCGCGCCACAAGCCCCGAGTGGTGCCGCTCGTGCAACAACTCGTGGCAATCGGTTACACGATCCTGGCGACCCACGGTACGGCCGACGCGCTGGAAGCGGCAGGCGTGCCGTGCCAGCGGATGAAAAAGATTCAGGAAGGCCACCCGAACTTGCTCGACTATCTGGCGGATGGCCAGGTGGCGCTCGTGATGAACACGCCGGTAGGCAAAGGCGCCCGCACGGACGAAGGCCGCATCCGCGCCGCCGCAGTCGCCGCCGGCGTGCCCTGCCTGACGACCCTCGAAGCCGCAACCGCCGCCGTCAAAGCGATGGAAGCCCTGCGCCAGGAAGAAATGCAGGTGATGTCGCTGCAGGAGCGGTTTGCGCTGTGAAGATCACTCGATATCCGATGAGCTTGGTCGCCGCTTGGTTGGAGACTCGAGTACACCTAATTCGCGGCGCAACTCGATGACAACTTGAGTTGCATCTCTGCCGCGATCTCCTTGCTCCATATCACGATTCGCGGCGCGGATCGCTGCAATATTCTGCACGTATTCTTGGGCCAAATCAATCATTTGTCACATACTGTCTTGCTAGCTTTCCAACTGCTCGATCCCATCCGCTTTGGCAATTACCACCACGCCCCCTTCGCTGACGGTGAAGCCGCGGCGGCGGTCGGCGTCGTGGTCGAAGCCGATTTCCGTCCCTTCGGGAAGGTGGACGTCCTTGTCAATAATCGCGCGCCGAATGCGGCAATGGCGACCGACGCTCACTCGCGAGAACAGGATCGAATCCTCGATCTGGGCGAAGCTGTTGACCCGGCTCTGCTGACCGACGATCGAGCGCATCACTTGGCCGCCGGAAATGATTGCGCCGGGACAAACGATGCTATCGAGTGCTTCGCCGCGCCGCGCCTCGCGGTCGCCGTTGCTGTTGAACACGAACTTGGCTGGTGGCAGATTGGGCTGATAAGTCCGCACCGGCCAGTGGTCGTCGTAGAGATTCAGTTGCGGCTCGACAGCCGTCATTTCCAGGTTGGCCTCGAAGTACGAGTCGATCGTGCCGACGTCCCGCCAGTAGGCGTCCTGTTTCCGGTTCTCGTCGAGGAACGGAAACGCGAACACCCGCTTCGAGCCGATGATGGCCGGAATGATGTTGCGGCCAAAGTCGTGAGCGCTCTCGTTGATCGTGGCGTCCTTGCACAGTTCATCGAACAAGAATGGAGCGTTGAACACGTACACGCCCATCGACGCCAGCGCATGATCGGGATCGCCAGGAATTGCCCGCGGCTGCCGGGGCTTCTCCTGAAACCCAATGATCCGGCTCGTCTCGTTGACTTGAATCACGCCAAAGTCGGTGGCCTCGTGGCATTTCACGCGGAGTGCCGAGACGGTCACGTCGGCGCGATTCTCCTCGTGGTAGGCGACGAGCTTGCCGTAGTCCATCTTGTAAATGTGGTCGCCCGAGAGGATCACGACATGCTGCGGGCGCTCTTTTTCCAGGGCGTAAATGTTTTGGTAAACGGCGTCGGCGGTGCCCTGGTACCACTGTTCGTCGATTCGCTGTTGCGGGGGGACGACGTCGATGAATTCGCCCAATTCGCGGCACAGAAAATTTCGCCAGCCGAGGTTGATGTGGCGGTCGAGGCTCATCGCTTTGTACTGCGTGAGCACGAGAATTTTGCGGAGGCCGCTATTGAGGCAGTTCGAGAGCGTAAAATCGATGATGCGGTAATTACCGCCGAATGGAACCGCCGGCTTGGCGCGGTCTCGCGTCAGCGGTTCCAGCCGCGATCCTTTCCCACCCGCCAACACGACCGCCAGCACGTCCTTCATTGCCGTCTCCAACTCCGATGCCCACGCGGCGAAACTCCGTTGCTATGGTTATTCTATCGCTTCTGGGTGACGCACTAAAGGGCGGCAGCGCAGGGAGATAGGGCAAATCTTCTCACCCGCTCCGGCAAATCACCCCCCCTGGAATTCTTCAGAACCTTGCGCGGTCTACACAATTCGCACACAATCGCCCGGTAGATTGACGCCACAACAGAACTCAACAAGGCCGGCGTCGACACACCCGATGCCCTACGCCCGCCGATCGGCGTCCGGCCTTCTAAAATAAGCTGTTAGCTATTAGCGGTTAGCTGTTAGCCAGAAGGGAAAAGGGCGGGCGGGCTGGGGGTTGCGTTATGGACGGTCGCGAGCGAATTGAGTATCTGCCGACGCCGTGGGAAATCGCTCGCGCGTGCGAGGCGATCCGAGCGCGTTGGAGCCTCAATGAGCGTCGCCGCCGGTTTGTGGGTGCCCGACTTGAAGACGACCCCGAGCCAGCCTGGCGACCGCCCTTGGTAGACACCTCGCCGCTCCGATCGCACGCAGCACGCGGGCTGGCCGATTTGGCGGTGTGAGGAGAAATGACGAATGAAGGATGCCATGTGGCCGCGTCTCTCCGAGACGCGAATCGAGTCTCGGAGAGACTCGTCCACGTGGAATGGCGTACTTTCTCTCTCGCTCCTGTTTCCTTCTGTTTAAATTCCTACCCGAGCAATTCTCGATAAAGTTCCACGTGCCGCTGGACCATGCGCTGGGCGCTGAACTCGTCGAGCATCCGCGCGCGTCCGGCGGCCCCCAACTGGGCGGCGAGCGGGGCATCGGTTAGTAAATTGTTCGTCGTGCGCGCCCAATCGGCGCGGTTTCCGAATTCCAACAGGTACCCAGTTTCGCCGTGGACTACCAAGTCGCGGTTGCCCGGAATATCCGATGCCACTACCGGCACGCCGCAGGCCATCGCTTCCATCACCGAGTTGGGCTGGCCCTCGTACTCGCTACCTTGCCACAGCATGTCGAGATGCGGCATGAGGCGCCACACGTCGCCGCGTTCACCGAGAAAGCGAATGTGCTCCAGGTCGCTCGCGCCGCGGGCGAACTCTTCGAGATGGGCGCGCTCGGGTCCGTCGCCGATAATTAAGAGCCGAATGTTGTCGTGGAGCACTCGCACCAAGTCGGCCGCCCAGATGAGATTTTTTACGCGCTTTTGCGGCCAAAGGCGTCCGACAACACCGATAAGCCGAGCGTCGGCTGGCAATCGCAGTTCCGCGAGTAGCTGCTCCCGCGAAACGTCGCTGTGCTGCGCCGGCGGGACTCCGTTGGGGATGATCGTGAACTTCTCCGCCGGCAGGCCGTGCGTGACGCAATAGTCCTTGACACCCGAGCTATTCGTAACGAGGCGATCGGTAACGCGCGCCAGCCGGCGATCGACGTTCCACTGCCAGGCGGCTTTCCAACGATCGACGCAGCGTTCGCCGGTGACCAGCCGCTTCACGCGAGCGGACCGCGCCGCGGCCCGGCCATAAGCGCCCGCCGCGAAGAGCCACGTATGGACGAGCGCCGGCCGCAAGCGCGCGATGTGGGTGCGCAGTTTCATGTACGCCAGCGGGTCGGCTCTCCAGCGCTTGCCAATCACCTTGACCGGCACGCCGGCAGCGTCGAGTTCCTCACGCCGCGGGCCGCCGCGGGTCAGCGCGCAAACGTGCAGGTCGAATTCATCGCGCGGCAACCCCTCGGCCAGCAACACGAGCTGCTTCTCCGCCCCACCGCGGTCCAACGTCGGAATGATGTGCAGGATGCGATGCATGGAGGAGGAGATGTGAAATGTGAGATGTGAGAAGGTAGAAGTGAAAAACACACGAGGAACCTTCTTTCCGTACTTCTGCCTTCTTACATCTCACATCTTACATTCATCCAGCACGGCAGGTTGCGGTGCAGGTCGTCGTAGTCGAGGCGGAGTAGGAAATTCAGACAACGACGATTCTAATGGGTACGGCGACGGCCGAGTAGCGAGCGAATTGCCTGTGGCGCGGTACGCGCTCCGCTCCGAGGACTGCGCGTCGCGGCTAACTAAGGCAGCTTATGGCTTCCGATTGGACAAAGATCGAACTCGCGGGCCACGAGTGCCATGTTTATGAGCCGGCGGTGCCGAGCGCGCATAGGTACACGCTTATCTATTTGCATGGCGTCCATCAGGCGCGACTCGGCGACTATCCAGCATTTGCCCACGAATTCGATCGTTACGGATTACGGGTCATCGCGCCCGTGACGCAGCGAAGCTGGTGGACCGACCGCATCTGCCGGGAATTTGATCCGGCGATCACTGCCGAGCGGTATGTGCTCGACCGCGTGGTGCCGTACGTCGCCAAGCGCTGGGGGGCGCGGCCCCCACGGCTGGCGCTATTGGGGACCAGCATGGGGGGACAAGGCGCGTTGCGGCTCGCCTACAAGCATCCCAACATCTTTCCGACGGTTGCCGCGATTTCGCCCGCCATCGACTATTATATCCGCATGGAACAAACGCGCCGCAGCGACGAGACCTACGGCACGCTGCACGAGATGTATCGCGACCCCGAGGATGCCCGGCAGGACTCGGCAACGCTCCACATTCATCCCCTCAATTGGCCTCGCAACCAGTTCTTCTGTTGCGACCCCGGCGATTGGTGGTGGGAATCGGCGGACCGGCTGCGGATGAAGCTCTACTCGCTCGGCGTGCCCCACGAATGCGACCTCGACACGGCCGCCGGTGGGCATGGCTTCGACTACTACTCGCACATGGCTCCGCGGGCGATTGGGTTCCTTGCGGAGCGCCTGGAGCAGGAGCGGTTGCGGGTTTGATGTGGATGTCAGATGTTCGATGTAAGAAGTCAGAAGTTTGGAAGATAGATGCGCATTTCCTTCTTCCTTCTGACATCTTACATCGCACATCTACACAGCGGCGGGTTGGCTACGGTCGCGGGGGTTGGCCGGGAAAGGAGACCGCCGAGGGTTTTAAATCGCTGGCGGTCACTCGGCCGGTTTGGCGGTAGTAAGTGATCGTGCCAAAGCTTGGCGCGCCGGTCGTTCCGTCTTTTGAAGCAAGATGCAGGGCTGCGGGTGCTTGCCCATTGCCCCGTAGTACAAACACGTCCTTGTCTTGATTGTAGCTGGCGATGTGGGCGATTGCCGTGAACTTGCCGTGCTCGGCGGTTCCGCCCTCGATGCGGACATTGCCCTCGGCTTTTAGTTCAAAAGGGCCGGCCTGCGGCGCGCCTGGTTGGGCGGCAGCGGCTCTGTGGGCGAGCGGGTCTTCGTTGATTTGCAGTTCTTCGCTTTCGAGCGTGACGGTGCCTTCGGGCATTCCACCGGCTTCGTTGGCGAACAGTTCTTGCTCCCAGGCGTCGACCGGACCGTAGATGGCGCGAACTTGGCCTTGGAATCGCAGCTCGCGGACCTTGAGATTGCCGGCGATGCCGCGCAGGAAATCGACGCGGAGGAAATTGAGCTGCGTGTTTTCGGGGCGCGGAGCGGGAACTGCGGGATCGGCGAGCATCGATGCGGCCTGTCCGAAGTGGACCGAGCGGACCCAACCGGGGCCTTCGCCGCCGATGACGCCGGTAACTTGGTTGATCGTGAGCGTGTGGAGCTGCGCCCGCTCGTGCGATTGTTGGCCGTTGACATCGACGGTGCGGTGATCGAGCGCCACGCCCTCCGAGCAAATAATTTCTCCGACCTCGGCCCGTTGTTGCTCTTGGCCTTCGCCGAACTTGATGGCATGCGTGAGCTTGGCGGTGAGCCGCTTAGTCTGGAGCCAATCGTTACGACCTTCGGCAATTACATAGTCACGAAGCTCGATCGCTTGGCCGTCAAAATTCAGGCCGCCGCGCCAGCGGACATGGAGCGGGTACGACGCGCCGGCGGCTTCTTGGCCCAACAGATCGCGCGTCACTGTCAGGTCGGCCTCGCCGGGACCGTCGATCCACATGCGATTCGCCTGTTGGTCGAGCTGAATCTTGTCGGCGGCGAGCGTCATTCCGCGGGCGACAATCGTGGCGTGGCCGCGGGTGACGTCGTTGCCGGTGCCGCCGCCGGCAACGGTGATGCGAGCGCCTTTGTCGATGCCTTCCACGCGGACTTGCTCGCCGCGGACGGTCATCGGTTCCTCGCCGCCGGATAGGGCGCTCGTTTCGCGGAATACGACTTGCCCGTCGCACGAGAGATTCTTGGGGAGCGCCTGTCGGCCCGCGAGCGCGAGTTCCAGTTGAATCTTCGCCGCGCCAATATCGTACGTCGCCCCAGTCGGCGGACCCGTTTGGGGTTGTTCGGTCGAACTGCTTACTACATTGGCACCTGGCTTGGTCGTTGCGGCGAGTGATTTAAACCAGGCGTACAGTTCCTCGGTGCGGCCGGTGAGTTGCGGTGACTGAATCTCGACCCTGCCCGTGGCGGCGAGCCGGTCGGGCAGTATGGCCATTTGTTCGACGCCGGCGCGCGAGCTGCCGACTTCAAGCGCCGGCCCCTCTTCGCCATCGGCCGGCACTTCTTTCAAATAGACATGCATTTCGTTCGAGCTGATCTGGCCGAAGCCCGCCGCGACGATCCGCGGCTGCCCGATGATCGACAGCACGGGCTGGTTGTCTTTCCGCACTAGGCGAACCGAATACTCCGCCCCCTCGACGCGCTCCCAGCGGGCTTCGACCGTTTCGTTGGGCTTTTCGGGACTCGGCACGGCGCGCATCCAGCCCGGCCCGGCAATCCACAGTTTTCCAACTTGCGAAGCGGCTTCGGGTTTGGGGTGCTCGTACTGCAACAGCGGCGCGTGAATTTCGTTCCGCCCGTAGGCGAGCATCACGCGGCCGCCGTCGAGCTTCAGTCGCCGCTCGCGGAGCGTGAGCCGCAGCCGCTGACCGCGGGCTTCAGCTTCGCGCGTGGGCGAGAGCACGACTACCGGGTTGCCGATGGCTTCGAGCATCGAAGGTTCGAGTCGCCCCATCTCGCCGCGCTGCCGCCGCGAAATATCGGGTTCATCGAGCGACTGGACCGGATTTCCTTTTTCGTCGAGCGGCGCGAAGTGGATGTTTAGCTCCTGGCAGCTTAACTGATCGCTTGGACCGTTCAGACTGAGTTGGGAAACTTCGACATCGCGTAGAAAGGTTGCTTTGTAGTTCAAGAAGTCGAACGAAAACGGCCCCGAACACGTGACTTCGAGCGGCGTTTTTGCAGCCGGCAGACTCGATTGCCCCACCGCGAGCCTAGCCGTCCCCGGCCCGGGTTCTTCCATCTTCTTCGGCGCCGGTTCCCATTTCACATCCGGTCCCTTCTCGGACTCGCCCGTAGCTGGTCCCAGTGCCGGCCCGGTGTTGGAAGCGAGCAATACCTGTCCATCGGCCGTCTTGCGATAAGCGCTCGGCAAGCGATATGGCCCCGTCGAGCTGTGCCCGTCCGTCGGCGCAGCCTGTACCGTGCGAAGACCTTTCGTTTCATCGGACAACAGATCGAGGCCTTCCATCTTGAGCGAGAGTTGCACTTGTTCGAAGATTTCGAGCGACTGTACGCCGGCGATCTGCAGGCCGTTTTTCTTGAACTGCGCGTGAGGGTCTTTCACCAGCCGAATTTCCAGCCGCTTGCCGCCGCCGACGTTCTCGCCGAGCCTCACTCGGACTTCGGCGTCGGTCATGATCACCGATTCGTTCATCCGCAGATCGCGCGTGGTGACAAGCAGATCGTCGTGCGGCCCAGCCTCGCGCATGTCGCTGCGGATAGTGATCGTGCCGGGAAACTCGCCTTTCACAAGTCGGCCAATCTGGCCGCGCGACGGATCGAAGTGGTCGTCGAATTTCAGTTTCGCGCCCTGCGCCGCTTCGAGGACGATCGCGTCGCGAGGCGGAGTCGTTCCCTCTTGTCGCGGCGTCGGCAGCAACAGCACGGCGCACTCGGCGAGATCGATCCGCCCGTCGTCGTGCCGCTCGTAATCGCTGAGCACGAGCATCACCGGTCCACTTTCGATCACGATGCACTGCTTGACGAGCGACCAGTGACCCGCGGGAAAGTAGCTGGCCAGGAACCGCTGATAGCGGTCCACCGCCAGCCCAGCGATTTTGCGATCGTCGTCAGAAACGGCTGGCCGCTTTGCGCGCACGACCGGCGGCTCCAGCACCGGCACCGCCAGATGCAAATACACCTGGTACGCCAGCACCACGGCGACGAACACAATCGTGCTACGAATCAGGCGGCGAAGCATGGTTCAACGGCGGGAATGCAATTCATAAAGAACCGCTAATGGACGCTAATAACATTAATAACATTTCAAATCAGTAGTTCTCGATTTGGTAGTTCAGTGAAAGGATATTTCAATTCTTCATAAGCGTGCATTAGCGTTTATTAGCGGTTCTCTTCTCTGTGTGAGTCAATAATTCGCCACTGCCGCGTCTCAGCGGCTGGTGTTTTTTAGCAGGAGTTCAACCACTTCTCGGACCGCTCCGTCGCCGCCGCGGACGCTGGTGGTGTAGCGGGCGGCGGCGCGGACTTCTTCCACGGCATCGGCCACGGCAATGCCCAGTCCCACCGCGCGGATTGCGGCCAGATCGGGCAGATCGTCGCCGATGTACGCGGTCTCCTCCAGCGTCACGCCTGCCTCCGCTGCGAGTTCTCGCACCAACGGCAACTTGTCGTCGTTGCCTTGTCGCAGCAGCGTGACGCCCAATTCCGCGGCGCGGCGTTCGACAATCGGCGACTGTCTGCCGGTCACCATGCCGAACTGCCCTCCCGCGCGCTGCCACAGGCGAATGCCCAGGCCGTCGCGGATGTGGAATGTCTTGGTTTCTTCACCGCTGCTGGTAAAGGTCAGCCCGCCGCCGGTCATCACGCCATCGACATCCGATAATAAGAGACGAATCTGTGAGCAGACGTGGCTGAGGTTCATGGATGGTCCGTCGTCCGTAGCTGAATTCGCAAGAATTCAGCCCGCGTCAGAGCAATTCTGAATTCTTGCGAATTCAGCTACTTGCCTGACTTCATCCCGCTTTGGAATACATTCGCACGCCGACGCTTTCTGGCGAATCCGTCGCGCCATCTACGGACAGTCCCACGATGTCGGTCACGTCGATTAAGCCGAGCGGCTTGCCGTCAATGCCGACGACGGGTAGCTCGCTGATCTTTCGTTCCGCCAATAGCTCGATTGCATCGGCGATCCTCGCGCCGCTGTGGATCGTGCTCGGCCCGCGGATCATCGACTCGCGCATCGGCCGGTCAAGGCTTGCCTCTTCGCGGCGCTCGAACAGGCGGGCCAGATCGCTGTCGGTGAATAGGCCCGTCAGTTTGCCCGCATCGTCGACGAGCATCATCGCGCCGGTGCGCCGGCCGGGTTTACTACACTCCACGAGCACCTCGCGGACTGTGTGGAGTTCCAGAGCCACACGGCATTGCGCCAGTGGCCGCATGTGGTCGTCGACGCGGCTAAGTTTGCGGCCGAGCGCCCCGCCCGGATGGAACCGGGCAAAGTCCTCGGCGCCGAAGCCATTCATTTTGCTAAGGACGAGCGCGAGCGCGTCGCCGACCGCGAGCATCGCCGTGGTGCTGGTGCTCGGCGCAAGGCCGAGCGAGCAGGCTTCTTCCAAGTGGCCCAGTTCGACGACCATCGACGCTGCTCGACCGACGGTGCTCACGCGGTTGGCAGTGAGTGCGATAATCGGGACACCGATGTCGCGCAGACAGGGCAAGAGCTGCACGACTTCGTCGGTTTCACCGCTTTGCGAGAGGACGAGCACGACGTCGTCTTCGTGAATTCGGCCCAAATCGCCGTGGTATGCCTCGGCCGGATGCACGAAGTGGCTGCGGGTGCCGGTCGAAGCGAGGGTGGCGGCGATCTTTTGGCCGATCAGCCCGGCCTTGCCCATGCCCGTGACGATCACGCAGCCGCGAGCTCGCCGGATGACGTCAATCGCTTCGAGCAGCGATCCGCCCAGGCGGTTCGACACGCGCCAAAGTGCGACGGCTTCGAGCCGCACGATCTCACGCGCGGCGCTGAGTTGTTCATTAGGAGTGAGAGAAAGAGCGCGGACCTTGGCCCGCGGTGCGAGAATGGTGCTTGTCATTGTGGATGCAAAGTACGCAAAGTAGTAGGCACACTCCGTGTGCCGTAACGGAACTAATAAAGACGTCGCCATTACTTGGGACAGCGACAACATTCGTGGGGCGCGGATTGTAGCGATCCGCGCCGCCGGCCACAACGCGAAGGTGGCGCCGACTGGTGGCGTGTGCGCGCAAAAAAAGCTCCCAGAAAAGCTCACGTCCCAGGGGGGCAAAGGACGCGGAAACCTTTCCGGGAGCGATTGGACGCAATGACGCTTGCGGCGGGCGGATGCCCGCGCGTCGTGGGGGGAGAAACGACACGCTCGGCATCAGGGGAGTGTATCGTAGCGGTGCGTCGGCATCCGTGCCAACAGCAACCGCTCGCTAGATCGCGCGACCGGGGAAGATTTCTCAACCGCCGATCGCTACGACCCCTCCACGTGGTCTATCTTCTCCGCGGGTGGCGTGAGTGAGTGATTTGGTTGCCGACGAGAGAGTGCGTTGCTATCACTTCGCAGCGCCGTCCCCCTCAGCGTCGGGCGGCAGATTACGGGGCGGGCCAATCAGGGTCAAGGCCGATTCTTCATCTTGCGACAGAAAAAAACCGGCCGGTCGTAATTGAGAAATGGATAAACGTTGAATGATCTTCAGATTGCCAATCGAATTTAGTGATTGCTGCGAACCAACCGCACCGCAAGGCGGTGATCAAGCCGAAGACTTGGCTTCGATTAGCCGGCATAGGCGATAAGCGTCACCACCGAAAATGCGAGATCGGAAAACAATCCGCACCTCGGCCGGGGTGCCAGCAATCTCGCCGCGGAACCAACCGATTTTCGGGACGCCCCCGATCGGCGGACGAAAAGTGCCTCCGACCGGCCGGCCGGAACCCCGGTGGGCGAATTCTTGCCAAAGACCTTAGAAGCGGCCGGTTTTCTTGGCGGCAGGCTAAGAACCCCCCTTAGGTGCCATACCATGGTTAGGAGCTAAGGCAAGAAGCGCCAAAATTAGGTTGAAAAAGAATTCGAGATGTGGAATACTACGATACTGGCCAGTAAATTCCGACGGTGGCCTGCTATTCGAAGAGGGCGGTGTTCACTTTCTTTTTTGTGGAGGCTCCGGCAATGTCGAAAGGGTTCAGTCTGATGCTCCTGGGGGTGGCTGCATCGTTGTTAGCGCTTTCCGGTTGTGGCGAGGACGCGCCGGCCGGTATTCCCCATACGCACAACCCCAACGCCGAACTAACGCTATGCGGCCTGTGCGGCGAAATTAAGGAGACCGAGGCTTGCTGCAAAGAAGGTACCGCGCTGTGCGATGTTTGCGGCTTGCATAAAGATTCAGTGCTGTGCTGCAGTTCGGCGATCGATGGTCGCCGCGACCGCGTCCTCTGCCGCAAGTGCGGCGAAGTCGCATTCACCAAGAAGTGCTGTAAGGAAGGGGTAGCGGCGTGCCCCAAGTGTGGAATGCATAAGGCATCCCCCGGCTGTTGCAAGATTGACCCCGTTCCGAAGGATGCAGCGGGCGGCGAATTCGAACATGCCCACGCCGCCGGCCATTGAAGCTACTCTTACAACGATGAAATTGATGTGACCGATTGAAATCGCCCGAAGACTCGTTCGAGCCATCTAAGCGAGGGCCAAGCCATGCGAGAAGGTATACGTTTCCAGCGCCGTGCGCGGCATTCCGCGTTTACTCTTGTTGAGCTGCTCGTGGTAATCGCCATCATTGGCATTCTCGTCGCGCTGCTGCTGCCGGCGATTCAAGCCGCGCGAGAAGCGGCCCGGCGCTCGCAATGCATGAACAATTTGAAACAGATCGGCATCGCGCTGCAAAACTTTCACGGTGCTCAGAAGACCTTTCCGATGGGTGCCGCGCTGCAAGAAGGCGCGATGTGGTCGGGCTTCATTCTGCCTTATATGGACGAAGGCGCTCTGTCGGATATTGTGAAAATCGACTTCGACAAAAGCCACCCCTACGCCTATACCCAACCTTCATATGGGAACATCGCCGACCCGTTGTATATCAACGTCGCCGCCTGCGAGTCGGTGATCCCGGTTTACCGCTGCCCCTCGGTTCCGCTGCCGGAGCGCGTGACCGATCGCAGTCACAAACCCACGCATTATGTACAGGGTCGCGTACCGGGTTCCTACATCGCCTGCGCGTCGGGCAAGGCCGCGAGTCAAGAAATCCACGCGTTGTTCCATCTTGAATTCCACCGCTACTTAGAGCAACTGGACGGCGTAATGTCCGGCGTTAAGGTCAAAGACCCAAACACTCCATTCGGCCATGCGTTAATTAGCATCGCCAAGATTACTGATGGCACGACAAAGACGATTGCTGTGGGAGAGGCCGTCAGCGACGTCGAACGACTAACTCGAATTAAAGAAAACGGATATCCGAAGATAGAACCTCCGCGTGGAGACCGCAAGGATCATTGGTACATCGGCAGCGACAGCATCGACGGCGTCAGCTCGCAGGGTCGCACAGAAGCTGGCGGTGCTTTTCCTGGTGATGTTTCCGAGGCGATGGGCTCGACTGGAGTTCCGCCCAACCTTCACAAGGACTTGGAGATCGTCGGTATCTGCGACACGATTAGTCCAAGCGGTGGCGCCTCCTCGGCGGGCGACGGCGAAGTGACCGGCGGCGGTACGCACGTGGTTGGGCGGGCTGACTGCGACGCGCTGCAGCTTTCATTTTCCAGCGAACACTCCGGCGTCGTTCAAGTCGTCATGTGCGACGGTTCCGTGCAAGGAATTCAGGAGGATATCGACTTAAACATCTGGTCGCAAATGGGTACGCGTGCGGAGAAATTCGATTCCGACGTGGATCAGGTGCAATGAACGGCAGGGCATTATACGACCAGAACTTGGCATGATTTCTTACCGCTGAGGGTCGCGGTCTGGCAGGCATCGATCACATGCCTTCCGGAGTCGGTAGCGCTCGACGCGCTGCATCAGCTTGCCGTCATCTTACTACCGCCCGCTTTTTCCCAACGGGCTTGCCGAAATTGCCTGTTCGCCGTAACCTGCAAGGATTGCAGGAAGTTGCCTCCCCGAGCAAGGCGCGATGAGCGAACCCCTCGAAACGATCCGCCAGTCGCCCGTGCGACGGTTAATGGGGGTTCGCATTCTCGGCACGGGCAGCTATCTCCCCGAGCGCGTCGTTACGAACGAAGATCTTGCCGCGCTCGGCTTCGACGCCCAGTGGATTCTCCAGCGGAGTGGCATTCGCGAACGGCGCCACGCGCCGCTCGACATGGCCACCAGCGACATGGCCGTTCGTGCCGCCGAGAAGTGTATCGCCTCAGTGGGCGTCGCGCGCGACGAAATCGACCTATTAATTCTCGCCACCCTTTCGCCCGACCACCTCATGCCGCAGACCGCCGCGGCGGTTCAACATCAGCTTGGCCTCAATTGCCCGGCCGTCGATGTATCCGCGGCGTGTGCCGGCTTCATGTACGCGTTGGTCATGGGCATGCAGTTCGTGGCCACCGGTTGCAGCCGCCGCGCGTTGATTATTGGCGCTGACACCAATTCGCGGGTGGTCGATCCGGCCGACCGCACGACCTATCCCCTGTTCGGCGACGGTGCGGGTGCGGTGGTCCTCGCGCCGGGCAGCCCCGAGCAAGGTCTGATGGCCTACACGCTTGGCGCGAACGGTGCGGGGATCGACTTGCTCTATCGCCCCGGCGGTGTAAAGCCGTCGCCCGGTGTGGAGCAATCCAAACGCTGCATGGGCTACATGCAAATGGAGGGCCGGCCGGTGTTCAAGTGGGCGGTGCGGTTGCTCGAAGAGTCGCCGCCGCAAGTATTGCAAGCCGCGGGAAGTCAGCTTGCCGACGTAAAGCTCTGGATTCTGCATCAAGCCAACGTCCGCATTCTCGATGCAGCGGTCGAGAGCTTGGGCATTGATCGCGACCGGGTCGTCATGCACTTAGATCGCTACGGCAACACCTCCGCCGGCAGCATCCCAATCGCGCTCGATGAATCGCTGCGCGCCGGCCGCATCCGCGCGGGCGACCAAATCCTGCTCTGCGGTTTCGGCGGCGGCCTCTCCTGGGGCACCGCACTCATGCGCTGGTAGCTCAATAGCCGGCGAGCCACGCTCGCCGCCGGGGGG
>JBBDYG010000034.1:20690-43119 GCA_040901765.1 Pirellulales bacterium
CCCCGCCGGACTGCGTGGCAGTCCGGCTATTCTTACATTTCTACCCTCACTTCTGCCTTCGCACATCACACATCTCACATTCTCCCCATGTCTCGGACCAAGAAACTCCCCAAACGCGCCGACGTTAAACCCGCCGACACCTGGGATCTATCGACCCTATTCGCCGCCGATGCCGAGTGGGAGGCCGCGTTCCAAAAGTGGGAGAAGCAAATTCCGAAGCTTGAAAAGTTCAAGGGCACGCTCGGCGAGGGGCCGGAAACGCTTGCCAAGTGCATCAAGTTCCACAGCCAGTTCGACCGCCAGGCGGAGCGACTGGGGAACTACGCCCAACTCAAGACCACCGAAGACACCGCCGACAGCGAATATCAACGGATGTTGGGCCGCTTTCAGAATGCTGCCAGCCGCGCGGGACAGGCCGCGAGTTTCTTTCGGCCCGAAATCCTGGCGCTCACCGCGTCGAAGCTCAAGACGTATCTCGCGGCCAAGCCCCTCGCGCCGTACAAGCTCATGCTCCAGCGGATCGTTCGTTACAAGCCCCACACGCTCGGCGAGCGTGAAGAAAAACTGCTCGCGATGCAGAGCGAGATGGCCTCGGCTACGAATCATATCTTCCGGCAGCTTACCGATGCCGACCTCAAGTTCGGCATGATTAAGAACGAAAGGGGCGACCAAGTCGAGCTATCCAACGCCACATTCTCGCTGTTCCTCCATTCGCCCGAGCGCCGCGTTCGCAAGGAAGCATTTCACCAATACTATCAGCAGTTCGCGGGCCACGAGAATTCGCTCGCCGCCACGCTCAACGGCTCCGTTCAGCGCGACGTTTATTACGCCAAGGCCCGCGGCTACGACAGCGCGCTCGAATCGGCGCTGTTTGCCGACAACGTGCCGGCGAGCGTCTACAACAACCTGATCGCCGCGGTGCATGAGAAGTTGCCAGTCGTATACCGCTATCTCGACATCCGCCGCCGCAAGATGAAGCTCAAGCAGATTCATCAATACGACACCTATGTGCCGATTCTTAGCGAGCTGGACGTGCGACATAGCTGGGACCAGGCGGTGAAGACGACGATCGCCGCCCTCGAACCGCTCGGCAGCGAGTACTGCGGCGTGCTCGAAGCAGGCCTTTCGGGCCGCTGGTGCGACCGCTATCCCAACCAAGGCAAGCGGAGCGGCGCGTTCAGCAGTGGCGCGTTCGATGGTGACCCCTACATCCTCATGAACTACCAGCCCGACGTGCTCGACCACGTCTTCACGCTCGCCCACGAAGCGGGCCACTCGATGCACAGCTATTCCTCGGCCCGCAACCAGCCCTATGAGTATTATGATTACGTGATCTTCGTCGCCGAAGTAGCGAGCACCTTCAACGAGCAACTCTTGAGCCGGCACATGATGGCCGGCGCGAAGACGGACCAGCAGCGGGCGTACCTCATCAACCGTGACATCGACAACATCCGCGGCACGATCATTCGCCAAACGATGTTCGCCGAGTTCGAACGCAACGCCCACGCGCTAGCTGAATCGGGCGAACCGCTTACGGTCGATGCGTTCAAGAAAGTTTACCGCGACCTCTTAGACCGCTACTTCGGCCTCGACTTCACGATCGACAAGGAGCTAGAACTCGAATGCTTCCGCATCCCCCATTTCTACCGGGCGTTCTACGTCTACAAATACGCCACGGGCCTCTCCGCCGCCATCGCGCTGGCCGACCGCGTGCTCGCCGGCGGCAAACCGGAACTTAATGCCTACCTCTCGTTCCTCAAAGGCGGCGGCTCGAAGTGGCCCCTCGACCTGCTGCGCGACGCGGGCGTCGATATGGAAAGCACCGTGCCCGTGCAGGCGGCGCTGGCGCATTTTGAGCGGTTGGTGGGGGAGCTGGATGAGCTGCTGTAAGTATCCCACTTGTCCCAATTAACAGTGTTCGGGCTGGAGTTATTAGACCGACGGGTGATAATGGTGTGATAATGTAGGACGAGGTATTCCTATGGTCTCCATGATTGACATTGAAAACCTGGCCCAGCGAATCGTGCGGGAATTCGACCCGGACAAGATTATCCTCTTCGGATCCTACGCCCGCGGCACGGCCGGGCCTGATTCGGATGTCGATCTGCTGGTTGTACTGCCGCATTCGGGCAAGAGTTGGCGCAAGGCGGCAGAGATTCGGAGCCGAGTTCGCAGCCGCTTTCCAATGGACCTGATGGTCCGCGCTCCGGAAGAACTGCGTTGGCGGGTCGAAGCTGGCGATCCATTTTTGCGAGAGGTCACCGAACGAGGGATGTTGCTTCATGCAAGAGATCACATGCGAGTGGACTGATAAAGCCGAAGGCGATTTCGTCACGGCAGTGCGCGAGGCGCAAGCCCAGCCTGCCAATTTCGATGCAGCCGCCTTTCACGCCCAGCAGGCTGCCGAAAAATACCTCAAGGCGCGTTTAGTGGAGGAAGACATCGATTTCCCGAAAACGCACGATCTGGTGATCATCCTTAAGCTCGTGCTTCCACTAGAACCGACATGGGGCCATCTGCAAAAAGATCTCGACGCATTGACCGCCCTGGGAATTGAAGTTCGCTATCCCGGAACTTGCGCCGACCGCGAGGATGCCGAGGAAGCAATCCGCACGGCTCGCCGCGTGCGCGACCTAGTTCGGCCCGCGCTGGGACTTACTCCATAATTACCGCTGGGTCGACAAGCCAGTGCAAACGGTGCTCGCGCATTTTGAGCGATTGGTGGGGGAGTTAGGTGAGTGGCTGTAGGCGGTTCAATCAGTGAACAAACGAGTCAGCCTTCATTGCGTCAGTCATCATAGGCGAACCCGCGAGGCGTCGTGCCATCAAGGGTGATGTGCCACGCCCGAGACTCATCGCCTGGGTAGTCAAGATAAATCATACATGTACTGGGTTGGTCCGGCCACAAGACGTTGATCGATTGCAGAGTGAAACGAATAGGATTTGGAGGATCTGGTTCAAACTTCCATCCGAGCAATTCGTTGCGAATGTATTCAATGAGTCGTGGTTTCTCGGAGCACCAGTTGGCCACCCACGTCCGTGCCGTGCGAACCATCTCGTCGGACGGAGTTTCTCCATCGGAGCCAATCACCAGTTCCGCTTCGGTGTCGCCGACGTCAATTCGCTTCTTCCAGCCGAGCTCGTTGTCAAAGGTGAATTCTCCGAGCACCTGATCGACAAAAGGCACGATCGGCTGGCGTGGTGCGTTTCTGAATAATGCCTTGAACTTCTGAAACATCTTGCAAACGGTTGCTTTCGATCTGCGGCCGAACACCACAGCGCAGTTGCCCGACTACAAAAGAACTGCAGATTGGAGCCAGTATACCCTTTCCAAACCAAAGACGCCAAAGTGCCCGTAGGCGGGCATACGTGTGCGCGACGCACTTCGCCTATACCCCCTCCACCACCCTTCGACAATCCGGCAACGACTCCAAAAACATCCGCCCATACGGCTTGCTCGTAATTCGCGGGTCGAGGCAGACCACGGTGCCCGTGTCGCTGCGGGTGCGGATCAGGCGGCCGAAGCCTTGCTTGAATTTCAGCACCGCTTCGGGAAGCTGGTAGTCGCGGAACGGGTTGCCGCCCGCGGCGCGGATCGCTTCGAGCCGGGCTTCGAGCAGCGGTTTGTCGGGGACGCTGAACGGCAGCTTCGTGATGATCACCATCTGCAGAGCGTCGCCCGGCACGTCCACGCCCTGCCAAAAACTGTCGGTGCCCAACAGCACGCTCCGCGGGTTTGCTTTGAAGTCATCCACCATCTTGGTCCGTTGCACCCCTTCCGCCTGGCTCAGCAGTTGCAGATTGTGCTTCCTGCAAAACCGTTGCAGTCCCGCCTCCGCGCGGCGGAGCGATTCGTAGCTGGTGAACAGCACAAACGCCCGGCCATCGGTGCGGGCCACGTACCGCTCGATCATCGCCAGCGACTTGCGGTCAAAATCCTCGCGCTGCGCGGTGGGGTCGGGCATCCCGCGAAGCGTGATGAGCTGCGCTTGCTCGCGGTAGTTGAACGGGCTGCCAAGGTGCGCCGAGTCCGTTTGCGTGAGGCCGATCCGCGATTGAAAAAACGTAAACGACGGCGGCCGGCCCGTGGCCAGCGTGGCGCTCGTCAGCACCACCGTCGAAACCTGGTCGAACAGTTCCTTCCGCAGCGTGGGGCCGACGTCGATCGGCGCGGCGGCCAGCTTGATCCGCGGCCTGCCGCGGCGGTTGTGGCTGGTCTCGATCCAGTAGACGCTCTCCGCTTCGCGCTGCATCCGCCACGATTCGACCTCTCCGGCCAGCGCCAGCATCCGGTCGTGCGCGGCGATGTAGTCTTGCCGCTCGACGTCGCTATCGAGTCGGCTACCGGCCGCGTTCACTTTGCGGGCGAGAATCTGCAGTTCTTCACCAAGTTCCGGCCCCACGATTTCCGGCTCGATAACGCGGCCATTGTTCGGTCCCCGGCTCACGCCCCACTCCCAGATGCCGGAGAAAAAGTCATCGGCCACCGCCCGGCAACGCTCCACTTGCCGTTGCGATTCCGTGAATCCATGCTGCACGAGCAGCCCCTTCTGCGTGCGGTCGTTGTAGAGTTTGTTGAGCAAATACTCGATCTGCCCGCTGGTGATGCCCAGCCCCAGGTGCTCGCCCGCCACGGCTTCGACCGTATGGGCCTCATCGAGAATCACAATGTCGTAATCGGGCAGCAGGCTCACGCCGTTGCGGCGCAGCGCGAGATCGCTGAACAAGAGCGCGTGGTTCACAACGAGGAGCTGCGCGTGTTGCATCCGCCGTCGGGCCTGGTAGTAAAAGCATTTCCCATAAGTGGGGCACTTCCGCCCCAGGCAGTTGCCGCTGTCGCTGGAGACTTCGTCCCACACGGACCCCAGCGGCTTGGCCGGCAGCGTGGCGAGCGTGCCATCGTGCGTGGCGTCGCTCCACTTCTTCACGCGGCGCAGGTCGGACAGCTCTTCGTCGGTGTTGAACAGGCTCACGCTGCGCGACAGCGCCGCCTGCATCCGCCGCAGGCTCAAATAGTTGCGACGCCCTTTCACCAGCACCGCCGAGAACTCGCGCGGAATAACGGCGTTGAGCAGCGGAATATCTTTCTGCATGAGTTGCTCTTGCAGGCTGATCGTGTGGGTCGAGATGACAATCCGCCGCGGGATTTCCTTGCCGTCTTTGTCCTTCTTCACACTATCAGGATCGGTCGCGGCGAGAATCGCCGGCGCAAGATAGGCAAAGCTTTTGCCAACGCCGGTACCCGCTTCCGCGACCAGGTGGTGCTTGCCGGCAATCGCCTTGGCGACGGCCTCGGCCATCGCCAATTGTTGCGGCCGCTGTTCGTAGTTATTGAGCCGCCGCGCGATGGCGCCGCCGGGGCCAAGGATGTCAGCGACGGAAAGGTCCATTCCGTGAGCGTATCAGAGAAGCCCGAGGCGGAGTAGATGGTGAGTCAGTTCGTGCTGGGACCGTAGCGCAGATCTTCCACGGCGTCGGCAATCGACTGTTCATCGATAGCTCGTTCGCGGGCAGTAGCACGAGCAAGTTCCGCCTCTTGCTTCCAATCCCTTTCCGATAACTCTTGAAGTCGTTCGTCCAAGAGCGTGCGATCGGCTTCGTTGAGATGCTCGATCTGGTGCAATATCACTTCAACTTGTTGACTCATAACAAAATCTCCGGAACCGCGAACTGGATCAGCAGGATCATCGACTGGGCGAGCGCCTCCATTTCTCTATTATACCGTCGTCTTCGCGACGACGGGTATAGCGTCGATGCGGGTCAACTCAAACTCTCCGCCAACGCTGCACTACCGCGGCCTCGCCGCAATCACCCCTTGCTCCGGACTGCTCGCCGTGGCATACAGCTTTTTGGGAATACGACCGGAGAGAAACGCCAACCGGCCGGCGACGCACGCGTGGCGCATCGCATCGGCCATGCGAACGGGGTCTTTCGCATGGGCGATACCCGTGTTGAGCAACACGCCATCGACGCCAAGCTCCATGGCGATCGTCACGTCGCTCGCGGTGCCCACGCCGGCGTCAATAATCACGGGATAGTTGGGGTCACCTTCCTTGAGGTACTCCAGGCAGATGCGGATGTTGTTGGGGTTGAGCACCCCTTGCCCCGATCCGATCGGGCTGCCGGCCGGCATCACGCTGGTGGCGCCGGCGTTCTTGAGGCGCTTGGCCATCACGGGATCGTCGGTCGAATAGCAAAGCACGAGAAAGCCGTCCTTCACGAGTTGCTCGGTCGCCTTGAGTGTCTCGATGGGATCGGGCAGCAGCGTTCGCTTGTCGGCGAGCACCTCGAGCTTCACCCAATCGGCGCCAGGGTTCTCCAGTCCGAGCAGAATCTCTCGCCCCAACCGGGCGACGCGCACGGCGTCTTCCGCAGAAAAACAACCGGCCGTGTTGGGCAACAGCGTGTACTGCGTCGGGTCGATGGCGTCGAGCAAGTTGTTGCCGGCCGCGTCAATCAACCGCTCGCGCCGCACGGCGACTGTAATGCAATCGGTATCGGAGCGCTCCAGCGCCTCGCGCATCACTTCGTAACTAGAATACTTGCCCGTGCCGACGATCAGACGACTGTGAAACGTATGGCTCCCCACGCGCAGCAAATCCTGCACTTCAGTAAGCTGTTCGGGAAAGGTGGATTCGGCGCTCATTGCGGAGAGGGGTCAGGGGGCCAGGGATCAGGGGACAGGGAAATGCGGCTGCCAATTGCTATTCCGCATTCCGCACTCCGCAATTCGATTATCCGCCGCCGACCAACGTCACGACTTCCAAATGATCGCCCTCTTCGAGCCAGGTTTCGGCGTGACGGGCGCGGGGGACGATTTCGCGGTTGCGTTCCACCGCCACGTGGCGGACGTGAATATCAAGCGCGCGCAGCAACTCGGCAACGTTGAGCTTCGCAGGGATCTCGCGCGGGTGACCGTTGACTTCAATGTGCATGGATGGTGGTGAGTACGTGAGTAAGTGAATGGTGAGTAGGTGAGAAATGCACCTACTCACCACTCACCTACTCACTCTTCCTCATTGATCGCGAACAAAGGTTGTCCGGAGTTGGAGTTTTCCGACCGGCACGAACTCACCTTGCTGGGGTTTGCCCGCGGCGTGGAGGCTTGAGTTCCAGGGCAGCAGGTACGCCACAAGTTGCGCCGAATTCGCCTCGGCAATGTAGATGGAACTCATGCCCAACTGGAACCCCGCGCGTCCGCGCGGAATGTTCGCTAGCCCGGTAACCATCAGGTACCGCGGATTTTTGGTTCCCGCCACGCCGGCGAAATCCTTGGCGACGTTGTAATGAAACATTGCCCCGAAATCGCCCGTCCGTTGGTTAAGCACCGCTGCCTTGAGATCGCCCGTCAGGAAGTCGAGAAAGTAAAGCGCTTCCAGTTCATTGTCGATCAGGCCCGTGGCGATGGCGAAGTTGTCGTAGCCATGCGTCGCCGTCGCGTGGAGCGGAATGTTGGGCCACAACCCACGCAAGTTCAGCCCAATCACGAGACCGGCGATCGCGCCGATTGCCAAGTACTTCCACTTCGGGTGGTTCCAACGGCCCATGCTCCACTCCTCCGGGATAAAACCGCGATCGTCCCCTGCCTCCTTATCGTACCCCGGACGCTGCCAAATCGCCAGACGGAATGAGCAGGGTAAGCATTGCCGCCAGCCTACCGATCGCTGCTCGAACCGCCGCCGAAGCGAAGAATCAAATAGATCAGCGGCGCGCTCCTTACTTCGGCGGCGTTTCGTCGCCGGCCGGCGCAGTCGGCTCGGCGTCCGGTTTGGGTGGCTGCTCGCGCAGCACTCCCATCGATTGCAGCATCCGAAAGAACTGCGCGGGCGTAACCGTCGCCCCGCCAGCGCCCGCCGCCAGTGGCTGGCCGCGGTAGACAATCTGGTCGGCGGACAGGTACTTCGTGTGAACGCGGTCCACATTGATGAGGTCGCTTCCCGGCCCACCCAGCAGGCGCTCCGCTCCTAGCACCGCCGCTGGACGATGCGGATCGCCATTCTTAAACACAGCCAAGCTCTCGCAGACGACTTTTTGCGACTGCGTCAGATTAAAAATCTTGTCGCGTAGCGCGGTGCCCAGGGCAAGAAACAACAGCGGATAAACGATCCAGCGTTCGCGTTCGGACATAGGGAGAGGTCGGACGTCAGAGGTCGGAGGTCGGGGAAATACAAATACAAGCGAGTCGCGTCGTCCTCGGACCGCGGCGAAGAAACACTCCTTGTACGGCGATCCGTGGTCGGGGACGACGCGGCTCGCTCAACGCGCGTTACCGCGTTACCCAATAAAACACCATTCCCGCTTCATCCACGCGCAGCTCGCCTTTCAGCCGGCCTTGCCCAAGCAAGCGGTCGATGATGCGTTTGTAGTAAGTACGGGCGCGGGGCAGTTTCACTTCTACTTTCGTCGGATCGATCTCGTTCTCGGCGAGCGTGGCGTGGTCCCAGCGGATGGGCAGCTTGATACGGGGTGCGATGACATCAATCGCCTCGGCCAAGGTGTACCCGTCAACTTCGACGTTAATGAACTCGAACAACGCGGGAACCGTGTCCTTCGGCGACTTCTCGAGCTTCCAACCCACCGGCCAGGTTTCGCCTTCCGAATCGGCAGCGACGATTTGCAGTTCAACTTCCTCGCCGCGCGGCTTGGTGGGTCGCAGAGCGAGGCCTACCGGCCTGAGGAGCATCGCCATGCCGCTGCCGAGCGTGTGCCCCTTGGCGTCGTCGATCGCCGGCGCGGCGGCGTGCAGCCGCCGGCCCGCCGTGGGGTCCACCGTCCAAGCGAGCTTGGAAACCTTTCCCGCTTGCTCGACCAACTCGGCAAGCGATGCGTCCTTTGTGTCCCAGGTGATCCTCTGCGCCAAATCGGCATGCGCGGCAGTGAACTGTTTTTCCGTAAGCCCGAAGCGGCCCGTCTCGCCGGTGATCGCCTCGGGGCCGTCGGCGGCGAGGCGGTCGAAATAATCGCGAATCTCCTGCCGCTGCCGCGCGGTGAACCGGCCACCGGGAAGAATCAACTCCTCGCGGCCGGTGAGCAGCCCGATGACAAGATAGGCGGGGCGGTCATCGCTGCCCACATTCTCAATCCGTGGCTCGTCGCCCGGCCGCCCGCCACGGATGCGGATGTGGGCCACCCCGGCGTCCGCCAACCGTTGCAGCCACTCCTGTGGCGCGGTAATTTGCACCCCACGCTCCGTCACAAGCTCCAATTCCACCCGCGCCGCGCCATCAGCACCGGCGGCCAGCGTGAGAACAACAACAATCGCGAGGCAACTGTGTCTCATGCGGAAAGTATAGCACAGACCGGTATGTGAACGCGCTCCGCTCCGAGCCGTATTACTGGAAAACGGCCGCGTCGCGGCTAACCAAATCCCAATCCCAAATCCCCAATCCCTCCCATGCCACGACCCGTCACGCTATTCACCGGACAATGGGCCGATCTACCGCTCGAAGAGGTCGCCCGCAAGGCGAGCGATTTTGGTTATCAGGGCGTGGAGCTAGCCTGTTGGGGCGACCATTTTGAAGTGGACAAGGCCCTGGCCGACAACGAGTACGTCGCCCGCAAACGCGATCTGTTGGATCGCTACGACCTGGAGTGCCATGCCATTAGCAACCATCTGGTCGGCCAGGCGGTGTGCGACATGATCGACGAGCGGCACAAGGCCCTGCTGCCGCCGCGGATCTGGGGCGACGGCAAACCGGCCGGCGTCAACCAGCGGTCCGCCGAAGAGATGAAGAACACTGCCCGCGCCGCGCAGAAGTTCGGCATCTCGATCGTCAATGGCTTCACTGGTTCCAGCATCTGGCACTTGCTCTACTCGTTCCCGCCCGTGCCCGAGTCGATGATCGAAGATGGATTTAAGCAGTTCGCGGACCGGTGGAACCCGATTCTCGACGTATTCGGCGAATGCGGCGTGCGGTTCGCGCTCGAAGTCCACCCTACGGAAATCGCGTTCGACCTGTTTACCGCCCGCCGGGCTTTGGATGCAATCGACAATCGCGACGAATTTGGTTTCAACTTCGATCCCAGCCACCTAATTTGGCAAGGCATCGATCCGGTGGAGTTCATCCGCGAATTCCCCGATCGCATGTACCACATGCACGTGAAAGACGCGATCGTGACGCTCAACGGCCGTAGCGGCATTCTGGCGAGCCACCTCAACTTCGGCGACCCGCGCCGCGGCTGGGACTTCCGGTCCCCCGGCCGGGGCGGCGTTAACTTCGAGGAAATCATCCGAGCGCTCAACGCCGCCGGATATACCGGCCCCCTTTCCGTCGAATGGGAAGACAGCGGCATGGACCGCGAACACGGTGCCCGCGAAGCCTGCGAATTCGTAAAGAACATCGACTTCGCGCCCAGCGGCCGGGCGTTCGACGCGGCGTTTGAGAAGAAGTGAATGACCCTTTCAACGCCACTGCGGAGTATACGCCAACGGTATTACGTCTTTCAGCCCTGGGTCGGAATAAAGTAGATGCTGATCTGCCTCAAAGGGCAACGCCGTTAAGGATTTTTGGCCGAAGGCCAAAGTCACCGTAGCCTGGGGCACCGCCACAGGAATCTGGGATAATCGGTGTTTCATTTGGCTGAAGGCCATACTGACAGGCATGGCGGGTGAATATGGCCTTCGATCAAAAACAGTGTCTTTATTCATCCGACCTGGGGCGATGCCCTCGTTGTTCTACACAACTGCTGCTTTCCTACCGCGAAGCGGTTTCGCCCTCCAGCCCAGGGTTGTCCGCCGCAGCGGACTACCCTGGGTACATGCCGAATTTGATCGCATTTACCCCAACGGGGTTACGGCCTCCGGCGTAACCCCGTTGGGGTAAAGCATGTGCAGAGTCAGTCAACCCAGGGTAGCTGCGCAACCCTGGGCTGGAGGACGCAACACCATTGGCGTAAAGACAACCAACGATCGCGATGAAAATCCTATTTGCGACTTGTGTAGAACAACATGGGCGATGCCCCAGGCTACGGTGAAATAGGGCCTTCGGCCAATGAAAATTTCCTTCACGGAGTTGCGGCACTTGTCGCACACAGAACGACCTTTCTACTCTCTTTGTACGTATTCCACCGCCTGATCAATTAATCGTTCAAGCTCATCCGGATCAACTCCGACATTTTGCGTTTTTATCTCGCGCACAGTATCAAAAAACAACGCCCGCTGCAGTGTTTGATCGACGTACTGCGCAATGTCGGGCGCCTCGCCTCGTTTGGCGAGCATCGTTTGCACGTCGCGGATCGTCTGGTCGGGAAGTTCGATCTGCATGGCGGGTACCCCTGTACCTAAGAATATCACAGGAAACGGGCATGAGTCAAAAGGGATTTTGCGACCGAGATGCAAATGTTGAGCTTAATTCCCATTTAGCGCCGAGCTACAATAAAGTGTGCCTCCCTTCCGCCTCCTCACCGCTTGCGGCTTAGCGTGGTCCCTGCTCGGGCTGTCGCTCCAAATACGCGCCGCGGAATCGACCGGCATCACCGTCTGCCTGCCGTCAGATCAATATTCGCACGTCACAGGCGAGCCGCCTGTGGCTACGCCCGCACGGGGTGACGAACTGTTTCAACAAGCCCGCCAAGCCGCGGAAGCGGGCGATGTGTCACGGGCATTCCAACTTGCGGCGTGCGCACTGGTCGAAGACCCTGACCATGCCGAGGCGCGGCGGGTGCTGGGATACGAGCAAGTCGATGGCCAGTGGCTCACGCCCTACGGCAAGCAGATGCACGCCGCGGGGCGCGAGTGGCATCCAAAATTCGGGTGGATCGCTTCAGGCGACCTGCCGCGCTACCAGCAGGGCGAGCGCCGCGCCGGGCGGCGATGGCTTTCCGCCGAGGCCGATCGCACGCTGCACGAGCTTATCGACCGCGGCTGGCAGATTCGCACCGATCATTTTTTGGTGACGACCAATCACAGCCTCGAAGCGGGCGTTGAACTCGCCGGTGAACTTGAGGCGGTCTATCAACTTTGGCGACAGCTCTTCGCCGGCTGTTTCCTAAGCGAGCAGGAAGTCCGCGATCTGTTCGCCAGCAAGCGGCAGGCCCGCGGCCAATCGAAGCCCTTCAAGGTGGTTTATTATCGCACGCGCGATGAGTACATTGCGGCGCTTCGTGCTCGGCAGCCGCGGATCGCCGATACGCAAGGCATCTACTTCGACAACTTGGGAGTATCATACTTCTTCGCCGGTGACGATGGCGAAGACGTTGCCGCCCGCAACGCGACGCTCTACCACGAAGCGGTCCACCAGATGTTCCACGAATCGCTCGGCGGTGAGAAAAATGTCGGCGCGCTCAATAACTTCTGGATCGTCGAAGGAATAGCCCTGTATTTCGAGTCGCTCCAGCGAGAGTCCGGTTCCCGATTCACGTTGGGTAGCCCCACGGCCGGGCGTGTGCCGGCCGCGGTTCACCGGCGGCTCGTGGACAGCTACTATATTCCGCTCGCCGAACTGACCGCCCTTGGCAAGCAAGAACTGCAGCGGCGCGACGACCTTGGCCCGCTTTACAGTCAAGCGGCCGGGCTGGCGACGTTTCTGATGCAGTTCGACGGCGGCCGCTACCGCGACCCGCTGGCCCGGTACTTGCAGGCGGTTTACGCCGGCAAAACCACGGACGCCTCGTTGGCCGAACTCTGCGGAACCAGCTATGACGAACTCGACCGCCAATACCTGCAATTCGTGCGGGAACTATCGAAGTCGGGCGGTAGTGGGTGAGCCGTGTCGCGGGTACCACGTCCTCGGTGGTCGGACCCCGGCCACCTTGCGACCCGCGCTTGCCGCGAAAACCCCGCCACAGTAAGCTGTTTACTGAAGTCGGCGGGCAAATACCGAGAACCTTTCCTGAGTGAGGCTTGTCGAATTATGGAACTCTTTGCCCATTTTACCGCGATGGAATGGCCGGCCTTGGCGGTCGCTTTTATCAGCGGCATTGCTCTCGGCCTGACCGGCGCCGCGGTCCTCTGGTTTCGCCGCGCCCGGTAGCACGAATTCAATGGTGGCTGTAGCTCAGTCGGTTAGAGCGCCAGATTGTGGATCTGGAGGTCAAGGGTTCGAGCCCCTTTAGCCACCCTCGATGCCACCGGCTGACGATATCCGTCAGCCGATGGCTTTTTCTGCGCTTCGTGGGATGACGGGGCTCATGGATTAAAACGCGCGAACTGCACGGACGTTTGCGACTTGCATGTGCATCGCCAGCCTCGCAATGGGCTAAAGTATGTAACGGTGGGCATTAGCCCGCTGGTCGCCGCGAAACAGATCATCGCCAGCCCAGAAGGGCGACGGCGGCCGGGCGACGTTAAGTGCATTGGTTCGAAACGCAAATGCATTGACAGCAATCGCAAATTTGAAAGATCATTTGCACGTACGGATCGCCCCACATCATGGTGTCGCCTTCGTTCGGTTGATACAATCCAAAAACGCGCAATGAAGATTCGCGGATGACTGCGCCACCGGGTAAGATTAGCGGTTCGGGCCCAGTCACATCGTGAAGTTCCTCGGGGAATACGAGTTCTAATTCTTCAGTTATCCACTCCACTTCGGCGCTGCATAGTGGATTGTTGCACGAAGTTGTCGGTGCCCCCTGAAGAAACGGCCAATTGCCCCCGGACTTCAGGTGTTCCTCGTCCGTCAAATTGACGTCGTGCTTATCGCATAGCTCGCCGGTTTCTTTGGCAATCTTAATCGCTAGTTTCATTTCGTCGGGCGATAGTTGATCCAACCCAAACACAGTCAGCAACGAAAGTGCGTCTTCCGCATTTGTCGGATCGTACGGCTGGCGAGCGAACGCAATCGATCGGCTTGGAAAGGTCGAAGGAAATCCTGGATACGGAAAGGCGGGGTCCGCCTCTTCGTCGATCGGACTTATCAATTCGATTTCCGTGTCGGAGACAACTCGGTAGAGAGTGTCACCGGTAAGAGGCACAAAACGATAACAGAGCGGCAACCATTTCACGCCGGGAATCTCGATATCGAATGCAGGGTCGTCGAGATTAAGTCGGTATAGCAGGTGAATCGGAAAATCGGCATTGACGATTCGCAGGCCGCTCGAAGTGAAACCGCCACCGAACGCATGCCCAAAGTGGTCTGCCCCTTCGCTTGTCTCGCGATAGTGTTTGAGCTTTCGGTGATTGAAAAGCGAGAGTGGCAATGCTGCAGCATCCAAGTGTGAATTCATCGCGGTGTAGCCAAATCGTACCGGTTTATGCCTCAACCCGCAAGCAAATTCCCGCCGCGAAGCGGTTCTTTCTGCCCCAAGCCTCCGACTTGGATTTGTCTTTTATAGCCCCGCCTTCAGGCGGCTTGTGAAACGCCTCGAAGAAACCGCCGCTAGGCGGTACTACCAACGGCCACATCGTCCCAAAAACTTTCCCACTTCGTCGTTGAAAAGAGCCACCTGATTCTGGTACAGTGTACATGCGAATATAATCCGCACTGGCTCTTTGAAAACTGAAGTTACAGATTCTCCCACCTTTGCATGAGGCTGCGCTAACGGTGCGCGCCGAGCGCGGCCACCATGAATTTTGTCCGCGCCAACTGGAGTCACGTCGGGCCTTTCCGGCCGAAATCCCCGAGGAATTCGCCCCAATGCATTTTGTCCGCTCCGCGGTGAATCGCGATTTCAGGACAAAACTTAGCCGACAACTTGCGAGTTTCCCGAGGTTTTCGGAGTTCAAGCCCGGGGTTGTGTCCAATGTGTCCGAGAGAGGGCGGACATAATCGGTAGGTCAGGCTTTCTTGCCTGACTAGTTGGGGCTACAGGCGCATCTGCCCCGGCAATTTGGCCAGTCAGGCAAAGCCTGACCTACGCTAGATGTTCACGACTTGCTCGTAAGGCTCCGCTGGCAGCACAAAGATTTTGCCGTCGCCCATCCGCCCGGTGCGGGCGATCTCGACGATCTTCCGCACCAGTTCCTCGACCCGCAGGTCGTCGACCCACAGCGTAATTTCAACCTTGGGCAGAAACGTGTGGGAGTATTCGCTCTCGGCGTATTGGTCGAGGTAGCTCTTTTGCTTGCCGACGCCCTTCACCTCGCGGACCCACACCGCCTCCAACGGCGCCCGCCGCAGGCCATCGAGAATTTTCTCGACGAGGAACGGCTTCACGATGGCGATGATTTGTTTCATGCGGAGGCTATTGGCTATCGGCTGTCGTCCGTCGGCCAGAAATCGAAACAGTCTGCCATCCGAAACTGCCGTCTGCCCTCTGCCTGCTAACTAAAGAAGTTGTCTCCGAACAAATTCAGCTCGGGGCCTGTTTCTACCTCCATGTCGCCCATGACCAAGGTTTGGCAAGCCAAACGCATCGTGTCTTCATTGCCGAGGTAGGCGAGCGACGGAAGGGGATCGGGGAACGGAACCTTGAACCGGATTTTTTCTATCGTGCCCATCGGACTGGTGCTGTCCATGCCTTTGACGATCTTCACCCGGCAAGTACCGCATTGGCCGAAACCGTGGCAGTTGAGAACCTTGTTGATCGAAGCTCCAAACCCGTTAACCCCCTGGTGGACGTTGATGCCGGCTTTGATGGCCTCTTTGCGGAGGTTGGCCCCCGTCGGCACCTCGATTTCCTTTTTTTCCTTAATGAACTTGACGATCGGCATGGACTGGTCCGGCAACCGTTAGTGGTCGATAATCGTAAGAGAAAATGGGCAAACTCGGCGAACTCAAGTTTAGCCCAACCCCCCGCCGACGAAAAGGCGGCCGAACCGTGTCGCATGTGGTGCGACGGCTGACAATTCCTTTAGGATTCTCACCTGTCATGGACCGCCAGTACACCAAATTCCAGCAGAAGGCGATCAAGAACTACTACGACAACCGCGAGTCGATTTCGCTCCAGCGGCTCAGCGAACTCGTCACCGAGTTGTACCTATCCGAAGGCAAAGGCCGCGAGCGGCAGTGGAAGAACATCACCGCCGCCCTGCAAAAGCTCGGCCTGCCTGCGACGCGAATCGAACACCTCCGCAAACAAGACGACCCAAAGCTGCTCGCGAAGCTGGTCGAGGAGTTGATGGCCAAAGGGTAAGAAAGGCAGATGTGAGATGTGAGAAGGAAGAAGTTCGGAGGCGTGATTTCTTACTTCTGCCTTCATACATCCCACATCTCACATTCCAATGCAGCAATACCTCGACCTCATGCGCCGTATCCTCGACCAGGGCGTCCGCAAGTCGGACCGCACCGGTACGGGAACGCGGAGCATCTTCGGCCATCAAATGCGGTTCGACCTGTCGGCGGGGTTTCCGCTCCTCACCACCAAGAAGCTGCATCTGAAGTCGATCATCCACGAGCTGCTATGGTTCCTATCGGGCGAAACGAACGTTCGTTACCTGCGCGAGAACGGCGTCACGATCTGGGACGAATGGGCCGGCGAGCGCGGCGAACTTGGCCCAGTTTACGGTCACCAATGGCGAAGTTGGCCCACACCCGACGGCCGCACGATCGACCAAATGACGGAAGTTGTCGAGCAGATTCGCGCAAACCCCGATTCGCGGCGTTTAATCGTCAGCGCGTGGAACGTGGCCGACCTGCCGCGGATGGCGCTGCCGCCGTGTCACTTGTTGTTTCAGTTTTACGTGGCCGAGGGGCGCTTGTCGTGTCAGCTATATCAGCGTAGCGCAGATGTGTTCCTCGGCGTGCCGTTCAACATTGCGTCGTACGCGCTGCTCACGATGATGGTGGCGCAAGTGACGGACCTGCTACCGGGCGAATTCATCCACACGCTGGGCGACGCGCACTTGTACGACAATCACTTAAAGCAAGCGCAATTGCAACTTTCGCGCGAACCGCGCCCATTGCCGAAGTTGAAATTGAATCCCGATGTAAAGTCGTTGTACGACTTTTGTTTTGATGATATCGAGTTGAAAGATTACAACCCGCATCCACGAATCGCTGCGCCAATAGCGGTATAGCGACGTGGCTGTCGGCCGTCGGCTATCGGCTGTCGGCCAGAAAATGGCAACTCTCCCTCTGGCCGACAGCCGATAGCCGACAGCCCCAACGCCATGCTTCTTTCCATCCTCGTCGCAATCTCGGAAAACGGCGTCATTGGCCGAGACGGGGGTTTGCCGTGGCGGTTGTCGGGCGATCTGAAACGCTTTAAGCAACTCACGATGGGGCACACGATCATCATGGGCCGGCGGACGTGGGAATCGATCGGCCGCCCGTTGCCAGGCCGGCGAACCGTCGTCGTCTCGCGGCAAGTGGATTATCTAACGGGTGTCGACGGCGTGCCGGTTGCCCATAGTCTCGACGAAGCGATTCGGATGGCCGAACAGTTGGGTGATGTGGAAGCTTTCGTTGTCGGAGGCGCGGAACTGTATCGCGAGGCGCTCGGCCGAGCCGACCGGGTGTATCTCACGCGAGTCTTGGCCGAGATCGCCGGCGACACGTCTTTTCCGACAGTCGATTGGAACGGGTGGCAACAACTTGAATCAACGGCACAACCGGCCGACGACAAGAACGTCTACCCTAGCGAATTCCAGGTCTACGAGCGAAGCGAACCGACATGCCAAAATTAGAGAAACAGCGTTGCGATTGGAGTCGGGCGGGCGACGAGCAATACATTGCTTATCATGACGAGGAGTGGGGGGTGCCAGTTCACGACGACCGCAAGCAGTTTGAGTTTCTCACGCTCGAAAGCGCCCAAGCCGGGCTGAGCTGGGCAACCGTGCTGCGGAAGCGAGAAAACTACCGCCGGGCGTTTGCGGATTTCGACCCAGAGAAGGTTGCCCAATTCACGGCCAAGCGTATTGAAAAACTGCTGCTCGATCCGGGCATCATCCGCAATCGGTTGAAAGTCACAGCCGCCGTCACCAACGCCCGCCAATTTCTTGCCGTGCAGGAAGAAGCCGGCTCATTCGACGATTACATCTGGAAATTTGTCGATGGCTGGCCCATCCGAAACCTCTGGCAGACGCACAAGCAAGTGCCGGCCACGTCGCCTGAGTCCGACGCACTTAGCAAAGACCTCAAGCAGCGCGGATTCAAGTTCGTCGGCAGCACGATCGTCTACGCGCACATGCAGGCAGTCGGGATGGTGAACGATCACCTGGTAACATGCTTTCGGCACAAGGCATGTGGGCGGATGAAGTAAGCCGACACAAAGGAAGCACAGAAACAGCCAACTACTCGACGATCTCATTTCCAGGGTATAATGTATGGGGCGTGATAGGCATCCCAACAAAGAGATTGAAGCAGTTTTGCATCATGCGGAGCATCGGGGCTGGACGGTCATAAAATCGCCACGAGGACACTGCTGGGGTATGATTCGGTGTCCACATGGTCGCGGTGGCTGCCAGAAGTCGATTTGGTCCACACCGCGAAGTCCAGAAAACCATGCCAACGAAATCCGGCGTTTCGTCGATCGATGCACCCATTAGGACTGTTCGAAGGAATTTCTGATGACCACCTTTCAATTTACATTGATACTGTCGGGAGTGGCCGAAATCACCCCTGAACAGGCTGATGCGCTATACTCGGCCACGGGGGGCGATATTGAATTCAATATGCGAGAGGGAGTCGCCTACTTAGAGGTAGAGCGCATTGCGCCGTCGATAGGCGTTGCCGTCAACTCGGCCATTAGCGAAGTCGAAGGCGCTGGCATCGGCGTACGCGTCGTTCGGGTTGAATCGGATGCAGCTAATACCATCGCGAAGATCAATGCCGATTTGCTGGGCGTCGGCTGAGATTACGAAACCGCAGTCGTCAGTCCATCGCTTGAGGCAATCTCAGGACGTCGTCAATCGTCTTCGCACCGACCGCAACCATTACCAGCCGATCAAACCCTAAAGCTACACCGCACGACTGGGGCAGACCGCGCTCCATTGCGGCGAGCAGGCTCTCAGGCAGCGGCAGCGCATCGCGGCCATCGGCGACGCGGGCTGCATTCACATGCGTTAGCCGCTCTCGCAGCACGGCGGCGTCCGTCAGTTCGTGAAAGCCATTTGCCAGTTCAATTCCCTTCCAATATAGCTCGAACCGCTCGGCGACTTCGGCCCCGTGGGCGTCTGTCGTTGTCGCCGAGAGTGACGCTTGCGATGCGGGATAGTGATACAGGATTTCCGGTTCCGAAATTCCCAATTGCGGTTCAATCCGCGTAGCCAGCAGCAGATTGAGCCATTCATCGCGATCGGCGTAATCCATCGCTTGCGGCTTAGCAACAGCGTGCTCTTCCGACACCGTTGCCAATTGAGCATCAGTAGCGCTGTGCGGATCAATGTCCAACACGCGCAGGAATGCCTGGCGATAGCTCGTGCGGGCGCAGCGCGGTGCCTCCGGCACGAGCGCGTGCAGCAACTCTTCCAGCAGCAAGATGCCCGCGGCCATGCCGTCGCCGGGGCGGTACCACTCGACGATCGTGAACTCTGGCCGGTGAAGCGGGCCGCACTCGCCTGCGCGAAACGACCGCGTGACTTGAAAGATCGGCCCCGAGCCAGCCGCGAGCAGCCGCTTCATTGCCAGTTCCGGCGAGGCCTGCAAGAACTGGCCATCCGCGGTGCGGATCGGCTCGATGTGCAATTCCGGAATCACCTCCGGCAAGACCAGCGGCGTTTCAACTTCCAGAAACCCGCGCGTGCAAAAGAACTGCCGCAAGCGATCCAGCAACTCCGCGCGCCGCCGAAGAAAGTCGAAGTTCATGCCATCCTTCGTGCTGCCCACTGCCCACTGGCCACTCACCCCTACGCTTCCGGTTCCTTCGTCCGCTCGATGTACTCACCCGTGCGGGTGTCGATTCGGAGCCAGTCGCCCGTGTTGATAAACGCAGGAGCGCCGATTTCCGCGCCCGTCTCCAGTTTCACCGGCTTCTGCACGTTGGTGGCCGTGTTGCCGCGGGCGGTCGGTTCGGCGTATTCAACTTTGAGCACCACGTGGTTCGGTGGCGTGACGGCGATTGGCAGGTTGTTGAACACCATCATTTGGCACTCCATCCCTTCCTTGAGAAACCGCCACACGTCGCCGACTTGCTCCTGCGAAAGCTCGTACTGCTCGTAATCTTGACTCCGCATGAACACGAACTTGTCGCCTTGGCGGTAGAGGAATTGGCCCGTGAATTCCATCACGTCGGCCTCTTCCAGCACCTGGCCGGCCCGGTAGGTCCGGTCGACCACCGTACCCCGAAGGAGGTTCTTCAGCTTACACTCATACAGGGCGTTTCCCTTGCCTGGCTTGCGGAAATTCATTTCCACCATCACATAAGGGGTGCCCTCGATTTGGACCTTGAGGCCCTTGCGAAAGTCGCTTGTGTTGTAAGTTCCCACGCTAGCTTCCTGTGTTTAACAAGGCTGTCGGCTATTGGCTGTCAGCTATCGGCCAGAAAACAACCGTTAGCGGATGGCTGATTGCTGAGGTTTACGGTTTACGAGAATGAGCATTTTATCCGCCAATGGCCCGGTTGTCCGCCCCCGGTCTGCCCCGCGGTATGCAAACTGGGGCCAGGCACTTAAAGACACGGTGCGCGATCCGGGCGAGCTATGCCGACTGCTCGATTTGCCGCCTGAGATTGGCGAACGGGCCAGGGCCGCAAGCGGTGAGTTTCCATTGGTGGTACCGCGAGGGTTTATTGCCCGGATGCAGCCGGGTAATCCGCACGACCCCCTGTTGCGGCAAGTGCTTCCGCTGAACGATGAAATGCAGTCGGTGGACGGCTTCTCTTTCGACCCCGTGGCCGAAACCCACGCAGAGCTTGCTCCAGGCGTCCTGCAGAAATACGCGGGGCGCGCCTTAATGGTGGTCACGGGCACCTGCGCTGTGCATTGCCGATACTGCTTTCGGCGGCATTTCCCCTATGAGATGTCGCCCGCACGCAGCGGCCAGTGGGATGAGGCCATCGACTCGATTCGATCCGACCCATCGATCCACGAAGTTCTGCTCAGCGGCGGCGATCCGCTATCGCTGGTCGATGAGACTCTCGCGGAGCTCGCCGAGCAGCTTGCCCTGATCCCTCATCTGCAGCGATTGCGGTTACACACGCGCCTGCCGATCGTGATTCCTGAGCGCGTCACCGATGAATTTATAACGTGGCTCACCGGCACGCGGCTTACACCGATCATGGTGGTCCATGCGAATCATGCAAACGAGATCGACGCGGCCGTCGCGAGCGCGCTCGGTAAGGTGGTTGATGCAGGTATTCCGGTCCTGAATCAGGCTGTCTTGCTTGCGGGCGTGAACGACTCGGCCAATGCATTGGCCGAACTTTGCGAACGGCTGATAGACCTGCGGGTGATGCCGTACTACCTCCACCAACTCGACCGCGTCGCCGGAGCGGCCCACTTCGAGGTGCCCATCGAGCGCGGCTGCGAGATCATGAATGAACTTCATGGCCGCCTGCCGGGCTACGCCGTGCCGCGCTATGTGCAGGAACAACCCGGGGCATCGGGGAAGATTGCCCTTGATTGACATGACTGAATCGAAAGAAATGCTCACGCAGAGGCGCGCAGGCGCAGAGAAGAATCCGTACTCTCTGCGCCTGCGCGCCTCTGCGTGAGAAGTTCTGTATGAAATGTGATATCTACAACTCGATGCAAATTGAAGCTCTACGGCGTGAGCTGCGATTGGAGCCGCGGTTGCTGCGTCGGGTGCGGACGGCACTTTGCAAGAAGTTTCTAGGCGCGGACGCGGCCTTGATGGAATTGCCGGCGGAGGGGCGAGATCAGTTTGCTGAGCTAGTCGAGTTTCATCCGCTTATGCTCGAAAAGCGGTGCGACTCGCAGATCGACGGGGCAACGAAGCTGTTATTCCGCACGGCGCAAAGCTACCTGATCGAATCCGTCATCCTGCGGGCTGGCACGGGCCGGACGACGCTTTGCCTTTCGAGCCAAGTCGGCTGCGCCGCCAACTGCGACTTCTGCGCGACTGGTAAGATGGGCATTGCTCACAATCTCACGCCGGCCGAGATGCTCGACCAGATCGTACAGGCCGGCGAACTGGTGCGTGCCGAGGGTCGACGCGTGCGGAACTTGGTCTTCATGGGCATGGGGGAACCGTTTCACAACGAGGCGAACCTGTATGCCACGCTCGCGGCGCTCATGTCACCGGAACTGTTCCACCATCCGCCGAGCCGCATCCTGGTCTCGACGGTCGGCATCCCCGACGCAATGCTCCGCTGCGCCCGGCGGTTTCCCGAGGTAAACCTCGCTTTCAGCCTGCACAGCGCCCAACAAGAAGTCCGCGAGCGGCTCATCCCGCTGGCTCGCCGCTATCCGCTCGCGCGACTCCGCGAAACGCTGGTAGAACTAAACGCATTGCAACGAGCAACGGTGATGATCGAATACCTGCTGCTGGCTGGTGTGAACGACTCACCTGACGACGCGCGAGAACTGGTTGAGTTCTTGCGCGGCTTGCGCGTGCATGTGAACTTGATTCCATACAATCCGATTGAGGATGCGCCGCACCTAACAGCCCGTTGAAATTCTCTCCAAGCCGCTTACCATATGTCCACGGGATTC
>JBBDYG010000035.1:0-7069 GCA_040901765.1 Pirellulales bacterium
GTGTGCGCGCGGCGTGGCACAGTGGCACAAACGCGGAAACCCGCATCGCCACAAAAATGGAGTATTGCTCTGATTCGTAGAAATCAAGCTGCTAGCGCACAAAGTGCGACTTGCACCCTGTAACGCCAAGTGTCGAACAGTAGACTTGCGGAATAGGGTGCAACTGAGTCAGCATCATCACACTAAACCGCCGGCCCCCCCGCGCAGGCCGATTAGCGCGGTGGATCGAGCGTTACCTTTAATTGCACTTCCTTGCCGTCGCGGCGGACGACGACATCGACGCGGTCGCCGGCGGAAAATTTCCGCAGGGCGCCGTCGAAGTCTTCGAGATTGTCGATTTTGAACTCGCCAAGGCGGATGATCTGGTCGCCCGCTTGAAGCCCTCCCTCGGCTGCGGGACTGCCCGGCGTGACGCCCGACAGGGCATATCCGCCCGCGGTTTGAGCGAAGTCGGGGACGCTGCCAAAGTAGGGTCGCGGGTCGCGTGGACCCTGGGACGGCTGTTGCTCGCCGGCGACCTCGACGTACTTTGGCCGCTCGGGGGCGGTGGCAATTCGCTCGGCAATCTCCGCCACAAAGTCGCTCACACGGCGCATGCCGCTCAGATTCAACAGGCCGAAGTCGTCGTCCGGCCGATGGTATTCGGCGTGACTGCCCGTGAAGAAGTGAAGCACCGGAATCTGCTTGGCATAGAAGCTGGAATGGTCGCTCGGTCCGAAGCCGCCAGGCGATTTGGCCAAGTCGAAGCCCTGCTTCTCGTTGGCATCATCCACAAGCTGTGCGAACGTGTCGGCGGTGCCAGTGCCGTTGACGATCAGCTTGTTGTCCTTGAGCCGGCCCACCATGTCGAAGTTGAACATGGCAATCGTGTTTTCGAGCGGCACGGGCGGGTTGCGGGTGTACTCGGCGCTGCCGAGCAGGCCGCGCTCTTCGCCGGTGAACGCGATGAACACGATCTGTCGGGGCAGCGGCTCGTCGCGCTCTGTTAGCTGGCGGGCCACTTCCAGCAGCGCGCTCACGCCGGACGCGTTGTCGTCGGCGCCATTGTGAATTTCGTTGCTGCCGGGCTGGGCGGAACCTTCGCCGCCGCGGCCCAAGTGATCGTAATGGGCACCGATGACAATCGTCTCTTCGGCGAGCGGGCCTTCGCCTTCGAGTACGGCCGCGACGTTTTTCACGGTGACCTCGCGCCGCTTGATGTCTATGTTCCCAGTAGCGCGCCACGGAGTGATATCAAAGCTTTGCGGTTTGGCGGTCTCATCGATCTGTTTCTCAAGCTCCGCGAGCGTCGGCTTACCGGCGGCCGCGAGCAACTGGTCTATGGCACCGCGGCGAAAGTGAAACACGGGAATGCTGCGGGCGTCGCCGCCGTCGCCCGCGCCGGTGAACGCCAGCACCGCTTGTTCTTCGCTTGCCGCTCCGTCGGCATACTCGGCAATTTTGCGCGCGATGCGCGTCGTGTTATCGCGATACGCCGCAAGTTCCTCCGCCGTCGGCGACTCAAGCTTAGCGAATTCAGCCTGCGCCTCCGCCAGTTCCACGACTGCCGCGTCGCGGCGTTTCAGCCATTGGTCAACCTGCTCGTCGACGGCGACCTGATCGGTGACGAAGATCACTGCGGCCGCGCCGTGCTGGATGGCGTTGCTTACCTTGCGACGAAAGGGTGCGTGCATGGAATCGTCGGTGCCGTTGAGCGCGCTGTGAGGATTGTTCTGCTGCGGTTCGTGGCGCAGCACGATCACCGCCTTGCCATCGACGTCGATGTCGGCGTAATCGTCGTAGTCCGCCTCGGCCGCGCTGATTCCGTAGCCGGCAAACACCAGCGGTAAGTCGATCGTGCCCGGGCCGCCGATGGCGAGTGGTTGGTAGTCTGCGCCGATTTTCAACTCGATCGGCGTTTCGCCCTCGGGCTGCGCCAGCCGCAACGAATTCTCGTCGCCGAGTTTCGCATCGACGGTCACTTGAAACGTCTGAAAGGGCGATCCCTCGAACAAGTCGGTCTTTAACCCCAGGCGCTCGAATTCCTGTCGCAGGAATTCGGCGGCACGATCAATCTCGGGGGTTCCCAGGCCGCGGCCGGCCATTTCGTCCGCGGCCAGATAGCTGGCGGTGCGACCCAAACGGGCTTCGATCGAGGCGGACTCTTCCGCGAAGACGCAAGCCACGCCTAGTACAGGGGGTAGGAAAAGCAGAGCGAGGGCCGAAATCGAGATATAAAAACGCTTTTGCATCGTGGCGACGGTTCCGGTTCGGGGGGGACGAAGTTTGGTTACCGAATTATAGCGGGCCGACCAAGACATGCACTATCAACCGCTGCACAGTCTGCACGGATTGCGGTGGGATGGCCGATTATTCAAACGATACTGCACGCGGCGCCGCGCTAGTTTCCGAGAAACCCTACCACGACCCGCTGCGGTTCCGTAGAATTAGAACGAGTTTGAGCGAACGATAACAGCCTGATTCGCCGCCGCAGATAGCGACGTGCGAACATGCCAAGTTGTTCGTTCGAACGGCTCGCTAGTTGTTAGAGGATGTGCAATCCCGCGAGCCAACCCTTTTCATAGCGCCCGCGGAGAGTCCGTCATCGTGCCGTCTCTGTTTGTTATCCAAGGCCGAGATCAAGGGCAGCGGTTCGATCTCGCCGAGCCGAACGTGATGCTGGGCCGCGTCGCGTCGAACGACATTCAGGTTCACGACACCGAAGTCTCGCGGGAACATGCTGAATTCGTCAAACGCGGCGATCAGTACTTTATCCGCGATCTGGGCAGCTCCAACGGCACGTTCGTCAACGAGCAGCCGATTCAAGAGCAGGAGCTTGCCAGTGGCGACCGAATTCAAATCGGCCGCACGCTGCTGCTTTACACCGGTGTGCGCGAGGAGATGGGCGACCTGCGCGAGAAGGTGAATATCGTCGCTGCACACGACGACGAAGGCTCGCGAATCGTGCATGCGATGGGGCAGTCCGAGGGGAGCGAGATTTTTTCCGCTCCCGAGGCGGCGACCGACAGCCCGTGGCTCGCCCGCGCTCGGTCGAATTTGCAGATCATGTACCGCACCGCACTGGCCGTGAGCCACACGCTCGACATCGACCAACTGCTATCGCGGATCATGGACATGATCTTCGATTGGGTCGATGCGGATCGCGGGTGCATCATGCTCAAGGGCGAGGACGGCGTGCAACTGGAACCGCGCGTCCGCCGGCACCGCCGCGGCTTGCGGACCGATGATCGTATCACGATCAGCAAGACGATTCTCGATTTCGTGGTGGAACACAACGAAGGGGTGCTGACGAGCAACGCCCGCGACGACGGCCGCTGGAACCCGGCTCAAAGCATCGTGCGGATGGGCGTTCGCGAAGCGATCTGCGTGCCGATGCAGGGGCGGTATGGGGTGGTCGGGGTGATTTACATCGATACCTCGATCACGCCGCAGCGGATGCTGCAACTGCGGTCGAGCAATAAGTTCACGCAAGAACATCTGAAACTGATGATTGCCATCGCCCATCAGGCGGCCCTGGCGGTGGAAGACACGTCCTATTACCAGGCGATGGTGCAAGCCGAGCGGCTGGCCGCCGTGGGGCAAACGATCGCCACGCTTTCGCATCACATTAAGAACATTCTGCAAGGCGTGCGTGGCGGAAGTTATCTCATCGAGTTGGGAATCGACGAGCATGGCAAAGCACTTGCATCCAGTACCGCCGACGCCGACGCGGCCGGTCGGGCAGTCGAGACAATGCGCAAGGGATGGAAGATCGTCGAGAAGAATCAGGAACGGATTTCGACGCTCGTGATGGACATGCTCACATTTAGCAAAGAGCGCGAGCCTGATCCCGAGCCGGCGAACCTGAACGACGTGGTGGCCGAAGTGATGGAGTTAATGCAGAGCCGCGCGACCGAGCATGGCGTGGAACTGGCTTGGCAGCCCACGGAGTTGATGCCGACGCTATTATTCGACCCGGAATCGATTCATCGCGCGGTGCTCAATGTGGTGACCAATGCGATCGACGCTTGCGACGAGCGCGACCCGGCGCGCGTCGAGGTTCGCACGAGTCTCGACACCGCCAATAACTGGGCGACGATCACGGTCCAGGACACGGGTGTGGGCATCGAAAAGGACGACCTGCAAAAAATCTTTACGGTGTTCGTATCGAAGAAAGGCGGACGGGGAACGGGCTTGGGCCTGCCGGTGAGCCAGAAAATCATGCAAGAACACGGCGGCCGCATTCGCGTGACGAGCGAACCGGGGCAGGGCAGCACGTTCACGCTTGAATTCCCAGCCCAAACTCCGGCCGCGGGCGGCGATCCGGGAGATTCAGTGCGCGCCGAAACCGGGCCGACACTAGCGGGGCAAGTGTGAAGGCTGTCGGCTATCGGCTATCGGCTATCGGCTATCGGCCAAAGTTTGGGCGGCGTTTCCTGGCCGACAGCCGGAAGCCGATCACTCGTTAACAATCCAGCCCTCGTGGTTCGCATCGGATGATTCTTGCCAAACAACTTCGCGCACATAGCTGGCTGCGGCACGTCGAGGTTTATCCGCTGCTCGGTTCGACCAGCGACCGAGCATTGGTGGTTGCTGAACGGAGCGAGCACGAGCTTCCGGCCTTGATCGTTGCCGAACGGCAAACGGCAGGTCGCGGTCGCAATGGGCGCGGGTGGTGGTCGGGCGAAGGAGCACTCGCCTTTAGCTTGGCGCTTGCTCCCGCCGAAATGGGCTTGGCGCCCCGACACTGGCCGGCAATGTCGCTTGCGACGGCGCTCGCCGTTTGCGATGCGATTACAGAAGCTGCGCCCGGTAGGCAGGTGAAGGTGAAGTGGCCAAACGACGTGCTGCTCGAAGGCCGCAAGGCGGCCGGCGTGTTGCTCGAATCGCGCCGCACGGCCGACGGCGCTGCCGATCGGTTGGTGGTGGGCATCGGCATCAATGTAAATAACAGCGTGAGCCGAGCGCCCGAGGAGCTGCAAGCCACGAGCATCGCACTGTGCGATGCCACTGGCACAACACACGATCGCACGCAGTTGTTGCTCGGCTTTGTTAACGCGCTTCGCGCGCGGGCGGCACAACTTGCAAACGAAGAAGCGGAACTTGTGACTGCGTGGAACGAGCGCAACGCCCTAGCCGAATGTGAAGTAACCATTCAAACCGGCGATGGCACGCTGGCCGGTCGCTGCATCGACATTGCACCCGACGGTTCACTGCGCATCGAAAGCGACGGGCGGGTGGTGGCTTGTCGTAGCGGTTCGGTGGTGAGTTACCGTTAGCGTCGACGGCAACGTCGAGCTAACCGCTGCGTTGCACCTAACCCTGGTACCCCGCCGGGGCGCCGACATACGGGTTACGTCGTTTCTCATCGCCGATGGTCGTCGCGGAGCCGTGGCCCGGGTAGACGACGGTGTCGTCTGGCAGCGTAAATAATTTCTGGTGAATCGAATCGCGAAGCTCGGTGGAATCGCCATCGAACAGGTCGGTGCGGCCTACGTTGCCCCGAAAGAGAACGTCGCCAGCGAGAACAACCGTCGGGCCGGCCTCTGCGTAGATAAAAACGACGTGGCCGCGGGAATGCCCAGGCGTCTCGCGGACCGTCAGCCTGATGCCAGCGGCCTCGTAAATATCCCCTTCGGCAACGGTGCTATCGGCCGGTGGGCTGGTTAGGGGCACGCCGAACGGCGCGGAAAGGTTGCCATCGGGATCGGTAAGTTTGTAGGCATCGCCCCCGCCGATGGCCAGCGGGCACTCGGGCCAGCGGGCCTTTAAGGCAGCATTGCCAGCAATGTGGTCGCTGTGGCCGTGGGTGCAGAGAATCGCCGCCGGCGTGAGTCCGGCCGAGTCGAGATGGTTGAGGATTTTCCCCGGTTCCAGCCCCGGATCAATCACGATGCAGTCATTTCGTCCCGAAAGACTAAGGATATAGGTATTTTCGTTGAACGGATCGGAAACGATCCGAGTAATTTGAAGGGGGCTTTCGGGCACGGCAAATCTCTCTTTTTCTTGGCAGCAGGGTTGTCTACGATAGTCCCAACGGGCGGCCGGGGAAACCGCCCTCGACCAACACCTAGTTTTGAAGGCAATCTTCGCCGGAGTTCATGATATGGTTAAGACGTACCTCGGCAATAGAGTTGGGCTGGCGCTGGGCATCGCAATCGCGACGGGTGCCGGGCTCGCAAAAGCTCAGGATACCGATCTCTCGCAACCGGTGTTTCGCGTGACGCAGGCTCAGGCTCAAGAGCCGGCCGCTCCAGCCCAACAACCGGCTGCGCCAGCGGCGGCCTCGCCGTTCGACCTTGCGCCGCGGGAAGGCGAGCATCCGCTCATGCCGTGCGTCCGCCTCGCGAAGCAAGCGCTTGCGGACATCGACCAAAACATTCACGACTACTCGTGCAAGTTTACAAAAATTGAGAAAATCGACGGCAAGCTTACCGACCCGCAATACATGTTCATGAAGATGCGGCATAAGCCCTTCAGCATCTACATGTACTTCTTGAAGCCGTATCAAGGCCGCGAGGTGTTATACGTAGACGGACAAAACAATGGCAATCTCGTAGCGCTGGAAGCGGGCTGGAAGCGGAGGGTCGGCAAGGTCAACCTCGATCCGAACGGAACGATGGCGATGAATGGTCAGAAGTATCCGATCACTCGCGCGGGCATTCGCAATTTGACGGCCGAACTAATCGGTATTGGCGAAGCCGATACGAAATTCGGCGAATGCGAAGTGAAGAATTATCCGGACGTAAAGATCGACGGTCGCCCCGTGACGATGATCGAAGCGATTCACCCCGTCCCGCGGCGTGAATTCAAGTTCCACATCGCACGCATCTACCTCGACAACGAGTACCGCATTCCGGTCGCTTACGAAGCCTACTCGTGGCCGACCACGCCGGGCGGCGAGCCGGTGCTCGAAGAACGGTTCATCTACACGAACCTGAAGCTAAACAATGGCTTCACCGACCAAGACTTCAGCCCGGAGAACCCGGAGATTTTCAAGCCGTAATTTGACTCGGTGCCTCTCTTCATCCCAGCGGGATGACAGCCATTAGCCTCTATGAAGGCTCGTTGCGAGTCAACCTATTCATCG
>JBBDYG010000036.1:0-6782 GCA_040901765.1 Pirellulales bacterium
GGATCCAATCCGACTCGAACTACGCTTGTTTTGAAGGAGTTGTTCGACAAGGCCGTTTCAGCTCGAAGGTTTGATCAAGCACTGAATCATAGAACCAGGCACTTTCTCCCAAAGAGACATCGCCGCCGTTGTAACGCCGCGAGTACCCAATAACTTGTCCAACACCATTGATTCTCGTAGGCTCGCTGGACATCCCACCATGAATGCTGGTGTAATCGCTTCCGGTAAGCCCAATTTCAATTGTGGTCGTGCCATCGTAAAGCCAGGCGCTCCGACCTAGACCGATGCTCCCACCGTCGAAGCGTTCGGAATAGCCGGTCACATGCCCTGCGTTGTTTAGCTCCCACACCTCGCTACTTCGGGCTCCGCTACTACGAGTGTGCTCCGCGCCAGTAAGCCCAATGTTGAGAGTAGTCGTGCCGTTATAAAGCCAAGCACTGACTCCCCGCCCGCTTCCATATCGTAATGAATATCCAGCCACGTGCCCGGCCTCGTTCAATTGTTGCGAATGACTCTCTTGTTGCCCAAGGTTGCCGGTATGTTCGATGTCAGTCAGCCCAACATTAATCGTGGTCGTGCCGTTAAAGAGCCAAACACTGCGGCCCCACGGGGAACTTTTGCCATTGAACAGTTCGGAGAATCCCATAACATCACCTGACTGGTTCAAGTGTTTCAGCGTTATGTCCCTATACCCGTCGTCGCGAGTGTTTTCGGGCCCGGTTAGTCCGATTTCGACGGTGGTGGTGCCGTTGTAAAACCAACCGCTACGGCCCAAACGTTGGCCGCCGCTGCCGAAGCGCTCGGAGGTGCCGGTAACCTGGCCCGCTTCATTCAGTCGAGTGGCACCGCCTGCCCGGTGCCCGTCAGGGGGAGTGTGTTCGGCGCCAACCAGCCCGATCTCGATAGTATTCACGCCGTCGAAGAACCAGTTATTACTGCCACCCCCCGCGCGCCAAGAAATACCGCTGACCTGTCCTGCCTCGTTAAGTCGAAAAGACTGACTAAATTGGTAGCCATCACTGCCCGTATACTTTCCTCCTATTAGGCCGATGTTGATTGTGCTGGCACCATCGTAGACCCATGCACTCTGACCAAGGTCGGTGCCTTCAACGCCATAGCGACGGGAAACTCCCAAAACATGTCCTTCCTCATTCAGGTCATATGAATTGCTGAATTTGTAGCCGTCATCACGCGTGTGTTCTTGTCCTGTGAAGCCGATGTTGATCGTCGTCGCTCCGTCGTAGAGCCAGGCACTCTGGCCCAACTCGATTTCTCCACCGCTATAACGATTGGACGTTCCGCTAACCTGCCCAGCCTCATTTAGTTCTTCTGCGGTGCTTCTCCGGTAGCCGTCGCTTCGAGTGTGTTCCGGCCCAGTGAGGCCGATGTTAACAGTGTTCGCACCATCGTAGAGCCAGGCACTTTGGCCTAATTCCGTGCTGCCCCCCTTGTAACGATCGGAGTAACCGAGAACCTGCCCCAGATCGTTCATTTCTTCGGGGAAGCTCGATTTGTACCCGTCGTTACGGGTATGCTCACTGGTGATTAGCCCGATGTTAAGTGTGGTACTGCCGTTGTAGAGCCAAGCACTGCGGCCCAGAGCAGCGCTGCCACCGAAGTGCCGATTGGCATACCCCATGATATGACCTGCTTCATTCAAATCCTGGACACCATTGAACGTGGAGCCGCCGTTATAAGTGTGTTCGAGATCATCAAGGCCAATCGGCACGATGTTGTAAGCCGGCAGAGCGAGTGCAGGCTGCGCCAACTGTGAAGCCAACAGCGCGAAGAGACACCACGCAACAAGCTCGAGCTTCGCGAGAATAAACCGACGTGGATGCATTAGTCTTGCCTCTCCGCGCTGGCAGTGACTGAATGGACCGAACTTGGCACCCCATCAAACTCGGAATGTTGTCCATTGTAGTAAGATGCGCGCGGCCGTGACCAGTCCGGAGTCGCATCCTTAGAGCGTTTCGATGATGAAACCCTTTCAGGGTATCGAGCATGGGGCGGTTCACGGTCCCAGCGTTGGTCGCTCCTGCGACCTACGCTGGGCTGAAAGACTCAACCGCTTCGCGGTAAAGAGGAAGTAGGCATCGAGGAGGGTTGTCAGGCACAGCCTGACCTACCAACTGCGGCTGTCGCACCTACCAACTCACCCTTCGCACGCCTTGCACCTGGTCGAAATGCGGATCGCGGCTGACGATTTGTAGTGAATGCTGGCGGGCCAGGGCGGCGATCCAGACGTCGTTGATTGGGATCGGCCGACCGCGCAGTTTGAGGTCGTGCTGGATGGCCGCGTACTGGTCCGCAGTACTTCGATCGCATGGCAGGATGATGGACTGCGATTCGAGACGCGCAAACGCTAATTCCATTTTCTTGCGGCGTTTTGAACCAAGCATTCCGAATTGGTATTCGCCGATGACGATGACTGGCAGATGCTGGCGAACACCAGCCGGCAGGCGGGTCTGTATGAGCGGTTCGCCCACGAGGATCGCGGAGACGGCATTCGTGTCGAGGATCACTTCCAGTCGTCCGGATCAATTTTGGAGAATTCCTCGTCAATAATCCGCTGAACCTCTGCAACGTCCTTGGGGTCAGCAGCGCCGAATGCAGCTTCCCAGCCGGTTTCCTTCTTCGGCTTGGCACGGTCGTCGTCGAGTTTAGCGCGGACGGCTTCGACCATAAAGTCTTTGACCGTCTGACCTTTGAGCGCAGCGCGGGCTTTGAGCTGGCGATAAAGCGTGTCGGGGATTTCGACCGTGGTTTTCATGCAATAACCATAAAACCATATTTATGGTTTGTCAAGATCGTGCGAGCGGCTAGTCATGTTTCACGGCCGATCCGATTTGCCATATTTTTTGATCGCCGCTGCTAGGAGTTGCTGGCACCCCTACCGGGGTGCTTGAATTCGGAGGGACCGTTTTCCGGTGGTGGCGCTTGCGCTTTACCACCGGCTAATAGCTGCAATCCCTCCGGGATAAAGGATGAATCGCTGCGCCGTTAAACAACGCGCTCCGCATACCGGCTGCGCCACGCCGCTTCAAGGTGAGCGGTCATTTCGCGCCGGGCGGCTTCGCTGTCGCCGTCGGCGAGGGATTTGAGGATTGCTACGTGCTGATGGTATTCGGGTTCAAGCTGCGCGGAGCGGCTGCCTTGCAGCAGTTGATAAGACGACTGCTTGTACGACCAGCACTTGCGGACCGATACGGCCAGCGGCAAGTTGCCGCAGAACTGCGCAATCGACAGGTGGAGCGCGAAATCGAAAAACTGCGCCGCCTCGGTCCAGTCGTACTCGTCGGTTGGCGCGGCGTCGCTGGCGAGCGATTGCAAATCGCGGAGCACGTCGGCATCGATCTTGCCGGCGGCGCGGGCGGACGCTTCGGGTTCGATGATCTGTCGCAACTCGTGCATCTGAACGAGCCAGTGGGACGCACCGGCGACGACCGCGGCGCGGTAGTTGTTGGGCTGCGTCAGGATGCCGTCGGCGGTGAGCTTGGCCATTGCCTTGGCGACGGGGGTGCGACTGACGCCGAGCGTCTGGGCGACCTCGGTGCTTTTGAGCCGCGTGCCGCTGGGCAGTTCGCCCTGAATGATTTGCGCGAAGATTTTCTCGCCGACCATGTCGGCCAGCGAGTGACCGGAGTCGATTTCCGCGTCGATGATCGCCTTCACGGCGGGATAACGCTCGGGACTGAACAAGCTTTTGACCGGCGCGTCGATCGTGGCCATAGTGGTTTGAGCGGACTCGGGTAAAATCAACGACAATGAACTCCGCCGATGAGCGGAGTTATTGTAACCAGCGGCCGAAGGAACTGGGAGTGCGACATTTCTCCCAATCGAAGAATAATCTCCACATCGAACGAATGAGACTGACCATGATTTGCCGCATTGCAGTTTTGCTGCACCTTACTCTACTTTCCGGTAGCCACATGTTGGCGGCGGATCGAGCGGAGCCGAACATCGTGCTCATTATGGCCGACGACTTTGGCTACGAGTGTTTGACCGCCAATGGGGGGGAGTCGTACCAGACCCCGAATCTCGATCGCCTGGCTGCCGAGGGAATGCGGTTTGAAAATTGTTACGTTCAACCACTGTGTACGCCAACGCGGGTCGAGTTGATGACGGGCATGTCGAATGTGCGGAATTACATTCAGTTCGGCACAATTGACCGCGACGCGACGACGTTTGCGCATTTGCTGAAGCAGACCGGTTATGCCACGGGCATTGCTGGCAAGTGGCAGCTTGGCCGTGGCAAGCGGTTGCCGCAGCGGCTGGGGTTCGATGAATCGTGCCTGTGGCAGCACACGCGGCGACCGCCGCGGTATGCAAACCCAGGGTTGGAATACAACGGCAAGGAGCGCGACTTCACGGACGGCGAGTATGGTCCCGATTTGGTCAACGACTTTGCGCTCGACTTTGTCACCAGACACAAAGACGGACCATTCCTGCTGTACTACCCAATGATGCTCACGCACGCTCCGTTTCAACCGACACCCGACAGCGCCGAATGGGATCCGCAGGCGCGCGGCGAGAAAGAAAATCGCAGCGACGCGCACTTTGCCGACATGACGGCATATATGGACAAGCTCGTGGGCCGGCTGGTGGCAAAGCTCGATGAGTTGAAGATTCGCGACAACACGCTGGTGATCTTCCTCGGCGACAACGGCACGGCAAAGAGTCTCACGTCGCAGTTCAAGGGACAGCCGTATCAAGGCGGCAAGGGATCAGTGAACGCCCGAGGTACCCACGTGCCACTCATCGCGAATTGGCCGGGGCACGTTCCGGCTGGGAAGGTAAACGCCGATCTGATTGACAGCACCGATTTCTTGCCAACGCTGTGCGCAGCAGCCGGAATCAACCTGCCCGAGACGCTTACGATCGACGGACATAGTTTCTGGCCGCAGTTGATGGGCGCTCCGGGCAAACCGCGCGAATGGCGATACGCTTGGTACTCGAAGGACGGCGGCCCGAAGGCGACGCACGAATTTGCGATGAGCACCACGCATAAGCTCTATCGCAATGGCCGGCTCGTCGAATTATCGGCCGATCCGTTTGAAGAACGGCCCACCACACCGGCAGATCGCTCGCCGGCAGACGGCACGGCCGCCGAAACCTTACAGGCGGCGCTCGATCAATACGCTGACGCGCGCCCGGAGCATTTGCGACGGCCGGCGCCTCCTCGGGCTAGGGCCGGGGGTGGCCGTCGAAGCGCGGACCGGCGCCGTTAGCTAACCAACGAACCACTCGGGCTGCGCCGCTTGCGGCTAGTGAAACTCGTTCCGCGCGGCGGGTGTGTGGCCATGCTCGCGGTGTTCGAACTGGCTTTCCCAGACGGCCCAGATGACCATCGCGCCCATGGTGGTTCCCGACAACAGGCACATGCGGTTGAGGTCGGCATAAGCAATCACCGCGCAGGCGGCGATGGCCAGGAAGGCAGCCAGGAACCCGGCGTGAGCGAGGTGCCGCCCTCGCTCGCTTAAGTGCAGCCGCGTTGACCACGCGGCGCACAAACCGAGCAGGTGAATGAGAGTCCAGGCGGGGGACCAAGCGTCCGCAAGCAGTGCATCCATGCGATTGTCCAAGGTGGGGTTTGTCGGCGGGGTCGGCGAGTCGATCCGTGACTGGCGCGTTCGGGCGGTGAGCTATGCGATTGGGGTGCCAAACGCACGATTTCCACTTTGCATCATGCGAATATCGGCGAGAAAGTGGCTGGTGGAGAGGATTAGCGAGATCTGCAAGGTGGCGAAGACCTTGCCGACGGTTGCAAGTTTTACAAAACCGTAGGGTTGGGACCTAGAGCAATTTATGCTCGACTTCGTGCCGCGCTCCGCTACAGCTCGGAGACCCGCCTCCGCGTAAGGCTAACATCACTGCCTACTGCCTACTGCCTACTGCCTACTGCCTACTGCCATCTGCCTGCTACTTTGCGGAGCATTCGCAGCACGCTTTCGTCCGTGTCGAGCCGCTCGATTTCCTCCCGCGTGAACCAACGCACGTCGTGCGATTCGTCGCTGACGCGAATCGCTTCGTCCGGCGGGGCGATGAGCAGAAAGCGAATGTCGTGGTGCTCGTGCGCGGGGTCGATGAGGTTGCCCGCCGTATCTAGGCGTTCGGGGATCACGTGGACATCGACGTCGAGCGGCAGCGGAGCGTCATCACGAGCCCGCAGCGCAAGCAAGGGGGCATCGTCCGCAAATCGCAGCGACGACAAGCCGGTTTCCTCCACCGCTTCGCGCAGCGCGGCGGCGGCAACGTCGGTCTGGCCGTCGGCGTGGCCGCCGGGTTGTAGCCAGCGGTTGAGCTTGCGGTGATGAACGAGCAAGTGCCGCTCGCCGTCGGCCGACACGATCCACGCCGAACCCGTAATGTGCCCCGGCAGGCAGGTCCGCTCGAAGCAATCGGAGTGCGACGCGACCAGAGTTCGCACTCGCGCGATCATCGGCGCTTCGCTCGGGTGGTGCGCTTCGTAGCGGTCGAACAGCGTGAGCAGCGGTTGGCGGTGCATGTTGAAGTTGAAGCACCAGCTTACGGATAACTCAAAGGGAAATCTTGATTTCCAACGGAGGCACGGGGTGCTATTGATTTCCCTGTTTTGTGATTTGAGTGAATAACCGCAGCGGCACAAAATGCCGTCTCTCTATTTCGCCGGTGCCGCTGTCTTCGTCTGGGTTGCGGTGACTTGCCCGCCGTCTCGCAGTTTCACCCACGAGACCTGAGTCACAAGCTGATTCAGCGCGGCAAACGAGATGTGGGCGTTCGTGGCGAACCGCGGCGTGTTG
>JBBDYG010000037.1:0-6733 GCA_040901765.1 Pirellulales bacterium
CCAGCGGAAGTAATTGCCAAGTACCTCTGTTGCAATTGATTCTTGACATCACCGGAAGCAAACAGTATCTCCGGCACAAATTACGTGTTTGCTCCCGCTGGAAACTACACACTCAGTGTGGCAGGCAGCGGCGGTGACAACCAAGGCGACTTTGATATCAACAACGGGCACATGGTGATCGTTGGCACGGGTGCCGGGAAAACGGTTATTGATGCTACGACGCTCGCCGCGCGCGACCGCGTTTTTGAGACACTTGAGGCAGGTTCGCTGGACCTCGCGCGGGTTACACTCACCGGCGGGCAAACTACGGATGATGGCGGGGCGATTCGCGTTAAGAACAATACGACGGTGGGCGTGCGCGAGCTGACGCTGCGCGATGTGGCGATTGTGCGGAACACGGCTACGAACGCAACTGGGAACGGGAATGGCGGAGGCCTTTATCTCGAGCCGGGCGCGGAGGCGCACATGATTCGCAGCGTAATCACCGACAACACAGCGCAGACGACCGACGACGGTGGCGGGGGCGGCATTTATGCTGGTGGCAATTTGACCGTGGGAGCGAAGGTGCGGCTGGAGCAATCGATCGTTGCCGATAATACGGCCAACAATAGCATGGGCAATGACCTGTTCCGGGTGCCGATCGCATTCTTCACCAGCTTCGGCGGCAACATGTTCACCAGCGTCGCGGGTTCAAATTTCACCACGTCAGGGCTTCTTGGCAGCGATCTGGTGAGCACCGATGTCGACTACATTGTGACGAGCGTTATCGATTTCACGATTGGTGCGGACGATGATTGGGTTCTCTCGCTGCGGGAAGCGGTGAATGACGCCGTTGGCACTCCCAACGCGCAAACCGTGTGGGTGCCTGCCTGGCACCACGTGCTGACGAAGGATGACGAAGGCGATATGGAGATCGATTTCGGCCATATGAAGATCGTCGGGTCCGGCGCTGGTTCGACGATCATCGACGCCGGGGGACTCACCACTCCGGATCGCATCTTCGAGACGCATGGCTCCGGATCCCTCGATCTTTCACGGGTCACGCTGACCGGCGGGCAGACCGGCAACGACGGCGGGGCGATTCGCTTGAACAACAATACAACGCCCACCGTTCGCGAGTTGACGCTGACGGAGGTGGCGATCATCGGGAACAAAGCCACCAACAGCAACGGAAATGGCAATGGCGGCGGGATTTACTTTGGGCTTAACACGGAGGGGCATATCATACGCAGCGTTGTTTCCGCCAACTCGACGCAACACACTCAGACATACAACGGCGGCGGCGGAATCTACGCGGCGGGCACCGGGACGGACGCTTCAAAAGTGAGATTGGAACAATCAATCGTGGCCCAAAACACTACCAGCAATAACAACGGTAACGATCTGTTGTCGACGCCAATCGCTCAGTTCACGAGTTACGGCGGAAACATGTTCACGAGCGTCACTGGATCGAACTTGGACCCGAACGTGGATCCGAACAGTCTGCTGCCGACGGACCACGTCAGTTCAAGCGTCGACTACGTGGTGACGGGCATTGTCGATACTTTCAACCACGCGAACGACTCGCTGGTGCGGTCGCTACGGGATGCGATTGACACGGCCAATACGACGTCCGGCATGCAAGAGATTTGGCTGCCGGCGTGGAAGTTCGAGATGCTGATCACCGGTAATGGCGGCGCGGAGCAGGGCGACCTCGACATTGTGAGCACGATCGCGATCCGCGGCTCGGGGCCGGGGCAGACGATCATCGACGGCTTCAGCATGACCAGCGACGACCGGCTTTTCGACATCACCAGCGGCGACACACTCGATCTGTCGTGGGTGACACTGTGCCTGGGCGAGTCGCCCAACGGCTCGCAGGCAGACGGCGGGGCGATTCGCGTGCAGAATGGCGGCATCTTGAATCTGGATCACAGTGCCATTGTCGGAAACGCAACCGGTAGCTCGGGCAAGGGCGGAGCTATTTACTTTAACTCCACCGGCCGCGGCTCGATTACCAACAGCGTGATCACTGTCAACGAGTCCGACGATGAGACCGGCGGCGTGCATCTAGAGTCTGCCAGCACCATGAATTCCGCCCACAATGTGGTCGTGCAAAACACGATCATTGCCAACAACACGGAAGGGGGAATGATGGGCCACGACGTGTTCGCCGGAACCCATCGGTCGTTCACGTCAGGCGGCAACAATCGGTTGGGGAATGAGACGATGGGTCTCGCTCACGGCGTTAACGGCGACATTGTCGGCTCGCCGGATTACATCGTCACCGGGCTGGCCGACACTTGGGACGGCACCAGCGACCCGATCGTGATGTCGCTGCGGGACGCGATTGACTTGGCGAATCAGACGAGCGCCACCGATGAAATCTGGCTGCCGGCGTGGGATTTCATATTGACCCAGGAACGCACGGTTTTTAATGTTCCGGAAATCGACGTTGCGATAGGCGACTTGGAGGTTGAGCAGTCGCTGATCATCCTCGGAGTGGGTACTTCATTCACATCGGTGCAATGGCGGCCTGACGCTGTGGTCGACAAAGTGTTTGAGCTTCGGGGCGACTACAACGGCGATGGAACGGTCAACGCGGCGGACTATACGGTCTGGCAGAACACACTGCATTCAACGACCGATTTGCGGGCCGATGGTGACGACAACGGGACCGTTCAGCAGGCCGATTACAACGTCTGGTACGCGCGCATCGGCTTCACGCTCACTTTGACCGGTATAACCGTGAGCTGACCGGTCGGTCTTAGGCAGGATCGCCCCACTAGGCCGCGACGCGTTTAGGAATCGTAAACGAATAGAGCACCACGACCGATCCGGCCGCGAGCAAGCTCCAGGGCGCCCACTCGGGCGGAACGACTTCGCGACTCGCGAGGGCTTGTCCATCGCGAATTTCCGGCTTCAAGACGGCCTTGTCGAGAACCAGCGCCTCGAATCCCAGCACGCAACTGTAGAAACCCAAAGCTAGAAACAGCGCCCGCCACATTTTCGAGAGAGCCTTTGAGCAGGGGGATGGAAGTCGGCTATGGAATTCATCGGCCGCGCGATAGCAGTGAGTGCAGGTAGTCGGGGCTTGCGCGTTTGCGAAAGCGCGGCTTGGGCCGGATTGCGACGGGATTAGCGGTGATAACGGGCGGCGGTCACGCCTTGACGTGGTCTTTGGTGCGGCCGGGGCGAGCGCCGGTTTCGATGAATTCGATGATTTTGCCGGCCACGTCGATCTCGCTGGCCGCTTCGATTCCTTCCAGGCCCGGCGAAGAGTTCACTTCCATGACCACCGGCCCGTGGTTGGACCGCAGCAAATCGACACCGGCCACGCGCAGGCCCATCGCCTTCGCCGAGCGGATGGCGGTGCTGCGTTCCTCGGGGGTGATTTTCACCTTCTGCGCCGAGCCGCCCCGGTGAAGGTTCGAGCGAAACTCGCCCGGCGCTGCGTTGCGCTGCATGGCCGCCACGACTTTCTCTCCGACGACAAAGCAGCGGATGTCGGCGCCGCCTGCTTCTTTGATGAATTCCTGTACGAGGATGTTCGCATCGAGTCCGCGAAAGGCCTCGATGACTGACTGCGCTGCTTTGCGAGTCTCGGCCAACACCACACCGATGCCCTGCGTTCCTTCGAGCAGCTTGATCACCAGCGGCGCGCCGCCGCAAATGTCGATCAGTCCGTCGATGTCTTTGGTCGAGTGCGCGAAACCGGTGACGGGCAGGCCGATTCCTTTACGCGACAAAAGCTGCAAGCAGCGGAGTTTGTCTCGCGACCGGGTGATGGCCTGCGATTCGTTCACCGAGAAGACATTCATCATCTCGAACTGCCGCACCACGGCCGCCCCGTAGAAGGTCTGTGAGGCGCCGATGCGGGGGATGATCGCGTCGAAGCCTTCGAGCACGCGGCCGCCGTAGATCACCTCCGGTTTGTGCGAGGTGATGTTCATGTAGCAGCGGAGATAGTCGACGACCTGAACCTCATGCCCGCGCCGCTCCCCCGCCTCGCGGATGGCTTTGGTCGAATAGATGCTGGGGCGTCGGGACAGGATGCCAATCTTCATGATGTAGTTCGTGCGTTATATTCTTTGAGTCTGGCTTTCGGCAAGTTGCGGAATTCTCGCGGCCCATTTTTTTACTGCGAAGCAGTTAAAGTCCAAAGCCCAGGGTCGCCGTCCGCGGCGCACCCTGGGTAAACCGCCCACGATCGAGCATTACTCCGAAGGAGTTATACAATTCGAACTGACGACGTGTGTAACTCCTTCGGAGTAAGGATTGCGTCGGGGACGTAACCCTAGGGTGCGCTCCGCGACCCTAGGCTTTGGAGTTTAACTGCTTCGCAGTATCGGAATCAGCCATCAACTTCCCGGATGAATCGATTCGCATAATCTATCTGGCGGGTTTATCGCGCCGCCTCTGCGCTTGAAACGAACTGCCTGGGTCGACCAGGAAATGGTCCCGCAGGGCCTGCCTTCCCAGCAGCATGCGAAACCCCATTTCATCGCGGGCGATCAAGGTTAGCTCGACTTTCCACCGCTGGTTCGATAATACCACGTCGGTGAAGATCACTGGCCGGAGCGTTATGTGCCCCCCCGAGGTGGTGACGTTCCGCATGTCGATCACCTCCGCCTCGCAAGCCCGCACGATGCGCGAGTTGCGCTGGACGGGGTGGACCTTGAACCGCACGAACTGGCTGCCTTGGTGATCGAAGTAGGCGATGTCGTACGCATGCAACGCCGAGGAGCGGGCGCCCGTGTCGACCTTGGCCTTGATCCGGGCGATTCCCAACTCCGGCAGCGCCAGCCACTCGCGCCAGCCGATTGCAGGCAACTGCCGAGGTGTCGGTCGATGGACCATAGATCGATTGCGGCAAATCCCGGGCCGACGGGGCCTAGTCACGCCAGGCAAGCTTAGGGTTATACTGGACGGCCCGGTAGGGGTCTACGGCGCGACACGGTGCCAGCGCCTACCATCGCTTCCCAAGCCATTGAACGTGAATTAGTAACCACGGAAGTTTAAGCCAAAAATTAGGAGTAGCACGTATGTTCGTATCCCTGCGCAGTATTGGTTTAGCAAGCATCGCGGGCCTTTCCATTGTCGTTCTGGCCGGGTGCGGTGGTGGCGAGCCAGAGCCAGCTCCGGTTGCCGACCACGATCACGAGCATGAGGAAATGCCGGAAACATTTTCCGCGGCCGTGGCAGAGCTAAAAGAGCACGCGCCGGAGGTGAAGGAAGCCTTCGACGCAGGCAAGCCGGAAGACGCCCACGACGCACTCCATCACCTGGGAGAAATGTCTGAGGTCATGACGGACTTGATTGATTCTTCGACCCTTACCCCCGAGCAAAAGGCCGAGGCCAAGGAAGCCAGCGAAACGCTCTTCGATCAATACATGCGGCTCGATACCGAAGTGCTGCACGACGCCAGCACGGAACTAAAGTACGAAGACGTGGCCGGCAAGATCGACGAGTCGCTAGCGAAGCTCGAGGTGCTCGCGCCGGCTGAAGATGCGCACGCGGCGGATACGCACGCGGAAGACGGCGCCGAGAACGCTTCGGAAGAGCCGCCCACCGACGAGACCGCCGACGAGAACCCAACGGAAGAGGCGTTGCCGTAATCGCGGCAGACCACTGATGCACCGCTCGACGTTGCCAAGCGGCTTCGTGATCTCATCGGGCTGACAGCATAGTAGGCAGTAAAAGAATGCGACGTGCGTCGCCTTGTTTCTTCACTGCCTACGGCCTCTGCCTACTTCTCCAAAACTTTGTGCTTGAAAAATGCCACCCTTTCTGGTAGTGTACATACAAATCTGTACACCAACCAGGAGGCATTTGTCATGCATTCCCACACTCGTCCACCGCCCGCCGAGGAATGAGAAAAGCGAGGAAGCGAGAATAGGCCCAAGCCATTCTCGACCGTCCTAGATTCCGCATTCCGCATTCTGAAATCCGCATTCCGCGTTGGAAAGCGGTGCGCGCTATCAGCGACCACGCCGCGCGGCGCATTCGTCATCGCTCGGGATGTGCGCGCCCACGGTGCGATATGGTGACCCGCTGCCCTTGCAAAACCACCGCCGGAGCCAGAACGCGATGACCGAAAGCCACCCGAAATGTAAGTTAATTGACTGCCGTTTTGCGCGGCCCCGAACGCGAATCCCCCGGAAAATCAAGGGCGAGTCGTGGGCGCCGCCTGGCAAAACTCGCCGACTTTTGCCACCGCGATCGCCATCGCGCCGCGTTTGGCAAAACCACTCCCATGCCCCTTCCAGTGACACCGATGGCTCATTATCAATCTAAGCATCAATAAATAGCTGGCAGCGGGCAGACGGCAGTGAAGAAAATACAGCGGCGCACATCGCGTCTCTTGCTGCCTACTGCCGGCCGCCGCCACTAGCTCCTTGCGGTTGCCCGACTGCTAGCAGTTTCATTGTTGAAAATCAGCGCATTTTGTTTGCAATCCCTCGGTGGGTTGTGTTAGGGTCATTGGAAGCAGGTTCTAGGCCAGCCGCAAAAACCCGGTTTGGAGAAGACCCATGCGAAATTCTCACACAGCGTATCATCGTGCGCGGCGCATTCGATTTGAGACGCTTGAACCTCGCCACATGCTGGCGTTCCTCGCTGGCGATTACAATCTAAGCGGCGCTGTTGATCAAACCGATCACGACGAGTGGCGCGCCAACTTTGGGCAGATTGGGGAGTGAATCTGACGGCCCACCGGCCTCAAGCGCTCCATGATCCGGGTAATCTAGTCGAT
>JBBDYG010000038.1:0-6722 GCA_040901765.1 Pirellulales bacterium
GCCGACAATGAGCATCTCCGCTCGTTTGTGCGGGACTGGTTTCAGAGTCATGACAATGCGGGGTCCCCTGGGCCGGGTGTGCCGCCATTGCAACCGGTCAATTACGAAGATTACAGAGACTATGTTCGCGGACTACTAAATACAAAGCCACCACCGGAGATTCCGACCGCTTTTATTGAATACATCTATGAACGATCGCCAGGGCGGGCGTTGATTGTTTTTTATCAAGCCAATCCACAACGACACGCCGCGACAGTCGCCAGGCTACGGGAGATACAAGAGGAATTGGAAGCCGCTAGGGAACAGCCAAAAGTGGAGGGAGCAAGCGAAACTCCGCAACAACGAAAAGCCGATCGGGAAGAAGAAATACGCCAGAAAGTCGAAAGCGAACTACGACGCGAAGTTCTCCTGGCAGAGCACATTGTCGGCAATGCGATCTGGCTCAAGGAGCACAAATTCGGCGAGGAGTTTCAGAAGGCGTTGCCGGAAGCGAAAGAACAGCTATGGAAGCTGTCGGAGCGCGACGACGAGTGGTGGGCACGGCTCTACGTCGCGGAGATCATGCGGCAGCATCGTGAGCTTCGGCAGGAGGCGGTCGTCCAGCGGCTGGCGACCGACACCAACTCGCTTGTGAGCAAAGCCGCAAAATCTGCCGAGCAAAAGTAGTGGCGTCGTGGACTTCGCGACAGCGCGCGGCCAAAACGACTGACTGATAGCTAACAGCTAACAGCTTCCTCACGCCATCAACTCCATCACCGGCTGGCGTTCCTCGACGCCGGTCAGCCGAACGTCGAGACCCTGGAACTTAAAGCCAAGTCGGCGGTGGTCGATGCCCAGCGCGTGGAGGATTGTCGCGTTCAGCTCGTGGATGTGAACGGGCTTGTCGACGATGTTGTAGCTGAAGTCGTCGGTCTCACCGTACACGATGCCGGGTTTGATGCCGCCGCCGGCGAGCCAGATGGTGAAGCAGCGGGGGTGGTGATCGCGGCCATAATTGTCCTTGGTAAGACCGCCCTGGCAATAAACGGTGCGGCCGAACTCGCCGCCCCAAAAAACGAGCGTGTCATCGAGCAGGCCGCGCTGTTTCAAATCCTGAATCAGTGCCCAACCGCCCTGGTCCACGTCTTTGCATTGCAGCGCGAGATCGCTGGGAAGGTTCCCGTGCTGATCCCAGCCGCGGTGGAAAATTTGGATGAACCGCACGTCGCGTTCGATCATCCGCCTGGCGAGCAGGCAGCTTGCGGCGAAGCTTCCGGGCGTGCGTACGTCGGGGCCATACATATCGAGAATGTGCTGCGGCTCGTCGGAGATATCGATTAAACTCGGCACCGAAGTCTGCATGCGGAACGCCATCTCGTACTGTTCGATGCGCGTTTGCGTTTCGGGATCGCCGAAGGAATCGAGCGTTCGCTCGTTGAAGCGCGCGACGCGGTCGAGCATGCGGCGGCGGGTGCCCTCGTCGACTCCACTGGGGTTGGAGAGAAACAGAACGGGATCGCCTTGGCTACGGAGGGCCACGCCCTGATGCATGGTGGGAAGAAAACCCGATCCCCACAGCCGGCTGAACAGGGCTTGGGCGGACGCCTTGCTCGACCAGGAAGGCGTCATTACCACAAACGCGGGCAAATCTTGATTCATCGTGCCCAGGCCGTAGCTGAGCCAGGAGCCAATGCTGGCGCGGCCGGGAAGCTGGTGTCCCGTGCAAAGGTAGGTGGTGGCCGGGTCGTGGTTGATCGCCTCGGTGTGGAGCGACTTAACGATCGCGAGGTCATCGACCATGCGGGCCGTATAGGGCAGCAGTTCGCTGACCCACGCGCCGTGCTGACCGTGCCGCTGGAACTTGAATTTGGAGGGCGCGATTGGAAATCGCGTTTGGCCGGAGGTCATCGTCGTCAGCCGCTGCCCCATGCGAATGCTTTCGGGCAGATCGGCGTCGAACATCTCTTGCATCTTCGGCTTGTAATCGAAGAGGTCGAGCTGGCTGGGGGCGCCATTCATGAACAGGTAAATCGCCCGCTTCGCCTTGGGAGCGAAATGGGGCAGTCCGGGCAATCCGCCCGTCGCGGCGGGACTAGCCGCGCCTTGTGCCGCACCAGGCAACAACGACGCGAGCGCCGCCGCGCCAAGACCGAGGCCGCTCTGACCTAAAAAGGCCCGTCGCGAAGTTGCTAGTTGATGTTGATCGAATAGGGTCATGGCTGGGGGGAGTGAGTGGTGAGTAGGTGAGTAGGTGAGTAGGTGAGTAGGGGCGGCTATCGTTTCTCTGCTCCCTGCTTCGATCTCTTTAAGTAACTCAAATAGCCGTTGATGCGTGCAATCAACTCCTTTGCTTGCTCTTTGAGTAGAAGAATTTCGTCGGCATCGGCATACTTCTCATCGAGGCAAATATTCAAGTCGTCGATGACTTCTTCAACCGAACCACGACTTATCCTGCAGAAGCGCATGTTGTCTTGGTAATACCACCGTCCGTGTCCTTCGGCAATGTTATTGGAGATGGAGATCGCCGCCCTTCTCATTTGCGGAGCAAGGGCATACCGTTCTTCGACTGGTAATCGGCGAATCAAGGCGTATGTTCTAACCCGAAATTGGCGCGCCAAGCGGTAAAGCTCGAAGTCATCCAAACCGAATGTACTGTCGTAACCCATTGCACCTACTCTCACCACTCACCTACTCACCTACTCACCTACTCACCACTCACCACTCACCACTCACCACTCACTTACTCACTCCTCCACTAATTCTTCGTGACGACTTCATCGAGCGACAACAGGGTATTGGCGGCCATTGTCCAGGCGGCAAGCTCCGCCTTGTCGAGTGATTCCGACGATGGTGCGATACCAATGGAAGTGAGCGCCTTCGCCGCTTCTGGGTTTGCTTGATAGTGGGCGAGATCTTGCGCGACGCCATCCTGTAGATCTTGCGCTTCGATCGCTGACGGGGGACGACACACACAGAGCTCGAACATGAACCGAGCACGCATGGCAGGCGTGGCACCGCCTTCGCGCAACGTTCGCTCGGCCAGTCCCCGGGCCGCTTCGACGAATTGCGGTTCGTTCATCAGCACCAGCGCTTGCAGCGGCGTATTAGTCCGCTCGCGGCGGGTGATGCAGAACTCCCGCGAAGGGGCATCGAACGCGTTCATCTGCGGAGGTGGTGAAGTTCGCTTGATAAACGTGTAGAGCGCCCGGCGGTGAAGCTTTTCGGCCCCCTCGTCGGCCACGAATTTCTCGGTGTTGGAGCCGACGAAGCCGACCGCCTCCCACAACCCCGCGGGCTGGGGCGGTTTGACACCTGGACCGCCCAATTTCTCCACCAGTAAACCACTGGCGAAGAATGCCTGGTCGCGCAGAGTTTCGCCATCGAGCCGGTACCGCGGACCGCGCGCCAGTAAACGGTTGTCGGAGTCGCGCTGCCAAAGCTCGGGCGTCACTTCCGACGATTGTTGATATGTGGCCGAGGTGACCATCAGCTTCATCAGTCGCTTTACGTCCCAGCCATTGTCGCGGAAATCAACGGCCAGCCAGTCGAGCAAGTCGGGATGGCTGGGCGGTTCGCCTTGCGAGCCGAAGTCTTCAGAGGTTTTCACGATGCCGGTCCCGAAGACTTGTTGCCAACAGCGATTGACCGCGACGCGCGCCGTCAGGGGGTGGGCCGGATCGAGCATCCACTTGGCCAGCCCCAAGCGGTTATTGGGCAACTCGGCCGCCATCGGGGGTAAGGCAGAGGGCGTCCGCCGCTCAACTTTTTCGCCGACTTGATCGTACTCACCTCGATTGAGAATATGGGATGGGATCGGCTCGGCCTTTTCCCGAAAAACGAGTGTGGTCGGAATTTCCCGATCGACGGCCAAGTTGGCTTCTCGCTTTTTGGTCAACTCGGTGCGAAGCGTCTTCAGTTCTTGAGCTTCGGCCAGGTTGTTGCGGAAGAACTCGCGCAGCCGTTGTTGCTCTTCGGCCGACCGCTCGTCAGCGGGGCGTCGGGCGAGGTCGTAAATGTCGCCGGGGACGATTGTGTGCGGCGAGGTGATCTTGAAATAAAAACCCGCAGCGCCGGTGTAGTTAATAATCTTCACCAGCAATTGGTTCTCGCCGGGCTTTAAATTCAAATCGACGGTATCCTGGTCGGCTGCCACAGCGCGCTCCACGTCGTTGTTATGCACCTGTTCGTTATTCAAATAGACGCGAATGGCATCGTCGCTACCGAGCGCGATGGTGACCTTTTCTGGCTTGTCGCAGCGAATGGTCCGATAAAGAAAATTGGCGACCGACTCGCCTGGCAGATCAGTATGGACTGCACCGTCCACCCATTCGGGCTTGCGGACCCAGGCAACCATTTCACTCGTCGGCAATTTAAAGGTCTCGACAAGATCGACTTTCTTGCCTTCCGGACCGTGGCTCCGTCCCTGGAGGTAACGTCGATCGCTGCCGAACGGGCCAACCCAGTGCCAATCGTTTACCGTAAGCTGCCCCGGAGCATCGTTTTGCGGCTTTGATTCTTCGGCAACGGCGGCGACCGAGAATGGATCGTCATCGGCCACTTCGCTGGCAGCGGCAACTTCCTGCCGGCAGCGCTCTTCCCAGGCGGCCTGGGCGGCGTCGACTTCGGGCCAGGGGCCGGTCAATTTGGCTTCGATTGCGGAGATTTCCGTGGCCAGCGCCGCAAGCTGCTGCTTCTGCTCAGAACTTGCAACCTTGAGCACCGGGGCCGGGTCTTCCCGGTTTTCGTCCATCGGATTGCCGTCGAGTGTATTGAAGTAGGCATACATCGAATAGAAATCGTTCATCGTGAGCGGGTCATATTTATGATCGTGGCAACGCGTGCAGTCGAGCGTGAGCGCCATGAACACCGTGCTTGTCGTCACGACTCGATCAACCACATTGCGGACTTCGATCTCGGCGGCGATAGACCCCCCTTCATTGGTCGTTACATGGCAACGGTTGAAACCGGTGGCAACGATTTGCTCGTCGGTGGGATTGGGAAGGAGATCGCCCGCGAGTTGTTCTAAAGTGAATTGGTCGTAAGGTTGATTGCGATTGAACGACGAGACGACCCAGTCGCGATAGGGCCACATTTCGCGGTAGTTGTCGAGGTGCAACCCGTGGGTGTCGCCATAACGGGCGGCATCGAGCCAGTAGCGGGCCATGTGCTCGCCGTACCGCGGCGAGGCGAGCAGCCGATCGACGACTCTTTCGTAGGCGTCCGGAGAGTTGTCGAACAGAAACGCATCGATCTCTTCGGGTGTCGGGGGCAGGCCCGTCAGGTCGAGCGTCACGCGACGCAACAAAGTTGCCTTGTCCGCCGCGGGCGAGGGCTTCAACCCCTCCTGCTCGAGCCGAGCCAGCACGAATCGGTCGAGTTCGCTGCGGGGCCATTGCGCAAGCTTCACTTCCGGGACAGCCGGTCTCGCGGGCGGCACCAGCGACCAGTGCTCTTTCCAAGCTGCGCCTTCGGCTATCCAGCGATGGATTTTGTCGATCTCCGCGGGCTTTAGCGTCTTGTGGGAATCCGCCGGGGGCATGCGCAGTTCGGCATCGTCGCTGGTGATGCGAAGTATAATCTCGCTGGCCTCGACATCGCCCGGCACAATCGGGCGCGCTCCCGAATCGGCCTCGCCGAGGGCACCCTCCTTAATGTCGAGCCGAAAGCCGCCCGTTCGCGCCGCCTCATCTGGCCCGTGACAAGCGAAGCATTTGTCGGAGAGAATCGGACGAATATCGCGGCTAAAATCGAGCGGCTCGTTCCCGCGGGCTGACGAGCTCAGCAGCCAAGTTGCTGCCACGACCACGATCAAGTAGTGAATTCGATGCATTCGAGTGCCCGAAGAAAGGAAGGTTGCGGGTGCCCTCTGGGCCGGGCGCAGGCGGGCCTTTTATTTTCCCTCCGGCGGCGTATGAATGCAAGTCGGCAGTCCCCTCGCAAACCGCGGAAAACGCCGCCGGCCGACCCTCTTAAGCAGTCTTATCGCCGTACTGACGTGCGGCTTCCGGCATTGCGCCGAAGCACCTCGGCCGCTGGACTGCTAGCGGTCCGGCCGTTAAGAATCGGCGCTTTTTGTTTGCAATCCTTCGCTGGATTGTGTTAGGGTCACTGGAATCGGTTTGAGGCCAATCGCGAAACCCGATTCGGAGCAGACCCATGCGAACTTCTCACACATCGTATCATCGTGCGCGGCGTATTCGTTTCGAACGCTTGAACCTCGTCACATGCTGACTTTCCTTGCTGGCGACTACGACCTGAGCGGCGTCGTCGAGGAGGATGATTACGTCGTCTGGAAGAGCGAGTTTGGCAACATCGGCGAGCAACCGGCTGATGGCAACGGCGATGGAACCGTCAACGCCGCCGATTACACGGTGTGGCGGGACAATCTTGGGAAAACGTTAGCGGACGTTCCGCCTGATGCACCAAGAGGCATCGAAGCCGCGGCAGTCGGTGCAACGAGTATTCAAGTAACTTGGCAAGCCGCGAGCAATGCAACAAGCTATGCCGTGCAGCGTCGGCAGCCCGACACCGAAACCGAGTTTACAACAATCGCTCCCAGCGTCGCCGGTACCACGTACTCAGACAACACCGCTACGTCGGGCACGTTGTCCGAATATCGGGTTGTGGCGCAGAACGCCAATGGAAGTTCGCCGGCAAGCCAAACCGCACAAGCCACGGCGAATCAGTCGAATCTGACGGCCCACCGGCCTCAAGCGCTCCATGATCCGGGTAATCTAGTCGAT
>JBBDYG010000039.1:0-179496 GCA_040901765.1 Pirellulales bacterium
CGGAAGTAATTGCCAAGTACCTCTGTTGCAATTGATTCTTGACATCACCAAACTCAAACGCAACACTTTGGATCGGCATTTCTAGGGTCATTTTTCGCGTGCTAGCAAGTTGGACTTATGATTACCGATCATTCGCGCCGCGCGCCTCGAAAACGCCCAAAAACAAAGCCGTGAAAATGTTGCATTTGAGTTTGGAATCCACCTCTTGAAAAAAGCCACACCTTCTGATATAGTGTACGCCTGAACCAAGGTTCAATATCAGGAGTACATCGGCCATGCGGTTCCACAACCGTCCCCCGCCTGTCCAGGAGCGAGAGGTGAGGAGCGAGGAGCGAGAATAGCCCGACTATTCTCGGACTTCCCTCTTTCCCGTTGCTAGATACCGCAATCCGCATTCCGCATTCCGCATTCGGAAGCCGTTCGCGGTGCGCGCTTCCGACGACCGTGTCGCCCCACGTAGCGGTCACCGCCCGCGATGCGCGCACCGTGCGTCTGGCGGCGCCAACGAACTGCGACTTATTTCGCACCCGCGAAACAATCGGCGAATCAATTCTACGGAGAAAGCGATGTAATGAACCTCGCAACCGTATGGCACTCAACACCTTACCGCCGAGATCACCCCCATGCGCCAACCCGAATTAATTCGCAAAATCAAATGAATGTTTGCGGCGCGACGCGAAACAACGAAAAAACTTACCCCCGCTTATCCTCATCGCTCATCGCTCATCGCTTATCGTTCATCACGCCGCTGATTGAAAACTCCCATGGACATGGTTTACAATTCGCAAGGGTTGACGAGGATTTGAGAAATGGCACTCTGCATTAAAGACTTCAAAGTCTACTTCCCCGCGAAGGATTTCGAGCAGTCGAAGCGGTTTTACGCCGCGCTTGGGTTCACGATGTCTGAAGGCTGGGGCGGCACGGCCGATTTCGAACTCAACGGCCATCGGTTCCGGCTGCAAGATTATTACGTCAAGGACTGGGCCGAAAACCTAATGGTCGTCATCGGCGTCGATGATGCCGAAGCGTGGCATCAGCATGTGCGGAAGATCGCGGCCAGTGGCGATTTCGACAACGTCCGCATAAAACCGCCCGAAGCCGTCGACGACTCGCTCGTGCTCCACGTCACCGATCCGTCCGGCGTGCTACTCGTCTTCGTGCAATAGCGAAGAACCCCGCGATTGTTGCGGCGGATCATACAGTTTGACCACATCACCACGAAAGGAGCGCCACATGGCAACCAAATTCATTCCCGACGGCTATCACACCGCGACGCCGTATCTGACCGTCAAGGACGCAGCTCGCGCCATCGAGTTTTACAAGCAGGCATTCGACGCGACGGAGTCGATGCGCGTCGCCGCGCCCGAGGGGAAGGTGGGACATGCGGAGATCAAGATCGGCGATTCGATCATCATGCTGGCCGACGAGTTTCCCGAGTGGGGTAACCGCGGCCCGCAATCGCTGGGTGGCTCGCCGGTCGGTCTTTGCCTGTACGTCAAGGATGCGGACTCGGTGTTCGCTCGCGCCGTCGCCGCCGGCGCGCAAGTGACCAAGCCGGTCGAGGACCAGTTTTACGGCGATCGGTCGGGCACGGTGACCGACCCGTTCGGGCACGTGTGGACCATCGCCACGCACACGGAGGATGTGTCGCCCGAGGAAATGCAGCGGCGAGCCGAGGCGTTTATGAAGCAAGAACCAACCAACTAGCAACGATGCACGAGCGGCGACAATACCTGCCGTCGGCCAGAAGTTGCCGGCGTTTTGTCTGGCCGATAGCCGATAGCTCATTGACAATCCATTCCTAAATAGGAGATAAACTGTGCGCTTCTTCGTGAAGGTCAATATCTCCGTGGAGACTGGGAATGCGGCGGCGAAAGCCGGAAAGCTCAGTGCGACCATCCAATCCATACTGGCGGATTTGAACTTGGAGGCCGCCTACTTCACCGACGATCAAGGTGAGCGAACGGCGCTTCTGTTCCTCGACATGCAGGACACCTCGCAAATTCCGGCGATTGCCGAGCCGTGGTTTCAGGCGTTCAATGCCCGCGTTGAGTTTCATCCAGTCATGGTACCGGACGACCTCGCAAGGGCTGGCGGCGCCATCGAGAAAGTGATCAAACAATACGGCTGAGAGATCAAACGCGCCAGATGAGCCTTGCACCCCGCTCAACTTGACTCCGTTGACTTGGGTGCGATTTAATGGCCTATCGTTTCACCCGTTTCTGGGTTGGCAAAGTAACTTGATTCTCAAGAACGACGTAATCCGGAGGTTGAACCATGACGCTCGTGCCATTGACCCTCATTGCTTTTATAATCAGTCTGCAGGGCGTCGCGGCGCAGGCCAATGACGTCACCCTTGCCTCCGTGCCTCCGGTCGTCGTGAAGACCGTTCCCGAGGCGGGAGTCGGCGACGCGGACCCGGCCCTTGCAGAGATCACGATAACTTTCAGCAAGGAGATGCAAGACGGTTCTTGGTCGTGGTCCACGCTTTCGAAGGAGAGCTTTCCGACGGTGAATGGCAAGCCGAAGTACCTCGAAGACAAGCGGACCTGCGTGCTGCCGGTCAAGTTGGAGGCAGGAACGACTTATGCGATTTGGGTGAACAGCGAGAAGTTCGGGAATTTTAAGGACTCCGACGGCAGTTCCGCAGTCCCATACCTGCTGGTGTTTAGGACTAAGGAGTAGCTTGGCAGCGCCTGAGCATCCGCCACACTTGACCGCCGCTACAATTCCCGCAATCGCCGTTCAAGAAAGCGCCGCTCAGGCTCCTGGCGTGCGAGTGCAAGCGCCTGTTCGTAGGCGGAGCGGGCTTCGGTCGTTTTCCCCAACCTTCGGCACATGTCCGCTCGTGCCGCGTGCGCCAAATGATAGTCGGCCAACTCGCCTCGCTCGAGAACGGCGTCAATCAGTTCAAGACCCGCCGCAGGCCCGTCGCGCATCGCCACGGCGACGGCGCGGTTGAGCTCAACCACGGGCGACGCCGCCGAGCGCAATAGCAGGTCGTAGAGAACGACAATCTGAGCCCAGTCCGTCTCGGCCGCGCTGGGCGCGTCGGCATGCACGGCCGCGATCGCTGCCTGCACCGTGTAGGGTCCGAATTGCCGTGACGAAAGCGCCCGCGCCACCAGCGTTCTTCCTTCGGCGATGTGATCGCGGTTCCAAAGGGAGCGGTTTTGATCGTCCAGCAGAATAATTTCGCCCGTCGAGGTAGCCCGCGCAGCGCGGCGCGACTCGTGAAGCAACATCAGCGCCAGCAGCCCGGTGACGTCCGGCTCCGGCAGCAATTCCACCAGCAGACGCGCGAGGCGAATCGCCTCACCGGAAAGATCGGGCCGGGTGAGCGAATCGCCCGACGAGGCGGCGTAACCTTCGTTGAACACGAGGTAAATCACTTGCAGCACGGTATCGAGCCGTTCTGGCAAATCGTCGCGCGACGGCACTTGATAGGGAATGTGAGCGTCCCGAATCTTTGCTTTGGCGCGGACGATGCGCTGGGCCAGCGTGGGCGGCGCGGTGAGAAAGGCGCTGGCAATGGCCTCGGTCGCGAGTCCGCACACCTCACGCAGGGTGAGCGCCACCTGGGCTTCCGGCGACAACGCGGGATGGCAACAGGTGAAGATCAGCCGCAGGCGGTCGTCCTCGACGCCGTCATTATCTTGTACCGTAGCGTTATGTAAGCTGACGTCGATGCGTTCGGCGAGTTCTCCCAGCGAGGCGTCGAACCGGGCGCGACGGCGCATGGCGTCGATCGCTTTGAACCGGCCTGCCGAAACGAGCCACGCGCGGGGATTGGCGGGCACGCCATCCCGCGGCCATTGCTCGACAGCCGAGGTAAACGCATCGTGCAGTGCTTCTTCGGCGAGATCGAAGTCGCCAAGCAGACGAATAAGCGTAGCGAAGACGCGCCGCGATTCGGAGCGGTAGACGTTGTCCACCGTCTGACGCAATTGGTCGTTCGCACTTCCGCTCATACTTCCAAATGCCCCATGCGCCCGGCTTGATAATCCAGCATCGCCTGCTGGATTTCTTCGCGGGTGTTCATCACAAACGGACCTTGGCCAACGACAGGTTCGTTTAATGGCTCGCCTGTCAGCAGCAGCGCCCTAGCGTCAGCATTGGCGTGCAGCTTAATGACGTCACCCTCGCGCTCAAACGAGACGAGCTGAACCGCATCCACGGCAGTTGAGTCGTTCACGCGCAACGCACCCTTCTGCACGACGAGCAGCGCAGTCTGTCCGACAGGCACATGCAGCTCCGCCGATCGTTCGGCAGCGAGTTCTAGATCCCAAACGTTGATCGGCGTGACCGTTTTGGCAGGTCCGCGCACGCCTTGAAACTCGCCGGCAATGATGCGAACAGTTCCCGACCCATCGGCAAGCGGCGCTCGAGGAATCTGTGCGTCCAAAATTCCCTGGTACCGCGGCGGCGACATCTTCTCCTTCGCCGGCAGGTTCACCCAGAGCTGTACGACTTCGAAAGTTCCACCCTCACGCGAAAACGTCGCGCTGTGAAATTCTTCATGCACCACACCGGATGCGGCCGTCATCCACTGTACATCTCCCGGACCAATCGAACCGTGACTGCCGCTGGAATCGCGATGCTCCAGTTCACCCTGGTACACGATGGTGACTGTCTCGAAGCCGCGATGCGGGTGTTCCCCGACGCCGCGAGTGGACTCCGCCGGCGTAAAATCATAAGGCCCGGCGTAGTCAAGCAGTAAGAACGGATCGAAGTCGCTTCCCCCTTGATAGGAAAACAGGCTGCGGACGGGGAAACCGTCACCCACCCAGTGGGGGCGAACGTCACGCACGATCTGGCGAATGGTTTTCATGGCAGTTTCCTTCGTACAGGAGCCTCTCAATGACTACTTCTTTGCTTGAGCACCCTCCACGCGGTCCAACTTGGTTTCGTGCCCGACCTTTTGCACACTTTGCGCCTTGTCGTAGCTTTCCATCAGTGCGCGATAGGGCGGGACAATGTGTTCGACCATAATCTGCGCGAAGTGCATCGCATCGGGGCGGTTCCACGTTCCCATGATTTCGCCGAGGAGGGCAAACATGTCGATCGGGATGGCACCGGCTTGAACGACGCGGGCTAGCGTGAGATCGGTCGCCATCTTCGACCAGTTGCCCGAAGCATCGACGATGCAGAAAACCTTGTACCCGGCAACGAGGGCGCTCAGCGTGGGAAAGGACATGCAAACGCTGGTGAGCGTGCCCGCGATGAGGAGCGTCTTGCGCCCCGTCCCTTCAATAGCCTTTACCCACGCGGGGTTGTCCCAGGCGTTGATCTGGCCGGTGCGCGGAATGTAGACCGCGTCTGGATTGCACTCATGGATTTCTGGGATCAGCGGACCGTTCGGGCCGTCGGGAACCGAGGCCGTGGTAAAGGTTGGAATCTTGGCAAGGAACGACAGCTTGGCGAGCGCGGTCACATGCGACCGAAGCGTGGGCAGGTCGATGTCCCGCACCAATTGAAACAGCCCGCTTTGATGGTCGATCAGCAGCATGACGGCGTCGTTTGGATCGATCATCCATTTGTTTGCTTTGGCCATGACTCTCTCCTTCTCCTTAAATAAAAGATTACTTTTTAAGCTCGCGACGAGCGGCAGTGTCCCAACTGCGCGAACGGTCGCCTAGCAAACAGCCGCCGGAAGTGGCGGGAATCCGCATCCAGACTTTGTGCCAGTTTGGTGCGCGCACAGCGTGGCACAGTGGCACAAACTGCAAAAAAGGCCTGTCGCTATTCAAAACAACGGGACGCGAGGCCGACGCTCAATTCTAGCCCTCTAGCTCAGGTCGCCACCTGTGGACCCCGCGCGAGTTATTTCGCCGGAGTTGCGGGCATAGCCAAGTATTGCTTCACTTTAGTCCCATCGTCCAAATTCCATACGGTTACGGTGCCATCGAAGCATCCCGTTGCGATGCGATGGGACGGACCGTGCCACGCGACCGACAACACCGCGGCGGGGTGATCCGCGAGCGAGCGCACGAGCGTGCGGTCTGCCAACTTGAAGTGCTTGGCGGTTCGATCGGCCGACACGGCGACAATGCTTTCACTATCTAACAGAAGTTCGTGAATGTCATTCTCGAAACCAGGTATTTCAGCGATCAACGCGGAATCCTCCACATTCCAAACGCGAATTTGGCGGCCGGCGGCGCTAAGCACCTGCTTTCCATCTGGCGAGAATGCAACCGCCCGGACGGGCGCATTGTGTTCCGAGTGCGTCGTAAGCAGTTTTCCGGTTTCCACATCGAAGACTTTCGCCGTTTTGTCGCGGCTGGCGGTGGCGATGCGCTTGCCGTCGGGACTGAAACAAACGTCTAGCACCCAATCGGCATGGTTGTCGATCTTGAGTCGCTCGGTGCCAGTGGCCACTTCAAAGACGCGCACGGAGCCGTCGGCCCCTCCTGCCGCGAGTAGCTTGCCATCGAAACTAAACGCGACGTCGAAGAACACGTCGTCTTGCGTGGCAAGCACAATTGGCGGGGCGTCACCCTTCGGTCCGTTTTGCCAGGGGATCAATCGCACTTCGCCCGATACGCCCGGCGCACCGCCAGCAATGGCCAGCCAGGAATTGTCGGGACTGAAAGCGAAGCCCAACGTGCGTTGTGCAATGTTGCCCACGCGCGCAACGAGCGTTCCAATCGCCGAATCCCAAATCATGATTTCGTGGTACCCGCCAACGAGCAGTTGGTTGCCATCGGTGGTAAACGCGAGCGCCGTCACCGGGAGCGCCTTCGAATATGTGAGCGGTGCAGCGGGGTGGGGAATGTCTTTTGGAATCTGGTCGCGCAGCGGCGACGCTGGGTCTTGGCCGTCAAACTTTGCGCCTTGGGTAATCCAGGCGTTGATGGTTTGAATCTCCGAATCGGCAAGCCGGTCGCCATTGTTCGGCATTCGCTCTTCGGAGTCTTCGGAGGTGATCAGGCGATGAACTTCGCTGTTCTCCAAATCCGCTGCGGTGATCGGCGGCGACGCAAAGTCGCCCGGCTGCATCAACAACTGGAACGTATCGAGCCGGTAATTGCTCTCGGCCGTCTTCGGGCCATGGCAGGCCTGGCACTTGCCCACCAAGATCGGCGCCACCTCCCGGACGAAGCTAATGGGCGTCGATTGGCTCTCCTCACACTTTGCCCAGGGCGAAATTGCGCCCAGGGCAGCGAGAATGACCAAGCATTTCCGGTATGTTTTTTTTGGCACGGGTTGATTTCCTGGTTGGCTTGTTGGATCAGAATCCATTATAATGCCCGGGTGCCCAATCAACCCGGGAGATTTGCGAATGTTAACCCTGCTAAGCAAGGCGACTCGCCGCGGACAGTTCTGTGATGGCATCTCGCGTCGCGATTTTCTCACCGTGGGGGGTTCGATCGCCGGCGGTTTGACGCTGAGTTCTCTGTTGCGCGCCGAAGCGCAAGGCACAGGGCATACTCATAAATCGCTCATCAACATTTTCCTGCCCGGCGGTCCGCCGCACCAGGATCTGTGGGATCTGAAGCCGGAAGCGCCGACGGAGATTCGTGGCGAATTCAAGCCGATCAGCACGAACGTTCCCGGCATTCAAGTTTGCGAATTGTTGCCGAAGCTGGCGGCGATGATGGACAAACTCATCGTCGTTCGCAGCATCGTCGGCGCCCGCGGCCCGCACTACGCCGAGCAATGCATGTCGCCGCGGCTGGAGCCGAATTCTCCTTCGCTGGGCGCGTGGGTATCTCGGCTTGAAGGCCCGGCGTGCCAAGAGATTCCGCCCAACCTTTCGCTATTCTATCGCACGAGCCACGGCCCGTGGGGCCAGCCCGGCGCGGGAGGCTTCCTCGGCGCGCCCTACGCGCCGTACGGTTTGCTGGACAAATACGATCCCGGCCACAAAGCGGAAACGACTGCGGCTTTGGCGCCCGACCCCGGGCAGCTCGTGCTGCGCGACGTGACGATGGATCGCCTCAAAGGCCGCCGCGAACTACTAACGACCCTCAATCAATGGCAGGCGAGTGTCGCCGCTTCGCCTTTCCGCGCAGAGCGCGACCAGTTTCTGGAGCAAGCGTGGAGCATCCTCGCGTCGCCAAAGTTAGTCGAGGCGCTGGATGTGACCCGAGAGGATCCGAAGATCGTGGAGCGCTACGGTAAAGGCAATCCGGCATACAACGCCGACTCCGCACCGCGGGTGACGGAAAACGTGCTGGTGGCCCGACGGCTAATTGAAGCCGGAGCGCGGGTCGTTTCGCTCAACTTCAGCCGCTGGGATTGGCACGGGAATAACTTCGTCGAAGGCCGTGCGGAATTTCCCATGCTCGACAACGCCGTCTCCGCCTTAGTGCAGGATCTGCACGAACGAGGGCTCGACAAGGATGTGTCGGTCATCGTGTGGGGCGAGTTCGGGCGGACGCCGACGGTCAACGCGACCGCCGGTCGCGACCACTGGCCGCGCGTGAACTCGGCACTGATGGCCGGCGGCGGCATGCACACCGGCCAAGTGATCGGTGCGACCGACAAGCACGCCGGCGAAGTTGTCGATCGGCCCGTCACGTTTGGCGACATCCACGCGACCCTGTTGCACAATCTCGGTATCGATCCCCACACCGCAATCCCCGATTCCCAAGGTCGCTTGCAGCGTCCCGTCGACGACGAATCCCGCCCCCTCGCCGAACTAGTTGGTTAGCATTGAGCGAGCGTTTTGCTCGATGCCGTAAACTGGTTCGCGCACCTACCTCCCAGTGGACTGATTTGTCCTGTAGCTGAATTCGCAAGAATTCAGAATTGTTCCGCGACTCCTGAATTCTTGCGAATTCAGCTACGGACGCAGCGCAATCTTGAATTCTTGCGAATTCGGCTACCGGCGCAGCAGCTTGTCGGCATGAACCATCGCCTCGCCATCTTCGGTGCTCTGTTGGCGTTTACGGCCGCCATCGCGCCGCTATGCGCCGCTCCGCCGCAGATCGCGCTGGCCAACCCATTGGCTCTCCCACCAGGCAAATCAGTCGACCTGACCATCCACGGCCAGAACCTTCTGGATGCCCGGAGACTGTGGACTTCGTTTGCCTCGCGGTGCGAGTTTGTCGCAGCCGACGATGAGGCTTCCAAGAAGGGAGAAAAGCTCCTCTGCCGCGTGACCATTCCCCGAGGCGAGCAGGTGGGCATCGGCGCGTTTCGGCTTGTCACCGGCGAGGGAGTATCCAATCCGATTCTGATGATGCTCGATGATTTACCCACCGTGGTCGAATCGGAAAACAACCACTCCATCGAGCAGGCGCAGTCGATCAATTGGCCGACGGCCGTGGATGGCCAATGCGATCCGCTGCAAGAAGATGTTTTTCGATTTCATGCGGCTGCCGGACAGCGGATGTCGATTGAAGTGGTTGCCCAACGGCTCGGCTCGGCGCTCGATCCGGTGTTGCGGTTGTTGACCCCTGAAGGCGCGGAAGTTGTCCGACTCGACGACGTGGAAGGTTCCGGCGGCGATAGCCGCGTCGTTCACGCGTTTGATTCCGAAGGCGATTATTTGGTTTCCGTCCGCGATGTCCGTCACGCGGGCGGCGCCGGCTTTCGGTATCGGCTGCGCGTCGGGCTATTTCCACTAATCGCCGCCGTATTTCCAGCGGGTGGCCGAAGCGGCGCGGTGACGTCGTTTGAATTAGTGGGACAACCATCGGGCGCTAGTTCACTGCTGCACGTTGCGCTGCCCGACACGCACGATCGAGCGCAGCTCGTTTCGTTCAGCGTGCCATCGGTCGAAGGCCCGGGGTCCGGCTGGTTTCGCGTTGAAGCCGGTTCGGGCAGCGAATCGCTCGAATCGGAGCCAAACAACGGCCCCGCCGAAGCGACACTGGTCCAAATTCCCGGCGCCGTCAACGGGCGCATCAGTGAACCTGGCGATCGCGACTATTTTAAGTTTCAGGCGAAGCAGGGTCAGCGAGTCCATTGCGTGGCAATGACCCGCGAACTAGGGTCGCCGTGCGATTTGTACTTGAGCTTGCATAAGGCCGACGGTTCGCAGATCGCGGTTGCACGCCAGGAACGCCAAACGGTGCTCGACGCGGAAATCCCCGAAGATGGCCAGTACAGTTTGCAAGTCGAGGATCTCCTCGGCGGCGGCAGCCCGGGCCACGTCTATCGGATCGACGTGAGCGACACCTACTCTGGCTTCACGCTCAATGCCGAGCAGTTGCAGTATTCATCGCCCCAAGGCGGAACATTCGTGGTGAAAGTCTTAGCGCCGCGCCGCGGATACGATGGTCCGATTGATTTGGCGGTCGAGGGCCTAGGCGATGGCATAACGCTTGAGGGCAACAAGCTGGAGGGCGCGGAAGCCTTGCTTAAGATCACCTTGCCGGCCGACATTCCTGCCGGCGAGCTACGGCACGCGATAGTTGTTGGCAGCGCCAAAATCGTCGAGCAAACGGTGACGGTGGCGGCCAATCAGCGTGAGCCGTTGCGGGCGCTGTTTCCAAACGCCCTGTCGCTCCCCACCGACCTTGAAAAAACGATTGCAGTTGGCGTCGGGCCTCCATTTCCACCGTTTTTCGATCTCGCCGTAGTAAGCACGCAGCTTTATTTCCCGCAGCTAATCGGCGCGTCCACCTTCGACATCAACATTACCCGCACGAACGAGGCGTTCAAGGAGGCGTTATCGCTTACCGTGGAGGGTCTGCCCGAAGGGATCACGGCGGAAGTCGCGCCTGTCGAAGACGGGCTGAAGGCGTATCGCGTGTCGCTTAAAGGCCCGGTCGATCGAGCGGAGGGCGAGTTTCCCATTCGGATCGTGGGCGTCGGCAAGTTTCAGGAGCAATCGCGCAGCGTCACGCTCGACAACCTAACGCTGCAGGTCACCAAGCCGTTGGTCGTGTCGGTCGCAATGGCCGGACCGATCGTCGCGGGCGGAGGGCAGCAAGCGCAAGTGACGTTGCAGCGTTTCGGCGATGAGCCACAACCCGTCCGCTTGCAGGTGAGCGACGGCCCGGCCGGCCTCTCCGCACCGATCTTTGTGACGATTCCCGCTGACGCGAATCAAATCACAATTCCGATTACCGCCGCAGCGACCGCGCCACCGGGCAAGTTCGACAACTTGGTGGTGGTCGCTTCGACCACGGTGAAGGGTCAAGCCATCACCGTGCAAAGCAAACCCGCGCCGGTTGAGATTCAGCCGGCGGCGGCTCAGTAGTTTCCCGAGGAGTTGTTATGAAGACTCAATCGTATCGCTCGACAGATTGGTGCTTTGTAGCAGCGTGCGTCATCGCGTTGGCAGCGTTTGCCGGAATGCCAAAGGTAGAGGCTCATGCAGAGGCGACGCTTGACCTGACCAAGCTAGAACGTATTGAAGTCGAGCCAAAGGCAGTTCAGTTTCATTCGCCGCGAGAACGGGCGATCGTGCTCGTGACTGGTTACTTTTTGGATGGGTTTGTTGTTGATCTCACTCAAGACGCCCAGTTTTCACCGGGCGATGTAGCCATCGCTGACATGGAGGCGGGGACGGTCCGGCCAACAGGGAATGGCAGTTGCGAAATCGCCGTGCAGGTTGGCGATCAGAAAGCTTCCGTGCCGATTGTCGTCGAAGGATTCGATCAGCCGGCCCCGATTTCATTCCGCACGGAAACAGTCGCGGCGCTAACCCGCCATGGCTGTAATGCGGGCGCTTGCCATGGTTCGCCCAGCGGCAAGGGCGGCTTTCTGCTGTCGCTTGAAGCATACGACCAGGCGATGGACGAGCGCTCGCTGACCCGCGATGAGGAAGGCCGCCGCACCAACAGCATCGAGCCTTCCCAAAGTTTGCTGCTGCTCAAGCCGGCAATGGTTGTCCCCCATCGCGGTGGCCTGCAACTTAAAACGACGGATTACGCGTACGACGTGCTACATCAATGGATTGCCGAAGGCTGCGGGGTGGACGGCGCCCAGGGGAAGCGATGCGTCCACTTGGAGCTTTTGCCGGCGTCGGGGCGGGTACTCAAGTATCCGCACTTGCGGCAACAGATTGTCGCCCGGGCGCACTTTGAAGACGGCGCGATTCGCGACGTGACGCGGCTCACCAAATTCTCATCATCGGATGAGCAACTCGCCACTGTCAGCGACGACGGGGAACTGGTCGGACACAAGCGGGGCCAGGTCGCGGTGATGGCCCGCTATCTCGATCAACTTGTTTCCTGCCAGTTCACGTTGGTCGAAAACGTGGAAGGCTTTCGCTGGCCCGATCCGCCGGCAAACAACTACGTCGATGAGCTAGTCTACGAAAAGTTGCGGCAGCTTCAGTACGAACCATCGGGCCTAAGCTCGGACAGCGAATTCGTCCGCCGCGTCTATCTCGACGTGATTGGAGTCCTGCCGACGCTGGCCGAGCAGCAGGAATTTTTGGCGGATCAGTCTCCCGAGCGGCGGCAGCAATTGATCGACCGCCTGCTCGAGCGGCCGGAATACGCGCGCTTCTGGGCGATGAAATGGGGCGATCTGCTCCGGCTCAATAAAGCAGAAGTCAAGGAAGCGGGCGTCCACAAATTTCATCAGTGGCTGATCGATGTCTTTCAGAAGAACCTGCCGTTCGATCAATTCGCCCGCGAGCTGCTGACGTCGCAAGGCAGCACTTACGAGCATCCCGCGGCCAATTACTATCGCGCCTGCGATGAAGCGATCGTCGCGGCCGAGACAACGGCTCAGATTTTTCTCGGTTCGCGGATTCAGTGCGCGAAGTGCCATAACCACCCGTTCGAGAACTGGACGCAGGACAACTTTTATGGCCTAACCGCGTTTTTCAACCGCGTAAGCCGCAAGCCGGGCTTGCGGGCGGAAGAGGAAATCATCTACATGTCGCGCGAAGGCGAGGTGAAACAACCGCGCACGGGGCAGACCATGAAGCCGTGGCTGCCGGGCAACGGGGTCATCGAAGATTCCGAGATGCGCGACCGACGCCAGGCGCTCGCTGATTGGTTGACATCGCCCGAGAATCCCTTTTTCGCCCGCGTCGCGGTGAATCGAATCTGGGCGGAAGTAATGGGGCAGGGGATTGTCGATCCCGTCGATGACGTGCGCCAATCGAACCCGCCGTCCATTCCGGCGTTGCTCGACAAGCTTGCCAGCGATTTTGTCGAGCACAAGTTCGATCAGAAGCACATTCTGCGGACGATTCTGAACAGCCGCACTTATCAACTCAGCAGCCAGGCGACCCCGCTTAATCAAGACGACACGCGATTCTTTTCTCACGCAAAGACGCGGATGCTCGGCGCCGAACAGTTGCTCGACGCGATCTGCCAGGTGACGCAGCTCGAGGAAACCTTTCCCGGCCTGCCGGCTGGAACCCGGGCCACGGAGCTTCCCAGCCCCGATTTCGCCCATGAATTTCTCGACACGTTTGGCCGCCCAGCGCGGACCACCGCCTGCGAGTGCGAACGGACCAACGACGCAACGCTCGGCCAATCGCTCCAGCTTTTCAACGGCTCGCTCGTGCAGCAAAAGCTAATTGATAAAAAGAACCGCTTCCACCAATTGTTAGAAGCGGGCCGGACACCGCCAGAGGTGCTAAACGAACTGTATCGATCAGCCGTCTGTCGCCAGCCGACCGAAGCCGAGCTGCAAGCGGCGACTGCCCATATTGCCAGCAAAGAAAACCCATCGGAAGGCCTGGAAGACGTCTGCTGGGCCCTACTTAACAGCGACGAGTTTCTAACCCAGCACTAGCCATTTGCGGATGAAATGATGACTTTTCTCTTGTCGCTTTTAGCGTTGCTCATGGTGGGCATGTTCGCGCCAAGTGCCACGGCGCAGGACGCTCCCTACATTCAGACGGAGAACGTCGTCTACGGTGAGGTGCATGGGGTCGGGCTACTGATGGATGTCTTCGTCCCCACGGGCGAAAAGAACGGCCTCGGAGTGGTGGACGTGATTAGCGGCGCATGGCACTCCGATCGCGGCAAGATTCGCGATCATGCCCGGGCGCAGACGTTCGACATTCTCTGCGGAAAGGGATATACGGTCTTCGCCGTCCGTCCCGGGTCGGTGACAAAGTTCAGCGCCGGCGAGATGCTGGCCAACTTGAATCTTGGCATTCGCTGGGCGAAGGACCATTCGAGCGATTATGGAATCGACCCCGACCGTTTGGGGTTGATGGGAGCGTCGGCGGGCGGTCACCTCGCCTGCCTAGCCGCGGTAACGGCCGAGGCCGAGGGAACTGCGGATACACGGGTCAAGGCTGTCGCTGTGTTTTTTCCGCCAACAGACTTTCTCGATTTCAACGGCAAGGCCATTGATTCCCGGGGCGATGATCGGATGGGGCCGTTGGTCCGCCGACTCGCGTTTGTGGACGGACTGACCGACCAGACCGATGCGGAAGTGGAACAGGCCATTACCCAGATTTCGCCCGCGCGGCTGGTAACGCTGGACGCTCCGCCGTTCTTGCTGATCCACGGCGACGCCGACACGGTGGTGCCGCTACAGCAATCGGAACTAATGGCGAACGCACTAAACAAAGCGGGCGTTCCCGCGGAACTGATCGTGAAGGAGGGGGGCGGCCATCCCTGGCTGACCATGCACGAAGAGGTGCAAGTGCTTGCGGATTGGTTTGATAAACAGTTGGGAGCGGAGTGACGGAAAGTGAGATTGCAAATTGCAAAATGGGAATTGCAAATTGACGACAGTGCGTCGACATGCGTTTCCCCCAAGCCGGAGGCTTGGCAGCCATTAGCCGGTGGTAAGCGCAAGCGCCACCACCGGCAGGCCGCGCAATCAAGCAGCACCCCGGAGGGCGTGCCAGCAACGATCCTAATCGTCAAACTGCTGCGACCCCGCCGGGGTCGTGCGCGTTGGATGCTCGTTTTCCGGTGGTGCGCTGCGCGACCACCGGCTAATGGCTGTCATCCCTGCCGGGATGAGGAAATTGCTGGGCTAGCGCCCACCGCTACATGCCTTGGCCTCTAGTGGGGCCGGGAGGGCCGCTTTGCGGCGGGGGTTTTCTTGCGGGGCGTAAAGGTTAGCGGTTACGATGTAATTGCGTTGCGGTTATTCATGTAGGAGAGACTTGGCCTACGACTCCCAGGTCGCACTGATTTCATCGTTCCCCCGTATCGCGAAGGAGACATCATCATTACGGCCTTTACTCAAATCTTTGGCGGAATGACCCAAATGTGGCTGAATGTGGCCTTCATCGTTTGTGTTTTTGGTGTCCTGACGTTCAAGCCAGAACGAATTACGAGCCACGTTCGATTCAAAGTCGGCTGCTACTTATTTGCCCTCTCACTGATTGTGGCGACCGTTAGCATCTTGTTTCCTAACATCAATACGGATGCAGTTCCCCCGTCACGGATGAACGTTGCAATCGGTCTTAAGCTTGCTCACTTTGTTTCGATTCTGCTATTCGCGGTGAGTTTTATCGCGGCGGTGACTTCGCTCATGCCAAAGAGTTCGGAACATTAATCCACTGCTACCGCTGGGCATCAAACACCCGCTCAAACCGCGCCCGATTCTCCGCAAACGTCCGCGTCGCTTGTCCTTCCAGCGCGGCGGGTTCAACGCCCAATAGATAGGCCAGCTTCTCCAGTTCTTTTGTGTCGTCGGGGAATTCGTGTCTACCGGCGGCGTTCATGAGGCGGATGCGGGCCTCGACGCTGCGTTGGAAGCGGTAGCTTTGGCGGAAGTAGGCGGCGGCGTCGGGTGTGATGTAGCCGGCTTTTTCTAGCTCGGTGAGCGCATCGAGCGTTCCCGTGACGCGGACCGCCGGATCCGCGCCGCCGTGTTTGAGTTGGAGCATTTGGACGAGGAACTCGGTATCGACGGTTCCGCCACGGCCGCGCTTGAGGTTGCGGGGGGAGGCGGTTTCTTCGAGGCGCAGGCGCATGAGGCGGATTTTCTGGGCATCCTCTGGATGCCAGGGGGGGCCGAACGCGGCGGCGGCGACGGCCTGCATCGCATACTCAGTGGCCGCGGGGCTGCCGTAGATCACACGGGCTTTGCATAGGGCCTGCCGCTCCCAAAGTTGGCCCTGGCCTTCGGCGAAGTAGCGGCGGAACATTTCGACCGGCATTGCCAAGAGGCCGCTGCGACCCGTGGGGCGGAGGCGGACATCGACTTCGTACAGCCGGCCGAACGGGCCGAGGTGGCCGATCACCTTGATGATCCGCTGGCCAAGCTCGCTGAAGAAGTGGCCGTTGCTGGTGCTTCCCTCGCGGCTGCGCTTGCGCTGGACCGTGTGGCCCTCCGCTTCGTAGAGGAACACGAGATCGAGGTCGCTATGGTAGTTCGGCTCGCGACCGCCGAGCTTGCCCATCGCGAGCACGATCATCTCGCACCGCTGGCCCGCGCGGGAGGCGAACCGCTCGCGGTAGGCAGGGTCCACTTCATCCCCCTCGCCGATTTCGCCGATCGTCGGTTCGCCGTATTTCTCAACGAGCTTCACGTACTCGCTGTAGATGATGTGCTTGAGACAGGTCTCGGCGATATCGGAGAGCGCGGCGTGGGTGTCGCGGATGTCGTCTTTGCCCACGATGTCGCGCACGCCGACCCGCAGGTGCTGGGCGTTCTTGAAGCTGTGGAGAATCGGCTCCAAATCCTCGGCTCCACGCACCAGTTCGGCGAGCATCTGGTCCCGCACTTCGAGCGTCGGCAGTTTCTCAACGATGAGGCTGTCCATTAGCTCGTCGATCATGCCGGGGCTGCTGGTGAGGATGCCGGCGAGATAGGGGCACGCCGCACAGAGCTTGACATAAAGTTGCAGCGAAGGGCGGTTAGCGCTGAATAGTTCCCACAACGCGGCTTTGCCGCCGAGGGAATCGCTCACGCGATTCAGGTTCACGAGCGTGGTGCCCGGCTCGGGCGTTTGGGCGATCGCGGCGAGCAGTCGCGGGGCGATTGATGCCAAGAAGTGACGGCACCGGCGAGTGGAGAGGAAGCGAATCCGCTCGGTCGCCAGGGCCATCAGGTTTTGATAGGCGGCCGGCACGTCGGTGAACGGGTAGCGGCCGAGCACTTGCTCGATGCGCTCGGGCGACGGGTCGGGATCATTCACGAGATCAACTTCCGGCTCCGCGGCGGCGTCGGTGCCGAAGGCATCGTGGAGCAGGTGATCGAGAATCCGGCGGTTCAGTTCGGTGCGGTGCTTGAAGTCGGACTCGAACGCGGCGCGGGCCGATTGGTGCGGAGTGCTGCCGTAGCCCATGCGGATCGCCAGGCGCTGTAGCTCTTGCGAATCGCTCGGCAGCAGATGGGTCTGCAAGTCGAACATGATTTGCAGGCGATGCTCGATCTTGCGGAGCAGGGCGTAGTTATCTTCGAGAATCGCGGCTTCCTGCGGCGTGAGGCAGCCAGCAACTTCGAGCCGCTTGATCGCGTCGAACGTATTGCCAGTGCGGACATCGGGCAACGTGCCGCCATTGAGAAGTTGCAGAAACTGAATGACGAACTCCACGTCGCGGATACCGCCATGGCCCGTTTTAACATTCCGCAGGTCGCCCTGTTCACTGGTCGCGCGGCCTTCGATGCGGCGTTTGAGCGACTTAATGCCCGTGATGTCGGCGAGGCTAAGGTAGCGGCGATAAATCCAGGGTTCGAGACGTTCGAGCAACTTGTCGCCAAGGTCGAGATCGCCGGCGATCGGCCGGGCCTTGACGAAGGCCTGCCGTTCCCAGGTGCGGCCTTTCACGTCGTAGTAGTGGACCATTGAATCGTAGGCGAGGCACATCGGGCCGCGGGAACCTTCAGGCCGTAGGCGTAGATCGACGCGGTAGGCGGCCCCGAGGCCCGTCGTTTCCGTGAGCAGTCGGACCATATCTCGCGCCAGGCGTTCGAAGAATTCTTGGTTCGACACGTTGCGGCGACCAGTGGTTTGCCCCTCCTTGTCGTACATCAGGATCAAGTCGATGTCGCTGGAATAATTGAGTTCGATGCCTCCGAGCTTGCCCAGTGCCAGCACCACAAACTTGGCGCGCCCGCCGTCGGGCGTGGTAGGGACGCCCCACCTCTCTTCGAGGTCTTGCCGGGCGTATTGCAGCGCGGCTTCGACGATCGCATCGGCAAGGAACGAAATCTGCCGGGCAACGTGGGCGACGTTCAGGCCCCGCACGATGTCGCCGTAAGCGATCCGCATCGTTTCGCGCTGCTTATACCGCCGCAGCGCCGCGAGCACGTCCGATGTATCTTGCATCACGCGGACTTCGCCGACGATTTCTTCAACGAGCAGATCACGAGCCACCGGCTGGCCCTCGGTCATCCGCAGCAGGTCATAGCATTCGTTATCGCAGACGAGCAAATCACTAAGATACTGACTGGTTGACAAAATCTGCAGCAGATTAGGAAGCGCTTGGGGGTCACGCTCAAACAGGGCGACCGTCGCCATCGGGTTCCGCGAGGCCTTGATGAACCGTTCGAGGTTGTTCCACGCCATGTCGGGATCGGCAAGCTGCGACGCGACGGTGTGGAACTGCTCGCACAGGACGCCGAGCAAGTCGAGTGTCACACCCGCTTCGGCCATGCGGCGTAGATTCGCGTGGCTGGCGGCCTGCGGCGAAAGCTGGAGCGTGCTCAGCCAGCCATCCGCCTCGGCAGGCTCGTCGAGATAGCGGCGCAGTTGGTCGATTTCCATGGTCTGGATGGATGCACACGAGAAGGAATTAAGACCGAATCGACCGCCTGATGTCAGAGTTTCATTCTAACGTCGGACGGGCCGGGTGGCACGCCCTGAGTCCGCGAAGGGCGTGGAAAGACGTGTACCAAACCAACTCCACCACGCCCATCGAAGACTCTGGGCGTGCCACCCGAAACGCTATACGCCTAGGGCGAAGACTTCGGGGCCGACGTGTTGGGTGACGATGCTGCCGAAGAGGGTGTGGCTGTTGGCGTCGTAGACGACGATCGGGACGATTCGGCCGATTTGGCGGCGGTTGCCCTCGAAGACCACGATGCGGTCGCAAAGCGTTCGTCCGGTGAGCTGTAGGGTTTCGCCCTGCACTTGGTGCTTCTCGCTCGACTTGCTCGGGCCTTCGACGAGGATCTCCACCTCGTCGCCGATGAACCACTGGTTGTCCTCGTCGCTGATTTCGTTCTGCAGGGCGAGCAGCTCGTTGTTGCGGCGGCGCTTAACTTCATCGGGCACGTCGTCGAGGTAAAGCTCCGCGCCTTTCGTGCCGGGGCGCTCGCTGTACTTGAAGATAAAACTGTTCTTGAACCGACATTCGCGAACGAGGTCCATCGTGACCTGGAACTCGTCGTCCGTCTCGCCGCAGAAGCCGACGATGAAATCGCTCGTTATCGCCACGCCCGGAATCCACTCGATGGCGCGAGCGAACATCTCGCGGTACTCTTCGATCGTGTAGCCGCGCTTCATCCGGCGGAGTACATCGTTCGAGCCGGATTGAGCGGGGACGTGAAGGTACTTTGCGCACTTGGGCAGGTCGCGCACGGCGGTCAGAAGGTCGCTAGTCATGTCCTTCGGATAGTTGGTGACGAACTTGATCCGCTGGATGCCGTCGATTTCCGAAAGCGATTCGAGCAAGTCGCTCAAGCGGGTCGTGCGTTCCCCTTCGCGGTATTTGTAGCTGTTGACCGTTTGGCCCAGCAGCATGATTTCCTGGCAACCCTCGGCCGCGAGCTGCCGGGCCTCGGCCAGGATATGCGCAGGGGGGCGGCTCTGTTCAGGGCCGCGGACGCTCGGCACGATGCAATAGGTGCAGAACTTGTCGCAGCCGATCATGATTCGCACATAGGCCTGGTGCGGCGTCGGTCGCATTGTGGGGTCGCGCAGCGGGTCGAAGCTTTCGTGCGACCGCTCGATGTCGTGCCGGGTGCCCTCCTTGCGGCCGAGGCTGACTTCCATTCGCTGCCCGCCACCCGCCTGGATGTCGCGGATGAGCTGCGGGATTTGATGAAGCTGCCCCGGCCCGACGACCAGGTCCACATACGGCGCCCGCTGGAAGATAAGGCCTTGGTCCTTCTGGGCCATGCAGCCCATGACGCCGATAATCGTGCCGGGGTTTTCGCGTTTCGCGTTCTTCAATCGGCCCAAGGCGCTGTAGATTTTATCTTCCGCATGTTGGCGAACGCTGCACGTGTTGAACAAAATCATGTCGGCCGACTTGGTGCTCTGCGTCAACTCGAAGCCGTCTTTGCGCAGGCTGGCGACGACCAACTCGCTATCGAGCAGGTTCATCTGGCAACCGATGGTTTCGATGTAGAGCTTCTTCATGGAGAATTGATGATTGCTGATGGATGATTGAGGAATTCCAATCAGCAATCATAAATCATCAATCAGAAATCATTTCTCTGCTTCTTCTGCGATTCCAGTTGCTGCTGGACCTCGGCGATCAGGCGGTCGCGACGGGCGAGCATTAGCCGCACGAGTGACATCACGGCAAACAGCGCGGCCCCGGCGTACAACAGCAGATCGAAACGGTTCATCGCGTCGGCCCTCCATGACCGGGGGTGCTAGCACGTTTTTCGGCTATCGCTCCATGATACTCGACGCTTGGCGGCGGGCGTAGGTCAGGCTGTGCCTGACATGCCCCGGGTCAGCTATCGGCGATTGTCAGGCACAGCCTGACCTACGAGAGTCGGTCGCCCACCTTGACCGGGTTTCCCCGCAGGAACTCCGCCGCCGCCATGCGGCGTTTGCCGGCGGGTTGCAGTTCGAGGATTTCCAGTGCGCCCTCGCCGGTGGCAACCACCAGCCGCTCGCCCACCGCGAGTACGGTTCCTGACGGACCGCCCGATTCGCCCTCAGTCCGGACACGATCAATGCTCAGCCGTACCGGCTCGCCGGTCCCGCGCTGCAAAAACGTAAACGTCCGGGGCCAGGGCTGCAGGGCACGGACTTGGTTCTTAATCTTCGCCGCGGTCTGCGACCAATCGATGGCGCCGTCTTCTTTCGCCAGCCGCGGCGCCTTCGTGGCGGCGGTCTTATGTTGCGCTACCGGTTGGGTAGTGCCTGCGGCAAGTTGATCGACCACTTGCAGCATCAGTTGCGCGCCTAACTCCGCTAGCCGGGATTCCAATTCGCCGGCTGTCTCGTCAGGGTCGATTTCCACTTGCTGCTGGCCGAGGCACGGGCCGGCGTCGAGGCCGGACGTCATTTGAATCACGGTGTTGCCAGTCTCGATCTCGCCCCGCAAAATGGCCCATTGCACGGGCGCCGCGCCGCGATATTTCGGCAGCAAGGAGCCATGCAAATTGATGCCTCCGAGACGGGTTGTGGCGAGTGTCTCGCGGCGCAGGATCTCGCCATAGTCGCAGACGATGAGCAAGTCAGCCTCCAGATCCCGCAATCGCTGCTGCGACTCGGGCAGGTTCACGCTCTCGGGCAGCCAGACGGGTGCTCCGAGTTCCTCCGCCGCAATGCGCATCGGGGCGGGCGGCTCACCCCGGCGACCTTTCGGCGGCCGCACCACGATGAGCGCCGCCTCATGCCCACTGGTCCACAACGCCCGCAAAGCGGGAACGGCAAAGCCACCGGTACCGAGGAAGGCGAGACGCATAGTGGAAATTGCAAAGTGAGAATGGAAGAACGAGAAGTTTATCCGGGAATCTCTTCGGGGTAGAGGACTGCGGTTGCCGCGGATCAGGTTGGCCACGGGGTGAATCAGCTGTGCCACGTGTGCGCACGATACCCTTTTTTAAAGAGGAGTGCCACTATGCCACTCGCAGAGGGGTGGCAAAGCTGACGGCAACGGCGCTAAGCCGCAAGCAGTTGCAATCCCTCTTTAGGTTCGCAGCGCCTCCAAGTCTTTGACCCGCTTCGCGAGTGCCGCGTCATTCGGCAGCTCGCCGCTGGCCTGGCGGCTTTGGTAAACAAGCTCAAAATCTTCAAGTTCATCGCGGAGTTCGGCGATTTGCGTGGGGCTGAGGCGGTCGATGAACAGCACGCCGTCGAGGTGGTCGGTTTCGTGCTGGACGATTCGCGCGGGGAAGTCTTCGAGTTGTTCGTCGATTTCGTTGCCCGCCAAGTCGAATGCCTGGATTCGAATCGTCGCGTTGCGTACCACGTCGGCGCGAATGTCCGGGATGCTCAGACACCCTTCTTCGCGCACCGCCGAGCCTTTGCCTCCGCTGAGTACTGGATTAATGTAGACCCGTTCGAGATCTTTTTTCGCGGGATCGCCGTCGGGGTTCATCACGAATACGCGGTAGGGCAAATCAATTTGATTGGCCGCCAGACCGACGCCTTCGTGTTGGTACATTAGCTCAAACATTTGGGCAATGATCAGCCGTAGTTCGGCATCAACCCGTTTGAGGGGTTTTGACACGTGGCGGAGGGTCGGATGGGGGTACTGGATTATCGAGAGCGGCACACGGGGCTTTCGAGGGTTCTGTTTCGGTCGCGAGCGTATAATGGAGTCGAGAATTATACGGCTTTCGGCAGGCAGGCGTAGTGACCACTTCGCGTTGACCGGGTGTAGGAACGGCGCTAGAATCGCGCATGACAGACATGAGTGTGGCACTCCCTTCGAGGACTCGGGGCGTGCCACCCCAATCGAAAAGAAGCGTTAAGGCACTTCCCGCCATGGCCAGCGACACGATTTGGAATCCGTACGACGCCCGGCCGAAACTGCCGGCGTGGATCGCTTCCATGCTGTTCCATGCGGCGCTGCTTCTGGCGGTCGGGTTTTGGATCGGCCGCCTGCCGGACGGAGCGGTTGAAGAGGCAGGGCGCAGCGCGGGCATCGTTCTCAAGAAAGCCAGCGCGGAAGGAATACTGTACGAAGGCGAGCAAGATCAGCCCCTACCGGCGGGCGACACCGCGTCCGATGCGCAACAGGAGTTGATCTCCGCGTTGCCGGACGCAGAGGCAGAAGCCGAACTAAAAGCGAATTTGCCGCAATTGCCGACGATCGGCGCGGGCGCGCTGGCCGATTCGCGGAGCGCCAGCGCCGCGGCGCTAACAACCGGCGGCGGAGCACGCGGCGGCCGCCCCGGCGGTGGGGGCGGAGAAGGCGGCGAGACTACCGTAGCCGTGTTCGGAGTCAAAGGCATCGGTCAAAAGTTCGTCTACGCTTTCGATCGCTCGATTAGCATGGAAGGCGGGCCGCTGCGGGCCGCGAAGCATCAACTCCTATATAGTCTCGATTCGCTCGACAGCATTCATCAGTTTCAGATTCTATTCTTTAATCACAAAGTCAGCTTGTTCGATCTGACGGGCGGACAACGTCGCGTGGCGTTTGCCGACGAGCGAAACAAGCAGAATGCCAAACGCTATGTCGATGGTATTTCAGCCGATGGCGGCACCGACCGTGAAGCAGCTTTGCTCGACGCGCTGGCCTTCCAACCCGACGTGGTATTCTTTCTGACCGATGCAGAAGATGCAATGTCGGCCGGCGAGGTGCAGAAGATCATCCAGCGCAGCCTGCGGGCCGGGACGGCCATTTGCGTGATCGAGTTCGGCAGCGGTCCGGGGCACGGACAAGAGAATTTTCTCGTGCAGATTGCCCGAAAAACGGGCGGACAGTATGGCTATGTCGATACGAACCGACTCGGGATGCAGTGAGAAATCACGTCAACATGGCACAACTTAATCTTCTATCTCTCGCGATCGCTCTTTGCACGACCGCCGTAGTGAGTGGCGACACGGTCACTCTCGCGCCGGCGGTGCCGGGGGCATCTCCCTATTCGGCCGAAGGCGAAATTCTTGACTTCACTGGCGAGAAACTGATTCTTCAAGGCGCCGCTGGCGGCCCGCGAACCTATGCCGCCGACCGCGTGCTGCATGTTGAAACGAAATGGAACGACAAGCATCGGAATGCGCGAGCCGCGATGGACAAGCACGACCATCAATCGGCCATTGGCCTGCTGACCGCCGCGGAGCGCGAGGAACAGCGGGTGTGGGTACGGCGAATGATCGTTGCGGAGCTTGTGCAAAGCTACGCGGCGCTCGGGCAGTGGGAGCGGGCCGGCGACTTGTTTATTGCGCTCGCGCAAAGCGACGCAGCCACACCGGCTTACCGCTACGCGCCGCTGTCGTGGCATGCGACGACTGCCGTGCGACCCGAAAAAGCACGCACCTGGATGGCGCGTCGTGACGTGCCGGCGTCTGTGCTGCTTGGCGCGAGCTACCTGCTCACGACCACGGGCGATAGCCAAGCGGCGGCGCAGGCGCTTCGCGGCTTAGCGAGTCAATCGGACGGGCAGATATCAGCGCTGGCCGAGGCCCAACTTTGGCGACTTGATCTGCATCGCGTCACCGCCCAGGACGTCGAACGATGGGAGCAGCGCGCGGGTCAATTTCCCGAGACACTTCGCGCAGGATCTGACTTCATTCTCGGCGAAGCTCTTGCCCGAATCGGCGAGCACGACCGGGCGGCGCTGGCCTATCTGCGCGTCCCGGTGCTGCACGCAGAAAACCGCCATCTGGCGGCCCGGGCGCTCGTGTCGGCTGCGCGAGCGATAAACATGGGTGGACATTCCGACGAAGCACAAAGATTATTAACCGAGGTTAGCACCGATTTTTCCGACACTCCTCAGCGCGCCGAAGCACAAGCCCTGTTGCGAAATGACGAATTCCCGAATGACGAATGACGAATAGGAATTTATTCAGAATTTTCATTCGTCATTCGTCATTCCCAGGTTCCCGTTCCCGTTATCTCCAATCGGTGCTAGCCTGTTAGGTGGTCGCATTCTTCCTTTTGACTTGCGCGAGTCTTCCCGTTGAACGCCCCCGCCCCATTGCTAGCACAGGCAGTTTCAGCCGCACCCGCCACCGGCGGCGACACGTTTTTCGAGATCGTCTTTTCGGGCGGTCCGATGGGCATTTTGATCATGTGCCTGCTGATCGCTCTGTCGATTGTCGCCTTGGCGCTGGTGATCGAACATGCGCTCACAATCCGCCAGTCGGTGCTCATGCCGTCGGAGTTAATCGACCTGTTGACCGCACACTTGAATCAAGGCAAGCTGGTGCCGGCGGTTCAGGCATGTGAGGCACATCCGAGCAGTTTAGGCCACATACTGCGCGAGTCGCTGGCTGAGGTAGAAGGAGGTTGGACCGCGGTCGAAAAGGCGCTCGAAGACGCCACCGCCGAGCAAGCGGCGAGGCTGTTCCGTAAGATTGAATATCTGGCGGTGATCGGCAACATTGGTCCGATGCTCGGCCTGTTGGGGACGGTCGTAGGCATGATCTTGGCGTTTCGCGAGGTGGCCAATACGCAGGGCGCGGCCAACGCAGCGCAGTTGGCTTCGGGAATTTATTCGGCACTGGTGACGACTGTGGCCGGACTCTTGATTGCAATTCCAGCGCTCGGCGCGTTCGCCATATTTCGCAATCGGGTCGATGAGCTGGTGGCTGAAATGGCTTACACGGCGCAGCACATTCTGCTGCCGGTGAAGCGGGCTTTGACCGGCCGCCGGACAGCGGCCGCTCCGCCGCCCGCGCCGCCGAAAGGGACCGCCTGATGCGGATTCCTTCTCGCAACACCCGCGGCCGAGTGACCATGAACATGACGCCGATGATCGACGTCGTGTTTTTGCTGATTATCTTCTTCCTCGTGAGCAGCCACCTTGCGCGGCAGGAGACGCAAGTGGCGCTTGACTTGCCCACGGCCAGCACGGGCGAACCGTTGGAGGAGACGGCACAGCAGCGTGTGACGATTAACGTGATGCCCGACGGCCAAGTGCTGCTGGCCGGTCGGACGGTGGCACCCGAAGAACTGGCTGCGAAACTGACGTTCGAGCGAAGCCGCTCGGGCAACGATTTGGAAGTCCGCATCCGCGGCGACCGCGAAGTGACCTTTTCCGTCATTGAGCCGCTCCTCGTTGCGTGCGCCGAAGCGGGGGTGTGGAACGTGACCTTCGGCGTTCACGCGGCGAAAAGCGGGCAGTAGGCAGAGGGCAGATGGCAGTGAAGACAACAAAGCTCACGCACCCTTCTTAGAGGCTATTCGGAAAAGCTCTGACGGCGCGGCTCGTCGGATGAGATTCCGCGGAGCCACGCGGATCAGGTTTGCCATGGAGAGCATCAGCTTTGCCACGTGTCGGCGCAAAACCCCTGTTTTTGTAGAGGATTGCCACATTGCCACTTCCAGCGGGGGAGGCAAAGCTGGTGGCAAAGCTGGCCAGGAAAGGTCGCGGTAAGCCGCAAACGGCGAAATTTATCGGGAACCCGTCGGTTCTTATCCCTTGGCGGAGCGAGTTTTCGGATAGCCTTTTACTGCCGGCTGCCCTCTGCCTACTCCTATGAACTGGCGTCGCACATCACAGCGCGAAAGCACGTCCGACGTTAATATGACGCCGATGATCGACGTGATTTTTTTGCTGATGATTTTCTTCGTCTGCACGGCCAGTTTTCAGATCGCTGAAGAGCTACTGCCGACGAATCTGCTCGTGCAAGGAACCTCCACGGAGGCCCCAACGGCGGAGAACCCGCCACTGGAGCAGATCGTCGTGCGGGGTCAGCGTGCGGTACAGTCAACGGTGTGGCAAGTAAACGACGGCGTCGCCGTATCACAGGACCAGATTCAGCCGTTGCTGAGGGCGCTCGCGGGCATCGACCGCTCGCTGCCGGTGGTTCTTGACGTGGATGGAAATGTTCCGCTGGGCGAGATGATTGAGGTCTACGACCTATGCCGGGCGGTGGGATTGGATAAGGTTCAATTCGCGGCGTCGGTTGAAAATTAGCCGCGTTCGCTCGCGACGCGCGTTTTGCGTAAAGCGCGTCGCAAGCGAACGCGGCTAACTGGATAAATCGTTTCATGAAGCTGTGCGTTCTATTACTTGTGATCGCCACGACCGCGCCGGAGATGCGCTTTCTCGAAGGCCTGCGTGAGCGGCGGCTTTATCGGCTCGCGGAGATCGAGTGCCATGAACGACTTGCCGCCAGCGATCTGACCGACGCTGAGCGCGCGGAGTTGGTGATTCAGCTCGCGCTCACGCATACGGCCGAGGCACTCGATGCGCCGGCGGCAACTCGCGATGCGTATTGGCAGAAAGCAAATCGCGTGTGCGACCAATATTTGGAGCAATATTCCGCCGTTCCGCGCTCGATGCTGGTGGCACTGCAGCGGGCTCTAGTAGACATTGCTCGCGGCGAAATCGAGCGACTCGAAGCGATCGGCACAGCCGACGAGGCGCAGCGTCTTGCCGCCGCGAATGAGCACTTCCGGCATGCGATTCGTCGGCTGGATGCGATTCGCGAAGCGGTGGCGGCGGCACGCGACGGCTTGCGGCCCGAGTTGCTCGCGGAGGACGGGTTTGGCGAGCATGAACTCGAGTCGCTCGCGGGGAATGTGGCGTTCGAAACGGCTCGTGCGCTAAGCCGGCAAGCGGCATGCTTTCCAAATGGGAGCGCGGATCGGGATGACGCATTGCTGCGGGCGCTCGCGCTGCTGGAACCGCTCGCGTCGAAGGCACCTCCGGACGATTTCGTATGGCGAGCTCGGCTGGAACTGGCAGCGTGCCTCAGGCAACTGATGCGTGTGGACATCGCACAGCAGCGGCTCGATGCGTGGATCAAAGACATGCCGCCGACCTTAGTTCAAGACGAATTGTTCGCCGAACGGTTGCGGCTGCTGCTGGCGGCCGATCGTGCCGACGAGGCACTTAAGCTCGCGGAGCAGGTGCCCGCCAGCAGATCGCCCGCCGCCGATCTGGCTCGATTGGAGGTTCTCGTCGCGGCATGGCAGGCGGCGCCGCACGACGAGCTTGCGGAAATGGTAAATTCGCTCGTCGAGCAGGTTCGCCGACAGCACGGACCAGCGGCGACGCGGCAGGCGGAGGCCCTCGTGGGGCGGGCATTTGCCAGTTCCCCCGAAGCCGACAATCCGGAGTCGCTCGTGCATGCTGCCGAACATCTGTACCACGCCGGACGGATAGACGAAGCACTCGCAACCTACGATCGTGCCGCGGGGGCGTTTGCCGAAGCGGGCAGTGCCGAGAATGAGTTTTCGACGGCGCTTACTGCCGCGACGATTGAGAAGGCTCGTGGCGCGCTGCAAAGCGCCATGGAGCGCTTCCGCCGATTAGCGCTGAGCCAGCCAGCGCACGCCCAGGCCGCGGCGGCACATCAAGCCGCGATTCTCGCATTGGCCGATCAGTTGCGCACAGAAGTGGCGAACCCGGACACGAACGCCATGGCGTTGTACGGCGAATTATTGGCGGAGCACATCGATCGCTGGAAGGATTCACCGACGGCGGACGATGCGCGGTGGTGGCAGGCTCAGTTGCTCGCCGGCCAGGGAAAGACCGCCGAGGCGCTCGAATCGCTCTCGGCTGTTTCGGCCGCCGGTACGCACGCACAACATGCGGTGGAGTTGGCGGGCGAGTTATATGCGCAGACCCTTGACGGGTTGTCGGAGAATCCGGCGGAATCGCGCGAATTGCTAGTGCGTGCGACCCGCCACTTGCAACCGTTGGTGCTGGGGGCGACCGGGCGCTGGCCCGAGGCGTGGACGCCGCTTCAGCGATCTGCGGCCATTGCGCTCGCACGCCTCTATATGCAATACGCGGCAGAGGGACATGAATACGCTCAAAGGATGCTGCTGGCTTCGCTCCGCGGAACACCGGCTCCCGATCCCGAATGGCAGGGCGATGCGGCGTCTTTGCTCATCGTATCGCTCGTGCGCGGCGGCAAAACGGGGGAGGCGCTCAAGTGGTTGCAAGCGGTGTCCGGCCAGCGTGCCAGCGACGCGCTGACCCTGCTCGACGCGTTGCTCGCAGAGCTACAGTCCGCTCCAGCCGCTCAACGATCGGCAGTGGCCGGAGTGTTGCTCTCCGCCGTGGATACGACGTCCGCACAGGCGAAAGACGATGCGGAGATGCAATCGCTGCTGTTGCGTTACCGCGCGGCGGCGCTCGCCGGCCTGGGCCGCGATCGGGAAGCGCTCGTACTGTACACGACACTCGCGCCGCAGCGGCCGCAAGATGGTGACGTGCAGGAAGAATTCGCCCGACTACTTGCGCGGGACGACGGCACCGCCGCCCGCCAGCAGGCCTTGACCCAATGGCAGGCGGTCGAGCGGGGTAGCCGCAAAGGCAGTCCGCGCTGGTTCCGCGCGCGGCTGGCGCGTATTGAATTGCTTAAGCAACTCGATCGCCGCGACCAAGCCGCGAAGCTGATGGCACTGACGCGCCTGGTGCATCCTGATCTCGGCGGCGACGAAATGCGCTTGCGTTTCGAGGCGCTCAAGTGAAGCTCTAGGGTGGCACGCCCTGAGTCCGCAACGGGCGCGGTGTATCCGGTATCAGCTTCACCACGCCCATCGAAGGCTCTGGGCGTGCCACCCACCCCGCGCCGGCGGAATCACCACGGTCCGCGGACGTTGTACACACCGAACTGGATCGTGTCGTTCGGCCACACGGGCTGCGGGCTGAACGGTCCACCGAACGGGCCCACGCCTGGGTAGTTGCGTCCGAACTGGTGGTCGATCCGCGAAATACGTGAACTAGCGACGCCCCAACTCCAGTTGGTCTGGAGGTTCGCGGTCGGCGGCACGACCATCGCCACCGGCTGGCCATACTGCACGTGGGCGTAATTGGCGTGCCAGTTGTAAACTTGAGCGCGCCGCAACGGACCCATATAGGGCCGTTCAAACGCCTGGCACGTAGTGTTTGAGGCACAAATGGCGAGCGCCGCGAACAGTGTGACCGCGATGATTCTTTGCGATCGCATGAGAACTACTCCTTGGTTTTTCAATCGAGATGACTTGAGCAACGGCGTTTTTCATCCCAGCGGGATGACAGCGATTAGCCGGTGGTCGCGCAGCGCACCACCGGTGAGCCAATATCTCTTCGCTACGACCCCGGCAGGGGTCGCAGCACGTTTTCACGCAGTGCAACTGCTGGCACCCCTGCCGGGGTGCTTGACGAATATGCTCGCTTCCCGGTGGTGGCGCTTCGCTTACCACCGGCTAATGGCTGTCAAGCCTCCGGCTTGAAAACGCTCTACTCTGGCTTGGAACGGTGAATTGTAAATTGTCCGCATGAGATTAGCGGAGCAGGTTTGGGTTGTCGGAAGCGTTAGTGATACAGTCGATACAGCACGTCCTGCGCGCGGGTGCCGGCGGTGTGGTAGCGGATCTTGGCCCGCGTCCAACCGGCTCCGGGGTTGTACGTGTAGTACGACCGGTGGTGCTTGTAAAGAAACTCGTGCGGCATGAACGGCTGGTACGTGATCCAAGTGTGGCCAACCGTCGCCGGCACGGGCAGCGGTGAGACGTACAGTTGGGCGGCGGTGCCACTCGGGTACGGGCCTACGTAATAGTTGTAGAACAAATCGTTCTTAGCCTGCATGCTCACGCGGCGACGGCCTTCCCAGCCTTCATCCGCTTGGGCGGGGCTGCCGCTCGAAATGCATTCCACGACAACTGCGGCGACAAATGTCGCGGCAAAGAGCTTTGCTGCTCTACGCCACATGATCGGCTCCTTCCTCAAATCGAACGGCGAAGGTCGCACTCGCTTCCTTCGGGAGATGGACAACAGTAGGCAATGGGGCGGGTCGGACGCGTGCTCGGTGCGACGCGGAAGCCGGAACGATGTGCGGCATCGCTTCCGGACTAACAAAGGGTGTCGGAAAGGGGGGGCCGTTCGGGTGAGTCTTTATGTAGCAGCTAGAACAGTCGTAGGCCGTGTAACGGAAAACCCGCCTGGGAGCAGGGGCCTATTCGGCCTATAATCGGCACGACCCGCAGGGTTTAACAGGATGAATCGTAGATTGGGGTGGCACGCCCAGAGTCTTCGATGGGCGTGGTGAAGGACGCTAGAAGACAGGAGACAGTTGAGAACTATCTGTTTCCTGTCGCCTCCAAAACGCACCACGCCCTTCGCGAAGTCAGGGCATGCCATAACAGAAGTTTGGAGCTACCAGATTGGCCACCACGAAAATCAGACAAGTGAAGCGAAAGCCTGCCGCCATTGAAACGGACGATGCGGGGGACGATGCCGCGCCGGAAGAGGTGGGTGCCGAGTCGAACGGCGAAGCGCTAAAAAACGGCGCAGTGCCCGCACCGCCGCGTCGGGCGACGGCCAAATCAATGGCCGCCAGTCAGAAGGAAATCAGCGTCAGCGAGTTCTTCGCCAAGAATCGTCACTTGCTCGGGTTCGACAATCCCCGCAAGGCGCTGCTGACCACCGTCAAGGAAGCGGTCGATAATTCGCTCGACGCCTGCGAGGAGGCGGGCATTCTGCCGGAAATCTGGGTCCACATCGAATCGACCGGCAACGACCGCTACAAGGTCGGCGTGCAGGATAACGGCCCCGGCATCCTGAAAAAACAAATCCCGCTCATCTTCGGCAAACTGCTGTATGGCTCGAAGTTCCACCGCCTGCGGCAGAGCCGCGGTCAGCAGGGCATCGGCATCAGTGCCGCCGGCATGTACGGCGTGCAGACGACCGGCAAGCCGGTGAAAATTATCTCCAAGGTCTCCACCCGCAAGCCAGCGCATTATTACGAAATTCAGATCGATACGAAGAAGAACGAACCGCGAATTCTCAACGGCAAGGGCGAAGGGGTTGATATCCCGCCCGGGGACAAGGGCGCAAAGCATATCGCTCAGCACGGCATTGAGTGGATCGATCAACCCCACGGCACCCGCGTGACGATCGAGCTGGAAGCCAAGTTCGTGCGCGGTCGCGGCAGCGTCGATGAGTACCTCGAACAGACCGCGATTGCCAATCCGCATGTTGCTCTCCATTATCTCGACCCCGACGGCAACCAGCGGGATTACAACCGTTCCGCCGACAAGCTGCCGCCGGAGCCGAAAGAAATCAAGCCGCATCCCTATGGCGTGGAACTGGGCCGATTGGCGGCGATGCTGGAAGAATCCGACAGCACCAGCTTGTCGCAATTTCTAACGGACAAATTCTCGCGGGTCACGTCGGCGGTAGCACGGCGGCTGTGCCAAACGGCGAAGCTTTCGACTCGCATGAACACGCACCGCGTCCGCCGCCCCGAGGCGGAGGCGCTGTTCCAAGCGATTCAGCAAGCGCGAATCGCCCCGCCGGCGACCGACTGCATCTGCCCGATCGGCGAAGATTTGATCCTCAAGGGCCTGCACCAAGTAGTGCCGGGCGAATTCTACGCCGCCGCCACCCGCCCGCCGGCCGTATATCGAGGCAATCCGTTTCAGATCGAGGTCGGCCTCGCGTTCGGCGGCGCGGCGGCGACGCAAAACGTTACCCGCGAGCTGCTGGCCGAGCTGCTCGAAGAAACCGACGCCCGCACGGTGCGGCAGTTTTTGATTCACACGTTTAACGGACTGGGCGGAGACGCGGCCGATAAAATCCTCAAATCCTCCGGCCTGGGTACGCGGCAAACGCCCTCGAAGCTAAAGCCCAAGGAAGTCGTCAAGCTATTCGAGGCGATGCAGAACGTAAACGTCGCTGAAGGGCAGACGATGGAGGTGCTGCGGTACGCCAACCGTGTGCCGTTGCAATTTCAGCAAGCGGCTTGTGCCGTGACGCAGACGGTGATTGGCACGAACTGGCGGAGCTACGGCTTGGGCCAATCGCGCGGGGCGCTGCCCAAAGGCCCGGTGACACTGATGGTCCATATCGCCAGCGTGTGGGTTCCCTTCACGAGCGAATCGAAGGAGGCGATTGCCAGCTACCCGGAGATTCAGAAGGAGATCCGCCTCGCCCTGCAAGCCGTCGGCCGCAAGCTCGGCATGTTCATGCGTCGCCGCATGAGGGTGAAGAACCAAGGCGAGCGCCGCGAAATTTTCCTGCGGTACCTCAAGGAAGTGGCGGGCGCGGTGAGCGAAATCAACGGGGCAGAGCGGTCGGCGCTCTATGAGCAACTCGTAAAGGTCGCCAGAAAGATCACGTCCGACGCCGACATAAAGCTCGACGACCGCGGCCGCAAGCTGGAAGCTGAGGAGCTTGACATGGGCGAGAACGTGCTGATTGTGGACCCGCTCGATTCGGCGGCGGCGATTAATAGGGCGGCGGTGGCGGAAGTGACAGAGTGAAATGCCTCACGCAAAGGCGCGAAGGCGCAAAGAAAGAATGTAGTGACTCCCACTGACGATCAACTTTGGCGCACGCTCCAACCAGGAGATGTCCTTCGGATTGTGCATTTGCCGTGTGAATTCTCGCTGCAGGAATATACGATGCACGCCGAGACGCGAGTTGCCTATCAGCATCTCATCCGCACCCGCCAAGAACTCTCGGTCAGCTATCTCGATGAACAGGGATATCCATGGATCAAGTTCACGATAGAGAGCCAGGAACACGGAACCGAGTATCATTCTCTGATGCTTAATCACGACGGACTCGAACTCGTTTCGAGGGCAGGTTAATCAGTTATTCTTCGCGCCTCTGCGCCTTTGCGTGAGGCATTTCACCAACGCAATACAACATGGCCAAACCCAAACTTACCCGCGCCGAAACCGTCGCCGCGCAAACCGCTAAAGTCAACCTCACGCCGCGCGACAAGAAGACGATCGGCAGCCTTGTGGGGCTGGCCGATGGGGTGGTGACTGCCGCTGAGAAGCGGCGCGATCCGTATGTGGAGATTCCCTCCCGCACGTTGTCGAACGTCCGCTACAGCGCGAAGAAGAAGATCATCGAGATGGGCACCGGCAAGAATCGCCGGCAACTCTTTGATCTTTCGCAGGCGAAGGCCTACATGCGGACGATGCTGGTGGCCAGTGGCTGCAAGAAGCTTATCGACCAGGGCAAGAGTACGAGCTTGCGGGGTCTGTTCTATATGCTCAAGCATACGATTGAGGGCGCCAAGGAGAACACTTTTGATGAGCAAAGTGAATGCGATACGATGATAGAGGATGTGGAGGTACTTCTCGATTCGATCCGCGAAGAGCTTCATCTCTATGCGAAGGCCGCCGGCAGCTTGGTCGGGAGTATCACGATCATTGACAAGGGCGATACGATTGATTGTTCCCGGATGGGTTCAGGCGGTTACAGCATTCCCTCGATCGTTGAGCCGGAGGTAATCGAGCTTGACAAAAAAAAGTGCGACGCAGACTTTGTGCTCCACGTCGAAAAGGATACCGTGTGGCAAAGATTTAATGAGGACAAATTCTGGAAAAAGTACAACTGCATCTTGACCCACGGCGGCGGTCAGCCACCTCGTGGGGTGCGCCGCCTATTGCATCGTCTCCATTATGAGATGGGCCTTCCGATCTATTGCCTGCTCGATAACGATCCATGGGGGTATTACATCTACAGCGTCCTCAAACAAGGCTCCATTAACTTGGCGTTCGAATCAAGGCGGATGGCGATCCCCGAAGCGAAGTATCTTGGTATGCGAAGCATCGACTTTGAGCGCTGCAAACTGGACAACGGAATTCCGATTGTACTCAACGACAACGATCGCAAGCGGGCCAAGCAAATTGCCGAGTATCCGTGGTTTTCCAAGAAGCCAAAGTGGCAAAGTGAAATCCGCAAGATGCTCCAAAACGACTTCAAGCTCGAAGTCGAGGCGCTCACCTCGAAGGACATCAGCTACGTAACGGAGGTCTATGTGCCGGAGCGGCTGCGGGAGCAGGATTGGTTGGATTAGGCGCGGTGTGAAGGCCGGATTGAATGTGTATACTGTAAGTAGTCGTCCTGCATCTGCCGGAGTTAGTCCGATGTCCACAGCCCCCCTTACGTTCTCGCCAGCCGATCGTCCCGACTTGTTGCCGGGCGAGGAACCCGCGTGGGAGGTCGCGCTGCTGTTCCCTCGTCAAGGTCGCTGGAGCGAGGAAGAGTATTTACGGCTAAGCGAATCGACAAACCGACTTGTCGAGCTTCATAACGGTCGAATCGAGGTTCTGACCATGCCGACGATCGCACATCAACTCATTGTGAAGTTCCTTCTTCGTTTATTTGATGACTTTGTTGAGTCGGCGAAACTTGGCCAGGTTCTATTTGCTCCGATGCCGGTGTGGCTTAGCCCGGAGAACTATCGCGAACCGGACATTACATTTTGCTTCACGCAGCGGCATCGGTCGGCCGGCGGACGGTATTACAAAGGCATCGACTTGGCGATGGAAGTCGTCAGTGACGACGCGCGGAGCCACGAGCGCGACTACGATCAAAAACGCGCTGACTACGCTGCAGCGGGCATTTCGGAATACTGGATCGTCGATCCAAGGCAACGACTGATAACGGTGCTCGCACTAGACGGCGACAAGTACGCGATTCATGGCGAATTTCGCGATGGCGAACACGCTGTGTCACGCCTGCTGCCGGGTTTTGGCGTGGACGTGACCGTGGCGTTTACAGCGGCCGAGCGATAGTCGATAGTCCGCTTCGTTTAGTGATTAAACAGAAACGCCTGGCTGTTCATCAGCGCCCAGGCGACGTCTTGCGCCCCCAGCAAACGCTCACTGGCGATGCGGTTGGCGGTGGCACGCTCCTGCTGTTCGAGCCGCACAAGCTCCGCGTCAGCCGGACGATAGAAATCAATTAACTTGGCCCGCTGCTCCTCGGTCCGTTGGTCGGCGGGGGTTTGCAAGATTGCCACCAACTCCACCGGTGGTGGATTGAGCTTTAGTGGCCGTGGCGAAGTGGTCGCCAACACGCGGAACCGGCCGAGCGAATGCTCGCCGTCGGGATGGTGCTGGTCGAGCGTGAAGCTAACCAGCGAACCGGTTTCGCCACCGACATCGGCGGTGGTCTCAAAAATCGCCGCTTGATCTTTTCCGACGCCGTCGCCGATCGCCCAGCCGCTGGCTTCCTTGTTGCCGTCGATCGCCGATGCAACATTATACTCCGGTTGATTGACTGTGGCCTGCGCGCCGCTGAGGGCCACCGGCGCGGCCTCCGCCGGCTTGGCCTTGTCGGCCGCCGCGACGGAAAGCTCCGTAAGCACAAAATTGCCTTTGCGGCCGGGGCCGCGGCTTGGCAGGCGGTCGTCGGCGATGGCTTCGAGCCGGAAGCCGGTGATGCCGGGCTTATCGACGGCGGCCTTGAACGTGTATTGCCCTTTGCCATTATTACCGCTGATGTACCACGAGCCATCGGCTTCTTTAGTGACCGCCGCCCCCATCGTGTTGGCAAACTCGACGAGGTCGAGCACGAACCATTCGGTTGGCTGTTGGGTGCGTTCCCAAGCAGTCAGCAGTTCTGGCAGCTTGGTGCGATAGTCGTTCAGTTGCGTCGCGGCCTGTTCGTGCGATTTCATCAACCGCTGATAATCGTCGCCGGCTTGGGCTAGGGTAGCCGTACCCGCCGCGATCTCATCCGCCGTCGCGGGTCGATTAAGAATCCGCATGAACAATTCGCTGACAACTTGACCATCATCAGCCTGGCCGGCCACTAGCTTGGCAACGGCGTTTTCGGAATCGGCCAGCGCGTCGGCCATCGTGGGGCCATTCACGAGCGCCATCACCGGGCCTAATTCGACGCTGTTACTGCGCTCGCACTCGCACGAGGTTTCGCGCACCGGCCGTCCAAATTTTTCGAGAAAGTCAGACGGCAACTCAACGCCTACGTCGGGCAACTCCGCAGCGCGGATGCCTACGGGGAATCCGGCAATCTTCGGCGTCGCGCCGGTCACCAGGTGGACGGCGTCAAACAGCACCTCTGCCGGCAGTCGCCGGGCGGTCGCGTGCGAATGGTTGAGCGTGTCGTCCTGGTTCCACTTATTGGTTGCTACCGAAAGCTGATAGGTCCGCGATTTGCAGATCGTGCGCATCAGCCAATGCACGTCGAAGTCGTGGGCAATAAACTCACGGGTGAGCCAATCGAGCAATTCGGGATTCGTCGCCGGGTTGCCGGCGCGAATATCGTCCACCGGCTCGATCAAGCCGCGGCCCGTTAAATAGCCCCAGATGCGATTGGCGTAGCTGCGGGCAAAGTACTGATTGTCGGGCGACGTGATCCACCGCGCGAGCTGCTCGCGGCGGGGTGCGTCGGCTGCGACTTCAACCTTATGCTGATAGGGAAATCCCGGTGGCGCGATTTGACCGGTGCGGTCGTGCTTCACTTCGCCTTCACTCAGGTCTTTGACCACTTCGTACAATGGCTTGGCGCCTTCCACGGCCGTGCCGCCGATGGTTTCCTTATTCGCGGGGTCCGGCTCCAGTCCGACCTGTGCGAAGTAAGCCGTCAACTCGTAATATTGGTCCTGCGTCCACCGCTCGAATGGATGGTCGTGGCACTTATTGCAGTTGAACCGCGTGGCGAGAAACAGGTGGGTCGTGTTTTCCATCAAGGCCGCCGGATCGCGCAGCACTTTATAGTAGGAAGCCGGCGGGTTTTCGCGGTTGGAGCCGCTCGCCGAAAGTACCCCATAGGCTAACTCGTCGTACGGCGTGTTGTCGGCCACGTGCTGGCGAATCCAACCGCGGAGCGACTTGGCCCCTTCCGCACCCAAGAATTTGCGATTGACTTGCAATAGATCGGCCCACTTGTTGGTCCAGTGCTCGACATACTCCTCGCTGCCGACGAGTTGATCGACCAAATCGGAGCGCTTGAGCCAACTCTCGCGTGAATCATCCAAGAACTCGCGAAGTTGCTCGAGCGTCGGCGGAAGGCCGGTCAGATCGATGTACAATCGCCGGACGAATTCTTCGTCTTTGCACAACTCGCTGGGCAAAGTCTTTGTGCGCTCTAGCTTGGTGTAAACAAACTCGTCGATCTCGTTATTTGCTGGCGGCCGCTGCCAGGCAAAACCGGAGCGGTCGCCCATGACGGTCAGCGTGGTAGCGGCGTACACCCCCTCGAACCGCGCGAGCACCGGAGCTTCACCGCGGCGCAGGGCAGTCATCAGGCCGTGGTCGTCGGCCGCCGCCACGTCGCCGTTGCCGCTGGTAACAAACGCTTCGGCGGTCACGTCGCGATGGAGACCATCTTCGTAGGTTGCCACGACTCGCATTTGCTGTTTCATTCCCTCGCGCTGCACGACGGGACCGGCGGGCAATAGGTCGATCTTCTGAACTCGCGGTGTTTTCAGATCAAGCTCGGCGCCGTCGGCGATCCAAGCGCGGATCACTTCGTAGTACGGGCTACCCGGCTTGGTAACCTGACCACCACCGTGGGGTACGGCGCCGATGGATTTGAGCAACATGAGGCTGCTCTCGGGAGCGGCTCGGTTGATTCGCCGGGCCGCCAAATCATCGGCAAAACCTCGCGTGTCGGCGAGAGGGTCGTAACCGCGAAGCGATAATTTAAAGCCGTTTTTGCCCTCCTTGGAACCGTGGCACGTACCGGCGTTGCAGCCCATGCGGGAGATGACCGGCATTACGTCGCGGACGTAATCGACATCGAGTGGCGCCGTCGTACCCGCGCATGACACCGGTACGCTAGCCGACTTATCGCCATACTTCACCGTGATTTCGGCCGTCCCGTCAGCCTGCGGCCGGACTTCGCCGGTCGGCGAAACGCTGATGATTTCTGCGGACGGCTTGATTTCCGCGAGCCGCGTTAAGTCGACGAGGTCGCCAGTGGCAAGCTTGCCCGTGACGAGCAGTTGCGCGTAGTCGATGGAGCGGGCGAGATCGATCTTGCTCGGCTCGACCTCGATGGCTAAGACCTCCGCGCCGGGTGGAAGCGCTTCGATTGGGAGCGTGCCCTCCGGTGGTGTGTCGGCGGACGCTGAGCCGCAAGCGGCGAGAATGAGCAGCAAGAATGTCGCTTTGTGCATCATAACGGTTTCAATTGGCTTGCGCCGTTTTCTCTTGAAGCGGGACGGGAATGAACTCTTTAATCAACTTGCCGGTCTCGGGGTCATTGAGTCGCACGCGGCCATCGAAGCCAGCCGAGGTGATCGTTTTTCCATCGGGGCTGAAAGCGACGGCATACACCGCTCCGCCTTGCCCTTCGAGCTTGGCGACAATTGCAATGCCGCTCTCGAAATGTTTCAGCAGTGCGGCCTTTTCATCAGCGCTACGCGAATTGTCCGTCTTGGCCTCGATCGCTGAGATGGCCTCTGGAAGCTCGCTGTTGTACGCGCACGAATAAACATATACCTGTCCGGTACGATCGAGGCTGCTGCCGCAGGCGATGCGATTGCCGTCGGGACTAAAGGCCGCGGCGAAGATTCGCCCGGGCATCGCGGGAAATCGTTGGATGCAATTGCTGTCGTCGCCAATGGTGCGGGCGTTCTTGCGAAACATGCGATAGATGCGTGGCATGCCGTCGTCACCGCCGACCAAGATCTCGTCCCGCTGCGGATGCCGGTCGATGGCCGTGATACCCCCGCGAAGCGCGCCCGGCGTGATCGACGTGATGTTGTCCACAAACCGTTGCGTCTTGAATTCGATGAGCTTGACGGCCATGTCGCGACCGACGGAGACAATGTGGGAGCCATCGACGGAAAACACGGTGCCCAGCGTCCAATCATTTGGCGCGCGCTGTAACAAAGCTTGCGCGCCGGTCTCGGCGTCGATTGCACGAACAGAATTATCGGGGCAACCGAAAGCGATGTATTTACCGTCGGGCGACCAGCTCGCGCCATAGATCGTATCGTGGAGCACGGGCACCGAGAGCCGCAAAGCTCGGCTCTCCACGTCCCAAATCTGCACCTCGCCGACCCGCGCCGGTGAACCACCGACGACCGCCAGTCGCTTGCCATCGGGCGAGAATACGGCTGACTCGATCCGTTCTGACATCCCGATCAACCGTCCCGCGAGCGCGGAGCCATCGGCGGTGTGCAACAGCACTTCGTTGTTGCCTGAAACGGCCAACAAGCTGCCGTCGGGAGAGAACTCGAGCGACGTGATGATCGGCAGCGACGTGTACTGCGGAGGGTGCTCGGCGTCGTAGCGGACGTCGGCGCCAGCCGGCGTGTCGTCCACCGCGCCCTGGCGAATCCAACTCGTGATCTTTTCAATCTCGACGGCTGAAAGGGGTGGCTTGTCCTTCGGCATCGTGGCGGCGCCATCCGCAGGCGTGATTTGGTCGAGCAGGTAGCTCTCTTCCGGCTTACTCGCCACAATCGCCGCCGTCTCGCTCTCGCCACCCTTCACGAGCGCGTCGAAGGCGGTCATCACAAACGAACCGCCCGGCTTGGCCGGCTGATGGCAGCCGTGGCAATGAGTCTGGAAGATAGGCTTGATGTCGCGGTGGTAGCTGACTTGCTCGGGCGCGGGCGCTTCGTCGGCGCGAGCAATTCCGCCCGCAGTGGCCACCAGAAACGTGCCGACCCACAACCACGAAATTGCCGCGGCCGGCGCAGATATCAACAATTGCCGTCTACACATCATCAATTGCCCCAAGAAGTATCTTGCTTCGGCGCTTGTCTGCCCCTCGCATTGGGCTGTCCGATTTGGCCCCTACACGGCAACTGAATGCGCCTCGATTGATCCTATACGTCTCTACGTCACATTCATTCATCGGCTGCACTGTTACGCGAACAACTTCGTTACCGCGTCGGCTTTCACCAGTTCGCGGGGTTGGTTGAGGTGGTTGTAAACGATGGTGCGAGGGTCGATGCCGACGGTGTGGTAGATGGTGGCCAGCATTTCGCCGGGGTGGACGGGATCGTTAAGCGGCGCGGAGGCAGTGGCATCGGAGGCACCATGCACGTAACCCCGCTTCGTCCCTGCACCCGCCACGACGCATGTGTAGCAGTAAGGCCAGTGATCGCGGCCATCATCGTTGTTGCTATTACCGGAGGTGCTCACGCCTCGTTGCGGGCTGCGTCCGAATTCGCCAATCGCCACCACGAGTGTCTCGTCGAGCAAGCCCCGTTCGTCTAAGTCCATAATCAAGCCCGATAAACCCGCATCGAGCATCGGCGCGGCCTGATCCTTGAGCCGCTGGGTTAGACCCGTGTGGGTGTCCCACGAGTGGTTGTCGGAATTGGCTACCTTTGGCCAAATCACTTCGACCACTCGAGTGCCGGCCTCCACGAGGCGGCGGGCGAGGAGGCAGCACTGACCGAACGTGTTGCGGCCGTAGCGCTCGCGGAGTTTGTCGTCTTCCTTGGTGAGATCGAATGCATCGCGGGCACGACCCGATGCGATAAGCTGGATCGCTTGCGTGAAGTACTGATCGGTGTTGTACTTCTCGACCGCCTTCTCGACGGCCGGCATCGTGCTGTTCACCAATTCGCGTAACGAGGCCCGACGATCGAGCCGCGACGGCGAAAGTTCCGCCCGCAGCGTGAGGTCGTCGGTGTTGATGCGGTCCATCTTCGCGAGGTCCATGTCGTCGCCGGGCGGGTAGAGCGTGTAAGGATCAAACCCTCGGCCCAAGAAGCCGGCGTTGCCCGCTTTCCCGACGACGTTGCTCTCTTGCAAGGGGCGCGGCATCATCACGAACGGCAGCATCGGCTCGGTCGGCGGCTTGAGCCGGATGATCTGCGAACCGAAGTTCGGGAAGTCCGCCGGACTGGGCGGTTCGAGTTGGCCCGACGGACTGACCTTGTCGGTCGTATAGCCGGTCATCATCTGGTAAATTGCCGCCGTGTGGTTGAACAACCCGTTGGGTGTGTAGCTCACGGAGCGGATCATCGTGAACCGGTCGTTCACTTCCGCCAGCTTTGGCAACAGTTCGGTGAACTGAATGCCGGGAATCTTCGTGGCGATCGGCTTGAACACGCTACGGACATTGTCCGGCACGTTCTCCTTCGGATCCCACAGGTCGATGTGGCTGGGTCCGCCTTGCAGGTAGACCATGATCACGCTCTTGGCTTTGCCCCAGCCGGGAGTGCTAACGCCGGGCGCGGAAGCGGTCGCCGCGCGGGCCTGCAAGTTAAGAACTTGTCCCAAGCTCAGGCCCAACATGCCCGAACCTCCGACGCGTAACAGATCGCGCCGCGTGAGGCCCAGGCCCGGATCGCACATGTCCTTACCACGACTGCCGGGAATGACGAACATCGGTCAGACTCCATGTAATGAGAGGGGGCAGGAGACAGGGGCAAATGCCAGTATTTCAATAGGCGGGGGACAGGCGACGACGCTCTTGTGCCATGCAAATGTGCCAGCCGAGCGGAGCGAGCGTGTTGCGTGCCGGCTATATCCTACCCGACTGGGGCTAGCTAACTCAAGCGTTTCGGCCGATTTCAGTCCTGGAATGGTTGTTTTTATTTGCGCGATTCAGATCTCATTCTACCCTGAATGCGCAAAACAACGCCGCTACCGGCCTGTCGAAGCCTTGATTCATTCTATCACGTCTCGGGCACGATCCATGCGTGCTTCGCCCAACGTGGCGAACTAAAGGCCCTCCGCAATGCGAACTTTCGGAAAGGATTAGCTATACTACCAGCCGGATATCGTAATCCCACCACGCGACGCTCGAAGTCACAGGGATCTATAATTGTGGTGGCGAATTTCCAGTTTGAAAACCACAAAATGGTTGCAGATTCATGCAAACCGAAGAAATCACCATTCGCGTCGACACGGATGCAGCCCGCGCCTATCGCGCGACATCTGATCAAGGACGCCGCAAGTTGGACCTACTGCTGAGCCTGCGTTTACATGACGCGCTCGACTCGGTCGGATCGCTAAAGGACGTAATGCGCGACATTAGTCGCAAGGCTCAAGAACGAGGACTGACGCCGGAAATTTTGGAGTCGATCCTCCGCAAATGAGTCGGTAGGACATTTCTGAAGCGATCGGCGCATTAGATGTGAACTGATGACTAGTGCGATCAATGCGAGAGCATGCGGTTCAGGGACTTCGATTGGGCCCAGCGCCAGATGGCGCACGTATGAGATTGTGTCAAAGCGTCCCAGTGGCTGAAAGTCGATTCGCTGTTCCGTACCGTCGAAGTTTATGCTTGAGATGTTCGTGTCGAGTGGAAATTGGGGACTACGCGCCTGGTTGCTCCAAATGACTCGGTCGTGGTAGGGATCGATGACGATCGCGTATGGATTGACAACCCCTTCAGTCAGGAAGACTTCGGGGTTGCTGCCATCGAGTTCCATTCGCACGATCGCACTATACAGTGGATCAACTGCGTACAGGACGTCGTTTTCGGAATCGATCGCGATGCCTCTGTAAAGGCCGGTTCTGCCTAGCGATCTCCGGTCATGAATGACAGTCGCCTGCTGGTTATCGAGTGTTGCGCGGTGGATTGTGCCGTCGATAAACTCCGACCAGTAATAATAGCCACCCTCGGGGTCCGCTTCCAAAGAAGTTACATGAGATTGCGTCGTGGTCAGCATTTGTTTGAAGCTTCCATCCAGTTTACCGCGCCATATTTCCGAACCGGCACCGATGAACTCTGACCAATAGGCATAGCCGCCAGTCGCGTCGATTGCCACATGCCACGGATCGTCCGTTTGGATCACGGTTTCAACATCCGATCCATCGTAGTTTGAACGCTGGATGCCATTAGCCTCGGCAGATGGCCAGTACATTTTTCTTTGGATCGGGTCGAAAGCGATATCGGGTACAGCGCCCCCAGGTGTCTGCAGCACGGTTTCCATGTCGGTTCCATCTAAGTTTCCTCGCTGAATATTGGGACTTTCAATCCCGCTCCAATAAAGTTTCATTGTATGGTTTAGCGGTGCAGAGCAGGCACATTCCACGAAGAACGTTACGAGAATCATTGCCTGTAGCCGGAACTCAAAGTAAGCGTTGAACGAGTGTAATGCTTGCATAAGTTTCCCCAGAATTATAGAATCAGAATTGCGGCAGTTTAGCCTATGATTTTCTTACTCATTTCATGAACTTCGGTGATCGAAATGGCGATTTGCAATTTTACGGGTAAGTGCCCGCGTTTTACCATATGGATTCGGACGCTGGTTCTCTGCGTTGGGCTGTCTATTGGAATCCAACTTCCGGTTTGCGGCCAGTCTTATGTCGTCACAAATAGTAACAATAGCGGCGCGGGGAGTTTGCGGCAGGCGATTCTAGACATGAACGCGGCTGGCATTAGCCCTTCATCGATCGTATTCCAGATTTCGGGCAGCAAGGTGATTAATCTCCAGTCGGAGCTGCCCGCGATCCAGCGCTCCGTGAGCATTAACTCAGCAAACGTTCCCGGTATCGTGCTTGATGGCAGCAATGCCGGATTCGGCAGCGGCCTTACTTTTATTGAGTCAACGGTACAAATCAGCAACGTAGTTGGACTTCAAATTCGAGAGTTTTCCGTCTATGGAATCGACATCCGCCCAAGCAACACCAACGAGAGAGTGAATGTCAGTAACTGCTTTGTCCACAGCAATGGACTTGATGGAGTTAATATCAGTGGTGGTCGCTTACATACTATTTCAAGTGATTCTGTAATTCAGAATAACGGTCAGTTCGGCGTGTCAGTAAATAGTACCGCCGTTTCTGGCGTCACAGTTACTGCGTCAGCATTACAGCTGAACACTTTGGGCGGAGTGAAGCTCTTGGGAAACGGGCACGAAATAAGCAATTGTTCGATCATCAGCAACGGCCAGACGGAAAGCGCCGGACAGCACAACGGCGGGGTGGTATTTGGAAGCGGAGCCTCGTCGGCAACAAACTGCCGAGCCGAGTTCTGCACGCTGGCGGATAATGCTCCTTACGGCGCAAAGGTTGTCATCGGTTCAGGTAACGAGGTCCGAGAGAACGAAACTTATCTCAATGCCTCACTTGGCATCGAAACGCTGCCAGTGGCCCAACAACCGCCCCCCACTCTCTTCTTTTTCGTTGTCGACGAGAATAACGATATGGTCTTTATCGCGGGAAGCGCTTCTGGAACCGCGAACTCTCAAGTGGAGATTGAATTCTTTGTCGCTTTCGAGAGCACGAATCAAGGTGCAGTGTTCACCAGCAAGAAATCTGTCACCCTTAACGCCAGCGGGTTCGCGAGCTTTCACCATACGTTTGACCGCGATCAAGTGTTCGAGGCGGAGGCGATTTCCCCAACGCCGATTCCGTTTACGATCGACAATGCGGACCGACTTGTCGCAACCGCGACAAATACAAATGGCAATCGCGGAACGTCAGAGTTTTCAGCTCGATCTTTTCCCACGCTTCCCGGCGACTTCGACCTCGACGGCGATGTTGACTCGGGTGACTACACCATCTGGCGCGATCACAAGACCGCGACCAACGCCATCTACACCTGGGGCGACGCTGATTTCGACACCGTGGTCGACGATGCCGACTACGCGATTTGGGCAGCGAATTTCGGGCAGACGCCGTGATAAACCGATGCTGGCCTCGCAATCTTTCCTGAGCAAGCCAGTTGTTCACCAGCAGAGGAATTCCCATGTCCACCCGTCGCACGTTCCTCAAGCAACTCAGCGCGACCGGCGCGCTGCTGCCCTTCATTCCCGGCCGGGTGCTTGCCCGGGAGGGTCGGCCCGGCGCCAACGACGAGATTCGCATTGGCGTCATCGGCACCGGGGGCCGGGCGCGACAGTTGATGGAGCAATTGCCCCCGCCGGGGAAAGTCGTTGCGATTGCCGATTGTTACCAACAACGGTTGGTCGACACGCTTAATCAATTCAAAGCGGATTGGCCGACGTACCGTGATTATCGCGAAATGCTCGACCGCGAGCAGCTCGACGCGGTGATCGTCGGCACGCCCGATCATGGGCGGACACTTCCGTGCATTCGTGCCGTGCAAGCGGGGCTGGATGTCTACGCTGAAAAGCCGCTCACGGCGTACATTCAAGAAGGCCGCGTGCTGGTCGATGCGGTCCGCAAGCACAACCGCATTTTTCAAGTCGGCACGCAGCAGCGGACGATGGAGATCAACCGCTTTTGCTGCGAACTGGTGCGCGACGGCGGCATCGGCAAGATCAAAGTGGTGCAAGGCGTGAACTATACTGGGCCGCGGCCATACGAAGCCCTTCCCGAGGAGCCGGTTCCCGAAGGCGACAACTGGGACGTGTGGTGCGGTCCGACACCGCTCCGGCCGTTCAACAACCAGTTGCAGTTCGGCTGGATGCAATGGCGCGACTATTCCGGCGGCGAGATGACGAATTGGGGCGCGCACGGCGTCGACCAGATTCAATGGGCACTCGGGAAGAGCCTTACTGGTCCGACCGAAGTTTGGCCGGAAACACTCGGCCCGAACGGCAAAGTCTCGATGCGCTACGCCGATGGCATGCTCGTGCGGTTCGAGCTTGAAGGAGCTCCCATGGGCGGCGGCATCTTTGTCGGCTCCGATTGCAAAATGGAAATCAACCGTAACCGCTTCGCCACCAATCCGCCCGACTTCATTGCCGACCCCCCCGAACCAGCCGTCGCCGACAAGTGGGAAGGCCCGGGCTGGATCGCGCAGCCCCACCTGCAAAACTGGCTCGACTGTATGGCCTCGCGGGAACTGCCCAATGCCGACGTCGAAATCGGGCATCGCTCGATAACGGTCTGCCACCTGCTCAACATCGCCCGCGAATTGGGCCGCAAGCTCCAGTGGGATCCCGATGCGGAGCAATTCGTTGGCGACGACGAAGCGAACGGATTGCTCGTGCGCCCGCGGCGAGAGGGGTATGAACTGCCGGCGGTGTAAGGTGATGTTGTTGAACTTTCAAATCTAAATTCCCTCATTGTCAAGAACATGACAAGTTGATTTTGAAGCCACCTTTGGCGAGCGCGGCGCAGCGCTCGCCAAAGCGGCGGGGCTTTGGAGTGCAACGACTTCGGCGTAGGAAACTTCGAAGTTATTCTTGAGCTAGTCCTTAAATGCCAACAATGGCGACGTGAAGCTGCAGGAATTCCCCCGGCTGAGCTTGGCGCGGCGGACAAGTTGCGTACATTAAATTGGATAATTATCGCGCCCCGGCGACAAGGATTCCAACGTCATGACGACCAAACCGAGCCACCGTCTCTCCCTCAAAGACCGCCTTTCGCGACTCAACTTTACGCAAGCCTGCAAACTGCTCGGGCCGGAGGGCCGGCAGCTTATTCAGCATGGGGGAAAATGGGAGATCAATCTCGAAGAGCAGGTCTATTTGCAGGGCGACTTGTTCCGCGTGAATCTCGACGACGCGATCGTCACGATGACGCTCTTGGCCGAAGCGAAGGATCGGCTTCACTGGAATTGCACTCAGTGCGCGTTTCCTTGCGAACACGCGGGGGCGGCGTTCTCGCTGGTCCTTGAAGAGAAGATGGCCCTCGGCTTGGCGGCTCCGCCGCGCGAACGAACGCCGGTCGAAAGCTTGAGCGAACAGGACTTGATCGCTCAAGCGCTCGCCGAACGCGAGGATCGAGCGCGGACCGAAAAGTATAAACTCCAATCCGCCGATTCAACAAAGCCGTGGGCCGATTACACCGTCACCAGCTCCGCTTCGGGCAAGACATATCGCGTGGCGCTGCGGGGCCGCGAGCGGGGCATCTCCTACTGTTCGTGCCCCGACTTCCGCACCAACACACTCGGCACCTGCAAGCATATTATGTACGCGCTGCGGCGGGTGAAGACCAAGTTTCAGGACAAGGAACTGCGGAAGCCTTACCGCCGCCGAAACTTAAGCGTCCACCTGACTTCGGGCGATCGGCTCGCGCTGCGATTGGCGATCCCCGACCGCTTGCCCGATGAAGCCGCTCGGATTGTTAAACCCCTTGCCGGGCGCGACATCGAAGATGTTCGCGATCTGGTCCAGCGGCTCACGAAGCTGGAACGGATCGGCCACCGGGTAAACGTCTACCCCGACGCGGAAGAATTCATCTCTCACCGGCTGTTCCAAGAACAGATCAAGTCGCGGGTAGCGGAAATTCGCCGCGATCCAACGGGGCATCCGCTTCGCAAAGAATTGCTCAAGACAGAGTTGTTGCCATATCAACTCGACGGCATCGCGTTCTCCGTGGGAGCCGGTCGGGCCGTGCTCGCGGACGACATGGGTCTCGGCAAAACGATCCAGGGCGTTGGCACAGCGGAGCTACTCGCGCGCGAGGCCGGCATCGCCAAAGTGCTGGTGATCTGTCCCACTTCGCTCAAGTCGCAATGGCGCAGCGAAATTCAGCGATTCTCCAATCGCACCTGCCAACTGGTAATGGGCGCCACGGCCCAGCGGGCCACGCAATACGACAACGACGCCTTCTTCACCGTTTGCAATTACGAACAGGTGCTGCGCGACATTCTCTCGATCGAGCGCGTGAAATGGGACTTGATCATTCTCGACGAAGGGCAACGCATCAAAAACTGGGAGGCCAAGACCACCAATACCGTCAAACGCTTGCGTTCGCCGTTCGCGCTCGTGCTGTCGGGCACGCCGCTCGAGAATCGCCTCGACGATCTCTACAGCATCGTTCAATTTGTCGACGACCGGCGGCTTGGTCCCGCGTTTCGCTTCTTCAATCGGCATCGGGTAGCCGACGAGAAAGGCAAGGTTCTGGGTTACAAGCAACTCGATCAGCTTCGCCGGCATCTGGAACCCCTCTTATTGCGGCGGACACGCGAGCAAGTGCTTACGCAACTGCCCGAGCGGACGACCGAAATCGTGCGGATCGCGCCTACCGAGGAGCAGTTCGCGATTCATCAGGCGCAGATGAAGATCGTCGCGGCGATCGTCCGCAAGGCGTTTATCAGCGAAATGGACCTGCTGCGGCTGCGGCAGGCGCTGCTCATGTGCCGCATGTCGGCCGACAGCACGTTTCTCGTCGAGAAGCGGGAGCCGGCGTATTCGAGCAAGCTGGAGCGCCTCGACGAGTTGTTCGAGCAACTTTTCAGCGAGCCAGACCGCAAGGCGGTGCTGTTTTCCGAATGGACCACCATGCTGGGCCTGATCGAGAAGCAGCTCAAACGCCGCAAGCTCAAGTACGCCCGGCTCGACGGTTCGGTGCCACAGAGTCGTCGGCAACAATTGGTCGATGAATTCCAAAACAACCCCGATTGCCGGCTGTTCATCACCACCAACGCCGGCTCGACCGGTCTCAATTTGCAGGCGGCCAACACCGTCATCAATGTCGACTTGCCGTGGAACCCGGCCGTGCTGGAGCAGCGCATCGCCCGCGCCCACCGCATGGGCCAGAAGCAACCCGTGCAGGTTTACATCCTGGTGACCGAAGAGACGCTGGAAGAAAGCCTGCTGACGACGCTCGGCGCGAAGAAGGATTTGGCACTGGCGGCGCTCGATGTCGATTCCGACGTCGGGGAAGTGTCGCTAGTGAGCGGCACCGAGGAGCTGCGTAGCAGGCTGGAGGTGCTGCTGGGCGCGAAGCCTGAAGCGGCCAAGGATGTGAGCCTGCAAACGCAAGTCGCAGCGGCCACCGGCGAGCGTGCGCATCGCGAGCGCGTTGCCGCGGCGGGTGGCGAGTTGCTGGGCGCCGTATTTAACTTCTTGGGCGAGCTGGTTTCCCATAACGCCACCGCGCCGCAGCCATCGCAGGAAACGGTGGTCAATTTGCGAAACCAGCTCACCCAGTGCGTCGAGCAAGACGCCCAAGGACGCCAGCGGCTGTCATTTACGTTGCCCAACCAAGAATCGCTCGACAATTTCGCCGCCACGCTGGCTCGGCTGATGGTGGTGCAGCCACAATGAATACAGAATTCTATTGTCGCGCCAAAAAATAACCACAAATCGCTTGCAGTCCCGCTAAAACAGGTGTAAAAGGATGGCAGACGTTAGGGGACGGTGAACCGCAGGGGTGGCGGTTCAATTCTTCGGCCTCGCCGCACGGTCGATATCGCGGCGCAACTCTTGGGCCGAAGCGTGCAGTTAAAAGCGTGTGATCGGTGCGCCGTGGCCACTGGGGGTCAGGCCGCGCATCGCCGTGGTTGTCTTTTTTGTGACGGCCCTCTGTTAAAAAGGAGTACGCTCATGTCGCGCAAATTATTGGGGCTTCTCGTTGGAGCCGGAACTTTCATCGGGCTATTCGCCCAATCGACGATGGCAACGATTCCGTACACGCCGGTGGTCTTGCCGCCGGGCGCAATTCCTAGAGTCGGGCCTGGGGTCATTGATCCCAAATCGGTGTTTGGCAAAGAGTATTCACACGACTTCGACTCGACGACGGTGGGTGGCGGTGTATTACCTCCACCCCCAGCCGATCCCGAGCAAGTCATCGCCTGGGACGGTATCGGCGGAACGACCGATGGCCTCGACTATAGCGGCAGCCGTTCGCCGAACTTTCCACGCGAGCAAGAAGTGGACGCATTGGCCAATCACGGAGATGCGTTGTACCGGCAAGTTCGCCTGGATACAGCTCACCTCGTCTTCTCGCACGACGACCGAGTCGCCATATATCCCGGTGCCGGCGCTGGTCCTTTCTTCCCGCCAGCGGGCGCGATTGTGCCATCGGTGGGTCCCGTGCCGCTGAGCAATGGCGACATCATTGGCGGCGCCGGTGAAATATCGGTCGAGGAGGCCGGCGTCTTTGCGGGCTTCGAAGTCCAACATATTTGGGCACCCGCTCCCCTCATCAACGGCATGCCCGAGCCGCTCGATATCGACGGCTTGGAACTGTGGGGCCCGGAGCCGGGAGTCACTGCCGACTCGAACATGTACTCGCTTGAGAGCGACATCGCCGGCGGGGGGGGATTCTCGGTGTGGCGGTACGATCTGGTCGGGGGCGCTAGCACGCCTTACCTCGCTCATCCAGTGATCGTAGGAGCCGTCGAATCGCTGCTCGGCATCGCGCCGACCACGGCTTTCAATCAATACGACCAATTCGGTCGCAACGCCATCAACGTCGATGCCCTCATGGCGCAAGACTTAAGTAATCCGCTGGAGTTCGAACCGGGCGACTCGATCATTTTTAGCATCAGCCAGATGGTGGACCCCCAGGATCTGGATGGCTACTACGCCACCGGCAGCGAGCTATTTGTACTCGAGATGACCGCCGCCGGCGGTCCCGTCGCCAGCTATCTGCGGCACGGAGTCCACTCGTGGAGCCACGCCTACACGCTGGGCGCCATGGCATTCCTTCCAGCGACGAACCAACGAGCCTACATCGACATTAACGGCATCGAAGCGATCGGCGAACTGGTCGTGCCCGAACCCTCGTCGTTGGCGCTCGTGGCCATCGGCCTGATCGGCGCGCTAGCACTGCGCCGCCGAAAGTGAGTCTTCTTTCCTGTCCCCCTCCCCCGTCCGCGGGGGAGGGGCTAGGGGAGGGGGCTATGTTGTGCGCGGGTCTCCCGACCCCGCACCTGTTCAGAACGCGCTCCGCTCCGAGGACGAAGCCTGTCCGCCGTGGTGGGCGTCGCGGCTAACTTCTCGCTGGCAGCTAATTCATTTCCGCACCTGCGGCTTCGCTTCCGGCTGTGCCGAAAGAATGCTGCGCAGCTCCTCAACGATCTCCGGCCGCTCCCTGGCTAGGTTTTTCGTTTCCTTCGGGTCGGAACTGTAGTCGTACAGTTCCAATATCGCGGTGTCGGCGCTTACGCTCGGCACTTTCCACTCGACCAGCCGGTAGCGCGGCGTCCGCACGGCCCGGCCGATCCGCTGCTGGCGGGGATAGACGTGCAGCGCAACATTGTCCGTTGCGACGGATACGTCTCGCAGCGTTGCGGCGAAACTGGTTCCGTCGAGACCCTCCGGCGGCTCAACGCCGGCCAGTTCGCACAGCGTCGGGTAGAGATCGACCGATTCGACCAGCGCGTCGGTCGCCTGCTCGGCTTTCGTTACCCCCGGTGCGACCACCAGCAACGGAATCCGCGCGGCCTGTTCGTAGTTCGTGTGCTTGCACCACATGCCGTGGTCCCCGAGGTGCCAGCCGTGGTCGCCCCAGAGAACGACAATCGTATTCTCGGCCAGCCCGGTGCGATCCAGCGCATCGAGCACTCGGCCGACCTGCGCATCCATATAACTGACAGCGGCGTGGTAGCCGTGAATCAGCGTGCGTTGCAGGTCGTCGGAGAGCGGACCTTGCCCAGGCATGTCCGCGTACTGTCGCAGTTCGCCCCACGTTGTCGGTGCAAACTCGGGAGCTCCGTCTGGCGGGTTACGTACCTCAGGCAAGTCGAATGCGGCGCGGTCGTACAGATCCCAATATTTCTTCGGCGCACAGAACGGCAGGTGCGGTTTCACAAATCCGACGACCATAAAGAACGGTTGCTCGGGCTGCCCGGCAGCCCTTTCCAACCGATCGATTGCTTCATCGGCGAGTTGGCCGTCGGGGTACGCGTCGTCGGCCACATCGGCCGACTCGTACGCCGCCCCACGCGGTAGCCGCCGCGCTCGCTGCCCCGGCACATTCGAGAACAGCGCCTCTTCGCGGGTGAGGCCGCGCGCTGCGCGGCTCTCGGGCAATAAGTAACGCACGACATCCGCTTTCCACGGCGGGACACTCCACGAAGCCGGGTCGTCGTGATTCCCATGCCCCACGTGAAAAGTCTTGCCCAACCCCTCGGCGCGGTAGCCGTGCGATTGAAAGTGTTGCGGCAACGTCACCAAGTCCGGATCGGCGCGGCGGAAGTTCGTGCCCAGGTCGTAAATCCCCAGCGTCTGTGGCCGACGGCCGGTAAACAGCGCGTTCCGCGACGGCGCGCACACTGCCTGGTTGCAATACGCCCGATCGAACCGCATCCCACGCCGCGCCAGCCCGTCAATGCTCGGACTGCGGACGATCTCGTCGCCGTAACAACCCAGCAGCGGCTTGAGATCGTCGACGCAAATCAACAGGATGTTTGGCGTGTCGGCGGCTGACGCCAATGCGGCGAGGCACAACGCGTACAACAACGCCGGGAGCAAATGACGCACAGGAGCCATATTCGAAGACCTCGAAGGTTCAATCGTACAGTATATCGGCACTAAACTACCAGAGGTGTATAGGTGCCGTGCTTGAACTTTGATACAATGCGTCCATGCGAAACGGCGTGCCTCATTCGCTGACGTTTGACTTCGATTCCGCGCGGATCGGACAGTCGTGGATATGCCATGCCGATTGTTTGGAATGGCTCAGTCGAGTTCCTGAATTCTCGATACATGCCATTGTGACGGACCCGCCCTATGGCGTCAAAGAATATGACATTGACCAGTTGGAGAAGCGGGCGAACGGCAACGGCGGAATCTGGCGAATACCCCCTTCATTTGATGGGAGCGCGCGTGCTCCCTTACCCCGGTTCACGGCACTTGATCTAGCCGAACGTGAAAGATTGCGGCAATTCTTTATTGAATGGTCAAAGCTCGCCGTACATGCTCTGCGGCCCGGTGGTCACGTCTTCATTGCCACGAATGCCTTTATCGCCCAATTGCTCTATGACGCCCTGATTGAAGGCGGTTTGGAGTTTCGCGGGCAAGTGATTCGCCTTGTCCGCACGTTGCGGGGAGGAGATCGTCCCAAGAATGCCGAACGAGAATTCCCCGACGTCTCCTCGTTGCCGAAGGGCTGCTATGAGCCGTGGGGTCTGTTTCGCAACCCGATGCCGCCGCGAATGACCGTTAGCGAGTGCTTACGCGATTGGCAGACTGGTGGACTACGTCGAATTTCTGATGAACGGCCGTTTGAAGATGTAATTCCGAGCGAGCGAACGCCCAAGCGTGAACGTGCGATTGCGAATCATCCCAGCCTTAAGCCACAATCATTTCTACGGCGGATCGTTCACGCTGCGCTGCCGCTCGGGGAAGGACTCATTGCCGACCCTTTCATGGGTTCAGGTTCTACAATCGCGGCCTGCGAAGCAATCGGAGTGCAAGGCATCGGGATCGAACGGCACCGCGAATACTATGATTTGGCGCAAGTCGCCATTCCACGTTTGATCGGTTCGCGTCAACCTACCCTATTCTGACGCGCGATAGATCCAGTTGGCCTCCAACTTATCGAAGCCGCTTCGCTTAACGCTGGCCGTAATGGTACGGCGACTCGTCGCGGATCGGCCCGAGAATTGCCAATCTTCTTTGTCGAGCTTGGCGCCAACCACCTTAATGAATCGAAATCGTTTCGGCTCGATTCCCAATCCAGCATCTCGCGACGTGTTGGAATCGAAGACAAAAACCATTAACCACATTTCCTCTGCATTGTGCCCCTGCCAACCGCTTGAATGCCGGCTTCCCTTGATCTCGATTCCTTCCGGACCGTGCTGGATTGCATCTTCAGGGTAGAGCGACGTCGGAATCATGTCGGGGTGGCCATTATGGTATTTGTTCCGAATCACAGTTTTGCAGTGCTTCGGAATTGCGGCACCCATGAATTCGCCCACGATGCTGCTGAAGTTGGCGGGCATCAGGAACGATTCCAGCCGTTCGATCTTTTTCCGATGCAGTTGCACATTGATAAATCCTACGAAGTCGATGAACTCTTCCATCGCCTTGCAAATGTGGCTCGTCTTCACGCCGTAGGTATCACGGCATTCGGTTTGAACCCCTTCGCGTTTATCAGTTCGGGCGTGCATGCCGTCGCTTCCTTGCTTGCCATACCTGTTCTCCCTGGAGTAAGGCAGGGAGAGTAGGCAAACGGCGGTAGTCGGGCTAGGGCAATTCAACTCCCACGGTTACGCACCATCATTGCGGCGGCGTAGCCGTTGCGGCTGGCTCCGCCGCTGCCGCGGGTTCGTCGCTTGGCTTGTCCATTCGCACCAGCAGCCACTGCTGCGTCGTGCCGTCGACGAAGTGGACCAGCGCTGGCGCGGTCTCCTGCGTCAGGTTCACAAAACCCGTTTCCATCAGCGGTCGCGTCTGGCCGGCCACGGTCCACGCGGCGCGCTGCGTTTGCTTGTCGACCATGCCTTCCACCGATTGCACCGTGTCGGTCGCCACGTTCTGGATCGTGCCCGCCAGGATGCCCGACTTGCTCACCGCGAGCTGCAAATACATCGTCGGCTCAGCACCGGTGGCGGCGCCGTCTTGCGTTACGCCAAACACACCCAGCGGAATCCAGTCGTCTTCGGCTGGCGCTTGCTCGGGAATGCTGGTCGCGATCGCTTGGGCTTGCGCGGCATACTCGTCGGCGGTGGCGATCACCTGGTCGCCGTAGTAAACATTGTTGCCGTAGTTGTAGTAGATCGGCGTGGTCCAACCATACGGCAACCACGTCACGATGTTATTCCAATTCGTCCAACCCCACCAATTCAGATTTGGATTGAAGTGGTAGTGAACGTGCGGATAACGGTTCCACCAATTGCGGTCGTACCAGCCGTTGTTGCCGTGCCAATGACCATGCCAGTGGTTGTGGATGTCGCGATACCGATCTCGCCGCCAATTCTGATGACGGTCGTAATCGGGAATGCGATCGGGGCGATGGTCGGCCCAGTTCCCATCGCCGGGACGATTGGGTCGGTCACTGGGTCGGTCATTGTCCCCAGGGCGACCCGGTCGATCATAGTTGTCGCCGGGGCGACCGGGCCGATCGCCTTCACCCGGTCGGCCAGGGCGGTCGCCTTCGCCCGGCCTGCCTGGGCGGTCGCCACCACCGCCGGGTCGTTCAAGTCCTGGGAAGGACGGCCTCGTCGATGGGCCACCAGCGAGCGAGCCGTCGCCAAAACCAGGGCGAGTTGCGCCGGGAAATCGCGAGGGGTTATCGCGCAGAAAATCGCCCGCAGCGCCGCCACCAAGCGATCCGCCGGGACGCGTGCCCGGACGTGCGCCGCCGGGGCGGCCGAGATCGACGTATTGATTACCCTGGGAGGGCCGACCGCCTGGGCGCGAAAGATCGGGACGACCGCCGCCGCCCGGTCGCGTGCCAATGCTTGGTCGACTTAGGTCGGGTCGATTGCTTGTGCCGGGGCGGCCAGGTGTCGGCAAGCTGCCCAATTGCGGGCGACTACTGCCTCCGGGGCGAGTGCCGACCGAGGGGCGACCGCCGGGCGTCGGCCGCGTTCCGATCGACGGTCGATTTCCGCCGCCACTGGGCATGCTGGGTCGCGACATACCGCCGCTCGGTCGGCTCATCGAAGGTGTGCGACCGCCACCTCCACGATTGCCACCACCTCCACCAAAGTTGGCGCCTCCGCCACCTCCGCGTCCGCCACCACCTCCGCCGCCACCGCCGCCGCGACCACCCATGCCGCGGCCCAGGGCGTCACTCCCGATCCACATGCCGATCGTTGTCATTGCGACGGCCCAGAGCAAAAACTTTCTCATCGCGGCACCTATCGAATGTTGAATTGTACTTAAAGTGAAATCTGAATTACCACGGAGCCACAGAGTACACGGAGAACTCCTCTCCAGTCATAGAATTAATCTCAAGCGGAGGCGGAGAGCGCGGAGCACAAACGTTAACTTCTCTGCGCTCTTTGCGCCTCTGCGTGAGAACATTTCGGTTGCGGGTAGGGCCGCGCTGGGTGCTCCGTGTCGCCGTGGTGTATCGTGGTGCAATTGATTGCTCGCTTTCATTCCGTTGCCGCCCGCACGATCATCACCTCCTCGACGTTCGGCAAAATCTCGCCATCTACCTGGCGATCGGTCGATTGCCATGTATACGAATCATCGTCGATCATGGTAATCACATGAATGGCGGAACTCTTACGGCCATCGGGCAATGTTCCCTTCGACGTGATGAACCATTTGTCGTCTTTCTTCGTCCACGTTCCTTCGCCGAAACCACCTTCCGAATCGAATACCCACGAGCGAATCTGCTTCGCCGCCGGATCCCAGCCGACCACCTGCATCCCCGACATCTCGACCTGATCGCCAACAACCGCCGCGAACGACCGGGTCATAAAGTTTTTATTCTTGGTCCACTGGCAATCGGTCCGAATGCTGGCCGTTTGGTCTTCGTCGATCCAGCTACCGATCATCCATTCAAGTTCTTTGAGTTGTCCGTAGTTGGAATGCGGCGGTGCGGGGACTTTCGTTTCGGAAACGCGATCAATCAACCACTTGCCTTCGCGCTTCACGTGGACCACGGTGTAAGTGGTCTCTTCTGGCGGAAACTCCGAATAAGAAACCGTCGCCGAACCTTTTTCAATCGCCACGTTGGGCGAAACAAACTCGATCGAGTCCACCACGACCACGAGTTTCGCGTCTTCCGCCCCGGCAAATTCGTAGTCGAATTGCTTGGCGATCGCTTCTTGACCGACAATCCCCTCGCCCGTTTGCGGATTGGTGTAAACCGCCTCGGGCGACCACATGGCAGCCATCGACTTCGAATCGCGGCGATTGTACGACTCGACGTACTTCTCCACGCTGGCGCGAATCGCCGCTTCATCAGCCGAGGGCTCGGGCACTGGTTCTTTCTCCGACGGCAGCGCTTCTGCCGGCACCGGCTGTTCGGCCGGTTTCTGGTCTTGAGTTGCCGGCTGCGCGGCCGCCGGCTTCTGCTCTTGAGCGGCACTTACGACCGCCGCAAGTTGCGCGAGCACCACAAAAGTTGCCAGGTACACGAATCTCATAGACGCCTCCGTTGGCGGATTGCAAGTTGACGATGAATGGTTTGGTGATGCACTCTTCAAAAAAACACAACGTCTCAAAGAATAAACGCTCACGGTTACTCACTGGGAAATATCGTCTTCCAATCGTTCTTCATGTCCACCACCGTCCAACCTCGCTCGGGCGCTTCATCAAGGGCTTTTGCGAGCCGGCCGATATCGGAGTTCCGGTCGTAAGCATATTCGCGCTCGGCGTCCGTGTGATGCACGATCAGCCCAAACCGCGGGCCTGCCCCGGCCGTGGTCCAGCGGAGCATCTCGTAGTCGCCGTCGGAGTTGCCGAAGGCCATCACTGGTCGGCGGCCGATGAAGGTGTTGATGCCGATCGCTTTGCCGTCTTTGTCGTCGATGAAAGCGATCTCCGGCAAGCGCATCAGCACCGGCTCGCCGTCTTCGAGTGCGTACTTGGTCTTGATGGTGCTGCCGACGACTTGCTCCGGTGGGATGTCATAGACTCGCGACGTCCAAGGCCGCATGAACTCCACGCCCCCGCCCGAGACAATGTATGTCTTGAACCCTTGCGAACGCAGATGCGAGAGAAGTTCCAACATCGGCTGATAAGCCAAGGAGGTATACGGGCGATTGTAGCGCGGATGTCGAGCAGTGGCCAGCCACTTGCTGACGATTCCCTCGAACTCGGCGGTGGTGACGCCCGCATGGCCGGCCATGAGCAGGGTAACGCCCGCCTTTTCGCCCCCGCCGAGCGCCGCCCTTAGATTGCCGTCCAACACCGATTTGTAGGGTTCCGTTGTTCTCCATTCCGGGTGCTTCGGGCCAAGGGCTTCAATGCGGTCAAGCGCAAATCGAAGCTGCACGTACATCGGCATCTCGCACCACAGCGTGCCGTCGTTATCAAACGTGGCAATCCGCTCCGCCTGTGACACGAAGTCCGCGCTTCCCTCGGCCGTTACTTTGTTGACGAACGCGATGATCGACTGCTTCGTCGCCCCGTCATTCCACGATGGGAGCGGATCATGCGGCAGGGCTGCGGAGGTCGGCACGGTCCATTGCCACAGTTCCTTTGCCGCCGTGCCGAAGTTGCCGAGGTGAAACACGGCCGCCCCGGCGACCTTGAACTTGAAGTCGTCGAACGGTACGGCCTTCATCTTCTGGACAAAGTCCAGTTGCCCGACACCGATCGTCACGTGTGGATTAAAATTCTTGCCGTTCCGCTGCGGGACGAAATGGTTGACATACTCGAGCGTCGGTTCGTTGACTCCCGGCGACTGGGGCGTGGTGACGTACGCCGCCGCCGTGCCGTTCGGCTCGGTGAACGGCGCGACCGCGTCGACAATCTCCTGTTGCAATCGCCGAAGTTCCGGCGTTGGTCGGATGACGATCCCCGCCAAGCCCATGTTGTTGAAATCGAGGTAGTAGTAACCGGTCGCCGTGAGTTCCCAACCCGCGGGGCGCTCTCGATTCAAGACCCGCTCGACCGCGGCATAGACTGAGGCCAAGTCTTTGGTCCGCACGTATCGCTGCAAGAGCGTGATATGCGGATGATGCTCGGCGTCGAGTGCAAACCCCTCCGGATAGTTCGCGCGCAGCCGCGCATTGTCGCGCTTCGCATGCGCGACCATCGTCTCGTCGGGCAGCAGCAGTACGTCAATCGCGGTGAGCGGTTCGGCCGCTTGGGCCGGTGGCGATACTTTCACCGCAAGCGCCGCGAGCAGTATCAAAACGACGGGCAACCCTATCCTACTTCGATTTCTATTCCTATGCATACGAACGTCCCCTGCGCGCTCATTCCGATTCAATCACCCGGATCGAGATTCGCCCGATGTCGCCGCACCGAGCCTCTAATCGCTTGGACTACTCCGGTGCCTCCGCGGCCCTCTTCTGGGCTTCTCGGATGTCGTTGATGGTCTCTTCCAGGATCGTCGCCGCCGAGAAGCTCGGCGGGATCGAACGCGGCGGGAACTCCTTAAACGTTGCCGCGAACTTCGCGACCTCGTCCATCGACTGGTAGCCGTATTGAACGTGGTTCAGCACCCAGTCCCAATAGGTGTTGGACGTGATGTCGGCCCGCTCGAAAGGATCCTGGTACAAGTTGTAAATCTTCTGCAAACGGAGCTTCGTGAAGGGTTCGGCCCAAACCCCAAGGGTGCCTTGCTTGCGCTGCTCCGCGAAGACGAGCTTGTAATCGCCGATCCGCAATGCCACCAGCAGGCCGTCGTCGTCGGTGTAGAAGAACTTGTCCCGCGCACTCTTTACTCCCGGTTCGTTTCCGACTGTGCCGCTTACGTTGCGCAAAAACGCCGACTGATCGTAGCCATCCAAATGCACCTTGTAGTTAATGCCGTTGGCGGTGTAGCCCTTGGCGCACTTGTTCACGATGTCTGGCTCGCCGGCAATGGCGCAAAGTGTCGGAATCCAGTCGTTGTGGCTCATCAGCTCATTGGTCACCGCGCCCGGCTTGATGACGCCCGGCCAGCGAACCAGGCAGGGCACGCGGAAGGCGCCTTCCCAGTTGGTATTCTTTTCGGAGCGGAAGTGCGTCATCGCGCCGTCCGGCCAGGTGTTCATGTGCGGGCCGTTGTCGGTGGAATAGACGACAATCGTGTTGTTCGCGATGCCCAAGTCGTCCAGAGTCTTCAAGAGCGAGCCGACGGTCTCGTCGTGCTCGATCATGCCGTCGATGTACTCGCTGTCTCCATGCTTGTACCGGCCGCGGTGCTCGGGACGGACGTGCGTGCGCAGGTGCATGCGCGTGGCGTTGTACCAGCAGAAGAAGGGCTTCTTGGCGGCTGTTTGGCGCTTCATGTAATCGATGGCCGCGGCCGAGGTCTCGTCGTCGATCGTCTCCATACGTTTCTTAGTGAGCGGGCCGCTGTCGACGATCGTCTGCTTGCCGACTTTGCCCCACCGCGGATCGACGGTAGGGTCGTCCACGTTCGTTGCTTTACATTTAAGCACGCCGCGCGGGCCGAACTTGGCGCGGAAGGCTGGATCTTTCGGGTAATCGGGAAGCTCAGGCTCTTCTTCCGCATTGAGGTGGTACAGGTTGCCGAAGAACTCGTCGAACCCGTTGACGGTGGGCAGTGTCTCGTTGCGGTCGCCGACGTGGTTCTTGCCGAACTGGCCCGTTGAGTAGCCGAGGTTCTTGAGCAGGCCGCCAATACTCGGATCGAACTGGCTCATCCCCATCGGGGCACCCGGGAAACCGACCTTGGTGAGTCCGGTGCGAATACCGTGCTGGCCGGTGAGGAACGCCGCGCGGCCGGCGGTGCAGCTTTGCTCCCCGTAGTAATGAAGGAAGCGAATGCCTTCGTGGGCCAAACGGTCGATGTTGGGTGTGGTGTAGCCCATCAGGCCGTCACTGTACGCACTGATATTGCTGACTCCGATGTCGTCACCGAAGATGACCACAATGTTCGGTTTCTTCGCGTCTTGGGCAAAGGCGGCAGAAACAGAAAGGAGCGGTCCGGCAACTCCTATCACGAGCGTTGCCGTCAGGATCGCAAAGCGTCGCATGGCTCGAACTCCTCCAGCAAAACATAGAAACTCAATACACAACTGTACGTCGCCAGAAACAGCGGGGACGGCCTCAAACGGCTGGTTCAAACCAGTTGCTGCGAGCCACCAAACTGGCCCATTTTCATTGGCAGTCAGGCGCATGTAAGATATACCGCAGTTCGGCGCCGATTGCTAGCAAATTCCGCAACTGCACCAGTTGTCGGTTGATGTGACGACTCAGCGGAGTCGAATGCCCAGAAAAGCGGCGCAAAGAAGCGCTAACAAGAGTCCCGCCGGTTCCGGCACCGCCACTGCGCCTCCACCGCCCCCCAGGCCGAAGTTCTGACGCCACACCTGGTAGTCGAGCGTATCGATGATGTCGTCGTCGATCCCATCGGCGCGGTCGTCGGTGGTGGAACCGAGCGTGTCGCGCCAGATCGTGTAGTCGGCGGCGTCTACCACATGGTTGCCGTTGTAGTCGCCAACCAGAGGCAATGGCGGCGGGACAATTGCGCCGGTCACGTTGGCGAAGTTGGTTGGCGTGTTCATTTCGTGCATCAGATCGTGAACGTGATACGACAACACGCCGCCTTGAAGCGCGGGGTAGTTCGCGGCATGAATCGTGCCCCAATTCGGGCTGGTGAACTCGATGCGGCCTCCCTCGGGAAGCAGGAAGCCCGCGGGTAGGAAGCCCAGGTCCATGGATACCGTGCTAAAGTCGGGAGTCACGTTCGCCGCGGCAGCTAACGTCGAAGTGCCCACGAGCACCTTGCGGTGTCCGCTGATGAGCGTGTAGTTGGGTAGATTGTTCGGGAAGAACCACGTGGCGTGAACCGCGCCCCCTGACGTTTTGGAAACGAACCGCGAATCGTTGCCGCCCGTCTTAAAGACATTCTGCCCCGTGAACGTGGTGTCGATCTCAATGAACTGCAGCGTGCCGTCGGCGTTGGAATACAGTTCCTCAAAGTGCCACAGGTGAACGTTGGCCGCGGCGATATTTGCCAAGAAAACCGCCAACCCACTCGCAAAGATCGCACGGACGAACATAGATTTCCCCCGCAAGTAGCAATTCGACCCCGAACGGGGCGCGCACGCTGTCCCTATGTCCCTAATGTAGCAACGCCGGGTTTTTCTTGCACAAAACCCCGCCCCTTGCGGCTTCGCGTGGCCCACCAAGCTCCCATTGTCCGGCTTCGCCGGTTCGGTAAACTTATGGGCTTACGGTGAAACGATTTACAACCAGAAATGGGACCGCCGATGCACTCGCAGATTGTCGTTCTTGGTGGCGGCCCCGGCGGATACGCCGCGGCGTTCATGGCGGCCGATCTGGGCCTCGAAGTCGCCATTATTGAGGCCGACGCCCGGCTGGGCGGCACTTGTCTCCTGCGGGGCTGCATTCCCTCCAAGGCCCTTCTCCACGTGGCCAAAGTCATCTCCGAAGCGCAGGAAATGGCCGAGTGGGGGGTCGAATTCCGCCGGCCGGAAATTAACATCGACCGCGTCCGCGAGCGAAAAAACCAAGTCATCTCAACCCTCTCGGGCGGACTGGCACAGCTTGCCAAGAAGCGAAACGTGCGGATCATCAACGCCCGCGGCATTTTCGTCGATTCGACCACCCTCCAGTTCGAAGGGGGCGACGCCAAAACTTACGACGACGAGCGCCTCACCTTCGACCACTGTATCGTGGCCACCGGCTCCGTTCCCGCGATGCCCAAGATGTTCGCCATCAACTCGCCGCGGGTGATGGATTCGACCGGTGCCCTCGATCTGCCCGAAATGCCCGGCTCGCTGCTCGTGATCGGCGGCGGGTATATCGGCCTCGAAATGGGTACCGTCTATTCGGAGCTTGGCGCCAAAGTGTCGGTCGTCGAACTCACCGAGGGCCTGCTGCCTGGGGCCGACCGCGACCTAGTCAAGCCGCTCGAAAAACGGGTCCGCGAGCGGTTTGCCGGCGTGTTTCTGGGCACCAAGGTCACGGGCCTCAAGGACATGGGCTACCACGTCGAAGTGCAGATGGAAGGCCCCGAGCAGAACGGCGCGTACAATTACGATCGAGTGCTGGTCTCGATCGGCCGGCGGCCGGTCACGAGCGGCATTGGGCTGGAAAACACGAAGGTGAAGATCAACGAGAAGGGGTTTGTGGAAGTCAATAAACAACAGCGCACCAGCGACGAACACATCCTGGCGATCGGCGACGTGGCGGGCGATCCGATGCTGGCCCACAAGGCGTCGCATGAAGGCCGCGTGGCAGCGGAAGTGCTCGCGGGCGAACCCGCGGCGTTCGAGCCGGCGGCGATCCCCGCCGTGGTCTTCACCGACCCGGAAATCGCATGGGCTGGCCTGACGGTCGAAGAAGCAAAACGCGCCGATCGCAAGATCGAAGTGGCGCAATACCCCTGGCAGGCCAGCGGCCGGGCAATCGCAAACGCACGCACCGACGGCCTTACCAAGTGGATCATCGACCCCGAAACGGAGCGCGTGCTCGGTTGCGGCATCGTCGGTTCGGGCGCGGGCGAAATGATCGCCGAAGCGGTGCTCGCCATTGAAATGGGCGCCACCGTCCGCGACGTGGCCGAGACTATTCACCCCCATCCCACCATGACCGAAACGCTGGGCTTCGCCGCCGAAGTGCAATTGGGCACCGCGACGGAAGTTTACAAACCAAAACGGAAGCAGACGACTTCGGAGAAATAGCATGACCTCATACGACATTCAGCAATTGCTGACCCAACGGCCCTTTCGCCCCATGCGAATTCACTTTTTGGAAGGCGAAATGAAGGAAATCGGCCACCCAGAACTTGCTTGGTGCGCAGGAGACATGCTTTTCATAGGCGGCGGTAGACTCGACAACGGGCGTTTGGTAGTTGAAGAACTTGATGCAATTTATGGGATTAATCTCATCAAGAAGATTGAACTGATTGAAACGCGCCCAGCTCAACTGGGCGGCAACGGAAACGCACAGAACCCGCCCACGGACGCTTAAGCCAATCTGGTTGGCCTTTTCCGACAGAAAGATTCTTCGTATGTCACAAATCGAAACGCTCCAACGCCTCTCTCCGATTCCCGACGATCAAGACCCGGCCGAGACGGCCGAGTGGCTCGAGTCGCTCGACTACGTGCTGGAGAGCAAGGGTCCGGAGCGCGTGACGCAGTTGCTCGCGGCGCTGGAGCAGACGGCGTACCGCAACGGCGTGGAGATTCCGTTTTCGGCCACCACGCCGTACGTGAACACGATTCCCCACGAGAAGGAGCCGGCATATCCCGGCAACCGCGAACTCGAACGGCGGATTAAGAGCTTCGTGCGCTGGAATGCGATGGCTATGGTTACCCGCGCCAACCGCGACCCCGCCGCGCCGGGCGGGCATATTTCCACGTTCGCTTCTTCGGCCACGCTGTATGAAGTCGCGCAGAACCACTTCTTCCGCGGCCGCGGCGAAGAGGGCTTCAGCGGCGATCAAATCTATTTTCAAGGCCACGCCGCGCCGGGCATGTACGCGAGGGCGTTTCTCGAAGGCCGGCTCACCGAACAGAATCTTGTGAACTTCCGCCGCGAGATGGGCGAAGGGGGCGGGCTTAGCTCCTATCCCCACCCCTGGCTCATGCCCAATTTCTGGGAATTCCCCACCGTCTCGATGGGCCTCGGCCCGATCATGGCCATTTACCAGGCGCGGTTCAATCGCTACCTCACCGACCGCGGTATCAAGCAAGTTGCCGGCAAGCGGGTGTGGGCCTTCCTGGGCGACGGCGAATGCGATGAACCGGAATCGCTCGGCGCGATCACGCTCGCCTCCCGCGAACGGCTCGACAATCTCACCTTCGTCATCAACTGCAACTTGCAGCGGCTCGACGGACCCGTGCGTGGTAACGGCAAGATCATCCAAGAACTGGAGGGCGCGTTCCGCGGCGCGGGGTGGAACGTCATCAAGGTTATCTGGGGCAGCGACTGGGATCCGCTGCTCGACCAGGACGACGAAGGGTTGCTTGCCCAGCGAATGATGGAGGTTCTCGACGGCCAGTACCAGAAATACGTCGTTTCCAGCGGCGACTTCATTCGCCAGGACTTTTTCGGCAAGTACCCGCAACTCTTGGAGATAGTAAAGAACTACTCCGACGAAAAGCTCCGCAAGATGCGCCGCGGCGGGCACGACCCCGAGAAGGTGTACGCGGCGTTCAAAGCAGCCGTCGAATGCAAAGGCCGGCCCACCGTGATTCTCGCCAAGACGATCAAGGGCTACGGCATCGGCGAAGGCGGTGAAGGCCGCAATATGACCCACAATCAAAAGAAACTCAACGAGGACGAGCTTCGCGAGTTCCGCACTCGGTTTGGCATCCCAATTTCGGATGAGAAAGTGGCGGAAGCGCCCTTCTACCGCCCGCCCGAAAAAAGCCCGGAGATGATCTACCTCCGCGAGCGACGCCAGGCGCTCGGCGGCTTTGTACCCTCGCGCTCGACCAAGCCGATTACGATGCAGATGCCTCGGTTGGCCGACTACGGCAAGTCGCTGGAGAAAATCTCGGGCAAAGAGCTTTCCACCACGATGGGTTTCGTCAGGTTGCTGCAGGACCTGTTGCGCGATAAGTCGATTGGAAAGTACATCGTCCCGATCGTGCCCGACGAATCGCGCACGTTCGGCATGGACCCGCTCTTTCGCCAGGTCGGCATCTATTCGCACATCGGTCAGCTTTACGATCCGGTCGATGCAAATGAGATCGCGTACTACAAGGAAGCCAAGAACGGCCAGCTTCTCGAAGAAGGAATTACCGAAGCCGGTTCGATGTCGTCGTTCATCGCCGCGGGAACCTCCTACGCCTCGCACGGCGTGAACATGATCCCGATGTTCATTTACTATTCGATGTTCGGCTTTCAACGGATCGGCGATTTGATCTGGGCCGCGGCCGATTCGCGGGCCAAAGGCTTTATGCTCGGCGGCACCGCGGGGCGGACCACGCTCAACGGCGAAGGGCTTCAACATCAAGACGGCCACAGCCTCGTGAACGCGATCGCCTTCCCGACCGTCCGGGCCTATGACCCGACCTATGCTTATGAGACCGCGGTAATCATTTTCGACGGCCTCAAGCGGATGTACGAAGACAACGAGACGGCGATCTATTACCTCACGCTCGAGAACGAAAATTACGAGATGCCGACGATGCCCGCCGGTAGTGAGGAAGGAATCATCCGCGGTATGCACAAGGTTTCGAGCGCCGACACCGAGGGGCCGTATCGCGTGCAGCTTTTCGGCAGCGGATCGATTCTACGCGAATCGCTCAGAGCGCAACGCATACTGGCCGACAAGTACAACATCGCCAGCGACGTGTGGAGCGTTACGAGCTACAACGAATTGCGGCGCGACGCCCAAGAATGCTCACGGTGGAACATGCTCCACCCGCATGAACCGCGACGGGTACCCTACATCGAACAGCAATTGCAAGGCGTCGAAGGCCCGGTGATCGCCTCGTCCGATTACCTTCGCGTGTTGGCCGAGCAGGTTAGCCCGTGGGTTCCCGGCGGCCTGTTTGCACTTGGCACCGACGGCATGGGCCGCAGCGAAAGCCGCGAAGCCCTGCGCCGCCACTTCGAGGTCGACGCCGAGTTCATCGCGCTGGCCACCATTCACCAACTCCACCGCCGCGGCCAATGGGACGCCGAAGGCGTCCACCGCGCGATCGGCGAGTTGGGAATCAACCCCGACAAAATCTCGGCGCTTTATGCATAATTGAACGAAGACAAATAGCCACAAAGAGGCACGAAAAATCGCAAAAAGGAAGAGTTGAGTTTTGTTAGCCACGGATGAAACACGGAATTGCACGGATAAAATACTGAACCGCTGATGGACGCTAATATAGATTAGAATTTGCTTGTCATTAGCGTCTATTAGCGGTTGTTACTTTTTTCATTTTCCATCCGTGCTCGATCCGTGTTTCATCCGTGGCCAAGAATTCTTACATGTCGTTTTGTGGCGATTCCTGAGTTGAGTTAATCATGCCCACTGAAATCAAACTCCCCAGCCTTGGTGAAAATATCGACTCGGGCGATGTGCTAAGCATCCTCGTCAGCGAGGGCGATGAGGTCACGAAGGATCAGGACTTGCTCGAGCTTGAGACCGACAAGGCCACGATGCCGATCCCCAGCCCGTCGGCCGGGAAGATTGTGAAGATCCTCGTGGGCGAAGGCGACACCGTCGCAGTCGGCGCCGCCATCATGCAGATCGAAGCCGCGGATGGAGCAGAAAAGAAAGAGGAGCCGAGCGCACCGCCCGAACCGGAGGAGAAAAAGCCGCCCAAAGAAAAACCGGCTAAGCCGGAGAAGAAACAAGACGTCGATCTTGAGGAACAAGCCGAGGAAGAGTTCGACATGCAATCGGACCCCGGCGACGACGCCCCGGAAGAAGAAGAGACGCCGCCGCCGAAGAAGGGCGCGTCCGCGAAGAAGCCGCAGGCGGCAAAGAAAGAGAAGGAAGCTCCGGCCAAAGCGGCTCCAAAGAAGTCCGCGCTATCGACTGTCGTTGATAAACCAGGCGACGGACAATCATCGGCCGCAGCCGGTCCAGCCGTGCGGCGGCTCTCGCGGGAGCTTGGCGTCGATCTTCGTCGCGTGCGGCCCAGCGGCAGCGGGGGGCGAATCACCGAAGACGACGTGCTGGCCCACGTCCGCAGCACGAACGAACAGGTCCGCGCCGCGGCCCCCAGCGGCGTTACGCCACCCGGCACGCCCCACACCGACAATTACGGCGGGGTGCGGACGGAAAAAATGTCGCGCCTGCGGCAGACGATCGCCAAGAACATGCTCGCGTCCTACACGAGCATCCCGCAGCTCACGAACTTCGACGACGTCGATATCACCGAGCTGGAGGAAATGCGCCAGCAAAGCAAAGACGACTACGCCGACTTGGGGCTGAAGCTGACGACGATGCCGTTTTTGATCAAGGCCATTGCCGCCAGCCTTAAGCTCCACCCGATCGTCAACGCATCGGTCGATACCGAGCAGAACCAGATCATCTACAAGGAATACGTCAACATCGGCGTGGCGGTGGACACCGACCGCGGACTCGTGGTGCCGGTGCTCCGCGACGTCGATCGAATGAACTTCTCGCAGATTGCGCGGGAGCTTGACCGCTTGGTAACGCTCGTTCGCGACGGCGGGTATACCGTCGACGACTTGCGCGGCGGGACATTCACCATCAGCAATCTCGGCGCGATCGGCGGCACGTACTCGACGCCGATCATCAACCCGCCCGAGGTCGCCATTCTGCTTGCCGGCCGCAGCCGGATGCTGCCGATGTACATCGACGAGTCGTTCGAGCCGCGGCTGGTCATGCCGCTGTCGCTCACCTACGACCACCGCGTGGTCGACGGCGCCGCCGCGGCGCGGTTCCTCAACGAGGTAAAAGATTTCCTGGCGAACCCGGGCCGATTGCTGCTAGCGCCTTAGTGCCGTGCAAGGGAAGAGTAGGGGTGCCACTCGCCGCGGCGAGTGCAAAACACTGGCAGAGCCAGTGGCACCCGACAGTTCGACAACTTCCTGCCTTATTTCGCCCGGCGCTTGTACATTATCTCCATCATCTTGAACTCTATGCCGTCGGGGCCGGGGCCGTACATCTCGAACTTCTTCGTGTTGTTGTCGATGTAGGTGGTGACGTTCTTGCCCTTGAGGACTTTGTTCGTGTGAACGTCGCGGCCTTCGGTGGTCATCGTCAGGGTGTGCGTCTTCGTATCGTAGGTGCCTTCCATGGTTTGCATGTAAGGGCTGATCGTGTCGACCCAGGTGCCGACGCACTTCTTGGCGGCGGGATCGTAGCCGAACTGGCCCCGGCCGGTGAATTCCATGCCGCCGAAGTTGCCTTTGAACTCGCTCAACAGCCAGAACTTACCGAGCATGGTGTTCGTCTCGGTCGCGTCGCTTTCGACCGCTTCGGCATCGGGCGTGAACCAGAGCTTGCACTTGGCGTCCCAGACGCCGGCCTCGCGGGCCATCTGCTCGTGTTCGGGGCTTGGCTGGGGCGCCTGAAACTCGCCTTCTTGCGCGACCGACGCCGCGACTGCCACCAAACACAGCACCGCGACCGACATCAGCCGCCGACTTAGTTGGATGCGAAACATGTCAATGCTCCTCGATAAACGGGTAGAACTTGCCTTGTGCCCCGGTGGACGATTATCGGGCCGAGCCGCGAAGGATGCAATGATGGGTCTGGAGGAAACCGTAATTCTTTACAAATGGCGGAGAACGATCTCCACAAGTGCTAGAATTCCAGGGGGGCCACAGCGGTTAAATTGCGGAAATGGTCATTCTGAAGACGTTGCTGCTATTCATTGTCACGGCATTGGCTGAGATCGTCGGGTGCTATTTTCCCTACCTATGGCTCAGGCATGGCAAATCCCCCTGGCTACTAATTCCAGGTGCGGCGAGTCTCGCCCTGTTTGCCTGGCTGCTCTCGCTCCATCCGACAGCGGCCGGCCGCGTATACGCGGCCTACGGCGGAGTGTACATTACAATCGCGTTAGCGTGGCTCTGGTTAGTTGACGGCGTGAAGCCTACACGGGCCGACTACATCGGGGTCGGTCTCTGTTTGGCAGGTATGGCCGTCATCATGTTCGCGCCGCGAGACTGATCCAGAGTTGGTATCACTAGCCCGATTATTTGGTAATTGTAGCGATGTCGATTGCATCCACTATATCGAGCAGTGACTTCGTGAAAACGGTGCAACCGCATATTGCCGCGGCGGTGGACAGCTACGGATCGAATGAATCCCGAGTAACGACCAACCTGGAACGGATGCGTACCGGCGGTCCATCGGCGACACGTTCGACTTGTACGTGATGCACCTGGCCGAGTGAATGCCTAACGCCGTAGAAACGATCGTCAGCCGCGTCTGGTACGACGAAATCTGATTCGAGGTTCTTACGAACCGCCCGTTTGTACTTAGGCCAACTCACATCGCTTTCCACTTCCCAAACGAAAGTAGGGGGAAGCGGAAAATAACCGGTTATTTCGCGATACACAATGCGCGAATGCTCTGGAGTGGTGTCCTGCTGCAAGGACGCCGCGATACTGCGAACGTGACCGATCGGATCCAGTCGCAACCTCGAGCCAAGTTCAGCGAATCCGATGACCAGACCTCCGGCAATTAGAGCAACGTGAAGCACGCGAAGCGCGAAGGTCCAAATGGTCCACATTGTACTATTCCTTTCGCTTCCAGGACTCAACGCGCGCGGGAAAGTCTCGGTTTGCGAGCTTTCTTAGCGTCGCATGCGATACTTCCCGAGACGCCGCAAAGGGCTGGCTCTCCTTTGCAGCAATCGTGGGTCAAAAACTCCAATAGGTCTCGCATTCCGGAAATCTTCAGGGAGTAGATGATCGAACGCCCTTCGCGGCGGGATTCGATCAGACCGGCGTGAGAAAGCTCCTTAAGATGAAAGGTCAGCGTGGCCGGAGGGATGTCGAGCGTTTCGGCGATGACACCCGCAGCAAGACCGGAGTCTCCTGCCGGAACCAACAAGCGGAACACGCGGAGTCTCGATTCCTGAGCCAGCGCGGTCAGAGCGATTACGGCTTGCTTTATTTTCATATTTCCAGTATAATCGAAAGATCAAAATCGGTCAAGCATTCATACCGGACGATAGAGACCTTATGAAACGTGTCGTATTCGTTTGCGTTGAAAACTCCAACCGCAGCCAAATGGCCGAAGCGTTTGCGCGTATAATTGGGGGCGTCGAGGCATATAGCGCCGGCTCCCGACCTTCGGGCAAGGTCAACCCTAAAGCGATTGCAGCGATGGAGGAATTGGGTTACGACTTAACGATACATCACTCGAAGTCGCTCAACGATTTGCCTGAAGTATTATTTGACGTAGCCGTAACAATGGGCTGCGGCGATGAATGCCCGCTGCTGAAGGCAGCCCGGCGGGAAGATTGGAATATTCCCGATCCCAAACAAATGTCGCCCCTTGAATTTCGCAAAGTTCGAGACCTCATTGGTACTAAAGTCAACGAATTACTCACGCAATTAAAGGGTTAATCCTATGTCGATCGAAACCATCGTCAAATCGAAATACGGCTCCGTGGCCACGAGCGGGTTGTCATCGGATCATGCAGGCGTGAAGGCCGTTGCCGAAGCGTTTGGTTACAGCGGCGAAGAGCTCGCGTCGATTCCGGCCGAGTCCAACATGGGCCTGTCGTGCGGCAACCCGACTGCGTTTGCCAGCTTGCAGCCTGGCGAGACGGTGGTTGATTTAGGATCGGGCGGCGGACTCGATGTGTTTCTGGCGGCGGCCAAAGTGGGGCCGACGGGCAAGGCGATCGGCATCGACATGACGCCCGAAATGCTGGCTTTGGCACGGGCCAATGCGGTAAAGTCGGGATTGCAAAACGTCGAGTTCCATCAATCCACGATTGACAAGTTGCCATTGCCCGATGCGTCAGTTGACTGCGTCGTCAGCAATTGTGTGATCAATCTGGCGAGCGACAAGCAGGCCGTGTTCCGCGAGATTGCCCGCGTGCTTAAGCCCGGCGGACGGTTGGCGGTGAGCGACATCGCCCTCAAGAAGCCGTTGCCGCCCGAAATCGGAAACGATCTGATGGCCTATGTGGGTTGCATCGCCGGGGCGATCTCGATTGACGATTATCGCACCGGTTTGGCCGACGCTGGTTTCGATCCCGTTCAAATTATTGACAGCGGGGCCGACCTCAACTCCTACGCCCAGGTCGAGAATCAGGCGGGCTGCTGTTCGCCGGCGATGGAAAGCGGACTGCCGGTCGTTTCGTGCTGCTCGCCTAACACGGTACACAGTTCGCTTACCGATCTACTTGCGCGATACGATGTGAACGACTACGCGGCCAGCGTGAAGGTGCATGCCGTGAAACCGGAGTGATGGCGACCGCGACTCCCGTAAGGCGGTCCTTAAAATCGACTTTCAGTCGATCTTTCCCCTGCCGCTAAGTTCTTTGCTCTCGGCGAGTTAGGCGATTTTCGGGGCATTGCCAGCGTTTTCCAGCTGCGAGATGCCCTTGTTCCGTGCCCCGCTGCCTTCTACGATAACCCTCTCGCGAGGCGCGCGGATGGTTTTCGTCCCGCGTCTCTTTCCGAGTGAGTCGTCCGAAGAACCGGAAGCACCTTATGCCACGTGGGTTTCTGACAGCCCTCGAAAAATCTTTGCGAGCCGCTTCGATGGCGGTTTGCTTGGCCGCTGCGCTGGCCAGTTCCCACGCGATGGTGGGGCAGATGAGCGCCGCGGCAGCTTCGGGCGACTCCAGCAGCACTCCCGTCGAAGAACTTCGCCACGAAGCGAATGCTTCAGGACGGACGACGAAAATACTGGTGCAGCTCACGAAGCCACTGCCGACGTTTGAAATTCCGCGCACGAGCGGCCGGCAAGATGCTACTCAGGCCCAGGAGCGATCTAGTGATCGATTCCCGCTGTCCGGCGGACAACACGCGCTGCGCAACGGCCTGGGCGCGCCGCTTCTGACCTAGGCGCTGCCAGCGTCTTCTTCGATTTGCACGCGCGATCTCCGCGTGGTGCTGACGGTTCTCAGGTGGTCCCGATTGGGGCGATCTTGAATTCTCATTCGATGTTTTGTTGAGAACAATCGGAGTCGGATTGTGCGATCCCTTCGTGGCTCGCGCGTCCCCGAGCAATCTCAGCGATCGTTTCAGGAGTGGAATGTATGCATGCCGAAAAGATTCAGCCATTGCGCATCAATGTAGGCGACGAGCCGCAATCGCGCGCACAAACGCTGCTTAGCCGCGACCTGCCGGCGTCGCTGATTGTCTTTCTAGTGGCGTTGCCGTTGTGCATGGGGATCGCGGTGGCCTCGGGCGTGCCGGTGGCAAATGCCGCCGCGGCGGGCATCGTCACGGGCATCATCGGCGGCATTGTGGTTGGCGCCATCGCCGGATCACCCCTGCAAGTGAGCGGCCCCGCGGCGGGCCTGACGGTGCTCGTGGCCGGAATTATTCAGCAACACGGTTTTGGCATGTTGGGCACGATTGTCCTAGCCGCAGGTGCAATCCAACTTACCGCAGGTCTGTTACGGATGGGTGGCTGGTTCCGCGCCGTTTCCCCAGCCGTCATACAAGGCATGTTGAGCGGTATCGGCATCCTGATCCTGGCCAGCCAGTTTCACGTGATGGTGGACGATTCTCCGCGGGAAAACGGCATTCAGAATTTACTTTCCATTCCGGAATCGGTCTGGAAGGGCCTCGTGCCGATGGACGGCACGGCCCACCACCTGGCTGCGGCGATCGGCGTGGGCACGATCGTTCTGCTTCTGCTGTGGCAGTACATCGCGCCGGGAAGACTGAAGCTATTGCCCGGACCGGTGGTCGCCGTCACCGCGGCGGCGGCGATTACTTACTTCGCCGGTTTGCCAATCCAAAAAATCAACGTCCCCGACAGCATTGCGTCGAGCCTCGTCTTTCCCAACTGGGAGACCCTCCAGCAGTTGGGCAATCGCGAGATCATCATCGCGGCTCTGACCATTGCGCTCATCGCCAGTGCCGAGAGCTTACTGTGCGCGGCGGCGGTGGATAAGATGCACACCGGCCCGCGGACCAAATACGATCGGGAATTGTCCGCCCAGGGAATTGGCAATATGCTCTGCGGCGCGCTCGGCGCGCTACCGATGACTGGCGTGATCGTCCGCAGTTCGGCAAATGTCCGAGCCGGGGGCGTGTCGCGAGCGTCCGCCATACTTCACGGCGTATGGCTGCTGCTATTCGTGGTGGCACTGCCGGGATTGTTGCGGACGATTCCGCTGGCGACCTTGGCAGCCGTACTGGTTTACACCGGCTATAAGCTGATCGACTTCAAAGCCATCCGCTGGTTGTTTTCCGTCAGCCGCAGCGAAGGATTGATCTGCGTCATCACGCTCGCGCTGGTGGTCGGCGTCGATCTGCTGACGGGCGTCATCGCGGGCATTGTGCTGGCCGCCCTGCGGTTGCTGTATGGATTCTCGCACCTGAAGATCGACTGCCAACCCGATCCGCAGCACGGACGGACGGTGCTTCACTTGCAGGGCGCAGCGACCTTTTTGTGCCTGCCGAAGCTCTCGGCCGTTCTCGACAAAGTGCCAGCCACCACCGAGCTTCACGTGCATCTGGAAGAGCTGACCTACGTCGATCACGCCTGCTTCGAGATGTTCATCAACTGGGAGAAGCAGCACGAAGCTTCTGGCGGCAAACTCGTGATCGACTGGGACAATTTCACCGCCATGTTCCATTCGTGCGAAAACGGCACTAAGTCGCGCCGCGTGCGCAAGCTGCAAAAAGTATCGTGAAGAAGGATTCAGGATTCAGGGGTCGGGGGTCAGGGAAGGACGCTCTGAACGTCCCTAGGTTCGCCCCCCCCAGCCCCCAGCCAACCCCCAACCCCCAGCCCCCCAACGCATCCATGCAAAGTCTCGCTAACCTCTTCGCGAATAACCGCCGCTGGGCCGAGCAAATGACGGCGGAGAATCCGCGGTTCTTCGCGGGGCAAGCGCGGCAACAGCGGCCGAAATACTTGTGGATTGGCTGTTCCGACAGCCGCGTGCCGACCAATCAGGTGGTAGGCCTGATGCCGGGCGAGATCTTCGTCCACCGCAACGTGGCCAATCTGGTAATCCACACCGATTTCAATTGTCTCTCGGTGCTGGAATATGCCGTCTGCGTGCTCGAAGTCGAGCATGTGATCGTCTGCGGACACTACGGTTGCGGTGGCGTGCAAGCCGCGATGCAAGACCGCGAACTGGGCCTCATCGACAACTGGCTTCGACACATCCGCGACGTTCGACAGAAACACGCCGACGAACTCTACGGCATTGACGATCCTCAGGAGCGGCTCAATCGGCTGTGCGAATTGAACGTGCTCGAACAGGTGCAAAACCTGTGCTCGACCACGATCGTGCAAAGCGCCTGGCACCGCAATCAAGAGATTTCCATTCACGGCCTGATCTACGACCTACACGACGGTCTGCTGCGCGACCTCGGCGTGAGCGTTTGCAATCCGCACGAAGTAGACGAGTGCTATCGGCTGGCGGCGGGGTGAGGAAATGTACGATGTATGATGTGAGAAGGCAGAAGTGTGGAACTCGCATTCACTTCTTACTTTTTACATCTCACATCTGACATTTCTTCCGCGACAGCGCGCCACGCCGCAAGCTTCTCCGCGAACGACCGCCCCGCGTGGGCGGGACTTGTCGAAGGAAGCCGAGTAAACACGAGCGACCGCGCGCGCTGGTCGAGCGTCGGCAATACATGCCGGCGGAACAGCGCCTCCGCGGTGTGGCCGTTGAAGAAGATCCGTGATACGCAGCGGTGTCGCGCAAAGAACGCCGCGAAATCGTTGATCTGCACGCTCTCGGGCGCGATCGCGTGGTCCATGCTGCCGTGCCGCTGGCATTCTTCGAGCACGTCCCACACGGCGATGCCGCGAGCGGTGAGCCGCCGCTTGCGCTGGGCGTAGGGCACGTCCAGCCCGGCGTCGAACAGCTCGCCCATGATCCGCCAGAAGGCGTTCTGAGGATGCCCGTAAAACTGTCGCCGCGCAAGCGACTGAATCCCCGGCGCGGTTCCCATAATCAGCACCCGCGCATCGCGCCGCGCAATCGGCGGGAAACTGCGAACGACAAGTGTATCTGAATTCATTCGGACACTTTTAAGACAGGAGCCGGGAGAACCGCTAATGGACGCTAATAAGCGCTAATAAGAATAGGCGGCAAGCCATCAGCAGTCAGCCAGAACGATCTGTCTTGGCTAAGGGCTGATAGCTGATAGCTGACGGCTTCCTGCATTAGCGTCCATCAGCGTTCATCAGCGGTTCTCTTTAATCTCTAATTGAAGCAAGCGGCGAATCTCCGCTGCGACAGTGTCGAGCGAAACGGTGCTGCTGCCGCCGCTTGTTAAATCTTTGATTTGGCACTGGCTGGCGGCGAATTCTTGCTCGCCGGCGATTACCGCTACGCGGAAGCCGCGGCGGTCGGCGTATTGCAATTGCTTGCCGAGTTTCTTCGGCTCGGGGTACAGCTCAACACCCAACCCGCCGGCGCGCAGTTGCGCGGCGATCTGCAAATAGTCGTGCAGTCGTGTTTCGTCGAAGAACGGAATAAAAACCTCCGCCGGCGTGCTGGCGGCGGGGAGCATCTTCAACTCTTCCATCGCGGCGAGCAAGCGGTCGAGGCCGAGCGATGCCCCAATGCCCGGTAGCTGCTGGCTCGTGTACAACTCGGCGAGATTGTCGTACCGCCCGCCGCTGCAAATGCTGCCGATCCCCGGCAGGTCGTCGAGCGTCGTTTCCATGACAACGCCGGTGTAGTAATCGAGGCCGCGGGCGATGGATGCTTCAATCCAGATACTATCGCATGCAATCGGAGGCAGCGCTGCCGCGACACCCCATAGAATTTGGCGTAGCCGAAAGACCCCCGCTTCGCCCGTCTCGTTTCCTTTGACCAACACATCAAGCTCTGCCAGCATTTCGTCGTTGCTGCCGTCTAGGGACGCCAACGCCAAGATTTGTCGATTATCTGAGTCGCTTGTGCCCGCGCTGCGAGACAGTTCTTCAGCAACACCATCGGGGCCGATTTTGTTCAGCTTATCCAGAACGCGCAACGCTTCGGCTGACTTTTCCGCAAGTCCGAGCTTTTCCAACAACCCGGTTAGCACGCCGCGGTGATTGAGGCGGATCTGAAACGCGCCGATTCCCAACTCGCAAAGAAGATCGTTAATCACAAGAATCGTCTCAATGTCGGCCACTACGCTCTTGGTGCCGATCGTATCGAAGTCGCACTGCATGAACTCGCGGTAGCGGCCGCGCTGGGTGTTCTCGCCACGCCACACCGTGGCGATGTGGTACCGCTTGAACGGCGTGCCCAGCTCCTGCAAGTGCTGCGCGGCAAATCGAGCGAGTGGCACCGTCAGATCGAACCGCAGCCCCACGTCGCGCCCGCCGTGGTCCTGGAACCGGTATAGCTGCTTGTCGGTCTCTTCGCTCCCCTTGCCCGTGAGGATTTCCAGATACTCTAGCGCCGGCGTGTCGATCGGGCTGAAGCCGTAGGAGCGATAGACCCGCCGGGCCGTGTCGATGATCCGCTCGCGCGGAATCATCGCCTGCGGCAAATAGTCGCGAAACCCTTTCAGCGTCCGTGGTTCAATGCGGGACATGAAGAAATGTGAGAAGGCAGATGTGAGAAGGCGGAAGGAAAGAGCGTGAGCCGCGGCGTCCTCGACCGCGGCAAAAGCACGAAAGGCTGTCGGCTATCGGCTGTCGGCCAGAATGTTCGTTGCTCTGGCCGACAGCCGATAGACCTCACAGCACCGGCAATAGCGCCGGCTTTCGGCTGCGGATGCTTTTGCCTTTGGGCTGCATCACCGCTTCGGTGTATTCCCACACCTGCTCGGGCGTCTCCAGGTAAAAATCGTAGGTCCAGTCGTCGTCGTACTCGCAGTTGTCGGTCGTGTAGTCGCGGCAAATCTGCGGGCGGGTCTCGTAGATGCCGCAGCGGTTGTCGCTCTGCAAGTGCTTGCAGGTCGTATGCACCAGCAGGTACCACGTGTCGTCTTCCTTGAACACGCTCGCCTGACCGTGCAGCAGGTACCAGCGGATGTATTCCAGATCTTCAAACGACTCGGGCGTTTCAATCGGCAACGCGAAATAGCGGCAGCACTTGGCGCTGCAGTATTCGCATAGCACTCTGCCGGGGGGAAGCTCTTCGCGCGAGATTTTCTTCAGGCCGAATGGAGTGGACATGGGGTGGGGAAGCGATGAACGAGGAGCGATAAACGATGAATAAGAAGCAAAAACGCTGACGGCTCATCGCTTAGCGTTCATCGCTTCCGGCACCAACCTATCACCTCGGCACCGAATTTGCCAGAGTGGAAAAACGTGGCCTGCGGTGGACAGCAACCCGGTGGAATAGTGTATACTGCGGCACGGCGCCGCGGTCCGACCACGAAGACGCGGTGCCCGCGACGCGGCTCACGCCTCCATTTCCGAACTTCTGCCTTCGTACATCTCACTTCTGCCTTTCCACCATGGCCAACCGTGACAACCACTACGAAGCCGCATTCGAGGAGTTCCTCCGCGAGCGTCGGATGGCGTATGTTGCGGTGGACGAAGCGCGGCGGAGCTTGGTGGCGGGCGGGTCGCTCAAGAGCCTCGATTTTATCGTCTCGCCGGAGGAGGGCGGCTCGTGGCTGGTCGACGTGAAGGGCCGCCGGTTCCCCTCGGGCGACACCACGCAGCAGTACTGGCGAAACTGGTCCACCCGCGACGACCTGTGGAGCCTGGCCCAGTGGCATCGGCATTTCGGTCAAAATTTCGAGCCGCTGCTGGTCTTCGCCTACCATCTGGTGGCGGGTCGCTCGCCCGTGCCCGAGGCCGAGCTATTCGTATTCCGCGGCCAGCGATATGGTTTCGTGGCAATTCGGCTGGCCGACTACGTGCCCCACGCCCGCCCCCTCTCGACGAGTTGGGACACCGTCTCGATGTCTACGCCCATCTTCCGCCGCTACGCCCGCCCCGTAAGCCAGTGGTTTTCGCCACCCCCCGCGGTCGCAGTTTTGGGCGACGCCCCGTGGCAGTTGGCGTCGGCGGAAGTAGAATAGGTACAAGATGAAATCTTGAATAACCACGGTGGCACGGAGTACACGGAGAAAAACGGAGATATCCTAATCGTCGACCGGCACACTGCCCAATGCGCAATGCAGATTCATTCTCCGTGTTCTCAGTGCCGCCGTGGTGCACTGCAATTTATTGCCAACCGAACGATTTTCTATGATGCCGCTCAGTACGCTTATCTTAAGTGTCCCCCTCTTGCTCGCGGAACGGAGCTACAGCGTTTCGTGGGCGCTCATTTTGTTAAGCGTGATCCTCGGCTTGCTGGTCACGTTGCGCCCCGCTCGCCGGACCAGCGAGATCAAGAAGCCGCCACGTAATTAGCGGCGCGCTTAGAAGTTTTACCACAACGGCACAAAGGGCACGAAGAAGGACTGACTTTGTGCTCTGTTTTTCTTCTGCGTTGTGTCCTTCGTGCCTTCGTGGTTGAAATCTCCCTTTTAACTTATCGCGTAGCCCCGGCCGTGCCCCGCGCCATGCGTCCCGGCGCTGCGCTTTCGTAAACGCTGAACTCCGCCCATACGGGGCGGTGGTCGGAGACCATCAGCGCCTGGTCGATCGACAGATTGAACATCCGCTGCATATCGACCACGCCGCTGCGGCCGGTGAATTCGGTCGTCGCCCCACGGTGGATCAGCACATTGTCGTGGAGCTTGCTGCCGCGTGTGTTGGTCGCTTCGCTCCGAATGACGGGATAGATGCCCGCAATCTGGCCGAGCCGGCCGAGGTCTTTCGGTTCCAAGTCCCGGCCAGTGCGAGGTTGCAGGTAGGGATCGCTCGACGGCACGTCGGTGTTGAAGTCGCCGAGTACGATCACGTCGTCCTCGCCGATCGGCATCCGCCGGATCGCATCGTACACGTCCGCCAGCACGTCCATCTCTTTCCGCGCCAGTTCGGGGTCGGTGTGAATGTTCACAAGCATGAACGTAAACGCCTGCTGGGGCGGAGCGCCGCGGGTGCGAAACATTGCCACGTGGGGTTCGCGATGCAACAGGTCTTGCGGATCCTGCATGGTGAATACGGCCTGCGGGTTCACCTCGACCGTGGCCAAATTGTAAATGTAGGCGTACTGCTCGGTGTTGTTCGACCGGCCCAGCCTTTGACCGATCACAAACGCATACTGCCGCTGGTTGCCGTAATCGCGCAAAAAGTTCGTAAGGAAGTAATCGTCCTGCGTGCTGATTTCTTGAACGGCGACCACGTCGAACTGGGCGATGATTTTGGCCAGCGTGTCTTGGACGTACGGCTTTTGGGCCTTCGAGTTGCCCCAATCTTGAATGTTGAAGGAGGCGATGCGAATCGTCGGTTGCCCCGCCTGCGGCGGCTGAGGCTGCCCCACGAACACGGGCGGCTGAAGCGCAGGGCCGGCCCCGCCAGGGAAACCGGGCGCGGGCGCCGCCGGCGGCGAGCCGGAGCGCGCGAAGATGTGATCGATGTCCTCCAGGTGCAACCCGTTGAGGAACATGTATCCCACGCCGGCCAAGACGGCGAGGATCAGAATTCGCTGCACGTCGCCCCTCCTTGGGCTATGGCGCTAGGGACTGCCCGCAAGCGGCGGGAGAGTAGCGAAACGAGGCGAGCGAGGCGAGAGCAGTTGGGAGGAAGCTATCGGCTGTCAGCTATCAGCTATCAGCCAGAGAAGTGCCTCGTTAGCCGCGATTTGGAGGCCCCGTATTTAATCGAAGACAGTTCGAGCCGCAGCGGAGCGCGAGAAGCGCGTTATGTTACATCGCAGGCGGCGCAGCCGCAGTCATCCCCCTCCCCCGCCGCGGGGGAGGGGCTAGGGGAGGGGGCCTTCGCTTCCGAAAAGTAAACTCAAACGCTCAATACTCTGGCACATAGTTCAGCGAACCCCACCCCAGCGCACTCAGTCCCAGAATCAACAGCGCGCCGGTCATCACCAGCGCGGTCGTGAGCTTCGGACGACGTGCGGAGAAAGTTTCGAGAACTCTCCTAACTCGTTTTGAGCGAAAATGACCTAGCCACCAACAACCAGCAGCTAGGCAACCGGCGAGAATGCAAAAAGCGACCCACCGCCATTGTGGATTCGGGACGGAAGTGCCGAATATCGCTTCATCTATGGAATACCATCCCAACATCTCTTCCAGCGGAATAGCGAATGCAATACACAATGCGAGAACGGTCGTTGATGGATGCCGCGCTATCCCCAGCATCCAACACATGGCAAAAAGCGAAAGCCATCCTGGCATGGCCTGCAAAGCAAAACCCAAACTCAACGACAACTGCGATGAGAGACCTATTTGGTTTTCAAGAAATCGGAGCGTATCAGCAATTCAAAAGAACACGACCAATTGCTGCTTCGCAGAATTCGACCGCAATCATGTCAGTACCTTCGACGACCCCAATTGCGATTGGCGGAAACAAAAGCACCGACAAACAAGTCAGCAAGGAATAGCGAGGCATCATTCTTTCCCGTACTTTCCGTAAAGTGCTTAATGTGATCTCTCCAATCGCGGCGCGCAACGCCTGCGCGCTCCGCTCCGCTCCGTCCGCGTCGCGGCTAACTTCCCTACTTCCGCGCTTCATGCACCAGGTGCGCGATCTCCGGCACGATCAGCCGGTCCATGGCTAGCTCGACGGCGGCGGTCGAGCCGGGCATGGTGAGCACGATGGTGCGTCCGACGACGCCCCCAATCGCGCGACTTAACATGGCGGCGGGGCCGACTTGCTCGAAGCTCAACATGCGGAACAGCTCGCCGTAACCGGGCATCGGCTTGTCGAGCAACGCTGAGATCGTTTCAAACGTCGTGTCGCGGGCCGTGATGCCGGTGCCGCCGGTCAAAAGCACGGCGTCGAGATCCGCATCGGCGCATTCATGTACGAGGGTGCGAATCGTCGCCGCGTCGTCCGGCACGATTTCCCGCCGCGCCACTTCGTGCCCCGCCGCGACCAGCCGCTCGACGACCAGCGCCCCGCCGCGGTCGGTCTCCAGGGTGCGGGTGTCGCTGATGGTAACGACGGCGCAGCGAACGCAGCGGGGCGATTGGCGGCGGTGCTCGGCGGTGGACGTGGACATGGACATGGCGGGAAGGGGGCAGGATTCAGGGATCGGGGATCAGGGAAAGAATGTTTAGCCGCGCTCGCTTGCGACGCGCTCCCGGAAGCGCGTCGCAAGCGAGCGCGGCTAAACACGTTTCTGCCGATTGTAGCGGAAAGAGGGCTTTCGCCGTAGTCGCTTGAGTCGCCGCGGTTCGTATAATGAAAGTGTCGCGCCGCGGTCGAGGACGACGCGGCTCACGTCGAATTTCTGTCCCTGTCCCCTGTCCCCTGTCCCCTGTCCCCTGATGTCCCACCGCTTTCCAGCGCTGTCGCTCGCATTAGCCGCGTGCTTGCCCGCGGCGGCGCTCGGCGACATCGTCGAGCTAAAGAACGGTGGCCGGGTGGAAGGCAAAGTCGTAGGCGATGCCGATCGCGGGTCGATTCTTGTGGAGCTAGCCGACGGGGGCCGGCTGACGGTCGAGCGACCGCAGATTGCACGGATCGTCACTCTGGCGCCGGCCGACGAAGAATATCGTCGCCGCGCGCCGACCACGGCCGACACGGTGCCCGCACAGTGGGCGCTGGCCATGTGGTGCCGCGATCAGAAACTTGCGGCGGAGTTGCTGCGTCACTTGCAGCGGGTGGTGGAACTCGATCCGGCCCACGAAGAGGCGCGACAGCTTCTCGGCTTTCGTGAAGTGAAGGGCGAGTGGCTCACGCCCGACGAAATCATGCAGGGCCGCGGAATGGTGATGTACCAGGGCAAGTACTACACCCCGCAAGACATCGAACTGTTCGAGCGGAACAAACTCGTCAAGGAACAAGAGTTCGCGTGGAAGGCCACCATCGAACGCTGGCGCAAATGGCTCGACGATCGCGACCCGATGCGGGTCGAAGAAGCCCGGCGGGAATTCCGCGCGCTCCGCGACCCGATGGCGGCCAGCAACTTAGTGCGGATTCTCGAGAAGGAAAAGAACGAAACGGTGCGGTTGCTGCTCATTGAAGCCGCCGCCCAAATTCCCAGTCCCTTGACGATTGAAGCGCTCGTGAAGATATCACTCGAAGATCCCCACGAGGAACTGCGCCTGCAATCGCTGGAGTATTTGGTCGAAGGGGGCGGTTCGCGGGCCGTGCCAGTTTATGTCAAGGCGCTCAAGAGCAACGAGAACCACATCGTCAATCGCGCGGCGCTGGCGCTGGGTTCGCTCGGCGACCCCGGCGCGATTGGTCCGCTGATCGACGCTCTGGTGACCGAGCACAAGCACGTCGTGGGTAACGCGTCGCAGGGCGATACTTACTCGGTCTCGCCAACCGACGGAAGCTTTGGTTTCGGCGGCGGTGGCCCGAAACTTGTTAAGCAGGAACTGCGTAACCCCGATGTTCGTTCGGCCCTCGTGAAGCTCGCCGGCGGCGCCAATTTCGACTTCGATGCCGCGGCCTGGCGGGGCTGGCTCGCCTCTCGCAATAAGCTCCAAGCCGCCGACTTGCGGCGAGACAAGTAGGGGGAAGCAGAAAAGTCAGATGTGAGATGTAAGAAGTGAGAAGTAAAGGCGCTTTCCGAACTTCTGCCTTCTTACATTTTACATCCCACATTTCATTTCGACTGCCGGCTGCCCTCTGCCGGCTGCTTGCTTTTCCCGCGGGGCATGACCACCTGCAGCGCCACGCGGTCTTCGAGATTCGGGCGGAAGAAGACCAACAACATCAGCGGCAGATACCAAGCCAGCGCCAGCCCGCCGCTGTGGGCGTGCCAGAACTGGGTGCCAAGCATCACCGCCGCCGAGCAGCTCAGCAGCGTGGCCAGATTCTTTTGGGCGGGCCACAGCACGAGGCTAATCGCCAAGCCACCCGTGGCCGCCAGGATCGGCAGCCGGTAGTACTGGCTCCAAAACTTCCATGCGCCACTGGCGTCGATATCCCACGGCAGTCGGAAGCCAAACATCTGCCGCGCTCGCGCAAGGAACATGGAAAAATCGGTGGCGGTAAAAGCCAGCGTGGCCACGAGCAGGACGACCACCACGGCGAAGCCGATCAAAAACCGATACAGGCCGCGCTTCCAGTAAAAGCTGATCCACAGCGGCAACAGAAAGATCGGATAGTAAATCGTGCCAAACGCCAGCCCCAAGAGACCGCCGGAGAGAATCGGACGACGGTAGCACAGCACGGCCCACACCAGGATCGCCCCGGGCAGCGCGTGGGTCACGTGGCCGGTCCAAATCGCGGTGTAGGGCAGCAGCAAATAAAGCACCGCCGCGGCGATGCCCATGCGCGGGCTATCGAAGTGCCGGGTGGCAATGAGCACCATGCCAATTACGATGAGTAGCTGCGACACGATCGCCATCAGCCGCGCCGTGAGCACCTCCAGCCGGATCCCTTGGTCCCGCGTTTGATTCGCTTGCGCTGACTCGTCGCGCTCGCCGGGCCATAAGGTTTGGGTTGTGATCAGCGGTAGTTGAAGCAAGAAACTAAACCCCGGACCATGCGTGTCGAGCATTACCTGCTCGACCTCCGAAGGCTTCAACTCTTGTAGATTCTCGGCCCGCTGAACGGTTTCTAAATCCGTTTCCGTGGGCGTGCCCGTGATGACGTTGGCCGTCAGAAACAGAAACATCGACAGGCCGAGAAATGTCAGCCCCCCGACGGTCATGTTCGATTCCAACAGCGGCCGCCGCACGAGGGCCGAATCGAGCAGCATCCTCACGAGCAGCACGCCATTCACCGAGAAGAGCCAGATATAGCCGACGTGCTCGATGCTTGCCGCGTTGTCGTCGATACCGTGCTGATCGAGTCCATACTTGATGCACAACAAGCCAGGAGCGAGCAGGATCAGAAAGACCAAGTCGAGATTTCGCAAGCTCCAAGCGCGGCTGAACTTGAAAAACAAGGCGATGACGAGCAGCGACGACAGGTAGGCCCAGGAGGTAGCCTGCACTTGTTCGTAATGAAAGAGAATCTCGCTCATCGAGCTGAAAGGCGTAGGGCGTTAGCCGTTAGTGATTGGTAGGGGGTCGAAATGTAAAAATGTCCAAATGTCGAAGAGAAAAAGTTGCTTGCTAACTTTTGCACATTTCAACATTGGCAGATTTGGACGCACTTCTGGCCGCTTCCCATTCTCACCGCTTCGCGGTCGCTCGCCTAGGCTAATGCGTGGCGGCCAGATGGTCGCGGGCCTCTTCCGCCCACGGACTTTCGGGGGCGAGCTCGAGGAACTGCCGCCAGTGGCTGGCCGCTTCCGCCGGTCGGTCGAGTCGCTCGAGCGTTTGGGCCAGATGGTAATGGGCGTCGGCAAAGTCACTGTGATAGGCGAGTGCCCCCACGAGCGAAGCGGCGGCTAGCTCCAGCTCGCCCAGTTCCGCCAGCACGCAGCCCAGGTTGGCCCGCGCTTCGACGTACGTCTCGTCCAACTCGATGGCTACGAAATACCGCTCTCTCGCTGCCGCCAGGTCGCTCGCGCGATACAGCAACTCGGCGAGCGCGAAGTGGTCCTCCGGCTCGTTGCCGCCGGCCATCAACAGCGCTCGGCAGGCCTCGATCGCCGCGGCCAGGTCGCCCGTGTCCTGTAATTCGATCGCCAGCCCCCGCAGCTCTTCGAGCGTCGGCTGGTTTTCAAGCCAAGCGGGACGGTGGCCGCTGCGAATTACTTCCGCCAATGACTGTGGCATTGCGGCCGAGGAGCCAACCACGGCCTCGTGAACGGTGCTGAAGTCGAGCAGCAATTGTCCGCTCGGTTCGGCCAGGTCGTCGCCCCGGCGCCAATAGACGGAACCTTTTTCCACCACGAGCGCCGGCTCGGCCAGGGGCCGCACTACCTCGGGCATAAGGCGCTCCAGCGCCGTAACTTGCCGATCGATCGTCGCCAGCGAGCAACCTTGATGCAACAGCGCCGCGAGTTGCCGGGCCACTTGGACTTCCGCGAAGTCAAAATATGGCAAGCGGCGGACTTCGCGAGTCGCTTGCAAGTAACCCTTGCGGCGCCACCGACGTATCGCGGCGATCGGCACGTTGAGCAACTCGGCAAGCATTGCCGGAGTGTAAAGCCGTTGCACGCCGACGGCTTCTTCCACAAATCCGAGCCGCTGCCAAAGCTCGCTTTCGGTGACGACATCGACGGCATCCCAACCGGCCGAGTTGTCGCTCCCGAGCGCTTTGCGGACGGCACTGCGCGGCTCGCCTGCGTCGTCGCCGACGACGACAACATCCGGCGGCCCCGAGGTGAAATCGACCACCAAGCCGCCGTGATGCTCGACAATCTCCGCCATGTCGCGTCGCGACATGCTCGCGAGTTTCCCCACCAGCGCCACACGCTGCCCGGCAAAACACGACTGGATAGGGGACAAAGACTTCACCCCGCCAGTGTCGGGCAGCGGCACCGGAGTGTCAATGAAGCAGGCAGAGAAATGTGAGATGTAAGATGTGCGAAGGCAGAAGTGAAGACTTCCGAACTTCTGCCTTCTTACATCTCACATCTGCCTTTCTTTCAGCCGCAGTCGCACGGGGCCTCAACCGGCACCCGCATCACCACCGTTCGCGGCACGCGGTAGGTGTAGGTCACCGGTACCTGCTTTTCAACGACGCGCGGCACCTGCACAGTTTCTGTCGACTCGACCATCCGGCAGACGCGAACCTGTACCGGCTCGACCCGCTCCTCGCGGACCATCCGGCAGGTGGTTACCGGGACTTGGCGAACCTGTTCCTCCGCGACCATCTTGCAAACCTTCACCGGAACCATGTTCTCGACGCGCTCGACAACCTGCCGGCAAGTCGTCACTGGCACCCGCCGCACTTGCTCTTCGCACACGGTCCGGCAGACCTGCACCGGCACGCGGCGGACTTGTTCCTCGTTCACCACCCGGCAGACTTGCACGGGCACGCGCTCCACCACCTGCTGGGCCACCTGCTGCGTGAACGGCACCTGCACGGTCACCAGGTTCGGTCGCCAAACGCGCTGCACAAGCTGCTGCGGCGGCGTGGTGGTGCGAACCCACGATAGCCCCGGCCGCACGAATTGCGCCGTGCCCGTCGCCGGATCGACCGTCTCGGTCGGCGGCATCCAACGCAATCGCGGCCAACTTGTCGCGCCGGGAGTCACAGCCACTTGTTCGACGAAGCAGCCCTGATCGACCACCTGCGGCCGATAGCAGGTCACCGGCTGCATCACCGTCCGGCAGACTTCCTGCTCGACCGTCTCCATCACTTGCCGCTGAACGACATACCGTTCTTCGCGCTCGGCCGTTTCCATCACCTGCCGCTGTACGGTGTAACGCTCTTCGCGTTCGGACGTTTCATACACATTCCGCACGCGGTTATAGCTGCAATCGCGATACTGCGTTTCGTACACGGGCCGCTGAACCACATACCGCTCTTCGCGGATGGAGGTTTCCGTCACCGGCTTGAGCACAGCATAGCGCCGCTCGCGCTGTTCAGTTTCCCAGACCGGCGTGCGGCGCACGATTTGCCGCTCCTCCATCACGGTCTCGCACTCGGTGCGCATGCACGTGACCTGCCGCTCTTCGTACACCGTCTCGCAGTGGAGGCGATACGCCTGTCCGCAGCACTGAGCAGCGGCGACGCGTGGATCGACCACGAACATCGCACAGAGAGCCAACGCACCACACCGGGAGCGACCGAAAGAAGAGTTTTTCATGACCCGTGAGACCCTGGAATAGCTGACCCAATAGGCTTCCTGCCCGTAAAGCGGGTCGCAGCTCAGGCGACCGCCATCCGTTACTGCAAGTGTGCCCCACGAAGCGCCTGGCGGCAAATAAGATTTCACCGCTAGGACTGCTAGCTCGGCACAAGGACTCAAGTGGAATCGCATCCACGAGGCGAATTCACCTCAAGCCGCTACCATTGTTCACCGACAGCCACCGATGTAGCAAGCATTCGACACGCCGTTTTGCAAGAAGAGAAAAAACGCTTCCGGCGCAATCGTTAAAGGCGGTACAGTGTGAAGAAGCGGGCAGAGGGCAGAAGGCAGCGGGCAGAATGGTTAGCCGCGACTTGGAGCTAAGTCCGGAAAGCGCAGCGGAGCGCGTGGACACACTCATCGGCCTCGACAAATAGTGTGGCTTGCGGCTCGCATTGACTTGACCGCCCGAAATCTGCAGAATAATTACTGGAGCACGATGTGGCAAAAACGGTCGTTTTTCGAGATTCCCCTAGCACGCCGTAAGATGCGCTTCGAGCAGCGCACTTAAGGCTCGACTACGAGAGCCCGGCCGGAAAAGCGGCGAACCTGCGGCCGGGAGAACAGACGCCAACGGCTCCCATAGCTGGCGATTCTATTCGCCTGCGGTTGCGGCGTGATGTTCAATCAACGCGGTGACGGCTGCATCACATGCCGCCGCACCGGCGTCACCGGCCTGATTGGTGCAAGCGAGGATCGCGAAATCCTTCTGCGGGGCGATCCACACCGTAGCGTAGTTCATGGTGTTGGAGCCGCTGTGCGTCAACGCCATGCCGCCGGCCCAATCTCTTTCGGTCACGATCCATCCCAACGCATAATCGCCTCCGAATGGCGGGGTGGATAATTTCTTGTAGGCGGCAGTCGGCATCAGCGCAGGTTTGCCGCTCATCCCGAGCAAGAAGTCCGCCACGTACTTCGACCAGTCCTGAATGCTGCAATGCACGCGTCCGGGCGGACCCATCACGGGTGGATTGTCGACCTTCGGCCCATTCATCGGTACAGGTTGACCGTCCGCCGTATGGCCCCATGTCTGATCGACCTTGCCGGGCGTTCCAATTCCGCCGATCCCCGCGCTCGTCATCTCGAGCGGGCGAAACACATGCTCCATCATGTTTTTTTCCCAAGACTTACCAGTTACCTTCTCGACCAGCGAACCGACAATGACGTACCCGAGGTTCGAGTATTCGTACTTACTGCCGGGCGTGTTCTCTGGCGGCTTGGCGAGCTCTTGGCGTACGGCCCGCAGTCGTTCTCGACCCCCATTGACACCCAAATAATCGGTCAGGTCCAGATTAGCGGGCAATCCGGAGCGGTGTGAAACCAAATGCAAAACAGTCACGCCTCGAAGATCAGGGTGGATCTTGAAACTGCTGTCCGAAAATACCTCGGCAAGGGTCGTGTCCCAACTCAGCCGCTCCTGCTTAATAAGCTGCGCGACGAGGGTCGCCGTCATGTGGAGCCCAGATGCCACAGATCGTTGGGCATGGCCGGCGATTTCGTTCCCCGCTTCCGCACGCCCGTAACGCCGAACGCGGCGAGTCCTTCGCTCGTCACAATCGCTGCGGCGATCGCGGGTACGTCCGACTGCTGTTGAACCTGCTTCAGTAATTCGCTGATCTGTAGGTCGGCAGTGGGTTCCGCTTGTGAGGGCACTGGATTGCCGAGTGATTCGAGATATCGACGATCGACCTGGCTGAGGCGCGCAACCGGCACGGTGATTTCCGAGCCGCCGGCTTTTCTCAGCAAGACTTTGTCGGCTTTGACTTCGACAAGTTCGGCTTCGACTGAGAACTTGCCGGTGGTGTCGGACCACTTCCGTGCCCAGCTTGGCTCCGCGGCTAAAAACAACAGCCCGCAGATCAAGATCGTCAGCAACAGTAGTTTCATGGCATCCCCGTTTTTCCGAGACCGCGACTCGATCGGCAACACGACTTGGATCAGGTCGCTCAACTGCACGGCTTTTCGACGACAGGCCTATCACTCAAAGATTGTAACAACCCCTCAATGCGGTTTCCAATACGCCGCGCGCCTCAAATCGATGATTGTAGCGCCACTCGTGCCGTACACGCAGAAAACCTTGGTTTACTAGCGTAGGCTCCTGAATCTTCGTCAGGATTGGAGAGACGTTTCTGCCTGTATCTCAACCCATGTCGGCAATCAAAATGCTCACAACTCGTCGCGGACCACACGTTCTCGGCACACCCCGGCGAGTCCATGAAGTGACCGACTCGCAATCACTTCCTCTTTTCCTCCAACTCCTCCAGCGTCCGCTTCGCCTCGGACACCATCCGCGAGTGAACGTGCCACTCGGCCAACTCTTCCGGCGAAGCGGTAACGATCCTTTGCAGATGTTCGCGGACCGGGGCGAGATCGACTTCCGCGCCCGCGTCTACTAGCTTAAGCATCGCTTCCTGGGCGTTCTTGAGCGCGACGGCCCGTTTCATCGTCTTGGCGCCCGGGTCTTTCTCCGCGGCAATGAGCGACATGTCCGAGGCGTCAAGCATTTCAATCAGGGCCGGCATCGCGCGTGGTTCGCCAAGGTCCGCGAGCGCCAGAGCCGCGTTGTAGCGCGCGTCGGCGAATGGGTCGTCCACCAGAATCCCTAATAACTCAACCGCCTCGGGCGTGCGCAGGCGGCCGAGCGCGAACGCCGTTTCCGAACGCACCAGCTCGCTCGTGTCGCGCGACGTTTCAGTCAGCGTTTCCATCCACAAGGGATCGTCGAGCGCTTTTGTCGTCGAGCGGTCGTGCTGGTTTTGCGCGAGGACCGCCATCCCTTGCAGGGCGCTGCGCCGCACGATCTCTTCGCGCTCGTCGCGATTGGTCGTTGCCGCCCGGCAGAGCGCCGGCAGACCATCCGTAACGTAAAACTCGCCCAGCACGCGGCACAAGAAATAGCGGAAGTCTATCGCACCCTCTTCCATAGCCCCGGCGCTGTTGCCGCGATCGAGTTCGTTGCTCAGTAGCTGCGCGAGCGCCTGAACGGACTTGCGATCTTCCTTAAACTTTGCGTACCGCTCGTTGCGGAGCATGTTGGCCAGTTCCATCGCCGTCTGATACCGGCTCGCGCTCGGCCGCTGCAGGGCCTTGACCAAATCGGCCGGCTGCTGATTACTGGAATGCACCGTCCAACTAAAGAGCCCCCAAACGCCGACCACGATCAGCACGATCAGCGCCGGTATAATGAACAGTTGAAACAGAAACCCCACCGACGGCGGCTCCACCGGCGGCAACAGTTCGTCGCTCGTCAGCGGCGCACGGCGATTCCGCGGGTCATTCACATCTAAAAACGGAGGTTGGTTTTCGGAGGCGGGCATGTATTGTAGGTCAGGCTGTGCCTGACGATGAAGACAAAAACAGGAGAGATCAGAGGCAGCAGAGCGAATGGCTCACGTGTAATTGTCAGCCCGCTTTCCCGGATGGTCAACCGGCAATGCAGTGGGCACGCTCCGTCCGCCACGGCCGATCTACGACGTGCCGTACACAATCGGTGAAATGCACAGCGCGGCCGCAGGGCCGCAAAAAGAATTTGACATGAGGGAACAGAGGAAGCAGAGGAGAAAACAACGTAGCCATACTTTTCTCTGCTATCTCTGTTCCCTCCTGTTCCAATCATTCGACACAGCAACGACACACGGAGTGCGCCTGCTACTTTCCTCCTTGGCGTCCTTCGCGAACTTCTGTTCCTAAATCCATTTGAGCCGGGCGTATGGAATTACTCGATGTAACTTTTCCGACACCCGCAGAGAATCTCGCGTTCGACGAAGAGTTGCTTGATCGAGATAACCCGCACGAATTCCTGCGGCTGTGGGAATCGCCGTTGCCGATCGTGGTACTTGGTCGATCGTCGAAGCTCGAAGTGGAAGTGAACCAGCCGGCATGCATCAGATTGAGCGTGCCGATATTGCGGCGGGTCAGCGGCGGCGCGGCGATTGTCGCCGGGCCGGGCTGCCTGATGTACGCCGCGATTCTCGACCTGGAGCGCCGGCCCGAACTCGCCGCGGTCGATCGCGCCCACGCCTGGGTGCTCGGCCAGTTCGTGCAAGCGCTCAAGCCACTCGTGCCCAACGTAAGTTGCGCCGGCACCAGCGACCTGGTGCTGCTTCCCAAAGAACATACTCCGCGGGAGACTTGCGGCGACCTTAGCAACATGGCTCGAAAATTCTCCGGCAACAGCATCCGCCTCAAGCGCAAGCGGCTGCTCTATCACGGCACGCTGTTGTACGATTTCGATTTGACGTCGATCCCGCGTCTACTGCGCATGCCGCCCCGCCATCCCGCCTACCGCGACAACCGCCCGCACGAAAACTTCCTAACGAACCTGACAGTCGATGGCGAAGCGTTGCGCGAGACGATTATCGAACATTGGCGTGGTGTGTAGGTATTTCTCAAACCTACGACAAGACTTCTGGGTACCAGCGCGGCTGTGAGGCCGCAACCGGAAACATTTACAGGAGGTAGCAGCGGAAGCGGAGAATATAATGCAGCCCATGATGTTCTCCGCTCCCTACTGTTCAGAATTGTGTCAGGAAAGCAAGTTTCTACGGATTGGCAATACGGAGAAGCAACGTTTGGAGTGCGCTCTAGGTTGCCGAATCGGATCGTGAAGGCTTTTTGGTGGCGGTTGCTGGAGCCGTAATCGCGTTGGTCGCGAACGAAACCTACCGCCGAGCAATGCGGTGGCGAATGCTGTGTTAGCAGCGACAGTTGCGATCGCCAGTTTGACCTGTTGGCATTTTTTTAGCGCAGACCCTTTAGGAATGTTTTCGCTCTTCTTCTTGATTCAAGCCATCTACTATGCCATTTCGTTCGAGGTGTTGCGGACCGAGAAAATTTCATAGTTCATCGGCGGACGCGACGTCAAGAATCCACCAACAAAGCCCGGGGGCTGACTCTCGCCGCTTGCGGCTTAGCGGCTTTCCCACCTTCTCCACCCGACCGCCGCCAGCCACAAGCCAACCGCTCCCCACGCCAGCGTCCCCGGCTCCGGCACGGCCGTCCCCATCGCCACGCGCGAAATCGACACCCCGTCGAGTTCGAAATTTAACCCGGTGTTGTCGTCGCCGTCGTCGAGGACGCTGAACCGAACGTAGCCCACCTGCGCGAGACCGGTGTTCGACAGGTCGAGCCACGTTCCGCCACCCGAGCCGGCCAGAAGTCTGAGCATGTCGGATGCGTACCGCGTGCCATTGAACTGGGACAACGTTCCACCAAACGGCTTCCAGAAATCAGTCGGCGCGTCGCCGGGGGTATCCGAGAATGGGCTGGTTAAATCCGTGTAGCCGTTCGTCGGAATGTCGAACGTGCGAAGGCCGAGACTTTCCCACTCTAAACCATTCTCGCTGACTTCGACTACCGCCGAGTCAACGCCGAAGGTTCCAACAGGATCGCCCGCCCGGCCGCTCGGAAAGTCCGTTTCAATGAACCCCGCATTGGTGAACACACCCAAGTGCGGCCCGGCCGCTTGCGGCAGCACATAGTGCGACAAGCGTAGCGTGAGCTGCCCCCCTTCGCCGATTGAAACGATCTCGCTATTCAAGTAGGGCGGGTTGAACAACGTCACCGCACCGGGAAACGCCCCCACGCCGGTGAACCGCGTCGGCTCGCCGAGCGCGGCTGGTGCCGTCGTGAACCCCGCTGCCGGCGTCGCGCCGGCATCATATGAATCGACACTCACCGCATGTTGTGCCACACATGGAATTGCGACGACGAAGCTAACGATAGACGCCCAAACACAAAACCAAAGTTTCATCTTCATGAGATTGGTCCTTTCCTGAAGTAAATTGCGGAAGTTGAGAAATTCGACGTTGAAATTAAAAAAGCACGCTACGGCATCTGATCAGTGTGAAGCGGTAAGCAAACAACGCCAGTGCAAGCCAAACGGTGGCCGGTTCGGGAACCGCGTGCGATGTTGTCGCCGTTAGATTCGCCGACGCGTCCAGCCGATCGCGCCACACCGCGTAGTCGGCGGCGTTGACGCCGCCGTCCCCATTGCCGTCGGCCGGGTTCATCCAGGCGTTGCCAAAAGCGCTCGCCCACGTCTGGTAGTCGAGCAGATCGACCACGTCGTCGCCGTTGTAATCGCCCGGCAGCGGGATCGGTGGTGCCGCCGCGACGGGGTTCGTGGCGAATGCCGTAAAATCAAACGTCGGCGAGAACGCCCAACTATCCCAGGTCCCATCGGCGAGGACTCGGCCTGCCATGCCCGTCGAAGCGCTTTGCCAAGCGCCGCCGTCGTACGGATTGTCCGTTGCGACACTGTAATGCCACAAGCCGGTGAACCAACCCTCGGCGTAGTAATCGTTTGTATTCACGGCAATCGCCAAGTCAGAAGAGCTGGTTATCGCTATGCCCGCGGCGTTGAACTGCGTGTCATCGTCGAGTCCGAACTCGCCATCATCGCTAGCGTCGTAACCCAGCCCGTAAACTGCCGCGGGATTTGTCAGGGTGCCGCCAAGCTTCGCGAACAACCGGTGATCCGCCTCGACGACGGCCATCAACATATCGCGGCCTGTCGCGGCGCCGTCCCAGCGATAACCCCACGCGAGCGCCGCCGGCTCGGCGGTGCCTTCCACCCAGTCAATCACCAACGCCGCACGATTATCGCCCGTGCCGACCCAAAACTTAATATCGTCGAGCGACAGCACCGCCGCGAATGAATATGAAGGCCACGAAAAGACACAAGAGCAAATGACGAATGACAAATGACGAATGACGAATGAAAGCAGAAATGACGACTGACGAATGACGAATGACGAAATGCCTGCACAAACCGCGCAGGGGAAACGGCATTCTCCCCATTCGTCATTCGTCATTCGGCATTCGTCATTCATAGCTAGTCCTGTCCGGCGCGGGTCAGCATTGAGTTAAGCACGGCTTGCTCCGTGGCTTCGCTTACGAACTCCACATGCGCATCGGCAAACGCGACAAGTGCTCCGCCCGGATGGGGGCTGCCGATTTCGTCGTCGAGGCCGCCGCCGTTGATCGGGTTCGATTGCTCTTGCGCGACGACGTTATGGCCATTGACCCACTCGCAGCCCGATTGGCGTCGCGTTGCCAGTTCGGCAACGATCGCCGTGTGCGACAGACCATCGGTGATCGCGGTGATGGGCGTGGCTTCTTCGTAGAGCATCACGCCGAGCGAATCGGCCACCAGCCACTGCCGCTTCGCGATGTCTGTTTCACCGCGGCCGGTTCCTTCGACGCCGTAGACGCCGCCGTAATCGGTGAAGGCGAAGCCTTTCCATAGTCCGGTCGTCGCGTGCTGCGCATCGTGTGGTGTGCTCGGGCATTGGAAAATCGGCAGCACCGCTTCACCGACGGGGCGATTCGCCGCGTCATAGCTCGGCACGTCCAGGCGGAATTGCTCATAAAGCAATACTTCTTCCAGCGCTGGCAACAATAAGAAATTCCAACTAATGAACCGCTGCTTCATAGCTGGCTGACCAGGTTGCGGTGCCTCGAAGCGGCAGCCGATGCAGCCCACCGGAAATTCGTTGTGAATCGTTTCGTGCCGCGTGAGCGCTAGCCCAATCTGCCGCAGATTGTTCTCGCACTGCGCACGCCGCGCCGCTTCGCGCGCCGCTTGTACCGCCGGCAGAAGCAGCGCGACGAGCGCGCCGATGATCGCCAGCACCACCAGCAACTCCACGAGGGTGAAGCCGGTGTCGGGTGCCACTGGCTTTGCCAGTGCGCCTCTTACTGAAGCATTGGATGGTTGCCTAGCACTGGCGAAGCCAGTGGCACCCGCGCGGGAGTGGTCAAGCGATTTCAAGCCGAAGGCTTGGCAGCCATTAGCCGGCGGCAAGCGCAGCGCCACCACCGGTAGAAAGAGGAACGAGCTGCAGCATCCCGGCAGGGGTGCCAGCAGTTTCGCGTCACGAGGAATTGCTGCGACCCTTGCCAGGGTCGTGCAAGCCATGCACTCGCCTTCCGGTGGTGCGCTGCGCGACCACCGGCTAATGGCTGCCATCCCTCCGGGAAGAAGAATCGCGGTCGATTGCATTTGCATGCCCACGCGCGAACCCCGAACGCCCCGCGTGCGAGTGCCACTGCTGGCTTGCCCAGCAGTGTGCCCCTGGTACCCGCTGCGCACTGCTGGACGAGCCAGCAGTGGCACCCACCGTTCTTGCGCAATGCCCAACATGGGGAACCAACCCACGCGCGAAACCCGAACGCCCCGTGCGTCACTCGCCTCTCGGCAAGTGCGCATTGCAATAGAGCGGTGGAATTCCAATCGCGTGAAATAAAGGAAACTGCACCGCGGCGGCTGTCCCTCGCAAGCCGACCGCATGCCACGCGTTGGTAGGTCTTCTGACTCCCGAGCCCGGCAAGATCGGCCTTCTCGCCGCGGCAGGCATTTCCTAAAGAAACGCCTCGCGGCAATGGCAGAAAGAGAATCTTGCCGACGACGTTAAGTCCTATCGCTCGGTCACAGCGGCGGGGCCGTTCCGGATTCGCACCGGATTCCCTGTTTGTCGGCCGAAATAGCTTTCCGGCCAACCACCAACGCACGTCAACTGACGCAAAGTCTAGCAAGCTGGCCGCAGGTTGTAAAGCATGTCTAGAAACGACTCGCCAAATTGGCCGACAAGTTCTATGATGACCATCGCCATTAATTTACTAACCGCTAATGGACGCTAATAGATCGCTAGTAAGAAGAATCTCGCCTCAGCTTCCACCCCATTAGCGTTTGATTAGCGTGTATTAGCGGTTCTACAAAATGAAACGTCGCAATTCACCATCGCACGGCTATCACGGCTTTACGCTGGTAGAGTTGTTGATAGTGATTGCGATTATCGGCACATTAGTCGCACTGCTGCTGCCGGCGGTGCAGGCGGCCCGCGAGGCGGCGCGGCGGACGCAGTGCCAGAACAACCTCAAGCAGATCGCGCTGGCGCTGCTCAATCATCACGAAATTGCCCGCCAGTTCCCTAGCGGAGGCTGGGGCCACGAGTGGGTGGGCGTCCCCGGTCGCGGCAGTGGCAAAGAGCAACCCGGCGGGTGGATCTACAGCATCTTGCCGCAGATTGAAGAAACCGCCGTCCACGACTTGGGCCACGGCCTGTCGGGCGCCGAGGCTCACGCGGCCTACACGCTCCGTCTCCAAACGCCGCTGGTTCTGTTCGTTTGTCCGACGCGGCGTGGAGCCGAGATGTGGCCAATCGTTGACCGTTATGCCTACGTCCGCAAGCCTAAACCGTTTGGAAATGTGGCCACGGTCCCCCGCGGCGATTACGCCATCAACGGTGGCACATCCCATGTTTCGATCGAGAGCGGGCCAGAGAACTTAGCGGCTGGCGACGGCCCCGACTATTGGCGAAGCCGCCCGAACGCGGCTAAGTTCAGCGGCATTTCCCATCTGCGAATCGGCAAGCCCTTGCGGTCGATTACCGACGGCGCGAGCAAGACGTACCTCGCCGGTGAAAAATACCTGGAGCCACGATTCTACGAGTCGGGCGAATCGCCGGGCGACAACGAGAGCCTCTACGCCGGCTATTGCACCGATCTCCACCGCTTTACGGGCATGATCGAGCGCCAGAGTCCGACCGCCGGATCGCTGTCTCCCTTCGTCTTGCCCCTGAACGACGCGATCGAAGGGACGGACGAAATACCATCCGTCGCCCGGTTTGGCAGCGCCCACCCGGCGGGATTCCACATGGCCTTTTGCGACGGCTCGGTTCAAATAGTGCCATTTGAGGTGGATTCCCAGGCCCATTTTCGCGCCGGACATCGCAGCGACGGCGGTGCCCCGGTGCAGTCCCTCAAATACAGGTAGCCGAATTCGCAAGAATTCAGGAATGCCGACTCCACATAGCCGAATTCGCAGGAATTCAGAGAATCGCAGGTGTGGCTGAATTCGCAAAAATTCAAGAAGTGCGAAAAAATGAACTCTTGCGAGTTCAGCTACGCTGGATTTGGCTCCTTGGCATGCTTCACCACTGCCGATAAACAGTTAAAATGCGAGCTTTGCGAAACGTGCCGACCGCGGCGCTAGCATCGGACGCCCGCAACCCATTCCACGGAATCGGTCCACGACTCTAACCGCGCATGGAATCTTGCGCAGATTGAACGCCCATGACCGAGACATTTCCGACCGTCGAAACAGCGGAATCGAAGTTCGAGCAGCTTATGTCCGGGGTCGCCCTCGGCTCCGAGGATGCCGTCTGGGAGCTAGCGGAAACCTACACTCCCTACATTCTCCGCGTGTTGCGAATGGGTCTCACATCGCAAGTTCGGCGACGCGTCGATTCGCAAGATTTAGCGCAAATGCTTTGGGCCTCTATCCTCCTGCGGCGGACGGAACTGACGCGGATGAAATCGCCTCAAGAACTAATCGCGTTCTTGTGTCGGTCCGCAAAGAACCTGACGCTTGACGCCCGCCGGCGCTATCTTGAAACGCAGAAATACAACATGGACCGGGAGCGAAGCCTGGAGCCATTCACCAGCGACGACGAGCGGCCCGAAGAACCAACGATTGAAAATCGAGCACTCTTTTCCCGCGACCCCTCGCCCAGTCAGCACGCTAGCGTCCGCGAGCGGTGGAACCGCATCCTGGAGCAATCGTCCGACCGCGACCGCCGAATTCTGCAATTGCGACTCGAAGGTCTGACGTTCGAGGACATCAGCGGCCAGCTCCAAATTAATCAGGGCACGGCACGTCGCGCCATCGAGCGGCTCATCTATCTGCTCTCCAAATGAATCGCGACCCGAGCACCTTTCGCGCTGCCGACGACGCCACCTGGGGCGATCCGCTCGCCGAGCAGCGGCGGTTCAAGCTGCCCGAGCTTATCAAAGCCGATTGGGTCCGCACCGGCCAGCCCGACCTCGTCGCGTCGATCGCTCAGCACCCCCAGATTCTCCGCGACCGCTCGGTGCTGCTGAATCTGGCCATCGAAGAATACAAAGAACGCAGCGACGACGCGAGCGAACTCGATTTGCACGGCTACTGCGAGCGGTTTCACCGCTTCGGCAGTTCGATCCAGCAGTCGATTTTGCGGCAGCTTGAGACGCAGCGTTACCTCGACGCGCATCCCGAGCTGCTGGAGCTTTTCGGCGAGCCTGTCTGGCCCGAGCTGCGCGAGCCGTTCGGCGACTTTCTGGTGCTCGAGGAATTGGGCCGGGGCGCGATTGCCCGCGTCTATTTGTGCCGGCAAAGCGAGCTTGGCAATCGCGCGGTGGTGGTCAAAGCCACCCCCTTTTCGAGCGCCGAAGCCCACGTGCTGGGCCGGCTCAACCACCCGAACATCATTCCCATCCACTCGATCGGCCAGGTTCCCGAACACAGCCTTAACTACCTCTGCATGCCGTTCTGCGGCCGAAGCACGCTTGTCGACGTGCTCGAGTTGGCCTTCGCTGGCGAGCTTCCGCGGCATGGGGATGTGGTGTTGCGCGCGGCGCGGCGGTGGACGACCCGTGCCGACGAGCTGGCACACAATGGCCACGTCCGCCCCCAACGCCGAGCTTCTTGTGGAACCTATGTGGGGGCGGTGATGGCCCTGGGAATTGACATCGCCGAGGCGCTCGACCATGCGCACCAGCAAAGCATTCTGCACGGAGATATCAAGCCGTCGAATATCTTGCTCACGCCCGATGGCCGGCCGCTGCTCATGGACTTCAACCTGTCGGTCGATTTTACCGACTCGGTGGGGCTGCGTGGGGGAACGCTTCCCTACATGCCGCCCGAGCATCTGCAACAGCTTCAGACACGCAGCGCGGCGACAACGGAGCCGGAGAAGTTCGACGCGCGCTGCGACATCTACTCGTTTGGCGCGCTGCTGTATGAGCTTTTGGGAGGCGTCACGCCGATTCCGATGCCCGCATCGCTCGACGACCCCGCGGCCGCCGCCGCGCGGGCCTTGCAGCAGCAACGCGCCGGTATTCCGCCCTTGCGCGAGCTAAACCCACTGGTCAGCCCGAGCCTTGAAAGAAAGATCCATCGCTGCTTGGCCTTCGATTCAAAAGACCGGCCAGCCACCATGGCCGAAGTGAAGCGAGGGCTGGAAGAAGAAATGCGGCTCGCACCCTCGGCCAGTCGGCGGGTGCGAACCCGGCCCCGGAAATACGCGGCGATCGTTGCAGTGGCGGTCGCCATCGGCGGTATCGGCGGCACCTACTGGGCCACCAAGCCCCCGCGACATGAAGCGGAGTTCCAGCGGGGCCAGCAGGCCTACGCCGACGGCGATTACACCACCGCCACCGATCACTACGCCGCCGCGGTCGCCGCAGCCCCGGAACTCATTCCCGCCAAGTTCGAGTTGGCCCGCGCTAAACTGGCAGCGGGGGAAATTGACGCGGCAAGAAAGGAGTTTCAACAGCTTGCCCACAGGCATGGCGATGCACAAAGCATCGCACATGCGGGATACTGCTTTAACTTGCAAGGGTTACCGTTGCCTGCGCAGGAGCGGTACGAAAAACTATTGGCCAAGGGAATCAACTCCGTGGCAATTTCAAATAACTTGGGTGCTTCTTACCTCGCTTCCCGAGGACGGCTCTCGATGTCCGACAGCATTGCTCAAGCGGAAACACTGTTGAAGCAAGCGCTTGAGTTGGATAGTGGCTCAACCAGCGTACGACTCAATCTTGTCCGATTAGAGGTTGCAAAGGCAAGCGACAATGTGGCGTATTCACCGCTTGCGGCACGGAGGAACGTCGAAGCGGTTCTGACGGCTGCTCCCGAAAATCGATTCGTTCAATCACTTATCGGGAAGTGGCGCGAATTGATAATCGACCGATCGCCGCACATCGACCCCGATTTAGAAGCATTGCTTACTCGCATCGCGCAAAGGCCGCACTCACTCCCTCCGACAGACACGAGCTCAGCCCACGATTCGCGCATCTATTACATCGAGCCAGCGGCTCGTTAGCCGCAACGCCCGCCACCGCCGGTAAACTCCGTCGGAACTCCGCGTCGCTGCTAACCAATACTGCCCACTGCCGTGGGCGCGTTTGCGTCATTTCTAGCGCTCCGCCAGCGGCACGCGGCATAGCAGGTCGATCAGCTCGCCCTCGGACGATGCTTGCATCAATTGCTGGCGGTTTGACTCGTCGGCGACGAACCGCGCCAATTGGCTGAGCAGCGACAATTGCGCCTCCGGCTGCTCGGTGGGCGTCACGAGCAGAAAGATGAGATACACCGGTTTGGCCGCCGGGGACGAAAACTCGATGCCGTCGGCCGAGCGCCCGACCACTAACAGCGGTGCCCTGAGATTTGGGCAGCGGGCATGTGGAATGGCGACGCCAATTCCCAGGTCGGTCGAAATTTCCGCTTCGCGATCGAGCGCACGCTCGAGGATGTGCGTGTGTTCTGCTTGCACGGGTAGCCGATCGTCGGGGATCGCCGAGGTGAGCGCTTCAATGGCCTCATCGCGCGTCGTGGCCGTTAGGTCGAGCACGACGGCGCCGACCCTCACGGCATCGCACAGCGAAATTTCGGTCTCGTGGCGATATTCGTCTTCGATCCGGCCGACGACTTGTTCGAGAATGTCTTCGAACGTAATTAAACCGACGGGATTGCCGCGATCTTCGACCGCGTACATGGTGGCGCCCTCGCTCTGCATGCGGGTGAGAGTTCCTTCGATCCCGTCGTCGGCGGGAATTGCTTGCAGCGGCCGAATGTGACTCTGCCAGTCGGCGGTGGCCGCTTCGGCAATCAGGTCTTTCGTGAGCAGGTAGCCCAGGACTCGTCCGGTGTCCGGCTCGACCACCGGCCAGCGTGTAAAGCGATGCTGCGAAACCTGCTTGAGCACTTCGTCGCGGGATGCGGAGGTCAGCAGCCTCCGCACGCGGGTCCAGGGAACCATCACGCTCCGCACGCGCTGCGTGCGAAGGTTCGACATATTCTCCTTGATGAGTTGCAATCGCAGGTCGCGGACCTTGCGTTCGGCGGCCTCGCGATGGACCCCGGTGTCGGCGAGCACCAGCCTGGCCAGCGCCACGGCGGCCTCGGCTTCTTCAAAAACCGCCGCGGTTGCGCCGCTGCGTTCCAGGTCTTCCCGTTCGCGAAGATAGCGGGCGCGAACCAGCAGCCGGGCGCTTTCGTTAAGATTCCGGACAGCAGTGACCACGGCGGCGCGGTCGGCGGAGCCAGGCAGCGTGAGGACGACGTGCGACGCGCGTTCGACGCCGGCCTGTTTCAAAATGCTCTCGTGCGAGGCGTCGCCGAAGATCGCCGTTTGACCTTGCGAGTTAAGTTCCGCGATCGTGTCCATGTTGAGGTCGATCACGACCGTCGACAGGCCGGCGTCTTTCAGCAGCCTTAACACCGATCGGCCAACCGGCCCGAAGCCGATGACGAGTGCCTGCCGTTCGCCATTTTCGGCCAATTTCGCGACGTCGAGAGCGGCCGATTGATTCATCTCCGTTGCCCGGCGTTCAGCCCGGCCATTGAGCAGTTTCCACAGCCGCGGATGCCGTTGCAGCCACGATTCGATGGCGGGCAACGAACGGAACAGCATGGGGTTGATCGTGATCGAGATGATCGCGGCGGCCACGAGCAGGTTATGGCCGTCATCGGGCATCAAGCCGTGCTGCCGCGCGAGTTCCGACAGGATAAACGAAAACTCGCCGATTTGAGCGAGGCCGATTGCCACCGTGAGAGCCGTTCGGGCTGGTTGGCCGAGGACCGCGACGATCGCCAGGGCGGCCAGCGGCTTGGCAATGAGGATAATGCCAAGACCGGCCAGGATCATCAGCGGCTGTTGCCAAACGAACAGCGGATCGAACAGCATTCCCACCGAGACGAAGAACAGCACGGCGAAGGCATCGCGCATCGGGAGGGCATCGGCCGCCGCCTGATGACTTACGGGCGACTGTCCGACCATCATGCCGGCCAAGAAGGCGCCCAGGGCCATCGACGCTCCGAAGATGTAGTAGGAGCCGGCGGCGATGGCGATGGAGAAGACCAGCACGGTGAGCGTGAACAGTTCCCGCGAACGCAGTCGCGCCACGCGGACCATGACCCACGGGACGATCCGCGCGCCGGCCACCAGCACGACCGCGATCAGCGCTGCCAGCTTTAAGAGCGCAATCCCGAGCGTAAGCAACAAGTTGCTCGCGGTCGCGCTCGCGGCCTGAGCCGTATCGCCACTTGCCGCGGCGCTATCACCTAAGACGGGGATCAACACCAGGAGTACCACGGTGAAGATGTCTTCAACGATGAGCCAACCGACTGCGATGTGCCCTGGCACCGTGTTGAGCACGCCGGCGTCCATCAATACACGCATCAAGACGACGGTGCTGGCGACTGCCATCGCCATGCCGATCACGGCGCTGGTCTTGATCGATATGCCGAATTGCGTGAACACGAGAATTGCCACGATGGTCGCGACCAAGCTCTGACCGACGGCGCCCGGGATGGCAATGTTTTTGACGGCCAGCAGGTCTTTCAGGTGAAAATGGAGACCGACGCCGAACATGAGTAAAATGACGCCCAATTCAGCGAGCTGATGGGCGATTTCCAGATCGGCCTGGAACCCGGGCGTTTGGGGCCCGATCAGCACGCCGGCCAGAAGGTAACCAACGATGGGCGAGAGGCCCAATCGCTGCGTCAGCAGGCCCAGCACCCAGGCGCAGGTGAGGCCCGATGCGATCGTGGTAATCAGCGGCAATTCGTGCATGGCCCGATCATACCGGGGTCATCGCATTCGTGCGACCGGCGGAGCGCGATCATCCCACGACAACGATTTCGGTGCGACGCTCCGGCAGGGTATGATAACTACTCAACGAAAAATCTTGATTACCACGGAGCCACAGAGAACACGGAGAAAACAGCGTTGATCCTGAGACCGTTGCGCCAGTACTTCTTCCTTAACTGGTCGCACTCCGTGTCCTCCGTGACTCCGTGGTGAAATAGATCGCCTTTTGTCGGTTTGAGAAATCTTCACATTCCACATTGTCGAATGTCAACAATCAATCTCCCGTTCAAGTACGCGGTGCTATGGTGCGTCGCGTTGTCGCTCGTTGCGTGTCGTGCGCAGGGCGCCGACCCCGATTTTCTCGAACAATACGGCGCAACGTATCGCTTCACGTTGGGCCAACCAACGGCAATCAGAATCACCGATGCCGGCGATGCGGTGCTGTTTTTGCGTTCGGGGCCGCGAAGCTTTGAGCGCGACTTGTACGAGTTCGACGTGGCGACCGGAAAGGAACGGCTGCTCGTCTCTGCCGACGAGTTGCTACAGGGCGCGGAGGAACAACTCACGGCGGAAGAACGCGCCCGCCGCGAGCGGATGCGGCTGGCCGGAAGTGGCATTGTGTCGTTCGATGTTTCGTCCGATGGCGAGCAAATCTTGGTGCCGCTCTCAGGATCGCTCTATTTGCGGGACCGCAAGTCCGGCAAGTTTCGCGAGTTGTCGAGCGCGGCGGGTTACCCGATCGACGCCCGGTACTCGCCCGATGGAAAATCGGTCGCCTGCGTCCGAGAAGGCGATCTCTATCTGATCGACTTGGCTACCGGCGACGAGCGGCGACTCACCAACGGAGCCAGCGACACACTCACGCACGGGCTGGCCGAGTTCGTCGCCCAAGAAGAGATGGACCGCATGCGCGGCTACTGGTGGTCGCCCGACAGCAACCAGATTGCTTACCAAGAGACCGATACTTCGGGAGTCGAGGAGTTGCACATCGCCGACCCGGCCAATCCGGCGAGCGCGCCGCAAGCCTGGCGTTACCCGCGGCCCGGCAAGAACAATGCGTCGGTCCGGCTGGGAATCATTCCGGCCACGGGCGGCGCGACGACCTGGATCGAGTGGGACCGCGAGCGCTATCCGTATCTGGCGAAGGTCACCTGGGAGGAGAACGCACCGCTGACGCTGCTGGTGCAGAATCGAGAGCAAACCGAGGAGGTGTTGCTGGCCGTCGAGCCGAGCAGCGGCGGCACCCGCGAACTACTCAACGAAACGGACGCGGCTTGGATCAACATCGACGCCGCGATGCCCCACTGGCTCGCCGACGGCAAGTCGTTCTTATGGAGCACCGAACGCGACGGCGGCTGGCAACTCGAACTCCGCGACCGCGACGGCAAGCGTTTAAGCACGCTCACGCCGCGTGAAATGAACTACCGTTCGTTCGTGGGCGTGGAATCTACCCAAGATAGCGCTATCGTCGCCGGTGGCAAAGATCCCACGCAGGTGCAGCTTTATCGCGTTTCGCTCCAACCAGATGGTCCAGAGCCGGAGCAACTCACGAGCGAAGCGGGGCTGCATTCAGCCGTGCTGGCCGATAAGTCGGGCACGAACGTTCGCATCACGACTCCTGCCGCTGGAGCGCCCCGCTTCCAGGTCCACCGCGGCGACGCCACATCGGCCGGCGATTTAGTGAGCGTCGCCGAAGCGCCCCCCTTCGCGCCGAATATCGAGTTCACGGTTGTAGGCGAACCACCGCTTCACGCGGCGATCATCCGGCCGCGCGCGTTTGACGCGGCGCGCCGCTATCCGGTGATCGTGAGCGTGTACGGCGGGCCTCATGCGCAGGTCGTTATGGCGGACCACCGCCGTTATTTGCTCAACCAGTGGCTGGCCGATCAGGGCTTTATCGTGGTGGCGATCGATGGCCGAGGCACGCCCTCGCGTGGCCGCGAGTGGGAGCGAAGCATCAAGGGCAATCTCATTGAGTTGCCGCTGGCCGACCAAGTCCGCGGTCTGCAAGCACTTGGCGAGAAGTACCACGAAATGGACTTGTCGCGGGTCGGCATCTACGGGTGGTCGTTCGGCGGATACTTTTCGGCGCTGGCCGTCATGCAGCGGCCCGATGTCTTTCATGCGGGTGTGGCAGGCGCGCCGGTCGTCGACTGGCTCGACTACGATACCCATTACACGGAGCGGTACTTAGGACTCCCCTCAAAAAACGAAGCGGGCTACCGCGCAAGCTCGGTATTGACACATGCTCCCACGCTGGATCGCCCGCTACTCGTGATTCACGGTACGGCCGATGATAATGTGTACTTTCTTCACAGCATGAAGCTGTGCGACGCGCTATTCCGAGCGGGCCGGCCCTACGATTTCCTACCCCTTTCGGGCCTAACGCACATGGTGCCCGATCCGCTGGTCACAAAGCGCCTGTACGGGCGAATTGCGAATTTTTTCGTGGAACAACTGGAAACTGGGGCCAAGGATTCCACCTCCGGCGACATGGGTGGCACGCCCTAAGTCCGCGAAGGGCGTGGGGAAGCGCGTGGCCTCGCAACGCCCATCGAAGACTCTGGGCGTGCCACCCTCCATTCGATTGACAATCTGAGCATCGATAAATTGATTAAAGAGCGCAAAAAGAAAGAGAGCGGCTCCATCTCCGCTCCCTTTCACATGATGTTGCAGCACGCTCAGGCGGTGGGCGTCATCACCCGGCCATCTACTCCCACGGCCCCGTGCGACAACAGAATCTCGCGTGCCTCCTCGACCCGTCCGGTGGCCCGCACCGTAACGAGGATCCGCCCGGACCGGAACTCCTCGTCGTAATACTCAGCTTCGTCTTCTGGAACGCCGAGGCCGACTAGCGAACCGATCAAACCGCCCGCGGCAGCACCCAACGCAGCACTCGCCAACAAGCTGGCCAAGATGCCGCCGGCGATGACCGGTCCAATGGCTGGCAAGGCTCCCGCGGCGATTCCCAATGCCCACAGGCCCCCCACGCCCGCACCGACCGCAGCGCCCGCGACGGCGCCTTCCTCGGCACCCGAGCCGTCATGGGCGGCATCGACCGTGTCGCCGGTCCGCGTCGTGGGATCGCTCCAGTCAGCGCCACCCGTATCACTGCGCGCCACGACACCAATCTGATCGTGGCTGAATCCGGCGTCGTAGAGATCCTCCACGGCGGCATCCGCCTTCTCTTGATTGTGAAATACGCCCACGATCGTTGTCCGTGTATAAGTCGCCATCGTACAGTCTCCAAAAGTTAGGGCAGATAAGTTTTTTCCAAGTGGAAGCGTAAGAGAAGCAATTCGAGTGCCAAAGGCTCGAGGTAAAAACTGCCTACTGCCGCATTCTTACCCCGGTACGGCGTTTGCTTTTAAAGCCACTTTGATCGGTTGCCCCATCGTTCTCCAATTTTTGCCGAGGTGACTTATGAAACTCGATTCCCTGGATGCATTGTTTCTTCACGAGTTACGCGACTTGCACAGCGCCGAGCGGCAGCTTGTTGCGGAGCTTCCCAAGATGGCCAAAAAGGCTACTTCGCCCGAACTCAAGGAGGCGTTCCAAACTCACTTGGAGCAGACCGAGCAGCACGTTGAGCGGCTCGACCAAATCTTTACAGACCTTGAATTGCCTCTGGGTCGGCACAAGTGCAAAGCGATGGAGGGGCTTATTGAAGAAGCCAGCGAGTTGCTTTCCGAAGACGCAACCGATGCCGTGCGGGACGCGGGGATGATTGGCGCCGCTCAGCGCGTCGAGCACTACGAGATCGCCGGCTACGGCACGGCCCGAACGTTTGCCGAACAGCTTGGTCACACCGGTGCCGCCGAACTCTTACAGCAAACCCTTGATGAGGAAAAAGCGACCGACGAACTGCTGACCGAACTCGCGGTTTCGACGATCAACAGTGAAGCCGAAGCGAGTGCAGCAAAGTAGAATTGGTTAATTGCAGTTACATTGCGGCTGTGAGTCCGCAACCAACGGATTTAACAGGAGGAAGCAGAGCGAGCAGAGAATGGGATTGCAGGCATCTTCTCTGCTCTCTCTGCTTCCTCCTGTTTAAAATTCTTGTACGAAAAGTAGTTTTACGATTTGTAAACGGGGCGGGATGAGCAATCCCGCCCTGTTTTCGTATTCAGCCCAAAACCGGACCAGACGTCCTTATCCGCCGGTTTTCATACCGCCGGTGGAGTGCGGGTTTCGCACCGGGTACACTAAAGATCTCGCAATTAAGCTTCGATCTTGTCATCCCGGGCCGAAGTTATGTCCGTCAGGTCTCGTTGGCTCCAATACCTGCTGGCGGTCGTCATCGCCGTCGTAGCGGTTGGGATACAGATCGCAATCGGAGACGAGTTTGGATACATGTATGTGTTCCAGGCGTTGCTTCTGTCGGTGCTGCTGGCGCTCATGTTTCGAGAGGCAAGCTCGCGCAGGGAAGCCGAGCGGCGGATGAAGGGCCACGAAGAGCGGCTCCACGCAGCGCTCGAGGCCGGTCGCATGGGAACCTGGGAATGGGATCTGTCCACCAACCGCGTCACCTGGTCGGCGGAACTGGAGTGCATGCACGGTCTCGAGCCCGGCGCTTTTCCCGGCACGATTGAAGGATTTCAGAACGACATCCATCCCGAAGATCGCGATCGCGTTCAGGCGCGGATTCAACAGGCAGTCGAGACGGGCCAAGACTATCGAGTCGAATATCGCATCGTCATCCCCGACGGAACGACGCGGTGGGTCGAGGCGCGCGGCAAACTAACGCGCGACGCGGCGGGCATGCCGCTTCGCATGAACGGCGTCTGCATGGACATCAGCCAGCGGAAGCGCGACGAAGAGGACTTACAGTTTCTGGCGGAGGCGAGCCGCTCGTTTTCCTCGATCCTCGACTACGAAAAAATTCTTAATAAAATCGCCGAGTTGGCAGTACCGCATTTTGCTGACGGGTGCGTGGTGTTCGTAACCGAACCATCGGGCGTGCCGCGGCAAATCGCCGTCGCTCACGTTGACCCGGCAAAAGCGGTGATCGTCCAGGAGTATGCGCGGCGGTATCCTCCGGACATGAACGCCGCAGGCGGCACGGGAAGGGTGGTCCGCACCGGGCAGTCGCAATTGGTAGAGGAAATTACCGAAGCGATGCTCAAGGCCACCATCCGGGACGCGGAACAGCTTCGCATTCTCAGTGCCCTAGAAGTCAAATCTTATATCGGCGTTCCACTGAAACTTCCGGGACACGTGTTCGGGGCCTTGTCGTTCATCGCGTCCGAATCGGGCCGGCGGTTTTCGCCGCGGGACTTGGCCGTCGCGGAGGACTTGGCACGCCGCGCGGCCAAGGCCATCGAGAACGTCCGTCTGTATGCTCGGCTACGGGAGGAACACCGCCGCAAGGACGAGTTTCTCGCCATGCTCGCCCACGAGCTACGCAATCCGCTGGCACCCATCCGTAGCGGCCTCGAGCTATTGGCCCTGAGCGGGATCGAGCACGAAACGATCCCGTTGATGCGCGAGCAGACTACGCATCTGGTACGGCTGGTGGACGACCTGCTCGACGTGTCGCGAATCATGCAAGGCAAGATCCGACTTGTGCAGAAGGCGGTCGAAATGCGAGAGTTGGTTGAGCACACGGTCGCGGCATCTCAGGCGTTGGTGGTAGAACGAGGCCAGCACGTACAGCTTTCGCTTCCTGAACAGCCGGTGTGGGTGCGGGGTGACCGCGTGCGAATAGCGCAGTGCCTCACGAACCTGTTGCGGAATGCGGTCAAGTACACGGAAGAGGGCGGGCGAATTTGGGTCACGCTGGGCGTCGAAGGCGACCAAATCGAACTCGCGGTGCAGGACGATGGCATCGGCATCGAGCCTGACTTGCTGCCCCACATTTTCGACCTCTTCATCCAGGCCGATCGTTCCTTGGAGCGATCCAAGGGTGGAATGGGGATCGGCCTCACGCTCGTTCGCAGCCTTGTCGAAGCCCACGGCGGCACCATCACCGTCCGCAGCGACGGGCTTGGGCAGGGAAGCGAATTTGTCATGCGGCTGCCGGTCGGCCAACCGGAAGCGGAACGCGATGCCCCCGGTTCAAGCGCCGAAGCCGTGCCGCCTCGCCGCGTATTGGTCGTGGACGATAACACAGCCGCGGCGCGAATTCTGGGGCTGCTGTTAACGACCGCGGGGGGGCACGAGATCGAGTATGCGTATGACGGCCCATCCGCGCTCGAGGCGGCACACAAGCTTCAGCCGGAGATCATACTGCTCGACATCGGCCTGCCCGGCATGAACGGTTACGATGTGGTGCGAGAACTGCGCACGAGCGGCAAATTCGGCGACGCCTTGATTGTAGCGCTCACGGGCTACGGCACCGAGGAAGATCGGCTTCGCTCCCTCGAAGCGGGCTTTGACGAGCACCTCGTTAAGCCGCCGTCGCTCGATATGTTGGTCGAGCTATTCAGCCACCCAAAGTTAGAACGCGTCGCCAACGAGCGATGATGCGCTCGCCTGCGACGCGCTCCGAAGTTACTACGCCCGTCGCGAAAATGATTCGGGCAAATTCTGGGCAATGGAATCCCAGAATTTGTGGCCGAAGTTTTCCGCGTTTCGCGCGTAGCGGCGCGTCATCGATTCGGGTTCATTATCAAACATCAGCACCGACAATCCGATGCCGGCCACCACGCCCAGCCCAAATGCTGCCGCGAGGCTCATGCCCGGTCGCTCTTGGACCGTGTCGCCCACGCGGGCCTGCATCTGCTGGTAACCATGTCGCGCCTGATCTGCTACCTGTCCGGCCGTCTCGCGAGCGCTTGCCATGGTTCCGCTGACTTGCTCTTTTACGCGATTCATCTTACTACTCCCTTCATGGGAAGCGGTCTGTAAAAACTCTTGGATCGACTCGCGCTTGGCTCCAGTTTTTTGCTGGATGCGAGCGACCAATTCTTCAACATTGCCATTAAACTGGCGCAAATCTGTCTCGGAGAACTGGGACCACTTCTGGCGAATTTTCTCGCGCATTTGGTCCCAGTTCTCTTGCAAAGTCGACGAACTAACCATCGCATTCTCCTTACGCCTCGACAGGCTCTAACCACGATTCACGTCAACGCGAATTAGGGCGTGGTCGTCGTCGGGGTTTCTTGGGCCTCGTCCAGTTGAGCCTCTTCAAGGTCGGCCTTTTCGTCTTCAATGTCTTGCTGACCTTCCAATTGAGCTTCGTCTACATCCTGCTTCTCTTCCATAACCTCTTCTTGGGCGTCCAATTCGGCGTCTTGAACATCGTCTTGGGCGTCTTGCACGCTCTGTTCGCAGCCCACTCCGAAGGGCAGAATCGCCAGCAAAGCGGCACCGAACGTAAAATTACGAAATCGCATGAGAGTGACCTCCAATAAAGAAAGAAAGGTGAAGTTTCCTAAGTGTACCACACTCGTTCGAGTCGCTAGTTAAGCGTTTTCGAGTACCGGGTGGCCGTCGGAGGAACTACCTTGCAACTCCGATGCCACGTTGCGTTCCGAGGGGGCATGGGTACGCGAATTGCATCCGCCAAAGTCGATAAAAACGGTCCTTTCAAGGCCAAATTTCGGACGGAGCAGACATGAGCAAGCAAGCCAATCATCAACGTTTTCCCCTTTGTTTCAACGGAGGTCCGCTTGACGGTTATGTCGAAGAGACCGATACGCCGCTCGATCAAATGCCCGAAGTCCTGGGGGTCTTGGTTAGCCCGGTAATTATCGAAATGCTGACCACCCAGCGACTCGAGCGGACGATGCCCCCCACGAGCCTGGCTTTCTACCAGCAGGGGACAGCCCAAGCACGGCAGTACACATTTGTCGGCTCGGCTTCGCCCGAGGTGATCGCGCTAAACGGTCTGAGTGCCGGCCGCTAGGACCGTACGGTGGCTTCCAGTCCCTTAGCGTTTCTCGCTTCGAAGGCCGCTTTTGGGGATTCCGACCGCTAGGCGAGCAGCGTGAGCGGATTGGAACCAAGGAATCCACCGCCCATGCTACATGGCCCTTTGAGGAATTGCACAGAGCCACTTCGGCCTGCTAGCCCGGCGGCAGGGCGGACGCTATCGTGCGTAGGCGGAAACTGAGCGGGGGCGAATTGGGAAGGTGCCGGTCGCCTCGTTATCCCCTTTTGTCCGCGGGATGGTCATGCCGCAGATCTTCCACCCCAGCATGAACACCATCTCGCGCGCCACCATTTTTGGCGCGGTGTTCCTGCTCGCTGGCGTGGGCTGGCTGCTGTGGCTGTATGCTCGTTCGTCGTACACCACCCAGGTCGGAGTCGTGCGCTATCAGCCGGTCGAGTTTAGCCACGAGCACCACGTGGCCGGACTGGGGATCGACTGCCGCTATTGCCATACGTCGGTAGAGAACAGCCCCTTCGCCGGAATTCCACCGACGGCGACTTGCATGCAGTGCCATTCGCAGATTTGGGCCGACAGTCCGAAGCTCGAACCGGTGCGAGCGAGTTTCCGCACGGGGGAGTCAATCCCTTGGACCCGCGTGCATGACCTGCCCGACTACGCCTACTTTGACCACAGCATCCACGTTCAAAAAGGAGTAGGCTGCGTCTCGTGCCATGGCCGCGTGGATAAAATGCCGCTTACCTGGCGAGTGTACTCGCTCCACATGCAGTGGTGCCTCGATTGTCACCGCAATCCGGCGCCGCATATTCGACCCCGTGACGAAGTGTTTTCGATGACCTGGACGGCGCCTCGCGAAGACGCAAGCGAATCTTCGGCCGAATTAGTGCGGCATCATCAAGTTGGCAGCGAGACCAACTGTTCCGTTTGCCACCGTTAGGAAGATCGTTCCCATGGCCGACACCGCAAAACCCACAAGCGAGCCGCCGCCATTCTGGCGCAGCCTGGAAGAGCGCAGCGGCAGCGAGCAAGTGTTTGTGTCGCTCGAATATGAGTTTCCGCGCGGGGCGTCGGTGTGGGACGACACCGAGCAGAACCGGCGGCAGTTTTTGCAGCTTATGGGGGGTTCGATCGCGCTTGCTGGCGCGGCGGGCTGCAATTCGGAACCCCCCGAGCACATCATGCCCTACGTCCATGCGCCGGAGGCGATGGTGGCGGGCATTCCGCTGCAATTCGCGACCGCGATGACGACGCCCGATGGCGCGCTGGGGCTGATCGTGAAAAGCAACATGGGTCGACCGACGAAAGTCGAAGGGAACCCGCTCCATCCGGCGAGCTTGGGGGCGACCGACGCGCAGGCGCAAGCTTCGATTTTGGATTTGTATGACCCCGACCGGTCGCAGACGGTGGTGCATTTGGGCGAAATTTCGACCTGGCCCGACTTCGTGGATGGGGTGCGAAGCGCGATTGAAGAACTGCGCAGCCGCAACGGCGCGGGGCTGCACTTGCTCACGGAGCCGATCACTTCGCCCACTCTCGCCCGCCAACTGCGCGAGCTTCTCGACGTGCTGCCCGCAGCCCGCTGGCACGAGTACACGCCGCTCGGGCGGGAAAAAGCACGCGGCGGGGCGCTATGGGCCTTCGGCCAAGAGGTGCAGCCGGTTTACTCGCTCGCCGCGGCCGACGTGATTGTAACGCTCGATAGCGACTTTCTTTCCACCGGCGCGGGTGCGGCGCGGTATGCTCGCGACTTCGCGATTCGCCGCCCGCCGCAAGCAGACGGCGCCGAGCCGAATCGGCTGTATGCGATCGAGAGTAGCTTCACGCCCACCGGCGCGGCCGCAGACCACCGGTTGGCGGTGCGGCCCAGCGAAATGGCAATGCTCGGTCTGGGACTGTGCAATCGCCTCGGCGCCGAGATTCCTAGCGAAGCGATCGAAGCAAGTCACTCCCACGCGGGCTGGCTCGACGCAGTGGCGGACGATCTGCGCGCGCACGCCGGCCGCTCCATGGTAATCGCCGGCGAGCAGCAATCCGCGGCCGTTCACGCGATGGCCCACGCGCTGAACGCGGCGCTCGGAAACGCCGGCACGACGGTGCGGTACATCGCGCCGATGGATGCGAACATTTCCGATCGGCGAGAAACTCTATCGGCGCTCGTAGAAGCGTTGAACGGTGGCGGCGTCGAACTGTTGCTTATTATGAACGGCAATCCGGTCTACAACGCGCCAGCCGAGTTGAACTTCCTCACTTCGCTGCAACGCGCCAAGCAAGCGGTTCACATCAGCCAATACAACGACGAAACCTCCGAGTGGTGCCAATGGCACGTGCCCGTGGCGCATTACCTCGAGTCGTGGGGTGACTGCCGCGCTTACGACGGCACGGCCGCGATCATCCAGCCGCTGATTGCGCCGCTGTACGGCAGCAAGACCGACCACGAAGTGCTGTCGGCACTGTTCGACGCCTCGCCGCAACAGGGCTATGACCTCGTTCGGGCAACCTGGCAGCAAGAGCGGCCCGAAGGTTTCGAGCCATTCTGGGAGCAAGTGGTGCGGGATGGCGTGATCGCCAATTCGCAGGCCGAAGCGGTCACTCCGCAGATCGTGTGGGACTCGGCCAACGCTCCTGAAGGCACTGGGGCGAACACCGGTGGCGCCGATTTGCAGATCGCCTTCCGCGGCGATCCGTCCATTCACGATGGCCGCTATGCAAACAACGGCTGGCTGCAAGAAGTGCCGAAGCCACTTACGAAGCTCACCTGGAGCAATGCCGTCATCCTCGCACCCGCAACTGCGGACGAGCTAGGCGTGAAAACTGAAGACGTGGTGCGGCTCGAATACGATGATCGGAGCGTCGAAGGCGGTGTGCTCGTGCAGCCGGGACATCCGCCGGGAACGGTCACCGTTCACTTTGGTTACGGACGAAAACGCGCGGGACGAATCGGCACCGATCTAGGCTTCGATGCCTATTCGATCTGGACGGGCGCATCGGCGGGCGGCGGAGTGAAGTTAATTCCCACCGGCGAGAAACAGTTGCTTGCGCGTACCCAGCATCATCATTTGATCGATGGCCGCAACATTGTCTACTCGGCGACCGCGGTCGAGAACCGCGAGAACCCAGCCGCCGGCTTGCCCCACGCGGTTCATCACGGTGAGGCTTCGCTGCTTCCCGAATGGGACTACGACGGCTTTGCATGGGGCATGTCGGTCGATCTGACCAAGTGCATTGGCTGCAATGCGTGCGTCGTGGCGTGTCAGGCGGAGAACAACATTCCAATTGTCGGCGCCGAAGGGGTGGCCCGCGGCCGCGAAATGCATTGGTTGCGGATCGACAGCTACTACCTCGGCGAGCCGGATAATATGCACGTCGTGCAGCAGCCGATGATGTGCCAACATTGCGAAAAAGCTCCCTGCGAGCCGGTCTGCCCCGTCGCGGCGACAACGCATAGCGAAGAGGGCCTCAACGAAATGACGTACAACCGCTGCGTCGGCACGCGCTACTGCTCGAATAACTGTCCGTATAAGGTCCGCAGATTCAATTTCTTCGAGTACAACGCCCAGGCGGAAACGACGCCGGTGCTGAAGCTGCTTCACAACCCGGATGTAACCGTCCGCAGCCGCGGCGTGATGGAAAAGTGCACCTATTGCGTGCAGCGGATCAACGCGGCGCGGATCGACGCGAAGAAGCAAGCTATCGGCACCGATCAGAAGCCGCACATCGCGGACGGCAGTTTGCAAACGGCCTGCCAAACCGCCTGCCCATCGCAAGCGATTGTTTTCGGCGACATCAACGATCCCAACAGCCGAGTCGCTCAACTGAAAAAAGAACCACGCAACTACGGCGTCCTCTCCGAACTAGGCACCCAGCCACGAACCACGTACTCAGTTCAACTAAGAAACCCCAACCCAGCGCTAAGTCAAGGCTCTTAGCCACGGATGAAACACGGATTGAACACGAATGGGAGAAGAATCGCTGATGAACGCTGATAGACGCTAATATCGAAGACCGTTATTTTCTTGATCATTCCATTAGCGACCATTAGCGTTCATCAGCGGTTCCTTCCTTCCTTCTCTTCATCCGTGTTCAATCCGTGTTTCCTCCGTGGCTAAAGAATCTTCCCAATTATGCCCCCATCGCAAACCATCATCGAACCTGACGACTCGACGCCGGTCGTTGCGCCGGGGCATACGCCGGGGTCGGTGACGGACAAGATTAGCGAGATCGTGCTCACCCGCGGCACGAGTCGGGGGTGGTGGCTGGGGTTTGCGGTGGCGTTCTGCCTGGTGATGCTAATGCTGTATGCCATCGCCTTGCTGCTAGTGCGCGGCGTGGGCATGTGGGGCGTGAATATGCCGGTCGCGTGGGGCTTTGCGATCATCAATTTCGTGTGGTGGATCGGCATCGGCCATGCCGGCACGCTCATCTCCGCGGTGCTCTTGCTGCTCAAGCAACAATGGCGAACGAGCATCAATCGGTTCGCCGAAGCGATGACGCTGTTCGCCGTGGCCTGCGCGGGGCTGTACCCCCTCCTCCACTTGGGGCGCGTGTGGGTGGCGTACTGGCTCTTTCCGTACCCCAACACAATGGCACTGTGGCCTCAGTTCCGCAGTCCGCTCATCTGGGACGTGTTTGCCGTCTCGACTTATCTCACCGTGTCGCTGCTGTTCTGGTACGTGGGGTTGATTCCCGATCTCGCCACGCTTCGCGATCGCGCTCGGGGACGGATAAGCCGCGTGGTGTATGGTATTCTCGCAATGGGCTGGCGCGGCTCGGCCCGGCACTGGCATCGCTACCACGTCGCTTACGGCCTGCTCGCCGGCCTCGCCACGCCGCTGGTGGTATCGGTGCATACGGTGGTCGGCCTCGACTTTGCCACGTCGATCTTGCCCGGCTGGCACAACACGATGTTTCCGCCCTACTTCGTCGCCGGCGCTATTTACTCCGGCTTCGCGATGGTGCTCACGCTCGCCATCCCGCTCCGCGCGATCTATGGCCTGCAAGATTTCATCACCGACCGGCATCTCGACAACATGGGCAAGATCATGCTCGCCACGTCGCTGATGGTCGTTTACGGCTACGGCATGGAAGCCTTCATGTCTTGGTATAGTGGCAACGTGTACGAAGAGTACATGCAAATGAACCGCGCGTTCGGCCCCTACGCACCCGCATTCTGGGCATTGCTTGTGTGCAACGGCCTCGTACCGCAGACGCTGTGGTCCCACTGGGTGCGGACCCACCCTGTCGTGTTGTGGATCGTGGCGATCGTTTGCAACATCGGCATGTGGCTCGAACGGTTCGTGATCGTGGTCACGTCGCTCCACCGCGATTATTTGCCTTCGTCGTGGGGCATGTATTATCCCACCCAGTGGGACTGGGCCTTGTACATCGGCACCATCGGGCTGTTCGTCGCGCTGCTGTTTCTGTTCATTCGGTTCCTGCCGATGATTTCAATTTTCGAAATGCGCGAACTGGTTCACGAGACTTCCGAACAGGAAGGACCGCATGGCCACGCCTGAGACCACCATCGCCGATGACTATTACGGCCTGCTGGCGGAGTTCCCGAGCAGCGACGAATTGCTGCGCGCCGCGGAACAGGCGACCGCCGCGGGGTATCGCCGGCTCGACGCCTATTCGCCGATGCCGATTGAAGGCCTGGCCGAGGCGATCGGGCATGAACGCACGCGGCTACCGCTGGTGGTGCTCATCGGCGGCATCATCGGCGCGGCAACGGGTTACTCGATGCAGTGGTGGATGACGATGGACTACCCGCTCAACATCGGCGGCAGGCCGCTCCATAGCTGGCCGGCGTTCATTCCGGTCACGTTCGAGCTGACCATCCTGTTCGCGTCGCTGGCGGCGGTGCTCGGCATGTTGGCCCTCAACGGGCTGCCTCGGCCCAATCACCCGCTGTTTGCCGTGCCCGAATTCAGCCTCGCCACGCAAGATAAATACTTCCTGTGCATCGAAACGACCGATCCCCAGTTCGACATCGAAGGTACGCAAGAGTTTTTAATCGGCATGAATCCCACCAGGGTGACGCTCGTTGACAGTTAAGACAGACCAAGTAAACCGTCGAGCCACGGATGAAACACGGATTGAACACCGACGGGAAAAAGAGAACCGCTAATGGACGCTAATGGACGCTGATATGAGAGTGAGTGAAGAGACAGTTAATTTGTGATAGCCGGCATCGACCCAAATGATGTTTCAATTCTTGATTAGCGCTTATTAGCGTCCGTTAGCGGTTTCCAGTTCTTTTATCCGTGTTCAATCCGTGTTTCATCCGTGGCTAGAATGATTCGCCTTCGCCGTCGTTAACATGAATTGCATTGCGTCACGTATCCGAACGCCGACATTCCTGCTGATTACCGCAGCGGGAGTGATGGTGGCGGTGGGTTGCCACGACGACATGTACAATCAGCCGCGGTACGAGCCGCTGGAGCCGAGCAGCTTTTTTGCGGACGGCAGGTCGTCGCGGCCGCTGGTGCCGGGGACGATTTTGCGCGACGCGATTGCATCGGATAGCGTGCTCGCCACGGGCCGGGAGAACGGTGAATTAGTTACCGAACTGCCGGTGGAACTTACCGAAACGCTGCTTCAGCGTGGTCGGGAGCGATTCAATATTTTTTGCAGCGTCTGCCACGGCCGCACGGGCGAAGGAAACGGCATGATCGTCCAGCGCGGTTTCACCAAGCCGCCGACCTATCACAGCGATCGCCTGCGCGGCGTGCCGATCGGCCATTTCTTCGACGTGGCGACCCACGGCTTCGGCCGAATGCCTGCCTATGCGGCACAAGTTCCGGTGGAAGACCGCTGGGCAATTGCGGCTTACATTCGCGCGTTGCAACTGAGCCAGTACGCGGAGGTTACCGAGCTGCCATAAACTTTGTATTTTGAGCAACGAAATAGCATGCACGCATTCAAGCCGGAGGCTTGACAGCCATTAGCCGGTGGTAAGCGAAGCGCCACCACCGGCAGTACTAGCAGGGGTGCCAGCAGTGTAACGAGACGAGAAATTGCTGCGACCCCTGCCGGGGTCGTGCCAACAGAAAATGAGTTTTCCGGTGGTGCGCTGCGCGACCACCGGCTAATGGCTGTCATCCCGCTGGGATGAACGACACCGCGGCCCAATCGATCGCGCTAGAAAAAAGTTAAGGGCATTGACTGCCAAACCAACGAACAAATAAGCCGTGAACGACCATCAACAACCATCAATGTTGCCGCTGAGAGCCACGCTGGTCGTGGTAACTCTGGCCGGCGCTGCAATTGGGGCGCTGGGGTGGTGGCTCCGGGCGGCGAATTGGTGGGAGAGCTACCTCATCGCCTGGCTCTACTGGATATCGTTCCCGCTGGGCGCGATTTCGCTCCTTCTGTTGCATATGCTCACCGGCGGCGCGTGGGGCGACGCCCTGCGGCCGGCTTGCCGCGCGGCGCTCGCCACGCTGCCGCTGATGGCCGTGCTGTTCGTGCCGCTGGCGATGAATCTCGAAGCACTCTACCCCTGGGCCGACCCTGAAAAAGTAGCGCACAGTGAGCTTTTACAACATAAACAGCCGTACCTTAACGAGACGGCATTCATCGCCCGCACGGTCGGGTATTTCGCGGTGTGGCTCGCCTTGTGGGCGCTCGTGGCGTGGCAATCGCGCCATCCCCTGCCGTCCTCCAGCCCCGCCGCGCGACGCGTGCGCAAGCTCGCCGGAATCGGGCTGGGACTCCACGCCTTGGCGGTCACGTTTTCGGCGATCGACTGGGGCATGTCGCTGGAACCCGATTGGTACTCTGCCATCTACGGTCTCCTGTTTCTCATCTCCCAGGCCCTCGCCGCGCTGGCGGGCGGAATTGCCATAAGCGTGCTCGCGCCGCAGGTGGGAACCCGTTACGGCACACGGAGTGTGGCTACTACAATGCCGGCTCCAGATGTGTTGCACGATCTGGGAAAACTCCTGCTGGCGTTTGTGATGATCTGGGCTTACTTTCAGTACTCCCAGTTCCTAATCATCTGGTACGGTAACCTGCCCGAGGAAGTGCCGTGGTACTTAAAACGTATCGAGAACGGCTGGTTGCCCGTGGCATTAGCAATGGGTGGGCTGCAATTCGCGCTGCCATTCTTTTTGCTGTTAAGCCGCGACCTGAAGCGCCACGGCACGCTGCTCGCGTGGGTGGCGCTGGGCGTCGTGTTTAGCCGCTGGCTCGAGGTATGGTGGCTCGTCGCCCCTGCCGACGGTCAACCAATCCGTGTACCGTGGCTGGAGCTGGCGCTCACTGCCGCGATCGGCGGTCTATGGCTGCTGGCGTTTTTCTTCCGTTTTCCGACGCTGCAACGAGAAGCCATGACCTCGGTGAACGGAGATAGGTCATGAACGATGCCTCGCACGGAACCAACGACAAGGGGATCGCGCTCGGCTACGAGACCAGCGACGTCGATACGCGAGGGCTACTCGTGTTTGCCGCCGTGCTGACCGCGACGGTGCTATTGGCCGGTGCGTTCGTGTGGTGGCTGTTGGCACGATTCTCGAACGACGCCACGCTTGCCGAGCCGCCCTTGTCGCCGTTTGCCCACGATCGCAGCGAGCCGCCCGGCCCTCACTTGCAGTCCGCACCAGGCCACGATCTCCGCGAGTTTCGGATGCAAGAAGACGCGCAGCTCAACTCCGCCGCGTGGATCGACCGGCAGCAAAACTTGGCCCGCATTCCCATCGAGCAGGCGATTGAAATGGTGGCGAAAGATGGTCTGCCAAGCTGGCCCGCCGCCCCGCAGGAACTACCGACCGAGAACGCCGAGGAACAGCCATGATAATTACAGACTCGCGCACAACCCCAGCCGCCCAAACTGGCCAGACAAAAAGCGAACCACGACGACACGAAGGGCACGACGCGAAGGCAAGCAACTTTAACTTCGTCGTGCTCGTCGTGTCGGCGTGGTTAATCTTCTCAGCACACGCCGATGCATCGGATGCAGGGCCGGCCGTGCCGCTCAATCCGCAGGCGGCGTTGATGGCTGAAGTAAAATTCGACCAACGGCTCGGCGAGCAGGTCGATCTTCGTTTGTCGTTCATTGACGAAGACGGCTCATCCGTGAAGCTCGCCGACTTTGTTCGCGACCGGCCCGTCGTGCTGGTGCTCGCTTACTACCGCTGCCCGATGCTTTGCAATCAGGTGCTCCGCGGCGCGGTGAAGGCAATCGACGCCTCCGGCCTGCGCGGCGGCCAGGATTACGAGGTGGTGGTCGTAAGCTTCGACCCCAACGACACGCCGCGCGAAGCTGCCGAACTCAAGAAGACTATTCTCAGCCGCAGCGGCGACGATGCAAAAGGGGGCTGGCACCTACTTACCGGCGGCGGGGAAAACTCCGGCCAGCTTGCCGAGCAAGTCGGATTTCAATTCCGATACGACGAGCGTTCCGGCCAATACGCCCATGCCGCGGGGCTGGTGCTGCTCGCGCCCACCGGTGAAATTTCGCGCTACTTCTACGGCATCGACTTTCCGCCCCGCGACCTGCGGCTGGGGCTGGTCGAAGCTTCCCAAAACAAGATCGGAAACCGCGTCGACCAGATTTTGCTGTACTGCTTCCACTACGATCCACTCACCGGCCGCTACGGCCTCGCCATCATGAACGCCCTCCGCATCTTCGGCGTGGGATTTGTCCTCGCGCTGTTGGGCTACATCGCAATTACCGTACGCCGCGAACGAAAGTCAATGCAAATGGAATGAAAGACAACCGCTAATGAACGCTAATGAAAATGATTTGAGGAAACACACAGATTCTCGGTAATCGGTAAACGCAAGCAAACTCCCAGTCTTCATTAGCGACGATTAGCGTTCATCAGCGGTTTTCTCCTCTTCCCGTCCGTGTTCAATCCGTGTTTCATCCGTGGCTCAAAACAACTGACTAACGATTCGCGATGAACGAAGAATTTGCCTTGTTTCCTGAATCGGCTTCGACCGCTGCGCCAATCGTGGACGGGCTATATACTTTTCTCGTGCTGTTAAGCGCCGTGCTGACGATCGGCGTTGCCGCGGTAATCATCTACTTCGCCATCAAGTACCGCGGCGGTTCGGCAGCATTTCGTGGCGGTGGCGGCGTCAAGACGTGGGTCGAGGTGACCTGGCTCGTCGCGCCGCTCCCCATTTTGCTCCTCATCTTTTTATGGGGCGCCAAGGCCGCCTTCTACATGCACCGCGTGCCCGACGACGCGATGCAAATCGACGTCGTCGCCAAGCAATGGATGTGGAAGTTCCAACATGCCAGCGGCCAGCGGGAGATCGACACGCTCCACGTCCCCGTCGGTCGGCCCGTCCGAATGCGAATGATTAGCCAAGACGTAATCCACAGCTTCTTCGTCCCCGCGTTTCGGGTGAAGCAGGACGTGCTGCCCGGCAAGTATTACGAAACGTGGTTCGAAGCAACGAAGCCCGGCGAGTACCGACTCTACTGTGCCGAATACTGCGGCACGAACCACTCCCGCATGAAAGGGGTGGTCGTCGCCATGACCCCGACCGATTTCGAAGACTGGCTCAGCGGCGAGACGGCGGACGAAACGCCGGTCATCGCCGGCCAGCGACTGTTCGAGCAGATGCGCTGCGACACCTGCCACCGCGGCGGCGGCCAGCAGTCGCGCGGTCCGGCGCTCGAAGCGCTGTTTCGTAAGCAAGTTCCCTTGGTGAGCGGTGAGAACGTCTTGGCCGACGAAGCGTATCTGCGCGAGTCGATTCTGCGGCCCGCTGCGAAGGTCGTCGCCGGTTATGAACCGATCATGCCTGCATTTGAAGAGCAGATCGACGAAGAGGGCATCCTGTCGCTGATTGCGTACATCAAGTCGCTCGGCAGCGATGCGCCTGGCCCTACCCCGCAGGTTGAGGAAGAAGGGCCGACACCATGAGCGCCATCCTCGAACCATCACCGCCGCCGCGGCCGGCCAAGAACTACATCAACGTCAAATACACGGTCGCGTCGTGGCTGTTGACCAAGGACCACAAGCGAATCGCGCTGTTGTATCTGGCGGGCGTGACCTTCTTCTTCTTTCTCGGGGGCGCGGCGGCGGTCGTCTTTCGGCTGGAGTTGATGACCCCCGAGGCCGATCTCGTGCAGTCCGAAACCTACAACAAGCTGTTTACGCTGCACGGCATCATCATGATCTTTCTGTTCCTCGTGCCGGCGATTCCCGCCGTGCTGGGGAACTTTTTGATTCCACTCATGATCGGCGCCCGCGATCTGGCGTTTCCGCGGATCAACCTCTTAAGTTGGTATCTGTTCATGATTGGGGGCGTGTTCACGCTCTACGTCACGATCGCCGGTGGCGTCGATACGGGCTGGACGTTTTACGCGCCCTACAGCAGCACCTACAGCAACACCTACGTGATGGCGACCGCCGTCGGAGTGTTCATCGCCGGGTTTTCGTCGATTTTCACGGGCCTGAATTTCATCGTGACGATCCACAAAATGCGCGCGCCAGGCATGACCTGGGGCCGCTTGCCGCTATTTGTGTGGTCGCACTATGCCACCAGCCTGATCATGGTACTCGGCACACCGGTGCTCGCCACCGCGCTGATTCTGGTCGGGCTGGAACGGGGCTTAGGCCTGGGCATCTTCGACCCTGCGCTAGGTGGCGATCCGATTCTGTTTCAGCATCTGTTTTGGTTCTATTCCCATCCGGCGGTGTACATCATGGTGCTGCCGGCGTTCGCCGTGATCAGCGAACTAGTGCCAGCGTTCTCGAAGAATCGCATCTTCGGTTACACGTTCATCGCCTACGCGAGCCTGGCGATTGCCGTGCTGAGCTTCTTGGTGTGGGGGCACCACATGTTCGTCTCGGGGCAAAGCCTCTACGCGGGCCTCATCTTTTCGATTCTCAGTTTGCTGATCGCGATTCCCTCGGCGATCAAAGTCTTCAACTGGACCGCTACGCTCTACAAAAGCTCCATCACGTTCGATACACCGATGCTGTACGCCGCGGGCTTTATCGGTTTGTTCACGCTGGGCGGATTGACCGGCCTCTTCCTCGCGGCATTGGGCCTCGATATCCACGTCCACGACACCTATTTCGTCGTCGCCCACTTCCACTACATCATGGTCGGCGGCACGGTGATGGCTTACCTTGGCGGGATTCACTTCTGGTGGCCCAAAATCACCGGCAAACTTTATCCCGAAGGTTGGGCCAGGCTATCGGCGGTGCTCGTATTCGTCGGTTTCAACCTCACCTTCTTTCCGCAATTTATCCTGGGCTATTTGGGAATGCCCCGTCGCTACCATGTGTACGACGAGGGCTTTCAGGTGCTCAACGTGATGTCTTCGGCGGGCGCGTCGATCCTCGCTGTGGGCTACCTGTTCCCGATGTGCTACCTGATTTGGTCGCTGAAATACGGCAAGCCCGCGTCCGCCAACCCGTGGGGCGCGGTCGGTTTGGAATGGCTCACTCCGTCGCCGCCGCCGCCTCATAATTTCGCCCGCACGCCCTACGTCGATTGGGAAGCGTATGACTACACCGACCCCCGCTTCAAGCCCGACCACGGCTGAACGCGCCCGCGTCTCAGAGCAGTTCGACGATCCGCAGCAAGAGACGGAAGCTCGTATTTTCGGCTTCTGGCTGTTTTTGATCACCGAAGCCATGCTCTTCGGCGGGCTGTTCACCGTCTACATGGTCTATCGCTATATCGACTCGACGTACACGAGCGCTTTCGTCGAAGCGAGCCGCGATCTCGATCTGTTTTGGGGCACCGTGAATACAGGCGTGCTGCTCACGAGCAGTTTGACGATGGCTCTCGCCATTTGGGCCGCGCGAGCCGCCAAAGGCCGGCTCGTGTTTTGGCTCGTCGCGGCAACGATCGTTCTCGGCTCCGCGTTCCTGGGCATCAAGTTCTACGAGTACGCCCACAAATATCACGAAGGCCTCGTGCCGATCCTCAATTGGCCGTTTCACGGCTCGGGCGACGGCCTCGGCGCGAAGAAGATGTTTTACACCCTGTACTTCACAATGACCGGCATTCACGCCCTGCACATGGTGCTCGGTATCGCAGTGCTGCTGGTGCTGCTGGTGCCGGCCTGGAAAGAATGGTTCGGTCCCGAGAACTTCCTGCCGCTGGAGATGACCGGCCTTTACTGGCACTTTGTAGATCTCGTGTGGGTCTTCCTGTTTCCGCTCCTCTATCTGATTGATCGATCATGACCGGGCACGAACCTTCACTGCGAGCGTATTTCCTCGTTTACGCCGCGCTCATGCTGCTACTAGCGGCAACGGTGGCGATTTCGTTCGTCCATCTCGGACCGCTGAACGTAGCAATCATGCTGCCGATCGCGTTCACCAAAGCAGTGTTGGTCGCACTGATCTTCATGCACGTCCGCTACTCATCGCCGCTCGTCGGCGCCGCCGCCGGAGGAACGCTGCTGTGGCTGGCGATTCTGTTCGGCATCACCATGAGCGACTACACGACCCGCGGATGGTTTTCGGATGGGAAGCAGAAACCCGGGTTGTATGTCGAAGCCACCGCAGAAGACTGACGAACTCTTACGAAAACTACATGCATTCGCGTTCGTTCTTGACCGGCGTCAACTTTGCTTCGTAAAATACCGAAGTCATTCGGATTCGGATTGACAGACGTGTGCCATTGACTTTGCCATGCTCGGCGGTTCGCACGAACAACAAGCCGGAGGCTTGACAGCCATTAGCCGGCGGTAAGCGGAGCGCCACCGCCGGTTCAGTGAAATTAGAACAGAGCACCCCGGAGGGTGTGCCAGCAGTTTGATTTGGCAAGTTGCTGCGACCCCTGTCAGGGTCGTGTGCGCGGGACGCCTACTTTCCGGTGGTGCGCTGCGCGACCACCGGCTAATGGCTGTCATCCCTCCGGGATAAAGAAGTAACTAAGGCGTCAGCGCCTTGATCTGCTCGTCGCCCTGCATAGAAATCGTGGTGACTTCCTTGCCATCGAGGTCCATCTTCATGAGATCGACGCGGCGAATCTGGCTGTTGTCGAAGGTGCGGAAGTAGAACTGCTTCGCCTTCAGATCGCAGACGCTCGTCCACATCGTATAATCGGCGGCGATGTGGCCTTGGGCGTCGGGCTTGCCTTCGCGGGCAGCCCCCTTGGGAATGTCGAAGTTGTTGAGCAAGTGGAACGCTTGCAGAACGACTTCGTTCCCTGTGTTTACAGGAAGCGCCGATTGGCTGAACACCGCGGCCCGCACGAACCGCGATGGCGGCGTGAAATCGCCCGGCAGGCCCAACATGCCGGTGCCTTGGCCGAAGGGCGTCAGCTTCACGTCGCCCAAATGGACCGGTTGCAAACCCTCATCCGACAGGTTGATGTAGTTGCGGAGGTTCGTCATGTGCCAATCAAAGGCGGGCGAATTGGTGATCACGCCAAGCGGGTTGTCGTACACGTTCAGCTTCCCGTCAATGTATTCAACCACAATGCTCGCGCCGGTCGCATCGACCACGATGTAATGCACTCCAGGGCTGAATCCCCAGTCCTTGAACACTACCGCGGGAACGACAACCTTTTCGATACCCTGTTTCACCTCTTCGGTGGTGGCGAAGTTCTCTAAAATCCACGAGCCAAGCTCCCAGGGAGCAAGCGTCTTATCGGCGGCGGCCGCTTTGTACGGCATGTAGCCGGCTGTGTCCGGAAAGTAGAACAGCCCGGCGGAGAGACCTTTGTCGTTGAGGCCGTCAAGCATGATCGGCAGCCCCGCGCCATTGGCCCCGACGCTGGCGTACTTCGTGGTCCATTTCAGCCCCGGTTTGCCATCCGGCGTCGTGCCGGTCCGCGCGAACCCGCGTGGCACCATGATGACCGACGAATCCATGTCAAAAACGAACTCCAGCGTGCGGGCGTGAACGAAGGTGCCATCGGCCGCTGAAAGGCGAATTCCCGTGCAAGCATGCGCTGGCGACACCGAGCCGCCGAACAGCAGTGAGAAGATCGCGACCACGTTGCACAGGGTCCGATTTCGATTGGCCATTCTTGCGTCTCTCTTTTGCTTGCGATTGTGTGGATGGGAGTCCCGTCGGGCGGGATGCAAGCAAGTGTAGCTCGCACCGCAGAATCGAGTTGCGTTTCTGCGCACCGGCTGTAACGATTAGGCACAGCTTTTCGGCTTCCCGAAAGACTGATACGATGCGGTGCTCGCTCGCGAGAGTGGGCAAGGAAATTCTCGTCTACCAATGAAGGAGATTGTCATGCGGTTGCCAGTTCGGAATTTGGTGTGCGTGCTCGCCTTGGTGGCACTCGGGTGGTTGGCTATGGGAAGCGTTCGTTCATCCGGACAAGTGGACGCGGCTCTGCCGATTCAATGGGAGTATCGCGTGGAGGAAAGCCACATGTCGCTGCCGCTATTGCAAGGCTGCGGCCGAGAGGGTTGGGAGCTTGTAACCACCTCGCAAACGGCCCACGATACGGCGATCATCTACACCTTCATTTTTAAGCGGCCACGGTAGACTCCATCCGCCGGACGGGTGGCTGGGGTCGAAGCCAGCAGGCGCAGCCCCCAGCAGACGCGCGTTCCCCGTCGCTAGCTTTGACAACGCGCAGCTTGAGTCGTGTTTTGATATGCTCATCAACTCAGGGTTCGCTGGGGGCTTCGCTTCGCTACGACCCCAGCCACCCATTCGAGGAGCCTTTGATTTGATCACGCAAGACTTTCGCAGCTACACGCTGGCCGCGCCCGAATACGACGAGATTGCGGAGGAGTACGACCAGTTGTTTCGCGCGCTCGACGTTGCGTCGTCGGGCGACGAGGCCGTCGCCGCGGTGCAAGCGTGGGACGCACTGCGCCGGCGGCTTTCAACGTGGAATTCGCTGGTCAACATCCGTTTTCATCAGGATACGCGCAATGACGAGTACAAGCGGGCCCGCGCGTATTGCGACGAGTTGGAACCGAAGCTGACCAATTTGGCGGTCGCCATGAAGCGACGGCTAAAGGCAAGCCCGCACCGCGACGCGCTCGTGCGGCGATTCGGTACGCAGGTGTTTCAACTCTGGGACTGCGACATCGCGGCGTTTGATCCGGCGATCGAGGACGATCTGGTTCGCGAGGCGAAGCTGCAAACGGAGTATACGAGCCTGCTCGCATCGCCGCGGTTCGATTTCATGGGCGAGAAGCTCACCCTATCGGAGATTACGAAATTCTCAGAGTTCGCCGACCGCGAGGTGCGGCACGCGGCGGCCCGAGCGCGGTGGGGCTGGTTCAACGAAAGTCAACAGCCGCTTGATGACATCTTCGATCAACTCGTCCGGCTTCGTCAGCAGATGGCTGAGAAGCTGGGCTACGAGAACTTCATCGCTGTCGGATACGAGCGGATGCACCGCGTTGATTACGACCAGACGCATGTCGAGCGATTTCGCGCTGAAGTCCGCGACCGCGTCGTGCCCCTGGCAACCGAGATTCGCGAGCGACAAGCGGCCCAGTTGAGCATAGATCGGTTAATGGCCTGGGACGAGTCGGTTCACGATCTCGCCGGCAATCCCAGGCCCCAAGGTGACCATGACTGGATGGTGCAGCGGGCCGAGCAAATGTTTGCTGACATCGGTGCTGGCATGGACGAGTTCTTTGAAAAAATGTCGGCTGCGGAATTGATGGACTTGAAATCGCGCGAAGGGAAGGCGGGCGGTGGGTTCTGCGACGTGCTGCCGGACTTCGGTATGCCGTTCATCTACGCCAACTTCAACGGCACCCGCAAAGACGTGGAAGTGTTCACGCACGAGATGGGCCATGCGTTCCAAGTTTATTCGAGCCTCCACCAACCCCTATTGGATTATTTTTTCCCGACGACGGAGTCCTGCGAGATTCACTCGATGGGTCTCGAGTTCTTGACTTGGCCGCAGATGGAGTTGTTCTTTGGCGACGACGCGGCGCGTTTTCGCCGGCTCCATCTCACCGAATCGATGCTCTTCTTGCCGTACGGCGTGGCGGTCGATCACTTTCAGCACTTGGTGTATGCGGCTCCCAATGCATCGCCCGACGAGCGAGCCGCGATGTGGCAGGAGATGGAGCGAACCTATTTGCCGTGGCTCGACTGGGGCGACCTGGCTCATCCCGCAAGCGGCCGCCGGTGGCAAGCCCAGATTCACATTTTCAGCGCTCCGTTCTACTACATCGACTATACGCTGGCCCTCACCTGCGCGCTGCAGCTCTGGGTTCGCGCAAGCGAGAACCGCGACACGGCACTGGCGGATTACGTGCAACTCTGCCGCCGCGGCGGCGAAGCGCCGTTTCGTGAACTGGTCGAATCAACCGGCCTGAAATCACCGTTTGACGATGACTGCTTGGAGCAGACGGTGAGGATGGCGCGGCGGGAGTTGGGGCTTTGATTAAAGCGGCGGGCCTATTTTCCAGTAGACGCCATGTGCGGGAATACAGGACTGCGACCCCCGGTAACACTATGGATCGATGCCCGATTGCAATTGTTGAGTCAACAAGTATTTGATCAAATCTTCCATTTCGCCGATATCCAGCTTGCCGCGTTTCCAAGCGGCATCCGCGCTGTCGAGGGCTGCGTAGTAGGGCTGGCGATTCTTCACGATCAAATCGGGAACCGTCACGGTACCGGGCAGTTCAATGCCGATTCCACAACATAGTGCCAGATAGGAGACTGCGCGTGATGTTCTTCCGTTACCGTCGGAGAATGGATGTATCCAATTCAGCCTCCACATTAGGTAGGCGGAGGCATGGAACGCATCGCTCGCTACCGTGTTAGCGTACTCGCACATCTCTAGCGCAAGGTGCGGAACTTCTTGCCAGGGTGGAGGATCGTGCGAGGTGTTCCCGATGCTAATCGGCACCTGACGAAATCTTCCGGCGCATTCAAAAATACCTTGAACCGCTATCCGCTGCAAAGAGCAGACATCCGTTGGAGTGAGTTGCAAATTGCCAACTCACAATCCGATGAGCCGCCGCACCTCGTCGAACTGAAGAAGTGCGTTTCGAGCTTCGAGTGCGGCCAATTCTATCGGATCGGTTACGATTGGCCCGGACTGCCGAATCTTACTTTTGTCCGCCATCGGCAGCCTTTAGCTTTTCCGATTCACGTCGGACGGTCTCTCTCGTGATTGTTTCGTTCTCAAAATGGCTGTTGCCGTACGCGAAACTCTGACGTTGCTCTTCGCGCTGAGCTTCGGACATCAAAGTTTCGCGCGCTTTGGCGAGTAGTTGCTGCAGGGTCACTGGAACACCCTCAAAGTCGAAGTGTGGCATGGTGTAAGTATAGGTTGAAGCAGGACGTTGGGCTAGATTGTTTCCGGTGAGTCTAAACTTCATCCGCCAGTGCCAGTCGTTTTCCTATTGGCGGGTGGCTGTGAAATAGCAGCACCTCAACGGGGTTTGGCTCCATGTCCGCTTTGTTGAGCCGGGCGAGTTTCGTAAACGCCGTGCGGTACGCGGCGACATCGTTCGTGCGGCGAAGGGCGTAGCGGTCGCATTGGCGCTCGTAGCGGCGACTAACCGCGTTGGTGAGGGGGCCAAGTGCCATCATGTAGAGCGTGGTGAACCACACGAGCAGCGGCTGCGTTGCGACCGGCCACGTCGCGGGATCGGCAATGCCGGTCCACCAGCGAATGAATTGATCGCAGAGCCAGAACCCAAGCAGACTGACCGCGACGCCAGTAGCGATCATCTTGGGGATGTGCCGATGGACGTGGTGGCCGATCTCGTGGGCGAAGATCACGTCGATCTCTTCCGGCGTGAAGCTATCGAGCAGTGTGTCGCCCATCAGCACGCGGCGGGTGCGGCCGAGACCCGCTAGCATCGCGTTGGCCTTCGACGTTTCTTCGCTTAGCTTCATGCGATAGACGCCTTCGACGGTCAGGCCCGTGCCGGCGGCGAGGGCCTGCATTCGTTCGGCGAGCGACGGGTCTTCGAGGCGTTCGATTTTGTAGAACAACGGCAGAAAAACGACGGGCGCGAGTTGGCCGAGAATCACGCTGACGACAAAAAACGCCCCCGCCGCGGCCAGCCACCAGTACGCGCCAACCCACCAGATGATGGCGTATAACCCGGTGAACAGCGCGGCACTAAATGCGAGGCTCAGAGTCATCCGCAGCAGGTACTTGCGACTCCAGCGGCCGAATGTCTGTTGGCTGAGTTGAAAACGATGTTCGACGACGTGACCGGAATAGACGGAGAGTGGAAACGAGATTAAAGCGTGAATCGCGAACAACGCCGCGACCAAGGCCGCGACGCGCAACAACGACTGGTCGCCGCTGAGCGGGGCGAAATCGGATAGCCACCGATCGACCCGTGGACCAAGCCAGAACGCGGCCAGCGTGAGATACACAAGGTCAATCGCCATGTCGGCGAGGCTGAGCCTGAGCGTGACGCGACCGTAGCGTTTCGCTTCATCGCGCTGCGCGGAGGTTTGGGTTTCTGTCGAAATCATGGGCATTGTCGTTCGCAAATCTTGGAATTCTATGTTAGCCGGCGGCAGTGTCCATCAATTCCGGTTCGAGAATCCGCGGCAACATTGGACTCCCCGCCGCGAATAAGAAAAAGGGAAATAATCGAAGTTTAGATAAGGAACTCAATTGCGGATCGCCGACGTGCGGCTAGCCGCTAAACAGGGGACCGAATTTGCGGGTGGTCAATTTTGCGGCAGTTCGCCTAGATTTCTTGTAAGAAAGCGCAAATAATGGCAGGCTAACGGTTAGTGTGTAAACTAGATAGCACCACCCAGGATAAATCACAACTGCTTATAACGTAACACATTAAGTGCATTATGGGTGCCTCGTGACGTTCGGCTAGGTTTCACGGTATTGAAATTGCAATTGTTCGGTGAGGACGGTGGTACTGGAGACTCTTCTTTTGGAAGGTGTGCTTCCGGCCGCTTCCCAACGACCCAGGGAACGCAATTGTAGGTTGCAAGGGTCGGCGGGTAACTACTCTGACGAATGGGAAACTAGGATCTGTTTCCCAAGGGCGTCGAACTCTCCCGGAGAGGAGTTCGTATCCATGATTAAGCAAACCACGGAAGACCGCTTAGTTGAGACGACCAGCAGTGCGGCAACGGCGGAGATGACCGACGAGCAGTTGCTCGTCGATTACTGCCAAACGAACGCGCAGCCGGTGTTTGCCGAATTGATCAAGCGCTACGAGCGAGAGCTTTACAACTATTTGCGTCGCTTCCTGAACAACGCCGCGTTGGCGGAAGACGCCTTTCAGGCGACTTTTTTACAAGTTCACCTGAAGTGCAAGATGTTCGAGGAAGGCCGCAAGTTTCGGCCTTGGCTCTACACGGTAGCGACCAATCAGGCGATTGACATTCAGCGTCGCAACAAGCGGCACCAATTGGTGAGCCTTGATCGACCCCACCGCAGCCAAAACGCGGAGGTCGGATCGTTGCTCGATTTATTGGGAAGTCGTGAAACAAATCCATCCGACGGGATGGACCGGCGCGAACGGCTGGAATGGGTGCGTCAGGCGGTGGCAGCACTGCCCGAACAACTCCAAGCGGCCGTTGGCATGGTCTATTTCCGCGGCATGAAGTACCGTGAGGCGGCTGTTGAACTGGCCGTCCCGGTGGGAACCGTGAAGAGTCGCCTCCACGCGGCCGTTAGCCGCCTGTCGGAGGCTTGGGACGAGGCAGAAGAGGCCCGCAGGCGCTAGCCGCCGATTACCGGTAGGTCTCGCGCCTTGCCGGTTATTACCGGGTACAATCGAGAGCGGGGTTGACCAGCCGGTTGGCCCCGCTCCTTTGAAACACTGCTATTGGGCTGCACGCCTAACGTCCGATGCGCGACCTCTTGGTTTGCTACCTGCTGGGCGAGTTATCCGAAGCCGAAAGGGCGGCGCTCGAAGCAAAGTTGGCCGGCGACCCCCGACTACGCGACGAATTGGAACGGCTCCGTCAGTGCCTCACGCCCGAACAAGTCGCCGCACCAGGCGATGTCCAGCCGCCGCGAAACTTGATCGACCGGACAGTGCAGTGCGTGTCGGATTCTCAATCCGGCGGCGGAGTGCTGGGCGTCACTGAGCCGCCCGCTGGCCGCTCGTATTTTTCATTTGTGGACGCGTTTGTCGCGGTAGGCGTCGTGTTCGCGATCAGCATGTTGCTGCTGCCGGCGCTGCGCGAGAGCCGCGACATTTCCCGCCGCACGACTTGCCAGAACAACATGCGGCAGCTCGGCACCGGGATGATTGCCTATGCCATCGACCACCGCGATATCTTTCCGCCGGTTAATCCGGACGAACCGGCGGGCATTTATACGGTGCGATTGGCGGAAAGCGGGCACCTCGACCGCGCCCAAATACTTCAACTAGTGATTTGCCCGTCCTCGCCACAAGTCGAGATGCTCGAGCGTGGTAGCTTCGTTTTCCGTATTCCAACGCTGTCGCAGGTCACCAGCAGTGGCACGAAATTACCGCCGCAAGTAACGCAGACGATGGGAGGCAGCTTGGCTTACCGCGTCGGCTATGCAAAAGACCAGTTCTATATCTCCATCCGCAATCGATCGGACTGCCGCTCCCCTCTCTTGAGTGATGCGCCCAGTCGAGAGAATATCGGGCAATCAAGTCCGCACCATGGCGGCTGTGGCCAGAACGTGCTGTTCGAGGACGGTAGAGTGGCGTACGTGGTGGGCTATCTCGTCCCGGCTTGGGACAACCACATGTTCCTCAACAACTACGGCCAGGCCGCCTTCGGGACGGCTTGGGACGACCCGGTGTTGGGCCGCAGCGAAATGGTGCCCGGCGTGCGAGCCGTGCCGGTCGATAGATTGGGCGAGTGAGCTAACACTCCGTCCCGGCATGGAGCATGCCATCTTCCCGAAGCATCGCCACGACTTCGTTTAGATTCTGTTGCAATTCATCGACCGTTACACCCTGCGAATGGGTACCGGCAATTCCGGGGATGTAGCCCACGTACAGGTCCGTCTCGGGGCAGTATTCGATGATGGCGGGTCAATGATTGCATTGTTCTGATGTCCGTTCGTCGGGCGTCACGACACAAGGAATGTTTTGATCGGCCAGCGCTTCTAAAGCTGCTTCCGGGACGAGATGCTCGCCGGACCGCAAGACTCGACCAGAGAAACGGCCCAACATAAAGCCAAGCGCCTTCTTTTCAGTGTCGCGATCAGGAAATGTGACTGTGATCATAGGTAAAACCAATCCGAGGTCGACTGCTCAATGTGTGATCGCTGCAACGATTCTATCCTACGACCACTACCGCCCCGCGGCAACCGAAGCGCTCCTTGTATAGCCGGTGGTCCCCTCGCCACAAGTACGGAGCGAGCGTTGCATTTCCGCCACATAACGTCGCTTCGCCGTTTCGTGACTTGATTCGCAAGAAGTGCATGAATCGCGGTAATTCCGTCGTTTTCGCAGGCAGCGGCGGCGCTCTGGCACGTTCGTTGCCCTAGCTAACGAACGACCTTCTTCTGCTCCTCCTCGCACGGCGGCCGGAGTCTTTCCCCATGGACTTCGGCCGCCGTGTTTTTAAGAAGTGAGTGATGAGTGGTGAGTAAGTGAGTAGGTGAGTGGTTACGCAAGCGACCTACTCACTTACTCACAACTCACCTACTCACCAACCCCGCCATGCACCCCCGCGAACTACTTGAAGTCGCCGGCCTCGTTGCGTTCCACGGGCGGTCGTTGCTTGCGGCGACGACGCGGCTTAACGACGAAGCGGTGGGCGCTTACTGGGTGGCGTCGCGGTGCCGGCTCGATCGCTGGGGCTATGCCCTGCGTGCCTATGGCCACGCGGCGCGCGGGCCGCTTGGCAATCCCGCGGTGCGGCTGGCACCGCTCGCCGAGGAAATAATCGCCGGCGAAGTGCTTACCCGCTGCGTCGCGGCGCTGTTTATGGCGCATGATCAAATTCACCATCGCCGCGAATCGGCATCGGTCGGGCGTAACATCCTGGCCGGGCATCGCGAAGCCGTCGATCGACTGCATGCCGTCACCAGCGCTTGGTGGTCGCATGAGTCGGCCAGTAGCCGTACCCTCACATCGCTCAAGATGCGTTGCGAGCGATGGACCGATCTGCTGCTCGCGTATCTGCACGGTGCGAGCGATGTCAACGAACTGGCTTTCGACGCTCGGCGAATGAATGAGTTTGCAGAAGACCATGCTGACGCCAAAGCGCGCGGGCACGAGTCGCTATGCGCGAACCTGTTGGTCGTCAGTTTGCGGGCCGCATTTTGCGACGTGGGTCGCGATAGTCCGAACGGCGATCTCCATGCTCAGATTGCCGGAGCCGCTCTGGGATGCTTTGGCGCGGAAGCATTTGACAGCTTTGGGCTGTTGCGGTCGACGTGGCTCGATCGCTTGCAACGAACGACCGATGAAACCGCTGCAATGGTGGGCGATCTGTTCGCTCAAGAAATAGCCGGTCTGCCACGCAGTCCGGTTCGGCGAGCATAGTTCGCCAACAGCCAACCTTATTCAAGGATTCGCACGCGCTCGACGCCGCCTTTCCACCAATCGCCCAGCACTCCCAGTTCCAAGCTGCGACGGGCCAACCAGCCGGTCGCATGCTTCATCTCGAGTGTCGCGATGACGCTTTCTTCATCATCGATGCCCGCTTCCTGGATCAAGTTTCCGTCGGGCGCGATGATTCGACTCTCCCCGTGTGAACCCGACGAATCTTCGTTCGCGGGCGCATTGGCTTGCACCACGTAGACGGAATTCTCCACTGCCCGGGCCTGAATCTGTGCTCGATACGGCGTCATTTTCCGAGGCGAATCGAGGCCCGATTCGTGCGAAATATAGAAGACCAACCGGGCACCGGCTAGCACCGGCAAACGCACCAACTCCGGATAGCGTTCGTCGTGGCAGACAATCACCGAGCACGCGATCCCGTCGATGCGAAACACCGAGAGATGATCGCCAGGATCGGGCCACGATTCGGCCAATTGCAGTTTGTGATACCGCTCGATAATCCGCCCCGTGGGAGCGATCACCACGGCCGAGTTATACAGCTTCTCGCCTTCGCGGACCGGCATGCCGATAACGGCGTAGATGTCGTGCTCGCGGCAGGAGTCAGCGATTTCGCGCTCGGCAGCCGACAGAACTTCCGCGGTGAAGGACTGCATGAACTCGTTGTCGAAGTAACCCGTCACCGAACATTCAGGAAACACCGCCACCCGAACGCCCTGGCTGGCGCACCGCGCCAGATAATCCTTCGTTTTAGCAACGTTGTCGGCCAGCACCCGCGACGATCGCATTTGAACCGCTGCAACTCGCAATTCGCGCGCGGGTTCGACGGCCGTCTTAGTTCCTGCCGGCGATAGCTCAAAGAAGATTGTTTGACTGGAGTCTGTCGCCGTGCCGATGTCCTTCGATGCGATCTCCAGGCGATCGCCGAGCAGCGTTCGCGCGGCAATCGTCCCATCGGAATTCGTCACCAAGAACTCCGCCGGATGCACGAACACGATGGGTAAACTGTTCTCCCGCGACCGAGCTTGAACGATCGGATCGTTCGAGTCGGGCCCGAACATCCCCCCCGAGGGGCACAGCAAGAACTCCGCACCCTGCTCGCGATAGCGGCTCACAATGCCTGGCTCCGTCCGATCGGCGCAGATCATCACTCCGACGCGGCCTATGGCTGTATCGAACACGAGCGACTCGCTGCCGGCCTGGTTCCGATCCACCTCGTGCCCGAGCTTCTGCTTGCGGTATTTCCCAATCAACTTCCCGTCGGGTCCGATCAGGACGGCCGTGTTGTAACGATCCTCTCCATCGGCTTCCAACATGCCCGCGAGCAGGTGGATTTCAAGTTCGTCGGCGAGCGACACCAGCTTCTGAAAATAAGCGCCCTCGGGTATTGGCTCTCCCAATGCCCGGTACGTTTCTAGCGGAATACTCTTGTCGGCGATCGCATAACCGTCGAGAAAACACTCGGTCGTACACACCAGGCGAGCGCCGCCATCGGCCGCGCTGCGGATCATTTGTTCCGCGCGACGGAAATTCATTTCTTTGTCGCCCCGGACCCATTTCAGAACAATGCCCGCGACTCGCACCGTCTGGCCAGTTGCCGGAACTTCTTGCCCAACGACGGGCGCGGCCCAGCAGAGCGCAACAACCACAATCAAGAGCCGAGATGCAGTTCTCATCGTCTTCCCTCAGCACGATAATCCGGAGCGTTTTCGCCGCTCAAGCGGAATCCATTATAACGCCGAGGATCGTCCAACGCACTCGCAGAGCAAACGCTTGGCAGCGTTAGCTCAGGCCGGTTTGTCTTTCGCTTTGTCGCGATCGGCAATCCGCCGGCGAATGTGGTCCAAATCGTCTTTGGGCGTCGCGGCAATCAGCCGCTTCGTGTAGGGGTCTTTCGGATCGGCGTAGATGTTCTCGGACGGGCCGAACTCAATAATCTTCCCGGCGTTCATCACGGCCATCATGTCGGCCATGAATTTCACCACGCTCAGATCGTGGCTGATGAAGATGTAGGTCAACCCGCGCTTGTTCTGTAAATCTTTCAGCAAGTTGAGCACCTGTGCTTGCACGGAGACATCGAGCGCCGAGACCGATTCGTCGCAGATGATGAACTCCGGCTCGACCGCCAGCGCCCGCGCGATGCATAGCCGTTGCCGCTGGCCGCCGGAGAATTCGTGCGGATAACGCCGCAAAAACGCGGGTTCCAGATCGACCTCCTTGAGCAGTTCCGCGGCGCGCTCGCGACGTTCCGCGCGATTTTTACCGATGCCTTGAATCACCATCGGCTCGACGATCGCCGATTCGATGGTCATCCGCGGGTTGAGCGAGCCGTATGGGTCTTGAAAGATAATCTGCATGCGGCCACGCAGCTCGCGCAAGCTCCCGCTGCCGAGGTTGCCGACGTCGATGCCGTCGAACTCGACGATGCCAGCGGTCGGCTCAATCAGCCGCAGAATCGCGCGGCCGGCAGTAGTCTTGCCGCATCCCGATTCCCCCACGAGACCCAGCGTCTGGCCGGGATAGACGTCGAAGTAAATACCATCGACCGCCTTCACGTGGCCGACCGTGCGCGAGAAAATGCCGCGGCGAATGGGAAAATGAACCTGCAGGTTCTGCACCGAGAGCAGCGGCTTGGCCGATTCGGGCAGAGCGATGTCGTCCGGCCCATGATGTCCCTCCTCCCACGGGTGGCCCATCGCCGCCAGTTTGCTCCGCGGGTGAAGCATCCGCCCGCGGCCCCACGTCTTCAGCTCTTTAAGCCGCACGTCGCTCATCGATTTCTCGACGATGCGAATGTCGCCGTCGACCGTGCGGGTCTCCATGAAATCATCGACCGTCGGCAGCTTGCGGTAAGGCGTGTCGAGTCGCGGCCGGCAGGCCAACAGGCCCTTCGTGTAGGGGTGCTGCGGCTTCGAGAAAATATCGAGCACCGGGCCGTACTCGACCATCTTCCCGCGATACATCACCAGCACGTCGTCGGCGATCTCGGCGATCACGCCCAGGTCGTGCGTGATGAACAAGATCGACATGCCGCGCTGATCCCGCAAGCGGCGGAGGATGTCGAGAATCTGCGCCTGAATCGTCACGTCGAGCGCGGTGGTCGGCTCGTCGGCAATCAGCAGCTTGGGATTGCACGACAGGGCCATCGCAATCATCACCCGCTGCTTCTGCCCACCCGACATTTGGTGCGGATAGGAATCGACTCGAACCTCCGGCTCGGGAATGCCGACTTCGTCGAACAGTGCAATGGTTCGCTTGCGAGCTTCTTCTTTGGACACTTTCTGGTGCAGCAAAATCGCTTCCATCACCTGATAGCCCGCAGTGAAGACCGGGTTGAGCGAAGTCATTGGCTCCTGAAAGATCATGCTGATCTCTTTGCCGCGGATGGAACGCATCTGCGGCTCGGGCAATCGCACGAGGTCTTTCCCCAAAAACGAAATGCGTCCCGATTCGATCTCCGCCGTCGAAGCGAGTAGCTGCATGATCGACAGCGAGGTGACCGACTTCCCGGACCCGCTCTCGCCGACAATGCCCAGCGTCCGCCCCGGATCGACGCGAAACGAGACCTGGTCCACCGCCCGGACGACGCCGTCCTCGGTGTGAAAGAAGGTCGAAAGGTTTTCAACATCGATTACAGCGGTGCTCATGGAACTACAATTCTGTCAAATGACTAGCCACGGATGAAACACGGATTGAACACGGATCGGAGAAACCGCTAATAAACGCTAATGGCCGCTAATACAAAAAATTGAATTATCGTTCTCATTTATTGCTGATCACCGATGCTGAATGTTATTCTCATCTGTTCTTATTAGCGCCCATTAGCGTTTATTAGCGGTTCCCGTCCTTCTCATCCGTGTTCAATCCGTGTTTCATCCGTGGCTCTCTACTCCGCCTGCCGCAATCTGGGGTCGGTCGCGTCTTGGAGGCCTTCGCCGATGAGGTTGTAGGCCAACACGGTCAGGAAGATGGCGACGCCGGGGAAGAGGATCAGCCACCACATTTGCTCGATGGCGGTGCGGCCCGATTTGAGGAGCGTTCCCCAACTCGGATTGGGCGGCGAAGCGCCGAACCCCAAGTAGCTCAACCCACTTTCGATTAGAATCGCCGCGGCGATGCCGAAGGTGATCGGCACCAGGACCGGAGCAAGGGCGTTTCGCAGAATATGGCGCGTCATGATTCGAATTCGACCGGCGCCGAGCGCGCGTGCCGCAGTGACAAATTCCATTTGCTTGAGTTTAAGGAACTCGCCCCGAGTGAGCCGAGCGATGCCGGTCCAACTGGTGACGCCAATCACGACCATCAAGTGGAAATTCGTGACGTTATCGATGATCGATACCAACGCAAGGATCAACACGAGCGTGGGAATGCACATGACAACCTCGATGAGTCGGCTGAGGAGCATATCGACCCAGCCGCCGATATAGCCGGCGAGACCGCCAAGCGTGATTCCAATCGCGGCCGCGATGCTCATCGAAATGAAGCCAACACTAAGGGCAATTTGGGTTCCGTGGACCATCTGTGCAAACACATCGACTCCCTGCTGATTGGTCCCGAACCAGTTGAGCCGGCTCGGCGCGCCCTCAGTTCCGTACGGATTCCCTGGCCGGCCGGGCCACTCTCCTTCTTTCACGCGCCGGTAGGGGTCTTGATACACCATCGGCCAAATTGCCCAGCTTTGGGGATCATTCGCGGCGAGTTTCTCGGGCCACTTATATCCAAAGCGATCGCGGCGAAAGATGGGATTCTCCCACGATCTGACGTAGTACGACATTGCTGGGAAATAAATCTTTCCTTTGTACTTGCAGACGATGGGCTTGGTGCCGGCGATCATCGGAGCCAGCAAGGCGACGATAGCGAGGAAGCCAACAAATCCCAGGGCCAGCATGGCCAGTTTTCGGCGACGGAAGCGCAGCCAAGACTCGCGCCAAAATCCGCGCGACTTCCGCGGAGGCGTGGCACTTGGAACGGCGATCGTATCAGGAGATTGCATTCGCGGATCAATGATAAGCGACGCGAGGATCGACGACGGCGTACAGAAGATCGGCCAGCAATTGTCCCGCGAGCGTCAACACGCTGAACATGAGCGTCAGTCCCATGATCGTGTCGTAGTCACGTTGTCCGATTGCTTCAAAGTAAAGTCGCCCCATTCCGGGCCAGACGAAAATCTGCTCCAGAATCACCGCGCCGCTGAGGAGCGTCGGTAGCGTGAGGCCGATCAACGTCACGAGCGGAATCAGCGTATTGCGAAAGGCATGACGCCACAGCACGCGGGCGGGACCTGCTCCTTTGGCGCGAGCGGTCCGAATGTAGTCTTGGCGGATCACTTCCTGCATGTTGGCCCGAATGAATCGCGAATAGTAGGCCAGGCTGCCGTAGGTGAAACAGATTACCGGCAGGATGGAGTGCAGCAGAATGTCCCAGGCCTTGCCGCCTGCGGTGAGCTCGGCATAGTTGTCGGATGTCAAACCGTAGAGCGGCAACCAGCCAAGCTTCACGTAGAATAGCAATTGCAGATAGAGTGCCGCCACGAACGACGGCAGAGAGTACAGCATGTAAAGCAGCGTGCTGGCCGTGCGTTCCAGACTGGTGCCGTCCTTCGCGGTGGCCCATAGCCCAATGGGTATCGACAGTAAATAGGTTAGCAGCAGCGACGTGACCGACAGCAGCAAAGTTGCGGGCGCGCGGTCAAGGATTAGCCCCAGAACGGGGCGATTGTTCTTGGGGATCGACCTACCGAGATCGAGTCGCGCAATATTGCCCAGCCACACGAAGTAAGCCTGATACCACGGTTTATCGAATCCGTAGAGTCGCTCTAGTCGTTTTCGCTCTTCGACCGTGATTTGCTTGCTCGGATCCATCATCGCCGGATCCGTTGTCAACGGCGTGCCCGGCATATTGCGGATCAGGCCGTAAACCACGAAGGTCACTAGCAACAGCGTCAATAGGCCGATGCCGAGTCGGCGAAGAAAATAATGCGCCATGGATCGAAGCAGCGGGCTTCACGACTTAATTTAGAGCAGGCTTACGAACGCGGAGACGGCCTCAGGGGCTTTCCTGCGCAGCGGCATAAATGCTGCTGAATCCGGGAGCGTAGTTGAACGGCCCGCGCGGGCTGAAGTTATAGCCGCGCAACTTCTTATTGAAGGCATAAAACGCATTGCGGTAGAAAAGCCAAGTGTTGGGTTGATCTTCCCACAGGAGTTGATGAATCTCGCCATAAATCTCGGCGCGTTTCTCGCGATCAAATTCACGCCGACCCTGCTCAAATAGCTCGTCCACGCGCGGGTTGGAGTACTGCCCGTAGTTTCGACCCTCGCTAGTAACCCAAATATTGGCGCTTGTATCGGGGTCCGTGCCGGTCCCCCATCCACCCATGAGAGCCTCGAACTTATGGTCCAGCGCGCTTTGAACCAAAACCGTAAACTCAGTCGGCTTTACATTACAGACGACTCCCAAAGGAGCCAAAACCTCCTTCAGCAAGGTCGCTGTTTGAATCCCCGTTTCCGTCTGATAGGTGAGCAGTGAGAACTCAAAGGGAACTTTTCGGCCGTTGATCGTCTTATCGCGCACGCCGTCGCCATCGCTGTCGACCCAGCCTGCCTCTTCGAGCAACTCTTCGGCCTTGTCGAGATCTTGTTCCAGAGGTGGCGGACCATTTTCGGGAAACATCCACGACGTAGGGTGAAACGTGCCCTGGCCCTGCTGATACAGTCCCCGCGAAAGAGTGCCGATTAGCTCGTCGTAGTCCATGGCATACGACATGGCCCACCGTACGCGCTTATCGGAAAATAACGGACTCTCGACATTCCAACAAAAGTGGAATTCTACCCATTCCACTTCGGTGACTTTCGTGTTCTTGCTGTAAAAATCCTCACTGCTGGTCTGGCTGGTCCACTGTTCGGGCCGGAGTTCCATTTGTTCGATATCGCCCGCCTTGAGCGCCAAGAGGACCGTATTGAAGTCCTCGATGGCTTTGACGCGAACTTCGGCGAAGTAGGGCTTCTTGCGAACTTCCGTTCCCTTATGAAGATAGTAGCTGTCGCGCCGACGAACCACAAACTCTTGATTGCGAACCCGCTTTACCAATTCATAAGGCCCGCCGACAACTGGCTTGTCCTCGAGGCGCGAATGCACTTCGCTGCGCGTCATCAAGGGGTCATCGGGGATGGTGCTTTCGTAAATATGCTTTGGAATGACAGGGAAATAGATGTTGGTCGTATTCGTGGCCAATGCCTCCTTATGAAAGAAGACCACCGTGCGATCGTCGTACGCCTTTACGTACTTCAGCTTATCGGTGCCCGTACGCACGGCACTAATCGAAGTGGTTTGCTTGCTCATGATGACGCGATAGGTGAATTCGATGTCGTGAGCAGTAATGGGCTTGCCATCCGACCAAACGAGGTCATCGCGCAACACGATCTTGTCGTACATATGGTCTTTGCTCGTCTGCCATGAGACAACCGACTCCATCGGTGCGAAGTAATTGAACTCGCGGTCGAAGCTTAGGTATCCGAAGCCGGTTAGGTCGAGGTACTCAAACTCGGTGACGCTGCTCGACAGCAAGGGATTGGTGCTCTTTAGATCGCCACCGACATGGCGGACCAAAGCGGAGCCATAGTCCACTCCCTTGCCGCTTTCCGGTGCAAGCTGGCCGAGCGCCTGCAGAATCTTCTGATTGTTTTCTGGCGAGTCGTTGCGCAGTTTTAACGCTTCGGCAACTGAAATAGGCGGCGGACCTTCGGCCTCTTGAGCCTCGCGCATCATTTCGAGCGCGTCCTTAACGGGGTTGTCGGTCCATTCGGCCTCAGAGTCCAATTCCTCGAGCGTCGGCGGATCGAAGGGCTCGATATCGTCACCCAAAACAAACGGCCTGTCCGCCTCAGCGGGTTCTTCTCCTGCCGGTTGCTCGGTTTTCGCAACCGCCTGCCGCGGCTCGGGTTGAGACTTGCCGCAACCTACCAGCGAAAGCGTCGGCAGCGCAACGAGCAGGCCGCAAGAGAAGAGCAAAAGCATTCGTTGCAGAGCAGGCATTGCGTCTCACTTCGTGTAGGTCAGCCGTTCCAGGCTGAATATGCGGCTTTGTCAGCCACGAGAGGCTGACCTATGCGTGATCCTTTTTTACGCTGCCCATCAATGGAAGGGTCGCGATACCATGCTATCACGCTTGTTTTTCGCGGGTCAATGAGAGAAATGAGCTGACAACAAAGCAGCCAACGAATGGCTACCGCAAGCTTCCTAACGTCAAAGTTGCATGGAAGTGCTTCGACTTCGTGAAATTGCCCGCATTCCAACCGACGCCGGCAGCTTGTCAACCACAATTCCCCGCAACTTAACGGGTGCGCATTCGCGCGATTTTGCAGGCCTCATTGCGAAGCGCTTGCCCAATTTCACAAGAGGCGGTATCCACCGAGAAAAACAGCCAATCATCATTGCGAAGCAGGCTCCAATTGGCCCTAAATCCGGAGCTACGTTTGTGCCACTTTGATGCGCGCACAGCGTGGCACAGTGGCACAAACCGAGAAACTCACGTGTTTTCGAGAGTACATCCCCGAGGCGCAAAACTCCGTTGCTGGCGTGGGGGTCGGTTGGTATGCTCCGCGACCAATTCTCCCGCGGCTTGCGCCGGCGGTCCATCTGTCTTTCCTGGTGGTGGTTCTGACATGCACAAGCGTGCGAAAAGAGGGTGTGCGTTTCTGCTGATCTCCGCAATCGCGGGGGCTTTCGCGACGGAAGGTGCGGCCCAGGCAACCAAGCCTCGGCCGGCCGGGGCGGGAGCAACCAAGCCCAGCGCAGCGGCGAGCAGGCCGGCAACGCGGCGGGGCAACGCGCCCGCTGCCAAACCGGTCGCCGCGGACGCCGACTACGCGGCTCGTGGCAACACCGCAGCGCGCACGAATCCGCTGACGCCGGAAGAAATCGCCAAAGTCCGAGCGCAGTTTCGACAGGTCATCGGCGCAAAGTGGATTTGGTCCCCCGCCTTCACGAAGGACCAAGTACCGGTGGGAACCTGCTACTTCCGCAAAGTGATCGAAGTGCAAAAGTCGCAGTTCGCTCAGGTCCATATCGCGTGCGACAACCAGTACGAACTTTTCGTGAATGGCAAGCCGGCGGGCAACGGCGGCGATTGGCGGAAGATGAACGTGCATAACATCACGGCCCTTCTGGTGCCGGGGCGGAACGTCGTGGCGATCAAAGCCGTGAACCTCGACGAAGGAGCGGCGGGCCTCGTCGCCCGAATGCTGGTTCAGGAACCCGGCACCACGATGCAGAGTTACTCCACCGATCAAACGTGGCGGACCAGCGTCAACGAGTTCGCCGGCTGGGACCGGCCCACCTTCAACGACCGCGACTGGCTGCCGGCCGCGGTCTACGGCGAGCTTGGCGCCACGCTCCCTTGGGGCGACGAAGTCGTCATCGCCGGCGAGGGGTCGCGGTTCACCATCGAGCCGGAGTTTGTCGTCGAGCGAGTAGCCCGCGACGAACAGACCGGTTCGCTGATCGCCATGACGTTCAATTCGGCGGGCGAGATGCTCGTCTCCGAAGAAGGCGGCGGCATCAAGCTCGTACGCGACGCCGACGGCGATGGCACTTATGAAGTGACGACCTACAGCGACGCAATCAACACGGCGCAAGGCCTGGTAACCGTCGGCGCGCGGGTGTTTGCCGTGGGAAGCGGACCGCAGGGACCGGCGCTTTATCGGCTGACCGACACGAACCGCGACGGCACGGCCGATGAAGTGGTGCCGATCGTGAAATTCATCGGTTCGCCCGGCGAGCACGGACCGCACGCGGTCGAGCTAGGGCCGGATGGCTTGCTCTACCTGATGATCGGCAACTTCGCGCGGATCGACGCGCCGGCCAACCCGCAGAGTCCGTACAAAGTGGTGTATGAAGGCGACCTCAATCAGCCGCGATACGAAGACCCCCGCGGCCATGCGGTAGGCGTCCCCGCGCCGGGCGCGACGATTGTGCGAACCGACATCAACGGCAGCCGGGTCGAGTTGTTCGCGGGCGGGTTCCGCAATCCGTACGACCTGGCGTTCGATCCGCAGGGCGAGCTATTCACCTACGATGCCGACATGGAGTGGGACATCGGCGCTCCCTGGTATCGGCCGACGCGAATCAACCACGTACCCGCCGGGGCGGAACTTGGTTGGCGGAGCGGCTGGGCGAAGTGGCCCGAATATTTTCTCGATAGCTTGCCGGCCACGCTCAATATCGGGCCGGGTTCGCCAACCGGCGTAACATTCTACCGTCACACGGCGTTTCCCGAGCGATTGCAAAACACGCTGTTCGCAGCCGACTGGGCGCGAGGCGAGATTCACGCCGTGCGGCTGGAGCGGAGCGGGGCCAGCTACAAGGCCACGTCCAGCGTATTCCTGCGCGGGCGGCCGCTGAATGTGACCGACCTCACAGTGGGACCGGAGGGGGCGCTTTATTTTTGCACGGGTGGACGGGGAACCGATGGCGGCATCTACCGGGTGAAATTTACAGGTCAAGTTCCCGCTAAGCCGCAAGCGGCTGGAATTGATGTGGCGTTGCGGCAGCCGCAGGCGGATAGCGATTGGGCGCGGGCGGAAATTGCCCGGGCGAAGCGCGATGTGGGCGAAGAGTGGCAAACGCTGTTGCCCGAGGCGGCAAGCGATGCGCGCCGGCCCATAGCCGAGCGACTGCGGGCGCTCGACTTGATGGCGATCTACGGCCCGATGCCCGATGCGGCGCTATTGCTCAAGCTTTCGCAAGACCCAAGCTCCGAAATCCGCGCCGCTGCCGCCCGGCGAATGGCCCGCGGGGGAGATGCGCAGTTCGACGCGCGGCTGGCAGACCTATTGGACGACAAAGAGCCGTGGGTCCGCCGCGTGGCCTGCGAGTCGATCGCGTACCGCCGCGGCGAAGCGCCCATCGCCAAGCTCGTGGAACTTCTGAATGACGATGACCGGTTCATGGCATTCGCGGCGCGGCGGGCGCTCGAATCGCAGCCGACGGCCAGTTGGGCGACTTCGGTGCTCGAAGCCCAGCAGCCGCGAGTCTTCATGCAAGGCGCAATCGGCCTGCTGGCCGTCGAGCCGACGCCGCAGAATTTGCAAGCGGTACTCGCCCGCAGCGGACAGATGCTTCAGGAAAACCGCAGTCGCAAGGCTTCGCTCGCAGAGCGCGAGCAACTCGATCTATTGCGTGTCGTGCAGGTGGCATTGCACCGCGGTGCCGTGCCGCCGGAGCAGGCCGCCGAGATTCGCCAGCAGCTTGTGCAGGAGTATCCCTCGGCCAGCGCACTGCGGAACCGCGAGTTGGTGCGGTTGCTCGTGCATCTGCAAGCGCCTGAAGCGGCCAAGCTAATGGTCGCCGAGCTAGCGAAGGATATTCCGGAAACCGAAAAACTCCACATCGCGGCGTATGCCCCGCGGTTGCGAACCGGCTGGACCACGCCCGAGAAGCTCGCGCTATTGCGATTTTACGAAGACGCGCGGGCGATTGAGGGTGGCTACAGCGTCAGCGCCTACATCGAGAATTTCGCGCGGGATTACTTCACGCTGCTGTCGCTCCCCGAGCGGCGACAAGTGCTGGCCGCGGGTGAGTTCTATCCGGCCGCCGCGCTGTCGGTGCTTGCGACGTTGCCGCCGCAGACCGGGGCTGAATTGCTCGCGGAGATTCGCGCGCTCGACGGCAAGCTGGAAGGGAAAATCGGCGAAGACCGCTTCGCGCGCTTGCGGGTTGGAATCACAGCGGTGCTGGCCGGAAGCGGAGACGCCGAGGCGCTGGCCTATCTGCGCGATGTTTACAAGAACACACCTGAACGGCGAGCGACTATCGCGATGGCGTTTACACAAAATCCCGGTGGGGAGAACTGGGCGCTGTTGGTCGAATCGCTGCCAATACTCGACGGCGTGCCAGCGCAAGACGTGCTGGCGGCACTCGCGACGGTCGACCAGCGACCGCAAGCAGCGGAGCCGTTTCGACAAGTAATTCTACAAGGTCTGCTAATGCCTGCCGGGGCGAAGCCTTTGGCGACCGCGTTGCTCGCGCACTGGTCGGGGGCGAAGCCGGCCGCGGCCACCGCGCCGATCGCCGAGCAACTCGCGGCGTGGCAAGCGTGGTACGCCCAGCAGTTCCCTAAGGCGCTGCCGGCAACACTTCCTACAGCCACGGTGCAAAACCGTTGGAGTTACGACGAGTTGGCGAGTTTTCTTAATAGCTCCGAAGGCAAAGCGGGCGACGCCACGCGCGGCGCCGTTGTGTTTCGCGAAGCGAAGTGCGCCGATTGCCATCGTGTCGGCAATCAAGGGGAAGGCATTGGTCCGGATCTATCGACCGTGGCACGTCGCTTCCAGACGAAGGAGATTCTCGAGTCGATCGTCTATCCGTCGCAAGTGATCTCCGATCAGTATGCGAGCATGGCCGTCACCGCGAATGGCAAGACTTACGTCGGCCTTGCGGTCCGCGACGGCGAACATGCTGTCGTGCTCACTGCCGAGGGCGAGAAGGTGCGGCTGGCGATGTCGAGCGTCGAACAAGTCGAGCCAGTGAAGACCAGTTCCATGCCCGAGGGGCTGCTGAACCCGCTACGGCTCGATCAGGTCGCCGATTTGTTTGCGTTTCTGTTGGCCGAACCTACACCAGCAGTAGCGACGCAGCCGCAACAACGGCGGTGAGGGACCGGGTGGCGAGGAGCGAGGAGCGAGACAAATCTTCCTCGCTCCTCGCTCCTCGTCGCGTAACCGTTCACGCCCTGGGATAAGAAACGGGTCTTCGCGCGGGGTTGGATATAAGCGACACCCATGGGATTGGGTTGTCGCCGATAACTCCCGAACAGTTGTCCGCGTTACCGCCTGAGATGGCGTCGCTCGTGCGGTCGATCACCGATCATTATGAGCGGCGGATTGCGCAGCGCACCACCGGAATGCACACACGTTCCGCACGATCCCGATGGGGATCGCAGCAACTCGCAGACAACGATCGTTGCTGGTCGTTTTCACTCGTTTATTTAGTCCCGCCGCTGGCGGTGAGGCGCACGCGAACTATTCCTTCTCATGAAGTGTCTCTCTATTCGATTGCGATCGAAGCACCTATTCGCGCGTTGCTCGAAAGCGCAATTCTCTTCGGCAGTATTGCTTTTGTTTTCTCGCCGACCGCGTATACAATTCAGTGTAGGTCGCGAGCTTTGTTCGGTATTTACTTTTTAAGGATTGAATCGTCATGAAGGTCCGAGAGATATTCATCACGGAATTTGACAAGGACCGGCTGGATGAACTTGTACGGGTCGCGGAAGACTTTGGCGGCGAGGATCGGTCCGATTTGCAGGATTTGAAGGGGGAACTTGCGCGGGCAAACATTGTGGTGCCCGAACAGGTGCCAGCGAGCGTCATTACGATGAACTCCACCGTGCTGCTACGCGACATCGAAAGCTCCGAGGAAATGACCTACACGTTGGTTTTTCCCAAGAACGCCGATATCGGCCGCGGAACGGTCTCGGTTCTTGCTCCGATTGGCATGGCGATTTTGGGTTACGCCGAGGGCGACGTCGTCGAGTGGCCCGTGCCATCGGGAATGGCTCAAATTGCCATCGAGAAGGTGCTCTATCAGCCCGAATCGTCGGGCGACTTTCATCTGTAAGGACGGCGCGAGTCGGGCCATGTCCCTGACCCTCTGGACAATCGGCCATTCCACTCGCACGATCGAGCAGTTTGTAGAATTGCTGACCGGGCAGGCCATCGAACTGTTGGCGGACGTGCGTAGTTATCCCGGCTCGCGCAAGTATCCGCACTTCAACGCGACCCCACTTGCTGACGCGCTGCGTGAAGCCGGTATTCAGTACGCGCCATATCGGGAACTTGGCGGCCGTCGCAAACCTCATCCCGATTCACCTCACACGGTTTGGCGTCACGCTGCGTTCCGCGGTTATGCCGACTACATGGACACGCCGGAGTTCCGCGCCGGCCTCGATCGACTCTTCGAGACAGCTCGCGACAAGCGCACGGCCATCTGCTGTTCCGAAGCCGTCTGGTGGCGCTGCCATCGCTCGATGATCGCCGACGCGCTGAAAGCCGAGGGCACCAAAGTGCTGCACATCATGGAAGGCGGCAAGACGACGGAGCATCCCTTTACCTCCGCGGCACAATTGGTGAATGGGCGGTTGTGGTATGGGGCGGAGTAAGGGTGTTCGAATACGGCTCTCGGCTCCGACAACACTATTGTCCCAGGGTGGTGCGAGAAGTATCCTAACGTTATGAGCGCCGTCGAAGAACTTGAAACCGCCGTTAAACGATTGTCGCCAGAGGATCGGGCTTTATTCCGCGCATGGTACACCGAGTTCGAAGCTCAAGATTGGGACCGGCAGATGGAAACCGAGGCGGAAGCCGGCCGGCTTGACTGGTTAGTCGCTGAGGCGCGGCAGGATCAGAAACAGGGACGGTGTACAGACCGATGACGCACCGCGCGACTCGTGTGACCAACAAACTTGCAGTAAGCGTCGTGGACGAGTAGTGGTGTTCGATTCCGTCCTTTGTCCGGTGTACAATAATTGTTGTCATGAACTATGTGCATATCTTTTGGGATGATCCCAATGATCCCGACGGCAATGTGCAGCATATTGGGCAGCATCAACTAGAGATGAGCGATGTAGAAGAAGTGCTCGCAAACCCGTCGAGCATCAGCACGAGTGATTCAACGGGGCGCCCCTGTGTATGGGGTTATACGCCTGAAGGCGACTACATCATCGTTGTGTACGAACACATTGACCGCGATACGATTCGCGTTGTGACCGCCTACGATGTTCCTGAGCCGAGCTAGGTGTTTACGATGGAAAAGAAATTGAACCGCGTCTTCCGTGATCGCCATTTGACCGCAAGCGAAATTGCAGCGGATGAAGACGTCCGGCGCAAGGTGGAAGCGGAGTTCCCACCTGGCAAGTCTGCATCAATTGGCCAAACATCTGCATTAACCGACTTGCTCAAGCAATCCATTCGGAAGAGTGGCCAAACGGTCGATGAAATCGCCCGCGAGTCGAATGTAACGCCTCAGTTGCTGGCGCAATTCCTGGCCGGCGAAAGCGACATTCGCATGGCGACGGCCGATCGACTCGCGGAAACGCTTGGACTGAAGGTGTCCGTCGAGTAGTTCAGTGCAAGGCCACTGCATCAATTTCTCCGCTCTTCCCCGCCGTGCTATACTTAAAGCACCGCCCGGAGCCTTCACGATGGCCACCGAAACTCTCGGCCCAACGGCTGCTCAACTCGAACAAATGCACACCCTCTATCGGCAGGGAGGAGCGGATCGTGCCAAGGCGCCGCACGTTATTTATGCTGAGAGCAATTGTCCGTATGAGGGTTGTTCGCAAAGCTTGCAAGCGATTGACTTTCGGCTGGAGGCTTTTGGCCGCTCGATTCACGATCCGCTCGTGCGGGTCTGGTGGAACGATGTTGGCTTCGTTGGCAAGTGTCCGAGTTGCGGCGGGTGGGTCCATTTTACGATCCGCGGCAAACTGGCGGTTGACGACGCTCACGCACAGACGCAGCCGCAGCTCCCAGCGAATTGGGCCGATGAAGCGCTCGTTCTTTAACACGCGCGCCGTTGCAGTCACGACGGCGTTTTGCTTGGCACTTGCCGCAACGATCGCGCACGCTCCGCCGCGCGCCGCCGCCCAATGGCCCGCCCCCCGCGCGCTCGAAGCCGAGCGCCTACAGCGCGCCGGTCTGCGTGTTATCGAAGGTCAGCATCTGCGGCTCGTGACCGATTTGCCGTCCTCGCCAGCAGTGGATGAGTTGCCACAAGTGGTCGACGCGGCAGTGGATCAGTGGGCAGATTACTTTCGCGTCCCGCGCGAGAAGCAGAACGATTGGCGCGTGCAGGCGTATCTGATCGGCAAGCTCGAGCCGTTCGATGCGCTTGGCCTGATGCCCGTGGGGCACGACCAGTTTCCGCACGGGCTGTCGATGGGCTACGAGGTCTGGCTCCACGAGCAGCCCAGCGATTACTACCGCCGGCATCTGCTGCTGCACGAAGTGACACACAGCTTCATGTCCACAATGCTCGGCGGGTGCGGGCCGGGCTGGTACATGGAGGGAATCGCCGAGATGCTCGGGACGCACGATTGGGATGCAGCGGGCGGTGCCTTGAAACTCGGCGTAATGCCGGCGAGCCGCGAAGCGGTGCCGATGTGGGGTCGCATGAAGGCGGTCCGCGACGCATTCGTCGACAACCGCGCGCTCAGCGTGCCCTCGGTGATGCAGATCGACAACCGGCAGATTCTCGGCGACGAATCCTACGCTTGGGTCTGGGCGCTGGCAAAATGGCTCGACACCCATCCGCGGTATCGCGAGCGGTTCCGCGCGATGTCAAACCATGTGCAGCGCGACGACTTCAACGATTTGCTGCGCGAATCGTACCGCGATGATTGGGATGAATTGCAATTGGAGTGGCAGCAATTCATCGCGGCGCTCGAGTACGCCCACGACATTGAGCGTGAGGCATTTTCGCTCGCCGCGCCGCGGCCGCTATCCGCGAGCGGGGCCGAAGTGTTCGTGGCGGCCAATCGCGGCTGGCAATCGACCGGCTACCGCGTGGAGGCGGGCCGCACTTACGAGTTGACCGCCGATGGTCGGTTTGTAATCGGCCGCGAGCCGGATGGCACGCCGTGGCCGTGCGAGGCCAACGGGGTGACGCTTGAATACCACGCCGGTCGGCCGCTGGGAATTCTGCTGGCGGCAATCGACCCCGGCGGTGATAGCAGCGAGCGGCTGGCGGCATTCACCGAGCCGATTGCGGTGGGATTGGGAACGAAGCTCGTCGCCCCGCAAAACGGCGTGTTGTGGCTGCGAGTGAATGATTCGCCGGCGCGACTTGGGGAGAATGAAGGGGAACTGCGGGTACTGACAATTAGGCAATAGGTGGTGTCGTAAAAGGCTATCCGAAAACCCGTTACTCCAGGGATGGGATCCGACCCGCCCCGAGAAAATTATAACCTTTGCGGCTTACCGCGACCCCCCAGGCCAGCGTTGCCACCAGCTTGGCCACCCCCGCGGGAAGTGGCATTGTGGCAATCCTCTACAAAAACAGGGGGTTTGCGCCGACACGTGGCAATGCTGATCCTCCCCGTGCGCCCCTCGTAGTCGCCTTCGGCTACGCTGGCGACGGCCGGAAGCTGGCTTGCATCTACGAGATGATCGACGAGTTTGTGATTTTGCCAATTCCGGCCTACGAGGTGGAGTAATGCCGAGGAAATCGACGTCCAAGAAAGCGGAACGAATGATACTTGGAAAGATGCCGGTCGATGTCAAATTGCGTTGGCAAAAGTCGCTCGCCGCGGCTGACGCCGATCGGCCGGCGATCGAGGCGCAGGGCCGGGCAGTGTTTGCCGCGCACCGCGCGGCGCGTGATGCCGTCACGCGGCTCAGGCAGGAACGGGAATGGCGCGGTTGAGCTTGGCCGATATGCTGCGACGGAGCGGCATGAGCCGCCCATGTGGTTAGCCGAGTGGAAAGATCGGCTCCCACAATCGTCGAAGCTCGCCGCCAATTGACACTCCCCCATAGCCGTTTGACAATGAAGAGGCTTGGGCCATCCCTTCGCGCTATTTTTCACACAATCAATGAACTTTATCGAAGCACACGATCCAGAGGTTTGGGCCGCCATTGCGGGAGAAATCCAGCGTCAGGAGGATGGCCTGGAGATGATCGCCAGCGAGAACTACACCAGCCCGGCCGTGATGCAGGCCGCGGGCAGCGTCCTCACCAATAAATACGCTGAGGGTTACCCCGGGCGGAGGTACTACGGCGGCTGTCAGTGGGTCGATGTGGCGGAGGATCTGGCCCGTAATCGGGCGAAGCAACTCTTTGGCGCCGAGTTCGCAAACGTCCAGCCCCACTCCGGTTCGCAGGCCAACACGGCCATTTATCTGTCGGCACTCGAGCCAGGCGACACGATTCTCGGTCTCGACCTCGCGCACGGCGGGCACTTAACGCACGGCATGAAGCTGAACATCTCGGGGATGCTCTACCACGTCGTCCCCTACGGCGTGCGGCGCGACGACCAGCGGCTCGACTTCGACCAGATCGCCCGGCTGGCGCGCGAGCACAAACCGAAGCTGATCGTCGCCGGCGCGAGCGCCTATCCGCGCGAGATTCCCCACGCGAAGTTCGCCGAAATCGCTCGCGAAGTGGGCGCGAAGCTGATGGTCGACATGGCCCATTACGCGGGCCTCGTGGCCGCTGGACTGCACGACAACCCGGTGCCGGTCGCTGACTTTGTGACTTCGACCACACATAAAACACTGCGCGGGCCGCGGGGTGGACTGTGCCTCGCGAAGGAAGAGTACGGCAAGACGATCAACAGCCGAGTGTTCCCGGGCATCCAGGGCGGACCGCTGATGCACATCATTGCCGCCAAGGCGATCTGCTTCGCCGAAGCGTTGCGGCCGGAGTTCCGCGAATATGCTCAAGCGGTGATCGAAAACGCCAAAGCGCTGGCCGAGGCGCTCGTGCGCGGCGGGCTGAAGCTCGTCAGCGGCGGCACCGATAACCACTTGTTGCTGGTCGATGTCACCCCGCTTTCCATCGGCGGCAAGACGGCCGAAGAGGTGCTCGATCGGTGCGGCATCACTGTGAATAAGAACATGATTCCATTCGATGAGCGGAAGCCGGTCGACCCATCGGGCATTCGCGTGGGAACGCCGGCGCTTACCAGCCGCGGCATGGGCACGGCCGAGATGCACACGATCGGCGGTTGGATGCTGGAAGCGCTGCGCGCGGCAAACGACGCAATGCTGCACGAGCGCATCCGCGACGACGTCCGCGAGTTGTGTACGCAGTTCCCCGTCCCCGCAGCGGCACTCGACCCCGAAGCAACGGCGGTTTAGTTAACAAACTGCAACCACAGATTTCGCCGATGGCACGGATGAAAAAGCTCTTCGCTGAATCCGTGATAATCAGCGTAATCCGTGGTTAAATGAGGTCTTTCGCTTGTGTCCGCTGAAAAACCCCGTATTTTGATTGCCGACGACAACGAGCCGAACGTCGAGCTGCTCGAGGCGTATCTCAATGGTTTGGAGATCGAAACGGCCATCGCGGTCGATGGGCAGGATACACTAGAGAAGGTGGCCGCGTTTAAGCCCGATCTGATCCTGCTCGACATTATGATGCCCAAGCTGAGCGGCTTCGAGGTGTGCAAGCAGGTGAAAAGCAATCCCGCGACGCAGGGAATTATGGTGCTCATGGTAACGGCACTGAATGAACTGGGCGACATCGAGCGGGCGGTGGATGCCGGAACCGACGATTTTCTTTCCAAGCCGGTCAACAAAATGGAATTGCTGATCCGAGTCGAAAACATGCTTAAGCTCCGCAGCGTAACCGACGAAGTAGAACGCCTGCGGCGGTACATTGAAGAAATGGAACGGAAGTATTGAAGAAAGCAGTTGATCAGAAGGCCGCAACGAAGAGAAGGAAACAAAACATCGATACTGGAATCCACTCTTACCTGGCTTCTAATCATTCTTTCTTCCCTTTGCGGACTTTGCGATCTTCTGTTGAATATTCACACTCGCGGCACTACGGCGGCAATAGTTTCATAATGAACGGTGGATGTGCAATGAGAATCACTCGAGCAGATCTTGGGCATACTTTTGCTCGCACGGTGTTGGCATGGGGGTTGCTGAGCCCCATGTTTGCCGGTGCGGAGGAGCTGCGCACCACTGGAGAAACTGCGAGCACCTCTTCGACGCCCGCTAAGCCGCAAGCGGAACGGGTCGATCAATTGATCGCGCAGCTTGGCAGCACGCGGTATGTCGACCGGAGAGCGGCAGAGCAAGAACTGCTTGCGATTGGTCTGGAGGCGTTCGATCAGGTACTCGCTGGCACAAAACACCTCGATCCGGAGATTGCTGCCAGTTGCGAATACTTGCTGGGCGAGCTTACGGTCCGCTGGGACCGTCGCGATGACCCGCCCCAAGTGCGACGATGGTTGCAGTCGTACGGCACTTATTCGGAAGAGGATCGCCGGCAAGTGCTGCGCGGTCTGGCTGCGGTGCCACATGGAGAAGGGTCTGCTGCGCTTTGTCGCATTTGCCGGTACGACATGTCGGAGGAGATATCCCGGGCCGCGGCACTGCTGGTATTGCGGCCGGACAAGCTGTACCCGGCGTTGCCGCCCGATGCGGCGGTGATAATGGCGGGCGAAATTGGTGAAAGTCCGCGACCGGGTGCCCTGTGGATTCGTCTCTTCGCGCAGCAGCTTCGCGATGGCGCGCAAGCGATTCCCGCGTGGCGAGATGCAATCGATCGCTCGACAGCCGATTCGCAGTCAGTCGACACGGACAGTACGCAGCAGACCGATCTCTTGTGGAATCTACTTCGCCTGGAATTAACCGCCGGGCGCGATGAACCCGTCGAAAACACAGTCGCTCGGCTGGTGGAGGCACGGCCCGAATCTGCAAGCCAGTATCTCACGCGGGTTGTCGACTGGATTGCCGAAGCGGAGAACTGGCCCGCGCTGGAGCGGGTACTCGGACAATTCCAAGAACAACTCACTGCTAGCAAGCGAGGGGCCTACGCGATTGCACTCGCGCGGCACGCCGAGGGTCGAGAAGACCTCGCCGAGCAAGCGGCCGAAACGGCGCTCGGACAGCCCGCGAATCTGCAGCGGACATTGAACGGTTTGGACGAACGCGTGATCCTGGGGAAACAATTGCTCGACCGGGGCTTCGTCGACTGGGGTCGCCGCGAGCTTCAGGCGACCGTCGAAGAGCAGCCGATCATCAGCCAGACCGGCGTTGTTGGTCGCTGGGTGTTGTTCGAGTCGCTGTTTGACCGTGAGGAGTACGACCATGCGGCCGAATTGCTAGCTAAGCTGAACACCGCCATGAGCGAGACAGCTCAAAGTCGCAATCAATATAAGGAGCTATTGCAGGCTGCGGAGGATTTTATTCCGGCCAAGGAAACGCTCCGCTCGCGCGAGGCGTTCGCGCGAGCGCTGGTTGCACGAAAGCAAGGCAACGGTGCGGACGAACTGAAGCACTTGCAGGCCGCGATTGCGGTCGATCCGACCGATGCGGATGTGATCATTGCCATGTATCGGTCGCGCGACCTCACCCCTGAGCTTCGGGAAAAGACGCTTAAGCTAATCGACGGGTTGAGCCGCACGTTTCAACAGCAAATTGAAGAAAACCCCGACGAACCCACGAACTACAACCAGTGGGCTTGGCTGATTAGCAACACAATCGGCGACTATCAAAAAGCGATTCGCTACTCCCAACGCTCTTTGCAGCTTCAGCCCGAGGATGCCGGCTATCTCGATACACTGGGTCGTTGCTATTTCGCCGCTGGCGACTTGGAGCGCGCGGTAAAGACTCAGCGACAGGCCGTCGCCAAGATGCCCCACATGCAGGTCATGCAACGCCAACTCGAGCAGTTCGAGCAGACGCTGGCCGCCAAGAGCGGGCAGCAGGCAGCGGGCAGCGGGCAGTGAAATGTGTTTTGCCGCAACCGTGGGACGCACACTCCTGTTCGTCCATCAAAAGCGCGATCGGCGCGCGAGCGTCTGGACGAGACTCGGCACAAGGTCTTCTACAGTGTAGCTGCATGTGGGATACTGTCTTTCCCACTGTCTGCTGCGTTTTACCCACTGCCTGCTGTTGCGACAGACACGAGTGTTCGCCCCAAGATTGGAGTTCTCCTATGCCGTCCACTAAACTTTCCTACACTGATGCTGGCGCGGGCCGTCCGGTGCTGCTGGTACACGGCTATCCGCTCGACCGCACGATGTGGGCGGAGCAGATCGCCGGCCTGGCGCGCGACTATCGCGTGATCGCGCCCGATCTGCGCGGGTTCGGGGCGTCGCCACTGGAAGATGCCGATCCAACGACCGGTGTTTCCATGGGCGAATATGCCGACGACTTAGCCGATCTACTCGATGATCTCGAAATTGACGAGCCGGTCGTGCTGTGCGGTTTCTCGATGGGAGGTTACATCGCCTGGCCATTCTTCACGCAACATCGCGATAAACTTGCCGCCTTGGTGCTCTGCGACACTCGTGCCGCAGCGGATAGCGACGAAGCGCGGGTTAAGCGACTTGAAACGGCCCAACAGGCCCACGACCACGGTTCGGGCTGGATCGCCGAACAGATGATCCCCAAGCTGTTCGCCGAAGCAACGCGTCGCGAGCGACCAGAAATCATCAGCCGCACGGCGGACGTAATCCATCGTACAAGTCCCGACGCCATCGCGGCCGCGCTGCGAGGCATGGCTAATCGGCCCGATTCGACTCCGTTACTCGAGCAAATTGACCTGCCGACGCTCGTCGTCGTAGGCGAAGAAGACGCGATCAGCACCCGCGATGAAATGACGGAGATGGCCGGCGCAATCCGCGGCGCACAACTAGTCGTGGTACCTAATGCAGGTCACATGGCACCAGTGGAGAATCCAGCGGCAGTGACGAAATCGCTGCGGAAGTTTCTCGACAAGTTGGTGTGAATGCCAATCTCACTGACTTGTTTTCACCCCGTATGGGGTGACAGCCATTAGCCGGTGGTCGCGAAGCGTACCACCGGAAAACGGATACGAATCACTCACGACCCCGGCTGGGGTCACAGCAAGTTTGTGTTGAACGATGGTGCTGGCACACCCTCCGGGGTGCTCGTTTCCGATCTTACATTTCCGGCGGTGGCGCTAGCGCTTACCGCCGGCTAATTGCTGCCAAGCCTCCGGCTTGGAGATGGCCGGGTTTCTCAAACGCCACCGGTTTCCAAGCAGCACTACGCCGGCAGGCGGAACACCGACTGGCTCTTCACGATCGCGCAGTCATCGGGGAACGTGTGAAACGCCTGGATCAGCAAGCTCTTCTCGCGAGACTCGAAGTGAATGTAGCTGATCGCGCCCAGACCAAAGCGGCCGCTCGAATCAAACTGATGCAGTAGCCCTTGTTGGGCGCCGGCCACGGCAAGCTCCTTCTGATAAATCCAGAAAGTTTCGCCTTCCACGGGTTCCAGCGCGAATTCCACCTCGTAGGTCACGCCGCCGCGGCACTCGATGTGGTCGCGCTGCGTGCCTTTGAGGCGATGGGCCATCAGACGGCGCTTTTCGGGCAGCGGATGGTTGGCTGCCGCGGCAACCTCAGTCAGGATCAGTCCGTGATGCTTCCAAGTAACCACGTGACCGGCGCTGGTGATTTGGACCTGGGCAGTATAGTTGTTGCGCTCGATCAACCGACTACAGTGGCACTCGAACAGCTCCGGGTGGAGCGGCCGGCCGTAGACTTGAAAGGTCAATTCAGCGATCTTGGGACGAACCGAAAGCACAGGATCAAGAGCCTTTATGGCGAAGTAAAGGAAGCGAAGTTTGCCGCTACAGAATTGATTATACCTGACGGCGCGAATCCCGACAAAGCCGGACATCGCACTTTTCCAAAAGCGGAGGAACGAGACTTGACTTTTCCGCTTGCTGTCGCTTCAGAATCGATTCCTTTGAGACGACGATGCGCTTGACAGAAATCTATGACCGGTTATATGCCGCCTACGGACCGCAGAAATGGTGGCCTGGCGAGACACCGTTCGAGGTGCTGGTCGGCGCGGTGCTCGTGCAAAACACGGCGTGGAGGAATGTCGAGCGGGCGCTCGCGATTCTGCGCGAGCAGGGCTTAATGACGCCCCGCAAACTCTACGCACTTGCGCCGGAAGACTTAGCTGAGTACATTCGTTCCGCCGGCTACTTCCGGCTCAAAGCCCAGCGACTGCGGAACCTGCTGAAGCTCATCGTCGAACGCTACGATGGTTCACTCGCCGCGCTGTTCGACCAAGATGTCGAGTCGCTCAGGCGAGAGTTATTGACGGTAAACGGTATAGGCCCCGAGACGGCCGACTCGATTGTCTTGTACGCAGCGGGTTTGCCGTCGTTTGTGGTCGACACGTATACCCACCGCATTTTGAGCCGACATGGATGGATGGAGCCGGAGGCGGATTACCACCAACTGAAGGAACACTTCGAGTCGCAACTTCCGGTCGATGTACCACTGTATAATGAGTTTCACGCGCTGTTGGTGCGCGTCGGCCACCACCATTGCAGCAAAACGCCAAACTGCGAAGGCTGTCCGCTCGCGGAACTGCTGCCACCCGGCGGCCCGCTGATGTGAAGAAGATTTAACCACAACGGCACAAAGGTCACTAAGCAAAATGGCAAGCGATCGTGGTTGCCTAAGCTTTTGCATTCGTCGTGCCGTTGTGGTTAACTGACACTCCTATGACGCATTGACTCCATGCCCGATCTATTTGCCGCCAGCGAGGGCAAGAACTTTGACCGCGTGGCGCCGCTTGCGGCGCGAATGCGGCCGCGCACATTGGCTGAGTTCGTCGGCCAGCGGCACCTGCTTGGCGAAGGCAAATTGCTATGGCGTTTACTGCAAGCGCGGCGGCTGGGATCGGTCTTGTTCTACGGACCACCCGGCACGGGAAAGACAACACTCGCGCGGTTGCTGGCCGATGAAACGCATAGCCGATTCGTGCAGCTCAGCGCGGTCAACAGCGGAGTTAAGGAATTGCGCGACGTGCTCGAGGCGGCGCGCGATCGTGTCGCGACCGGCGGCAGCCAGACCTTGCTGTTTATCGATGAAATTCATCGCTTCAACAAAGCTCAGCAAGACGCGCTTCTGCCCGACGTGGAAGAAGGAATCGTCATACTCGTCGGCGCGACGACGGCCAATCCTTTTTTTGCGGTGAACGACGCGCTGGTAAGCCGCAGCCGAGTGTTTCAGTTCGAGCCGCTGACTCCGGAAGAAATCAAGCAAGTGTTGCAGCAGGCGCTCGCCGATAAAGAGCGCGGACTTGGCCAGTATCGTGTCGTGGCCGATGATGACGCACTTAGTTTTCTTGCCGAAGTCAGCGATGGCGACGCCCGTCGGGCGTTGGGAGCGATCGAAATCGGGGTCCTGTCAAGCTTGCCAGCGGACGGCAAGGAACTTCGCTTCACGCGCGAATTGGCGGCGGACGCCATGCAGCGCCGGGCAATACAGTACGATCCCACCGGCGACGCCCATTACGATTCCGCCAGCGCCCTGATAAAAAGCCTCCGCGGCAGCGATCCCGACGCGGCGCTCTACTGGCTGGCGCGGATGCTCGAAGGCGGCGAGGACGTGCGATTCCTCTGCCGCCGACTGATCATCCTTGCGAGCGAGGACATCGGCAACGCCGATCCGCAGGCGCTGGTGCTGGCCGTGGCCGCAATGCAGGCCTGCGAGTTTGTCGGCCTGCCCGAATGCCAACTGACGCTTGCGCAGGCAGTGACCTACCTGGCGTGCGCGCCAAAATCGAATGCCAGCACGCTGGCAATCGGCGCTGCTCGACAGGATATTCAACAGGGTCGCGTTTTACCCGTGCCGCGACACCTGCGCGACGCCCATTACGCCGGCGCAAAACAGCTCGGCCATGGTGAGGGGTATGAGTACGCCCACAACGCCCCCGGTGGAGTGGCGGCACAAGATTATTTGGGAGTCGAGCGCGAGTACTATCAGCCGGTCGATCGCGGGTTTGAAAAAGAGCTGGCTGAGAGGTTGGTGCAGATTCGGGCTAAACTTCGTGGCGCATCATACAGTCATCTGCTACGAAATAAACCAGGTGATGATTTCCACCCCGAGAAACAAGTGAACGCAATCGCAAGCCACAGTGACGCGGGTTCGGGCACTGTGTGATGAACATACACACTATAACCAATTAGTGCCGTGTTGCGGGCGAGCGCGACGCTCGCTCCGACGTGCTGCTCCCCTGGCAATGCCCGAGACTCAAACGCCCCGATATGGACCCAGTTTCCCGTCTCATCGGCCTCGAAAAAATGTGCCGAACCTTTTTCAAAGTTACTAGGAAGCATGTTATAGGTACCGACCAAGGCAAGTCCTTCGTATAACGCCACGCTGTACCCGAAAAACGCTCCACCACCAGGAGGGTTTTCGATCTTTGCGATTTGTTCCCAGTCGCCTAGTTCGTTCTCCTCGAAGAGGTAGGCAGCTCCGAGGTTGCTTGATGTCGCACCGACTAATGCCAAATCTCCATCAAGAGCAACGCTAGTTCCGAATTCGTCGAATGTCTCACTATCATCGGCGGTCAGTTTCGCAATCTGTGCCCAATTCCCTGAACCATTTTGCCGAAAGACGTACGCCGCACCTCGGAGATTGTCACCCCGAGCTCCAACCAATGCTGTTTGACCACTTAATGCGACACTGTATCCAAGATTATCGCGCGTCGAAAGATCGTTGGGGGTAAGCTTAGTAGTCTGTTCCCAATGGCCAAATGAGTTCTCCTCGAAGACGTAGACAGAGCCTGACGACAGTCCGAGTGAATCCGCGAACGGCGCCCCAACCAATGCAATGCGGTGACCGACAGCAACACTTCGACCGAACCCGTCACCTGTGGCACCATCATTCGCAATTAATTTCGCGATCTCCAGCCACTCGCCGGATTCATTCTCACGGAACACATACGCTGATCCAGTGTCGTTAGTGCCGTTCACGTCATCGAGACGACTGCCGATTAATGTCGTCTGGCCGCTAATTGAAACGCTGCTTCCAAAAAAATCTCCTTGCGCAATGTCATTTGGATGAATCTTTGCGAGTTGCGTCCAACTTCCATTTGGTTGCACGCGGAAAATATAAGCGGAGCCGCCATTGACATACGGGGCGGCGATAATCGCAGTTCTTCCATCGATCGCCACACTCTCTCCAAAACCTCCTAGCTGCGCGTCGTTCGCAGTGAGCAGTTGGAACTCAGTCGCAGGTGGGATTTCAAAGTGACTGCTAAATGAAGCAGTTTGAATAGCGAAGATCGCAACGAGGACAACAAGAGGTTTCAGCATTAGCGTACTCGAAGTCTAATGTTCTGCATCGACAACTAACGCAAATCCGGGCGACCGTGCGTGAACACGGCCAATAAAAGCAACCAGGACTTGAGTTTGCTGTTGGTTGTATGGAATGCAATCTTCCGCTTCGACTCAACCGGCTTCTCCAGCATCTGTTGCAACACTTGCGAGATCACTTTGATCTGATCGTCGTGCAGTTGCACCGTTTCGGCCAGCTTGGTGAGCTGTTCCACCAATTCACCCGGCGTCGCCATGAGCCGCCGAAGCCGGACGAACGTTCGCATGATCTCGATGTTCACGTGGACGGCGGTGGGCGAATTCAGCACACTCGAGAGCATGGCGACGCCCTGCTCCGTGAAAACCCTGGGAAGCTTCCGGCGACCGCCACGGCCTTTCTTTGATATCACAAATTGTGACATCAAAGACGTAAACTCTTGTGCTGTAAGCTGATACGAAAAGTCCTCGGGGAATCTATCCGGGTTTCGCGAGACCTGCTGATTCAACTGAGCAGTCGTCACGCCATAGAGCGTCGCCAGATCGGAGTCGAGCATCACCCGCTGGCCGCGGATGATGTGAATGGCTCTCTCTATTTGGTCGGCGGTTGCGAGAGTCGTACTGGGAGCTTTCTTGGCCATCGACAAAGCATAACCAAGACGGCTGGCAGGTGCTAGCATCGCGAGTTTGATTGCCGTGGCGTCGCATCTAAGTTTCTCCTACGATTGGCCGCCACCATTTCTTCATAAGCCGCAATTTCGATTCGTCAGGAGGACGAACCATGAGTTCTATTCGGCCGCTCGCGACCATCACACTGCTCGCCGCGATGGGCATCTTTTTGTACATGAAGATCAACGAAAGTCCGGAGTCCGCGTCGTCGCAGGCACCGGCCGAATGGGAAGACTCGCCGAAATTCGAGATTGGCGATTCAGCCGCGACCACGACGCCGAGCGCGGACAGCGCAGCGCCGGCTTTCGCGCCAACTCCACCTGCTCTAGCGACTTCCGCGCCAAGCGCCACGCCGCCGACCGCCGCGCCTGCGCTGCCGGAGTTGCCGCCGATCTCCGCGGCGGCGAGTGCGCCGCCGAGTGAACCACTCGCGGCGTTGCCGACCGACACCGCGCCTGACATCACGCCGCCGGACACCCAGGCAAGCGAAGCCACAACTCCGACCGCCGCCGATGTTGCTCCCGCGGCAAAACCCGAATCGGCGATTGCCCAGACGGCAGCGCCCCCGGTTGAAGCGCCGCCGGGAGCGTCGCTCGGGCTCCCGCCGATTCCAGAGTTGCCGCCGTTGCCCGAAGCAGCTTCGGCTGCTGAAGCGCCTGGTCCGGTCGCGCCCGCGCCGCCGGAGAGTTCGCAACCGGTGGCATCGGATTCCGCGGCGACCACCACACCGAGTGGGACGCCGTTTGATGCGGCCCGACCGGCAATCAATGCCGCCCTTTCGCAAGGTGAACTGTCGCGTGCTCATTTGCTGCTGTCCGAATGGTACAACGAATCGGCACTGACGCCCGCGGAGAAGGAAGAAGTGCAAACCCTGCTGAACCAGTTAGCGGGAACAGTGATCTATTCGAACGAGCATCGCTTGGAGCCAGCCTACACGGTGCGAGCTGGCGAAACGCTGGAGACGATCGCCGAGAAGCACCGTGTACCGTGGCAGCTTTTGGCGAAGATCAACGGCATTGCGAGTGCGACTGCCATTCAGCCGGGACAGACGGTCAAAGTGGTCCGCGGGCCGTTCATGGGCGTGGTCGATGTGAGCGATGCCGAACTGACGCTCACGATTGACGGCCGGTTTGCCGGCAAGTACGCCGTTCAGCTCGATGGCGCCGCCGCCGGTGACGGGGAATGGACCGTTGAACAGAAACAACTTGACCCCGCGATGGCAACCCCCGTGCAGCCGACCGCTTCGCATGCGGTTGATCGGAAGCTTGTGCTGCGCAGTGCCGACGACGCAACTGCGACGATCGTAATTTCGACGGCAACCGCTCCGACCGCAGCCACCGCGGTGCCGCAAGGGGCAATCCGGATTGCGCCGGAGCATTCGGAAGACTTGTACGATATTCTGTCGGTGGGTTCGCGGGTGGTGATCCGGCGGTAGCGCGAGTAAAATGGGCGTCTATGTATGATCCCACCGCTCTCGCCCAATTGATCCGCGACAAGGCCCTCCAATTTGGCGAGTTCACGCTCGCTTCAGGCAAACAGGCCAGCTTTTATCTCGATTGCCGCCAGGTAACTCTCGATGCGCACGGCGCGCGGCTGATCGGCGAAGGGATGCTGGACCTGCTTGGTGAGAAGCTACCCGATCTCGTCGGCGGCATGGCGATCGGCGCGGACCCGATTACCGCGGCGATTCTTACGCTGGCCGGAACTCGTAATCTGCCGCTCCGCGGCGTGATGGTTCGCAAAGAGCCTAAAGGCCACGGCATGGGCAAACATGTCGAAGGACCGTATCGCGCCGGTGAGCGTCTCGTGATCGTCGAGGACGTGGTCACAACGGGCGGATCGAGTCTCAAGGCGATTGAGCATTGCGAATCGGTCGGCCTCAAGGTCGAGCGAGTGCTCGCCATCATTGACCGACTGGAAGGCGGCCGCGAGGCCTTTGCCGAGCGCGGTTACGAACTTTCGACGCTGTTCACGATTCGCGACTTTGGGATCGAGGTTCCGCGCTAACTCCCATCCTCAGCCCGTTCGCCCTGCCAAGCTTCCCACCGTGGCAATTAGTTCTTGAGGCTCGATCGGCTTCGCAATGTGGACTTGATATCCCGCCAGCATCGCTCGAGTCCGGTCTTCGGATCGGGCGAACGCGGTCAAGGCGATGGCAGGAGTTTTTCCCCCCTCGAGGGACGGCAAGTTGCGGACCTCGCGAATGAATTGGTAGCCGTCTCGATCCGGCATGCCGATATCGCTCACGATCACGTTGGGACTTTGCGAACGGAGCAATTCGATCCCCTCCTCCGAGTTCCTGGCGGTGATCACCTCCGCCTCGCATTGGCCTAGGACCCGCTTGATAAGCTCGCGCGCGTCGGGTTCATCGTCCACTACCAACACTCGGACTCCGGTAAGGAGTATTTGCTCGCAGTCGGGGCCAGGCGGTTTAGGAGCCGTCGGGTGCTCGCGCTTTCCGCCGCCGCGAATAGGCGCAAGCGGCAGATTCACGACGAACGTCGCCCCGTGACCCTCGCCTGCACTTTCGACGCGCACCGATCCGCCGTGGAGTTCCACCAAGTTTTTGACGATCGATAGCCCCAGTCCCAACCCTCCGTAAGAGCGAGTGGTGGAGGAATCGGCTTGACGAAATCGCTCGAAAACGAGTGGCAGGAACTCCGGCTTGATTCCGATGCCCGAATCGTGGACCGTGATCTCCAAATGGGAATTCACGCGTTCCAGCAGAACATCGACCGTGCCCCCTTTGGGCGTGAACTTGATGGCGTTGGTCAACAGGTTCCAAATGATTTGCTGTAGTCGCGTGGGATCGCCTGAGACCGGCCCCGCATGCGGGTCGATGACCTTGCGCAAGCGGATTTGCTTTGCTTCCGCCGATGGCCGCACCGAATCCACGGCCATATCGACGATGCTGGCTAAATCGATCCACTGCACATCAAGTCGTACCTTTCCCGAAACGATGCGGCTCATGTCGAGCAGATCTTCGATCAACTGGGTCTGAACGCGGGCGTTGCGTTCGATGGCTTCCAATCCTTGTTTGACGTCATCTTCTTCCAAGTTACCGGACGCCAGCAGTTGGGACCATCCAAGAATAGCGCTGAGTGGGGTTCGCAGTTCGTGGGACAGCGTAGCCAAGAATTCGTCCTTCATAATGCTGACGCGTTCGGCCTCGGCTCGCGCCGCCTGCTCGGATTTGAGAAGTTGTTCGCGTTCGTCGTCGGCGCGCTTCTGTTGAGTGATGTCGCGTGCAATTTTAGAGGCCCCTACGATACGGCCGCTGGCGTCTCGAATCGGAGACACCGTCAACGAAACATCTAGGCTCGTTCCATCTTTTCGGATGCGCACGGTTTCGTAGTGATCGATTCGTTCTCCTCGCTTTAATTGCTCCAAAATCGCGGTTTCCTCTCCGCTACGATCCGCGGGGATAATTGTTGTGATCGACTTGCCAACCATCTCTAGGGCCGAGTAACCGAAGATCCGCTCCGCGCCGGTATTCCAGGCTGTGACGACCCCTTCCAAATCCTTGCCTACGATCGCGTCATCCGATGATTCCATCACGGCCGCTAAATGAAATCGCGTCTCTTCAGTCGATTTTCGCTCGGTCACATCCTGGATCACGCCGATCATTCCAGTCGCGGCGCCGTCGTCGCTGTAAACGCCCCGGCCTTTGACGTTAACCCAGCACTGCTTTCCATCAGGCCGTGTCACTCGGTATTCAATGCTGTAGTCGGACCGTTCGGCCAAAGCCGCCGCGAATGCCGCGCTCGCCCGTTGTTGATCATCCGCCGATAGAGAGGCGCGCAAATGCTGCAAGGACACTGGCTGTCCTCCGGGCTGACCAAATATCGTTGATGCCCGATCCCCCAAAGTCACTGAATCAGATGCGGCATCCCAACTCCAGTCGCCTAACTGGCCCGCGGAAAGCGCTAATTGCAATCGCTCGGCGACATCGCGCACGACTTCCTCAGCCCGCTCTCGTGCCAGAAGGATACTATTGGCGTTTTGCAACGCGACCGATCGCAACAGTTCTTCTTCATCGTCCGCCGCCATTGACTCAGACTCCCAACATCCGCGCGGCCAGTGCTGTGCCTTGCACGCGCGCCTCGATCTTTGCGAACGCCGAATCGCGACTCGTCGAGGTGTCATCGCAAAATGGCGAAAACCCGCAATCATCCGTCGTCCCGAGCTGACCGACGGGGATGTAGTCTGCTGCTTCCAAAATTCGGTCCCGGATCTCCTCTGGGGTTTCGATGCGTGGCTCGATGGGCGCAACCACGCCAATGAAGATGCGCTGATCGGGTTTCATGTTTGCTTGGATGATTTTCAGAACTCGCACCCGGTCAGGCTCATTCGCCAGCGCAATGTAAAAGTTGCCGGCTTTCAACTGAAACAGACTCGGCAAAAGTTCGGCGTAGTCGACATCGGCGCTATGCGTCGAGTCGAAGTCGCTGCCCGGGCACGTATGAATGCCAATCCGCTGACGCTCCTCGGCCGTAAAGCGAGACAAAGCGAGATTGTTCAGGTCGATAAAGCGATGAAGAAGATTCCCGGCCGGGTCGATTTTTACCGCTAACCGGCCCTCCGTGAAATCGATTTGCACTTTGCATGCACCCTTCCTCAAGCAATCTCGAACTTCTGTTTCGTGTTCGTTTAAAAGATCGCGGATGAACTCATCGCGAGAATAGTTGGGGATCTCATCGTCGGGATACATCAGGCTTAATGCGGAGGGCGAGATGACGGCCTGCTTCAGCGGAACATGAGCATAGCGACTGGCCACCTCGAGATAACGATCGGCGCGTCGGAGATATCGAAATGGACCTCGCGTCAGCCGCGGCATGCGGCGGGTGTGACCGGCAGTGAAAGGAATTTGGAATCCATTGGGCGCCGTATTGGGAAGACCGTGTACGGAGTAGGTCCAAAAATTATGGTACTTTCGCTGTTCGCCATCGGTGATTACCGGCGACCCAGTCGCTTCGAACCGTTCGATCGTATCCTTAATCGCCGCTTCGTAAAGCGGGTCGAGCGCAGGATCGTTGCCATCGCCGGCGGCAATCGCCTCAATCAGCGCACGCGGCCTGGGGATACTTCCGATGGGTTCGGTAGGAATGGACATGCGCAGAGTTCCTAAGAATAAACCGTGGCAGCGAAAGTTGGCCGCGGAATGATTATACCCGCACGCGCTGGCAGAGTGCCATGACACGGATTGGTGCAGAAAGTGCGGCCTAGCGGGGGCTGAACAGGCCGAATTGCAGACCGGTCGCCTCTTCCGGATTGGCTTCGCATCCGCCGTTTGCTTTCCAGTCCTGCAAGAGCGCGATGATTTCCGCGATGTTCAGCGGCTTCACCAAGTGATGATCGCAACCCGCATCTCGCGATCGTTGGAAATCTTCGGGCGCACTGCGGCCCGTGGTAGCGATGATGAGCACCTCGCTTCGCGACTTGCGAATTTCTTCGGTGACGTAATGACCGTCGAGACCGGGGAGACCGATATCGATAAGAACGACGTGGGGGCGATAGGTCGCAGCGACGGTCAGCGCCTCCGTGCCGTTGCGCGCGGTTTGAATGTCGTGGCCATGGCGTTGCAAGGCGAGCGCCAAAAGATCGGCCATATCGGGGTTGTCTTCGACGATGAGAACCCGACAGGTGTCGTCGTTCGTCGAGCACTCAGGAGCCGATTTGGGTGAATTCATCACATCAATCCCTGCAACTAAGTCGCGGTGAGACTCCAGCCGCGTTCCGCTGTGCGGCTTTTTCACTTTACGGGCAGCCGCGAGTAATTGCTATACTCACCAAGCTAAACATGGGGTTCACAGCCATAGTCGTCGGATGAGATTCCGCGGAGCCACGCGGATCAGGTTTGGCACGGGGAGCATCAGCATTGCCACGTGTCGGCGCAAGACCCCTGTTTTTATAGAGGATTGCCACATTGCCACTTCCAGCGGGGGTGGCCAAGCTGGTGGCAAAGCTGGCCGGACGGTCGCGGCCAGCCGCAAACGGCAGTGTTTTCCGGGAATCCTATCCACTGACGGAATGAGTTTCGGATAGCCTCTGCAATTTCGGTCGATACGACCGACGTACACGGCCGGACTTTCCATCGTCTGCAAGCGAAAGCAATGGCGCGAGTTCCCCCAGGATCGATCGTGACAATCTTTTTTGCTGCGGATCGTTTAGGTTCATCAGTTCGAGCGCGAATCAGACATTGCGGAGTCGATAATCGCCTGCATTGCGTCCAAATAGCGGCGCAGCGACTTACGTCCGACGCCAGTCAATCGGTACGTCGATTTAGGACGTTGCCCCACGAACGCCTTCTCGCATGAGACGTAGCCACTTTCCTCAAGCTTCTGCAGATGCTGACCTAGCGTGCCGTCTCCTACGTCCAATTGCTTCTTCAGCGTTGTGAAATCCAGCGGACCATGAACGCGGAGGGCTGTCAGAACGCCCAATCGCACCGGCCCGTGGACCACTGTATCTAAACCGTTGAAATTAATGCTCTCCATGCGTTTATTACTCCGCCGCACACTCGTGCTGACACAACTGCCAGTACAAGATACCGGCCGACAGGGCGCATCCTGAAAAAATTGCTGCTCCGAGAAGCACGCCAAATCCAGTTCCCTGAACAAACGGAACGCCGAATCCGCACGCGATTAGTGCCAGAGCCAAACCTAGGCCCGATCGTCGCCCTTCGTCCCCCCACCGATACTATTAACAGCGGCAACGCCTCAACAAAGAACAATATGCCGATGGTAATAGGCCATGATAATTTCAACAGTTGTGCCCAAAGTAAGACGACGATTCCGATTGTTAAGACGGTCGCCGAGTAAAATCTTGGCAAACTCCGCTGAGCGTTATCGAAATCGCAATCTTGCTTGCCCAAAACGCGGCTTACCAATCCCCGCACGGGTAGTGCAATCCAGCACAACAGCACAAGCAGGAGCTCCCAATTGCCCGGGACAAGATCGGGCAAAGCGGAAAATCCAGTGAGGAGTAGCCCCGTGAAGGCCAACCAAACGAATCCGCGGACTTGCGACATCGTTAACGACGGCCCCAAGCCAACGACTTGCCTCATCGCGTCTAAGTCATCCTGCAGCCGTTTTACGTTGGCATCACTCATCGTCGTCTCCTGGAAAGCTGAACTCTGTTAACTAAAGTACTCGTATAATACGAGTAAACGCGCTAGGCGTCAACCCTGACCGCGCCGGAGTTTTTCCAGGCTCCGCCGAACACAATATTCGTCCCGTTTTGAGAGAAAAGGAGGCATTCTACTTTATTAGCCAACGGCATTTTCAAAGGTGATGTCAAACTTCAAATGCGACAACTTTGAGGCTGAGTCGCGGGCTGATTTTCGAAGCTGCTAGCAGTTCGGCTCTAGAATTTTCGGGGAATCGTGAACAAACGTCGAAAACCCCTTCAAATCCAGGGCGTTTGGCTTGTTGCATTTGAAGTTTGAACTCACCCAAATAAAAAAGCCCCTGGCAAAGCCAAGGGCCTTCGATGCTGACGTGCCAAGCGTCATCGCCTGGCAAAGTGGAGGCGGCGGGAATCGAACGAACCGCTCAATCTTCACAAGCACTTACGGAGCCTACGCTTGCGACGATGAATCCTGTCGTGTCTGCATTATGTCTGCACCCTGACGACACTAACGGTCATTGCGTAGCATCATCTGACAACACGCTTCGTCGCATTGTTGAGCTTTGGCCATCGCTGCCGCCAAGGATAAAGCGTGGGGCCTACGCCATGTGCGTCAAAGCTGTTCTACCGAGCGACTGAACTAAGTGTCCAGTTCAAATTCGGGCAAGTCTCTTAATTTTGGCACTCGCATTGATTCGCGCTGGGAAAGTTAACGAGATAACTTTTCCAGGGCGAGCCCCCCGAGGACACGTCCTCCTTGGGCAGCTGGACGCAAAGAAGTTGGCCGCTTCAAAGTGCGTCTCCAACGCGGACCTTGACCGCGAGGCCGCGTTGAAAGTTGTCAGAAAATACGTTTGACGGCACATTGTTTGATGAAGTGAGTTTTTGAACCGTTGGCGGCCGAACATTTGTTGGCAAACGTTTTCGGAAAGCGGTTCGTTATTCGGAATTGAACGATGCCTTCGAATTCGCTTGCAACCGGAAATAGATTTCCAATCGACACATTCAATCGAGTTGACCACGACTAGCTCCGGATCGAGTCGACTCGTCTAATCTCTCGGTTCGCGGGCCCAAGTCGCCGGGTCACATCCATCGCCTCAAGGAGCGTGTTGTATACATCAATCCCTTCCGCACCAATGTCCAGGATTTGGCCGGTCTTGAAGCGGCCGCTGGCACCGGTCGCCGCGTGGAAGATGCCGGACAATTCGCGCTTCATGTCATTGTGCCGGCCGTCACCCGATTCGGTGGAGACGGTGATCAGTGCGTTTTCGAGAATCGTCCTTCCATTCGGCTCGACGCATTCGGGGCTGTCGAGCCGCTGAAGGAAGTAGGCGACCTCGCGCATCTTCATGTGAGCGTGCGCCCGCAGTTGCTCGTTCTTCTTTTTCTCGTCGAAATCGTGCCACCATTCGTGGCTGCACGCATTTGAACCCGATTTCTTGCGCTGACCGGCGTCGTCGAACTCGAAGACGGTTCGGCCACCGTACTCGTACTTGCCTTTCAAACGGATGCGCTCACCGGCGGCCAGGAAGGTGATGGAACCGAATCGCACGCGGTCGGTTTGAATCGCCAAGGCATACAAGTCGGCCATTAGCTGCCATTCGGTCGTCAATTCCTCCAGGGTGATGTCGATGCCCTCGCCCCCGGGATCGGCTTCACCGCCATGCGCGACTTGCGACGGCGGCGGCAGCTGTGGGCCGTGCGGATCTCGCTGCTTCAATTCGAACGCCCGCTGCTCGTACTCGCGGATCCGTTCCAGATGATCGGCAACGCGTGCCCGCGACGCCGAGCCGAGCGGGGAATTGCCGCCCGTGTAGAACTTGTATTGGTCAACTACGGAGTCCAGAACGCTTCGTTTAAGTCGCTGCCGGCGCAAATCGGTTTCATCGCCGGTCGGGTCGACCGACCCGAAGACGCGCTCGAACAGGTCGCGAGGCGTCTCCTGCATCACCGCTGCGACGGTGCCGTCTTCGTTGTAGCTGTGGACATATCGGCCCACGCGACTGCGCCGAAAGAACGTGCCGCCAACCAGTGTCGGGACCATTCCGGCGGGCATCCCCTTGGGATAATGCGTCTTGCGAATCACTTGATCGATGGACGGTCCGCCAGCTTTCGCTTCGCCGTCGGGCGGTTCCGCGGTGAACGCGCCGGTCGCGCCGTCGTAGTGTGCGTTCATGCCGGATCGGTCGCACCGCACGTGATCGACGCCGCGCAGGATCAGCAGTTTGTCGCGTAGCGGCTTGAGCGGCTCCATCACGCCATCGAACCCCTCCTTCTGCAGCGGAGCGGGAATCCCCAATCCGAAGAACACATTGAAGGCCCGAATCGGCACGTCATATTTTATTGGCGCTCCCGCCGCAGTGGAAACCAGCATTTCTTCGAGTAGCGGCAAGCCGACGGTGACGGCCCCCGCGCCCTTGAGCATCGTGCGGCGGCTGATCGGTCGCTGATTCATGGCGTGTCTCCTGTTAGTTGACTCTCGCCGTTGTCGCGCGCGTTTACGGTTGTGACTTCCGTGCGAGTCCGCATAACGAGATCGCTGGTGACGATGGCGGTCATCAAGCTGGCGTATGTTCCGCCGTTATGTTGAGCCGCGCGGTGGATGTCGGCCACAACGGGCGCGTCTTCCGCTCCGAGCGGGCGGCCGACGGCGAATTGCGTGACCTTCCAGGTGAGCGACTCGCGTACGCGGTCACTCTTGGCGAGCAAGTCCATCAATTCCCGCGACGACTGGTACGCGATCGGCTTGTCTTGGCCGGGGAACAAAATGTTGCCGTCGTCGCGCAGCTGGTTGCCGTGCTCGTCGGACTCATGATATGAACCCAAGCCATCAAATCTTCCCAGTCCGAAGGAGAGTGGCTCAAACTTCGCGTGACAGCCAGTGCAGTTCACGTCGGCGACACGCGACTCGGCGATAGCTCGCTGGGTGAGCCCTGGTTTGCTGGGGACGGGCGTCGTATCGACGCACGGCGGCGGATCGCGTACGACACCACGCAGCACTTCGTGCAGGACGAACAGCCCTCGCGCGACCGTCGACGCTTCGTCGCCACCCACAGTCAAGACGCTACCTTGAGTCAACAGCCCGCCCCGCTCTGGGGTCGACGATAGGTCGCAGCGCTGCATTTGCGATGACTCACTCCTATCTGGCTCGTCGCCGGCCGGCTGTTTATCGAGTGGCAGGCCATAATGATTCGCCAGGCGAGGCGTGACGAATGTGACCTGAGCATTGAATAACTCGGCGAGCGGGCGATTCTGCGTCCAAGCGATCTCCTCAAAGAACGCCAGTGTCTCGTCTCGCATGTCGGCCGCCAGAATTGCGTCCCAGTGCGGGAATTTTTCCTGGCTGGGACGCAAATTTTTGAGTTGGCCAAGGTTGAGCCACTCTGAAATGAATTGGCGGGATCGTTCGACGGCGCGGCGATCCTGTAACATGCGACGCGCCTCGGCTTCGACGCCCAAGCGATCGAGCTTTCCTTGATCGGCCGCTTGAAGCAAGGCGTCGTCCGGCGGGCCACCCCACAGCATGTAGCTCACGCGCGAGGCCAGTTCCCATGAATCGACCGTATGTGTGGAACCGTCGCCGCGCTGCCGTTCGATGCGGTAGAGGAATCGCGGCGATTGTAGCATCGCTTCCAGGATGCAGCGAATCGCTTCCTCAAAACTGCCGCCAGCGGAAGCGACCGTCGTTGAGATGCCGCAGAAAGTGGCAATCTCGTCCTTGCTGAGCGGACCACGCAACAGCTGTCGGCCGACCGGTTCGACGACCTTCGTAACGTTTTCGTCCGTCAACTCGCGGCTCTTGGTGTACCTCGTGGCGAGCGACATAATGTCAATCCGTTCGACGATGAGCTCCGCCAGCCGAGCATAGGCTTCAACATGGCCGAGATCGACATTCAGATTGTAGGCGGTGTTGCTGAACCCGTCGGCTCGCAGGTCGTGTGGCAGCAATTTACGGGCCTCGTTCCCAATCTCAACGCCGATCGTACTGCGCACGGTCTCGATATATTCCGGCACAGTCAGCCGTTGGACGAAGGCCTTCTGCGAGCCGTCGCCGTGCGCGTACACGGCGGGATCGATGATCTCCAGCGACCACGTGGCTCCGTCGTCCAGCCACTGCTGGAGCCACTGCTTCTCCGAAGCTGTCAGTGGCGGGCGATCGTACGGCATCTCATCCGACTCGACCAATTCCCAGAGCAGGCTTCCCGCGGACTTGCCCGGAGCAATGGCTGGCCCGCTATCCCCTCCCGCGAGCGCAGAGTCCTGGCGCGATAAATCCAGCTGGCCCTTTTTCGACAGCGCATCGTGGCACTCCAGACAGTGTTGCGAGAACAACGGCGCGATCCGCGTTTCAAACAGTTTGGCGTTGGCTTTGCTCTTCTCGGCCAGCAACTCTGCTGCGCTCGGAGGCGCGATCTTCCTTCCCCCCAGGAAGTTTTGCTCAATCTCGCTCGGTGATAGATCGCGGCTGTAAACCGCCACGAGACGAAAGGTTCCCAGCCACGGTCGATCGTTGGAAAATTCGTTGCCAATTGCGAATGGGAATCTGCGGTCCCAATTCGCAACGGCACCGCCAAGTTTCTGCTCGACGTTCAGCCTGCCATTGACGAAGAGGCGAGCGCGTCCCCCGCGATCGCAGGTGTAAGCCACATGCGTCCACTCGGCTTTGACACTTTTTGGCTTCGAAGCCAGCGCCGGGACGCCGTTCGTACTTGTCTTCGTGGTCCGTAAGCGCACTTCAAACTTGTCGCCGTCTTGTCCAAGCGTGAAGTTGCGCTCGTTGGCGTTGCGAGACAACGTTATGATTCGGGCGGGTCCACTTTGGTTGGTTGATGCCGGGCGCACCCAAGCTTCAATCGTTATCGCTTCGGACTGTTGAATCGCGTCGATCAGCCGACTGGCCGTCTTCTCGGAACGAATCAACGACTTGCCAACAAATTCCAGCCCGGCGGACGAATGAATTACCGCCTTCGAGTCAAGCATTCGCAAATTCAACGCCGGCTCGACACCAGCGAGATCCTTGATCACGGATCCTTCGGTTGATGCAAAGTCATAGAGCACTTGCAACCCGCTCCGCACTCGGGGTGGCGTTCCCGCGTTGGCACTGCTCAGGCCCACCGCTATTCCAAACCCCGAGCCCGCAATAAGCAGACCACACCAACAGCTTGCGACGACACGGCAACGCAGCGGCACAGAGCCCAGTTGACGCAGCATATTTAGATTGAAGTTCTGCATGGGCTGTTTAGCATAGCTGATGTAGTGCTGTCTCTGCGTGACAGTTGATTCTGGCCCTATTCTAATAAAGCCCCCGCGTGAGGTAAAGTCGTTTGGCTTGAGGCGTCTGTCATGGCATTCGCACGCCGCACAGAACTCGAAGCGTGACGGCGCAGACCAGCGTGAAGATCGCTTCGGCGCCATGGGGAATGTGCACGTCCAAGAGACCGACCTTACCTGCCCTAACTTCGAGCAGTCATGGCAAGAACGGCTCGACACGATCTTTTGCTCGAACGTCTTGGAGCATCTCGGGCCTCATCGTGAGGTCCTCTCGTCATTCCACCGCGCGTTGGAGCCCGGGGGGCATTGTATTATCATCGTACCGGCGGAACCGTCCCTGTTCACACCGTTGGACGAGTCGCTCGGCCACTACCGGCGCTATCGAGCCAGCGAGCTGCGCGAGCTAATGCGGTCGACCGGATTTGAGGTGGTCCATGAGCGCCAAATCTGCAAAGCCGGGGCGGCTGCTTGGTGGTTTAATGGCCGCATACTCCGCCGGCGCAATCTAACGCCGCGCCAAATGATCTGGTTTGACCGACTCTGGCCGCTCCTGAGACTGCTCGACCGCGTTCTTCCCTGGCCGGGAATGTCGTTAATCTGCGTAGGTCGAAAAGCTTGCGAATAGCCCCCTCCCGGCATGAGGACACGTCGGCGGCATCGGTCCATCCTCGGAAGTTCAGCCAGCGGCGGCGGCGATGTGCCGTTCGCTGGAACCGGTTGTTAGCCGACGTTTCTCGCCTCCCTAGAGGTGGAGCTTGCAGAGGTTTGCGCTACGATCAAGTGAGGTCGAAGCGATCGAGGTTCATCACCTTGTTCCAGGCCGCGACGAAGTCATGCACGAACTTCTGCTGGGCGTCGGAACTTGCGTAGATTTCGGCCAGGGCGCGGAGTTGGGAGTTTGAACCAAAGACGAGGTCCACGCGTGTGCCAGTCCACTTCATGCGAGGCGTCCATTCGTCCCGGCGAGAAAGGAAAAGCGTGCGGCGACTGAACGAAGTATCCAGTTCTAATTCGGGCAAGTCTCTTGTTTTTCTTGCACTCGAATTGATTCGCGCTGGGAACGCGAATTGGACTCCGAATTGCCAAAACTCTCGATTGCTCAATATCTCACCCCGTATGGTTAGCACGGCGTTCGGCCCGCTATAGCGGGTCGGAAAGTATCGTTCCGGACCGGTAGGCGGGGCAGACGGTGTTCGACCCGAGAATGCGCAAGTTATGGATGGCGATCGCTTTCTTCCCCCGTACTCGCACGAAGTGCGTGTGTCATATCGCCGATGCTGCTACTGATGGCTGCGCAACTTTCTCGGCAGTAATCACTTCACGGGGCCCGAGCTTACATCGTGACCGGGCGACTTAAATCGCTTACATTAGAGTCTCGCCGATCGGTCGACGCTTCATGCAGAGCTTTCTGTATGTTTTTTGATCCGCCTGGATTTGTATGATGTCTGACCCATCCTTTCACAGTGAGGCCGAGCGCACCCTGCGGGAACTTGAGGCGGAGATTGTCCAGCGGATTCATGGAAATGAGGCGTCCACCGAATCGCCGCAGATGAACTCGGCCGTTGGCCGCTTGACGTATATCGACGCGTACCAGCAGGAGCAGATGTCGCTCCACGCGCGACGGCAATTGCAGGCCCGCCTGAGTACCGTCCGTGAGGCGCTTCAGCGGGTGCGGGCGGGCACTTACGGGAGTTGCACGAGATGCGGAGGGTCAATTACTCAGGAGCGGCTGGAATACGTTCCTGAGACACCTTTCTGCACCGGCTGCGGGTGAGCACTCTTATGCGGCGGTACGCTCGCACGCAGACCGCTGACAATTCCGGCCAATGGCGGAGGGAGCAGCCAATATCAACGAGTCTGCACCACTAAAGAGTTTTCCGTGGCATCACGTAAGAATTGTGAGATGCCTCCGGTGTGGGTGAGCGTCAGCCTGTGCATAGCCCGAGTGCATGCCACGTAGAGCATGTGCCGATCGATTACTGCGTTGTATTGCTTGTCGTTACAGAACGGCACGATGACGTGATCGAATTCCAAGCCTTTGGCCAGGTACGCGGTGGCAATCATGATGCCGTCGCCAAAGATAGTGCTATCGGCGTCGAGTAGCCGGATGTATTCGCACCCTGCTCGAAGACTTTCGAAAAGGGAGTCCGCCTGATCCTGAGTCTTGCAAATTATCCCCAGGGAATTAAAGTCCGACTGTTGAAAGCAGTCGATTTCCAGCAGAATCTGATCAATCTCTTGCCGTGTGCTTCCGCAGGCTATAACGACGGGCATCTCGCCGTGACGTTCGATAGGAACAAGACTCGGATTGCGATGGATGCTTTGCGCTATCTCCGTAATCTGCAGGGTCGAGCGGTAGCTCTTGTTCATGTACATGCACTCTGCTTGCCGGAGGATTGCCTGAATCGACTCTGCCGTGGAGGAACTGAGGGGGCTTACGGACTGATTGTAATCGCCAAGAATCGTTTTCTTACATTCAAAGAGTCCGGCGATCACCTCGTACTGCACTGGCGTGTAATCCTGCATTTCGTCAATCACGACGTGCTTGATATGGCCCCAGTCGAGCGTGTCTTCCGTCATCATTTTGAGATAGATCAACGGGAAGACGTCGGCGTATTCGTATTTGCCCCCCTTAGCCGGCTTGAACATGTCCGGCTCCCCGAGCCAGGTGAAGAAGTTCTTGTAGAGTGCCTTCAGAGTGGTCGTTGTCACCATGCGTCTCAATTCCGATCGCAGCCGCTTGCGTTCCGCGCTTTCGATTTCTTTTCGGTGTTGGCTTTGCATGTGCTCTTCAATGGCGTTAAGCACCGCACTAACCTGTTCGCTGGCGGAGCCTCCCGTGGATCGACGAAAACGAGCGTCTATCCATTCGGAATCGAGCGAGAAAAGCCCCACCTGAACTCCCGATGCGTCGATATGCGTACGGCAAGTTTGGTGCCCATACTGTTCGAGTTTACTGAGAAAAGCCTCTGACGCTTTAAACTTGACTCTTTCGGCATACTTGTCGTCTCGTCCGCACAGCAACGTTGAGACTTGCTCCGAGAAGGTCTGATACTTGACTTTACCCAAAAGCTCCGCGGCTAGGCCCTCCATTGTCATTTCCTGGATCATCTCTTCGCCTAATTCGGGCAGCACCTGCGAGATATAGTGCGCGAACACCTTATTGGGAGAGATAATCAGAATGTCTTCCGAGCGAAGAATATCCTTGTATTTGAAAAGCAGAAAGGCAATTCGATGCAGAGCGATCGACGTCTTTCCAGACCCAGCCGCACCTTGAATGATGAGCGTATGAGCTTGATCGTTGCGTATGATGGCGTTCTGGTCGCGCTGGATCGTCGCGACGATGTTCTTCATTTTGTCATCCGACGCCTGGCTCAGTTCCTTTTGTAGAATGTCGTCTTGAATGTTCAATGACGTTTCAAGCATGAACGCAAGCTCTTGGTTTTCGATTCGGTACTGTCGCTTTCTCAAAAGCTTGCAATTAGTTCTTCCCTCGGGGGCTTCGTAGAATGCGTCCCCCAATTCGAACTCGTAGAACATGCTGGAGATGGGGGCGCGCCAGTCGTGAATCAACTGCGTTTCCGTTTCCGCGTCGTAGAGGGAGTGGACACCGATGTACGTCGGTGATACCGCCGTTCGGTCGACGATGCGGACGTCGATTCGACCGAAGTACGGCGAATGGAGCAGCTTTAGAAGTCGCTTCTTTTGGGTAACGGCGTGCTCGCCGATCCTCGACATGATGTCCACCGATTGCCGCACCGCAGCTTTCTCGACATGATCCAGGTCTGCTTTGTTTTCCTGCAGGTAGTCCTTGAGGTCGAGCATTTCCGTGTGCCGCGAATTGACTTTTCGATCCACGGCATCAAGTTCGGCGGCAATTTTTACCTTCATGTACTTCAGATAGTTTTTCTCGTCAGTCTCCGTCTCGTTGAAACTGGTGCCGTTAATCGTGGTATGCATAAGGGTTTGTTCCGCTGCTTAATTGCGAGGCCATCCGCCGGTCGTCCGCATAAGTTGGGAAAATCGCTGGGTTAAGTTGCACTACGTGATGCGATAGAGGTCGATTTAGTCTCCAGCGTGTGAGGCGCTGACGATAACATGAGGCGCTCATCTCTTCAGAAGGAGGACGACGTTAGGGTCTAAATGCTCAATCGTAAAGCCGTAATGAACTGCGAGCCAGGCGAACGTTGGTGGGGAGTAAAAGCTCACGTGAGTTGGATCATTCTTGTAAAACCAATCTGTAAAAACTTGGTCCGAATTGATCAGCTGTGTCATCACGCCGAGCCAGCTCCCCGCCGTAAGAGTCGGGATAATCGATCCCACTCCTCACGCGGTTCGTAGAAGTGTTCTGCCGCTTCGCTGCAAGTTACAAAGTCGTACTGACGCGATAAGAGATCGTAGTTTGGCGCGAAATAGGGATCAAACAGCTCCATTTCCATGCCAGCTTCTCGGAGCATCCAGGATAGCGCGGGGCCAGCACCACAGCCAAAATCGAGGCCTCGCATCCCGATTGTCAGGCGAGCCAACAGAGGGCGGGCCAACTGTTCGAGAAAACGACGATACCGAACATCGGACGGATCGTTCTCATGTTTCCGATAGTGATTGAGCTCGGCGGCGGAATCGTACCGGTCGGAGGGGTCGGCAAACACCAATCCACAAGCTGAGCACCGATAGTACGCCCTTCGTTCGTCTGCTGCATACGCCTGTGATGGATTCTCGCATAGGGTACAGGAAAGTCTCTGCATGGTTCCTCTGTCGTTCGTTATGATTTGTATGCCAGATTTTTACGCGAAATCCGGGTCATCGTCGAGATGCTCGAGATGTCGCGGAAGGCTCCCGTCCGGGAGAGAACGTTCGATCGACCGCTCTGAAAGTACTTAGGTTCGAGAGGCCCTTGCACACGACGAAATTCACACTTCTTCCGATGGTCAGCTAGCAGGAGGCGCACTTGACCCGAAGGAACTCCCCCTCTTACAATAGGAGCATGAGCCCGCCCTAGCCATCACGAATCAATCTTTTGCGGAGCGCGGCGCCGCAGCTGAGACTGCCATTTCGCCGGCACGCCTTTCAAGCGTATTGGCTCCTCTTCTCCGCATTGCTTGCTGCTGAATTCGCAGTCGTCGTCGCGTTGCAGCGCTCCTAGTGACGATCTCGCAGTCCGCTGCGCAGTCGGCAATCGGCAGCTCGCTGTCGCCGGAGTATTGCGACGGATTAGTCTACATTGCGCGCAATTTGATGGGGAGTTCCTGAATTGAACAAGAAAGCCAAAAAGCGAATTGCAGTGCTCCGGGCGAAAACGCAGAAGCTACAGCAATTGCTCGCCGCGGCCAAACAGCAGTGCGATGATCCCAATGAAGTGCCAGAACTCGAGCATCAAATGAGCGAAGTGCGGCAAGAATTAGAAGCATTGAATAAATTGAACGGCGATCGTTGACACCATGCCAGTTGATACCTTGGAAGACGGAGCGAGTGTCCAACGAAGTACGCACATCAAGCACCAGGGAAGTACGGAAAAATGAATTGCTGAGAATGTTCAGGGATCGGCAGGGACAACTTGCCGTTATCCGGTTGTTTCATCTTGTGATACCACCGGGTCACACATTGCAGGCCGGCATGTCGATTATTGAGATTATTCTCGATCACGAATTTGGTTGTGAGCGAAAAGAGGAATTGTACGAGACGCAGGAAAGCGAAAGCCGAGAATCGGCTGATGACTTATGCGACCTTCGGAGATAACCCTGCGGGCTGGGTTCCGAATACGGATGGGAGGATAATTCATGCAAGTTGCTGCTGACGAGCATAAATCATTTATTGCTCTGGAGTCTGCCTTGATGTCGTTCTGTGGACGGGCTCCCTCCGTCAGATTGAATGAGCTGCATCGAATCGCTTGCGAACAGTTCGGTTGCCCGGCAACGATGGAGGAGGCGGTTCGATTATTGCAAGCGATGCGCCACGTCAAAGTGGAGGTGGCTGACAAAATAGAAGCATCGCGAGTTTTTGCCGGCGCCTATTGGCAGCCAAGCGGCGTAGCTCCATCAGTAAATAGATAGTTGTGTTGCGATCAGCGTTAACAGCCCGTTGAAATTCTCTCCAAGCCGCTTACCATATGTCCACGGGATT